>JAZLLA010000066.1:0-32021 GCA_045597895.1 Candidatus Cryptobacteroides sp. | reverse complement strand
ACAGAATGACTCTGGACCCTCCCAGAGTCATTCTATGGCCGCAAATCGCCCATTTCTACCCCTTTCCCTGCCACAGAATGGGTTTCAAGGTGCCGAGAGCCATTCTATGGCAAGTAGCGAGAATCTCTCCCCAACAACATTATTAATTTCGTCGGATGCTTACTCTCAAGCGAGAACTGATTCATCAGTCTGAACGGTTGAATCTAAATTTTGTGGGACCAATGGGCTTTCAACTCTTCGGCATGGTTCAGAATCTCCTCTTTGGATAGAATTCTGAGCGCGCTCGTCAATACATTTTCAACTGAAAAAGGTGACCCTTAGTCCAAGTTGACTATCGGGTCACCCTTTATTGAAGGTGTCGGACGGATTAACCGCCGAAGTTGTCGTAGAGGACGTTTGCAGGATCCACTCCGAGTGAATCAAGCAGCTTGTTCACAGAAGCGACCATCATAGGAGGACCGCACATGAAGTACTTGATGTCCTCCGGAGCCTCGTGGTCCTTGAGGTAGGTCTCGTACATCACATTGTGTACGAAGCCTGCGGTATAAGGAACGCCGGCTGCATCTGCTGCAGGGTCCGGACGGTCGAGTGCCAGATGGAACTTGAAGTTCGGGAACTCCTTCTCGATTTCTGCGAAATCCTCGAGGTAGAATGCCTCGACGAGTGCACGTGCACCATAGAAGAAGCTGACCTTGCGACCGGTCTTGAGAGTCTTGAACAGCTGCATGATGTGGCTGCGCAGAGGTGCCATACCGGCACCACCACCGACGAAGATGTACTCCTGATCGTCCGGATCGTTCTTCGGAAGGAGGAACTCTCCGAAAGGACCTGAGATCATAACCTTGTCACCAGGCTTTCTGGTGAACACGTATGATGAAGCGATACCAGGGTTCACAGGCAGAAGCTTAGGACCGAGCTCGCGAGGTACGCTCCTGTCGAACGGAGGAGTGGCGATACGCACGTTGAGCTTGATGATGCCCTTCTCACCAGGATAGGAGGCCATTGAGTAAGCACGGATGGTATCCTCAGGGTTGGAAGAATGAAGGTTGAAGAAACCGTATTTCTCCCAGTCTGCACGGTACTCGGGCTCGACGTCGATGTCCTTGAAATCAAGTTCGTACTTAGGGATGTCGATTTGGATGTACTGTCCGCTCTTGAACTCGATGTTCTCTCCTTCAGGAAGCTTGACTGTGAATTCCTTGATGAATGTTGCGACATTGTGGTTGGAGATGACCTCGCACTCGAGCTTCTTGATGCTCAGGGCGCTTTCGTCCATCTGGATCTTGAGGTTGTCCTTCACCTTGACCTGGCAGCCGAGGCGCCAGTTGTCCTTGATCTGCTTCCTGTTGAAGAAACCGACCTCGGTAGGGAGGATGTTGCCGCCGCCTTCGAGGACCTGGACCTTGCACTGGCCGCAGTTGGCCTTTCCGCCGCAAGCGGATGGAAGGAAGATCTTGTTGTCGGCGAGGGTGCTCATAAGGGAAGCTCCGGGAGTCACGTCGAGGGTCTTCTTGCCGTCGTTGATGTCGATCCTGACGGTGCCCTTAGGGGTAAGCGCGTTCTTGATGATGAGAAGGACGGCTACCAGAAGCATGATGACAATAACCATGATGGCCATTGCTGAAATGATTGTTCCTGTCATAATTCTGTCCTCCTTTTAGATTGCTATACCCATAAATGCCATGAAGGCGATACCCATAAGACCGACGGTGATGAAGGCGATACCAGTGCCTTTGAGACCAGCCGGAATGTTGCTGTAAGAAAGCTTCTCGCGGATGGCTGCGAGGGCTACGATTGCGAGCCACCAGCCGATACCTGAACCGAGTGCATATACTGCAGACTCACCGATATTGCCGAAATCCTTCTGCTGCATGAACAGGGAGCCACCGAGGATGGCGCAGTTCACGGCGATAAGAGGGAGGTAGATACCGAGCGATGAATAGAGTGCAGGAAGGAACTTCTCCACAACCATCTCCACGACCTGTGTGAACGCTGCGATGACAGCGATGAAGATGATGAAGCTGAGGAAGCTGAGGTCGACTGTAGCGAAGCTGCCGCCGAGCCATGCAAGGGCGCCCGGTGAAAGGACGTACTTGTTCAGCAGATAGTTGATAGGAAGTGTGATGAGCAGCATGGCGGCTACGGCGATGCCGAGGCCGTTGGCTGTCTTGACATTCTTGGATACTGCCAGGTATGAACACATACCGAGGAAGTATGCAAAAATCATATTGTCAACGAAGATTGACTTAATGAATAAGCTTAAATATTCCATAATCGATAGTGTCTTTCAATTATTTTTCCTGGAGGTCCTTGTCGATGCTCCTGTGCACCCAGATGACGCATCCGAGGAGGATGAGGGCGAAAGGAGGAAGGATTACGAGACCGTTGTTGACATATCCCAGAGCTGAGAGGACCGGAATTCCGAAGAGTGTTCCGGAGCCGAGGAGCTCACGTACGAATGCTACGATAAGAAGGATCATACCATAACCGAGACCGTTTGCAAGACCGTCAAGGAAGGATGCGCCCGGCTTGTTTCCGAGGGCGAAAGCCTCGATGCGGCCCATTACGATACAGTTCGTGATGATAAGTCCGATGTACACTGAGAGCTGCTTGTCAAGCGGGTAGGTGGCCTCGAATGACTTGAGGAACTGGTCCACGAGGATAACCATAAGGGCCACGACGACGAGCTGGATGATGATTCGGGCTCTGTTAGGGATGGTCTTGCGCAGAAGTGAGCACACAAGGCTGGAAAGACCGGTGACGATGGTCACTGACAGAGCCATTACAAGCGCTCCCTTGAGCTCTACTGTTACTGCAAGTGAAGAGCAGATACCGAGGACAAGGACGGTGATAGGGTTGCCCTTGAAAATCGGATTCAATATTGTTTCTTTCAATTTGCTCATAGTATCTCCTCCTTATTCTTCAGTTGTTGTTGCATTGTTCTGGCACTCATGGGCGCAGTTTCCTTCGCACTGGCCTTCGCACTCTCCGTTGCACTCACCTTCGCATTCAGCACAGTCCTTTTCGCACTGGCCTTCGCAGTTGTGGTGGCCGCAGACCTTGGCAGCGTTGCTGCCGAGGAATGACTTGTAGGCCTCGAGCCATACGTTGATGGCTGCGTTGAGTCCCTTGGAAGTCATTGTGGCGCCGGTGATGGCGTCGATGGCATTGGCCTTTCCTTCTGGAGCGCCGCCCTTGACGATGTTGAAGATGCCCTTGGCGTCAGCGAAGTCGACTGACTTGCCCTTGAACTGGGCACGGAATGAAGGGTCGTCCTTGATCTTGCCACCGAGGCCCGGAGTCTCCGACTCATGGTCGAAGTAGGCACCGGCGATGGTGTTGAGGTCGGATTCGAAAGCGATGTAACCCCAGACAGGTCCCCAGAGTCCGGCTCCGTATACCGGAATCACTGAGATGCCGTTGGAGAACTTGTAGACAGGGAGCTGAAGGTCCTTTCCGCCCTTGATGTTGTAGTTCTGGGCCTTGAGGCTTGAGGTTGTGTAGATTTCAGCGTCGGCTGCGTTGAGGTCGGAGACCTTCTCGCCGGCTGCGTTGATTACGATGGACTCTGCGATGTTTGACTTGTAGAAGTCAAGCACTGCTGCATTGCCCTTTGCCTGCCATTCGGATTTCTCACCGAACTGTGCGGCGGTCAGGATCTGGCTGATGGTCTCGGCCTTTTCGTTGGCCTCCTGGCTAGGCTTGAGGCTTTGAGATACGAATGCGAGGATCGCAGCTACGAGCACACACACTATCGTGGTGTAGACTACTGTATAGGTATTGCTGTTAGTATTCATATCTTAAGCTGCTTTGACTGTTTTGTTCCTCTTCGCGATGTGACGGTCTACGACAACGTAGTCGATCAGCGGTGCGAAGACATTTCCGAGGAGGATTGCGAGCATCATACCTTCTGCGTAACCAGGGTTGAAGAGCCTGATTACCACGCAGACCGCTCCGATGAAGAATCCGTAGATCCACTTGCCGCACTCGGTCTGGGCTGAGGTGACAGGGTCGGTGGCCATGAATACGGTACCGAATGCGAAGCCGCCCATTACGAGATGGTAGTAGCAAGGGATGTCAGTGCCGCCGCAGAGCTGTGCGAGACCGCCTACGAAGAGGGCGCCGATAACGGATGAGAGCATGATCTTCCAGCTGGCGACATTGGTCCAGAGGAGGATGATGGCGCCGAGGAGGATGGCGATGATACAGGTTTCACCGACTGATCCAGGGATGGTTCCGAGGAACATGTCCCAGAAACCGGTTCCGTACTGGGCGCCTGCATTTGTGAGGCCGTCCATACCTTCACCGATGAATGAGAGCGGTGTAGCGCCTGTTGCGCCGTCCACGAGAGCCTCTCCCTTCTTGAGAACGATCCAGGTTTCTGAACCTGACATGCTGTTAGGATATGAGAAGAAGAGGAATGCGCGGGTGAGAAGGGCAGGGTTGAGGAAGTTCATTCCGGTGCCGCCGAACACTTCCTTTCCGAAGATTACAGCGAACGCGACTGCCACTGCGAGCATCCAGAGCGGAACGTCTACAGGGACGATGAGAGGAATGAAGAAACCTGATACAAGGTATCCTTCGTTCACTTCCTCGCCGCGGATCTGGGCTGAGCCGAACTCGATGGCCAGACCGACGATGTAGGAAACTACGAACAGAGGGAGGACCTTGAGGAAACCGAACCAGAGGTCAGCCCAGAATGCCGGGGCTGTGCCTGTGGCGAGTGCGTGCTGATAGCCGGTGTTCCACATGCCGAAGAGGGCTGCAGGAGCCGCTGCTATCACAGCGATGATCATGATGCGCTTCAGATCGACGGCATCTCTGACGTGGGCGCCCTTCAGAGAGACGGTGCCCGGTACGTGAAGAAATGTCTCGAAAGCATCAACGGTGGAGTGAAGCCAACTGAGCTTGCCACCTTTTTCGAAAATCTTGTTCATACTTAAGCCATTTCTTTGTGCATCAGGTCGATGCCGTTAGCGATAATATCCTGGATATAGTTCTTCGAAGGGTCGATGAACTCGCAGAGTGCGAGATCCTCCGGAAGGACTTCATAGATGCCGTACTTCTCCATGTTGTCGATGTCGCCGGCGATGCAGGCCTTGACAAGGTAGAGAGGGAAGATGTCCATAGGGAGCACCTTTGCGTAGTAGGCGTCGTTCATTACGAAAGCGCGCGGACCGCCGTGGAGGTTGGTGTCCATATCATACTTGCGCTTAGGGTTCAGCCATCCGAGGCACCAGTTGAAGTAGGTATGGTCGATGGAGTACTGGTTGAATCTGAACGGACGTGCCCAGCCGAGAAGCTCGGGCTCGGTGCCTTCCTTCACGAGGGTCACCTGGTTGTCATAGAATCCGAGGTATCCGTTCTCGCCGGCGTTCTTTCCTGAAAGGATGTCGCCGCTGATGAAGCGGATTTCAGAACCTGTCGTTCCGTAATAGTCGCGGAGCGAATTGAGCGCGATGCCAGGAACAGCCTCGACGTATGATGGCTGGATGGCCATAGGGCCACCGACGGCTACCTTTCTGCGTACATTGTACTTGCCTGTGGTGAAGAGCTTGCCGATGCAGGCGAGCAGGAACAGCGAAACTGTCCATACGGTCTCTTCCTTGCGGATGTGGTCAATGTTAGCAATCTGGATTCCGACGTTTCCTGCAGGGTGCTTGCACTTGCTGCTGAACGTGTGGATCTCTGCGTTGTTGAGCCTTGCGAAAGCTGAGCCTTCCTTTACGGATACGTGGACCTTCGCTATTTTCGAAAGGGCGGTCACACCTGCCTGGATGGCATTGACCTCCTCGCCGAGTGCGAACTCGTTGTCGACTGCGAGAGGGGCGGTGTTGAAAGCGGATACGAAAATGGCCTTAGGTTCGACTGCAGGGTCTGCAATGATACCGTAAGGCCTCTGGATGAAGGCAGCCCACAGACCGCTCTTCAGGAGTGCGTCCTTGACCTCGTCCTTCTTGAGGGCATCGGCGTTTTTCTTGCCGAAGTCAAGATACTCCTGAACGTCGTCGGTTTCGACGAGCACTGCAAGCAACTTTCTCTTGTCTCCTCTGACTACTTCCTTCACGGTACCGCTCACCGGTGACGTGATGAGGACGTCAGGATTCTTTTTGTCAGCCAGGACCGGTGAGCCGCACAGCACCTTGTCGCCCTCCCTGACAAGAAGTCTCGCGTTGAGACCCTTGTAATCGGACGGCTGGACAGCTACTGTGTCAGGCACGATCGTTCTCTTGACTCTGAGGTCCGGCATACCTGAAACAGGGATGTTCAGACCTTTTTTCAAATCGATGTTGTTTGACATTATAGTAACTTGTTTGAGTATTTTCAAAATAGAGCACAAAGATAGACAATTTTTAGTAATTTTGTGGTAATTATGGTTGATAAAGTTCGCTTGGCGGACATATAGAATGGAGATGAACAACGCGAATGTTTTCGAGGGGTTGAACAGCGAGCAGAAGAGTGCTGTCGCCTGTGTTGAGGGGCCGGTCCTGATCGTCGCCGGAGCGGGCTCGGGAAAGACCAGAGTGCTGACGAGCAGGATTGCGAACATTCTCGACGGGGGGTGCGATCCGGCCAGGATACTGGCCTTGACCTTCACGAAGAAGGCCGCCGGAGAGATGAAGGAGCGCATCGCTCTGATGGTGGGGGAGAGGAAGGCGCGCCGCCTGTACATGGGCACCTTCCATTCAGTATTCATCCGCTTCCTCAGGGAGTACGCCTCTTCCCTGGGCTATCCCGAGTCATTCACCATCTATGATACCTCCGACTCTGTCAGCGCCATAAAGGCCTGCGTGAAGGAGCTCCAGCTCGACGACAAGATATACAAGCCCAAGGAAGTCCTCGGCCGTATCTCCATGGCCAAGAACAACCTCGTAACCGCCGACGCGTACCGTGCCAATGCAACGGTGATAATGAACGACACCCACGCCCGCAAGCCGAAGATCTGCGATGTCTACTCGCTCTATGCGGCCAAATGCAGGCAGTCGGGGGTGATGGATTTCGATGACATCCTTCTGAACATGAACATCCTCCTGAGGGACAATCCCGACGCCCTGAAGGACATCGCATCCCGCTTCGATTACATCCTCGTCGACGAGTACCAGGACACGAACCTGGCCCAGTACATCATACTGAAGAAACTCAGCCAGTTCCACAGGAACCTCTGCGTCGTCGGCGACGACTCGCAGTCCATCTACGCGTTCCGCGGGGCCAAGGTCGAGAACATACTCAATTTCAAGAAGGACTACCCTGAGTGCAAGGTCTTCCGCCTCGAGCGCAACTACCGCTCCACCCAGATGATTGTCAATGCCGCCAACTCCCTCATCGCCCGGAACGAGAACCGCATCCCGAAGGAATGCTACGCCGTGGGCGACGAAGGGGAGAAGCTCCGCTTCATCAGAGCCTACAACGACCAGGAGGAGGCGGTGATCATAACCTCCGAGATCCTCGACCGCATGCAGGCGGAACGCGCCCAGTACCAGGATTTCGCCATCCTTTACCGCACGAACTCGCAGTCCCGCGCGCTGGAGGAGGCCCTGCGCCGCCGCAACGTGCCGTATATGATCTACTCCGGCAACTCGTTCTTCGAGCGTATGGAGATCAAGGATATGATGGCCTATTTCAAGCTGGTGGTCAACCCTCACGATGAGGAGTCGTTCAAGCGCGTGGTGAACAAACCCGCCCGTGGCATCGGCGACACCACCCTCGAGGCGCTGGACAAGGCCGCCAGGGCCCATCAGACCTCCCTTTTCAAGGCAGTATTCGCCGAAGACCTGGAGCAGTACGGCATAAGGAACGCCGCCATCCTCAAACTCCGTTCCTTCTGTGAAATGATAAACCGTCTTGCACAGCTGGTCGCCACGACCGACGCCCTGGCGCTGGCGCAGAGGATAGCTGACGATTCGGGCCTTTATGCATTCTTCAAGAGCGACACTTCCATCGAGGGGATGTCCCGCACCTCCAACGTCGAGGAGCTCATAAACAGCGTCGCCTCCTTCGTGGAGGACCGCCAGAACGAGTATCTGGCAGAATTTTCTGAGGATCAACTCCCTCAGAAAGATGATATGCCGGTAGTGAAGCTGGACGATTTCCTGGAGAATGTATCGCTGCTGAGCAATGTCGACATCGCCGCTGACGAGGATACGAACAACAAGGTCGCCTTGATGACCGTCCATTCCGCAAAGGGACTGGAGTTCCCTTATGTTTTCGTAGCGGGGATGGAGGAGAACATCTTCCCATCCGGAGGAATGCTCGCCGGCCCGGCGGACATCGAGGAGGAAAGGCGCCTCTTCTATGTCGCCATCACCAGGGCCAAGCGTACGGTCGCCCTCTCTTTTACCGAAACGCGCATGCGCAACGGCAAGCACGAGTCCAACTCTCCGAGCCGCTTCCTCAAGGAGATTGACAGCAAGTACATTATCAATCCGCTCACTGACGATGATTTCGAGTCCTCCGGGGGCTCGGCGGCTCCGTCCTTCGGCGGGTTCGGCTCCCGGTTCGGGGGCGCTTCACGCGGCTCCTCATACGGCAAATCCTCGGCTGTTACATATTTCAAGCAGGACAGGTCCGCCGCAGCACGCCGTCCGGCTCCGGCTGCCCCTGCTGCTCCGGTTCCAAAGCCTGTCGTCCAGGCTCCTTTTGCTCCGCGTTACGACGAAGCCACGTTCGTACCTTCTCCGATGCGTGATTTCACTGTAGGACAGCGCATCGAGCACAACCGTTTCGGTCCGGGGCGGATACTCGACATCACGGGAACGTTCCCGGAGCTCAAGGCGAAGATCGCATTTGACGACTATCCTGAGCCGAAGACCATACTGCTGAAATACGCCAAGATGCGTCCTGAAAAGAAATAGACAAAAAAACCTCCCGGGCACAACTAATTCCGGGAGGTTTTCTTATCGTGATTCAGTTACGTGGCCTAGAAACCGCCGCCGAACTGTTCCATCATCTTTCTCTGCTGCTCAGCGTAATCCTTGTACTGCTGCTCGGTGAGGATCTTCTTGATGGCCTCGTCCTGCTTCTTCTGGTTCTCCTGCATCTTGCCCATGTCAGGCATACCGCCGCCTTCGAACATCTTTGACATCTCCTCCATCTCCTTCTTGAAGAGGTCAAGGAGCTTGGTAGCCTGATCGTCATTGATCTTGAGGCTTTCCTTCATCTGGTCCACTCTCATCTGTGCGATCTGTGCAGGGTCGAAGTTGCCGAAGCCTGGGCCCTGAGCGTCAGCCTTTGTTGAGCCTGCGAAGAGCATCATCGCAGCTGCCATAAGGGTAACAATAAATTTCTTCATTTTTGAAAATAGTGTTAGGTTATTATGATTAATAAACCGTGGCCATTAAGGCTCACTGATATTTTGACAATTCTTCCTTTGCGAGGTTTAACTTGTTTCTGATATTTTTTTTAGAAAATATAGTTGGTGCCGATGATGATGCGGCCGTGGCCGTCATCGGGGTTGAACGGTTTGGCGGCTTCGATGCCTACGACGAAGTTCCTGTTCATTACCAGTTTCAGTCCCAGGCCGGCGCTCTCGTGAAGCCTGGTGGCCTCCTTGTAGAGACCCGTGCCCTTTTCAGCGTCCAGGCGGAAAGGATTCACGATGGCTCCCATATCGATGAACGGGTTGGTCGAAACATAGAACGCCTGGTTCTTCAGTATGAAATGGAAGAGCTTTATGCGCATTTCCAGATTGCCCCAGGCATAGCCGTTGGCGACGAACCTGTTGCTGCGTGTGCCGCGGATGGTGTATCTGTTGCCCAGACCCTCATAGACGGTCTTGTTGATCACGAGCGACGTGATGTTCTGGAGGACGTAGAAAGGCGCCTCTCCGCTGAGGATGTTCTGGTATCCCAGATGGTAGGCGACGGTGAATCTGTCGTCACCCCAGGGGGAGACATAATGCCTGAAGTGGGCGCTGAGGCGGGAGTAGTGGTAGCCTGTCCTGAATATGTCGGGCGCACCTGTAAGGTAGAACTCCGCCCAGATCCCTCTTGTAGGCACCGAGGTGGCGTCGCGGGTGTCATAGACGATGCCGGCGTTGTATTCCAGGACATTGCCTCCTCCGGCTTCATCCTCCCTG
This sequence comes from Candidatus Cryptobacteroides sp., assembly GCA_045597895.1. Taxonomy (GTDB): domain Bacteria; phylum Bacteroidota; class Bacteroidia; order Bacteroidales; family UBA932; genus Cryptobacteroides. The sequence continues at coordinate 21,946 of JAZLLA010000066.1, read as the reverse complement.
ATGGTGCCGTCGGCTATATAGTCGTGGTAGAGGGAATGTCCGGGGTCGTATCCGTATTTAGGATTGACATCGGAGATCCTGTAGGACAGGAAATTGAGTCCTGCAGCCCATCTGAGGCCGGTGCAGATGTTGCCCTGGAAGTTTGCTACAGCCCTGACGAACTTCCTGTCGATGTCATAGTAGGCGCTTCCGTTCTTCCTGTGTATGCTCGGGTCGAACTCGGTCACTGTACCGTTGAAGCCGTAGAACTGGTAGAGCGGGTTGAAATTGTATGCGACGGCTGCGGAAACGGTGATCCCCGGGATGACGTAGGAGGAGTTGAAGGTCATCTTCACGCCTGTCTGGCCCTTTGTGTATCTGGAGACTTCCGCCACTATCTTGTACTTGTAGTTCGGGAACATCGAGCCGTCCCCGTAGTTGAAGAGAGTGTAGTTCAGACCGTACTGGATGCCCAGGTCGTCGCTCCAGCCGATGACGGGATAGGGGACTGAGTTGAATCCATGCTTGACTTTCTCCTGCGCCTGGGTGGCGATGGAAATCAAGAGAAGTAATATGGCGGTCAGTCTGAGTCTCATTGGCTATTGGTCCAAACGGACACGAAATATAGAAAAAAAACTTTGATTGGAAAGATTTTTTTGCTCCTTGGATTATTAAATATTTTAAAAAATGTTTATATTGCAACAAAATACAAAGTCAACGAAAATGAAACAGAAAAGATTCTTTCTCGCGGAGGATGATATTCCTCGCCAGTGGTACAACATTCAGGCCGATATGCCGAACAAACCGCTGCCGATGCTCGACCCGCAGACCCGTCAGCCGGTAACGGAGGACCAGCTTGCCCAGCTTTTCGCAAGGGAATGCTGCAAGCAGGAGCTCAATGTGACCGACCGATGGATCGACATTCCGGAGGAAGTCAGGGAGAAGTACAAATATTACCGTTCCACACCGCTTGTCCGCGCATATGGGCTCGAGGAGGCTCTCGGCACTCCCGCACACATATATTTCAAGAATGAAAGCGTGAGCCCTGTAGGCTCCCACAAGCTCAACTCCGCCCTCGCACAGGCTTACTACTGTATGAAGGAAGGGGTGACAAACGTCACCACCGAGACCGGTGCCGGGCAGTGGGGTACTGCACTTTCCTATTCAGCCAAGCTCTTCGGACTCGAGGCTGCAGTCTATCAGGTGAAGGTAAGTTACGAGCAGAAACCTTACCGACGCTCGATGATGAGGGTGTTCGGCGCTCAGGTGACTCCTTCTCCATCGATGTCCACCCGTGCAGGAAAGGATATCCTTACCGCCAATCCTAACCACCAGGGATCCCTTGGTACAGCGATTTCGGAGGCTGTGGAGCTCGCACGCACCACTCCTGAGAAATGCAAGTACACCCTCGGCTCCACAATGAGCCACGTTTCCCTCCATCAGACCATCATCGGCCTGGAAGCTGAAAAGCAGCTGGAGATGGCAGGGGAGTATCCTGATATGGTCATCGCCTGCTTCGGCGGCGGATCAAACTTCAGCGGAATCGCCTTCCCGTTCATGAGGCATAATTTCCTGGACGGAAAGAAAACCCGTTTCATCGCAGTCGAGCCGGCATCCTGCCCGAAGCTCACCCGCGGTGTATTCGGATATGACTACGGTGATGAGGCCGGTTACACCCCCCTTATCCCTATGTACACTCTCGGACACAAGTTCGCCCCAGCCAATATACACGCCGGCGGTCTGCGCTATCACGGAGCAGGCGGAATCGTTTCACAGCTCCTCAAGGACGGCTTCATGGAAGGAATGGATATAAACCAGCTCGAATCCTTCGAGGCCGGATGCCTGTTCGCCCGTGCCGAAGGCATCATCCCTGCACCTGAATCCTGCCACGCCATTGCCGCTACGATCCGTGAGGCAAAGGAATGCATCGGGACCGGTGAGGAGAAAGTCATACTCTTCAACCTTACAGGACACGGCCTGATGGATATGGCATCATACGATCAGTATCTCAACGGCAACCTGGTGAACTACACTCTTTCAGATGAGGAGATACAGCGTTTCCTCTCGGAGAAATAGACTGTTAAGACATTTTTAGACATTTTTTGGACAATGAAACGGTTTTTTGTCGTTTTGTTGTCCTTTTTTCGAATTTATATGTAAATTTACAGTGAAGTTTTTCATAGTTTAAGTTTAGGTTAAGTAGCGGCGTTTTCGTAGTGATACGATACGCCGTGAATTTTTTTTACAGGCCCGGTGGTTTTTATGATTTGATATGTTTTTTTGTCCGTGGTGACATACTTTTGCCTAGCTGCAATTCCGCAGCGGACAAAATCAAATCATTATGAAAGGATCACATCATTTTTCATGGCTGCTTTATCTGGCCGCTTTGGTTCCAACGTTTTCTTCCTGTGAGTCGCTGTTCCCCTCGATGGGGAAAGGAGAACTCCATCTGCGCTTCTCCGGTTCCGCCAATACCAGGGCGGCCGGGGTATCCATCCCTGATACCAACGATTTCATACTTTCTGTCCTGGACTCTGATGGAGAACCTGTCTATGAGGGCCCGTACGGCCTTTCACCCGAGAGCATCGAGGTGGCTCCCGGGAAATATTCTGTCAAGGCCGTTTCCCGCATATTCGATAAACCGGCGTTCGAATCTCCCCAGTATGGGGATGCAAGGACAGTTACAGTGGAATCCGGTGATGTGACCTATGTCGAGCTCCTTTGTCATCAGATCAATTCCGGAATAAAGCTTAACGTTTCAGAAGACTTCCTGACATCGTTTCCTGACGGGGTCCTGTTCCTTAAATCCGATGATGGGAAGCTGATGTACGGTTTCTCGGAGAAAAGGATTGCATATTTCAACCCCGGCGAAGTCTCTCTGGTCCTTAGCGACGGGGGAGTGGATGAAACCCTGTTCGTCCGCCGTCTGGAAAGCCGCGAAATCCTTTCCGTGAATATCTCGGCTCCAGCCCCTGAGTCCACTTCCATACCCGTGTCGATACAGCTGGACACGACCCGATACTGGTCCTATGAGGACTATTCCATCGGAGGCGGTGATGTTCAGCTGCCGGAGTCGGATGTCCATACTATCCAGCAGGCCAGGTCCATGGCAGGCGCTGAAGGAATCTGGGTACGCGGATATGTGGTCGGTGGCGACCTGAGCTCATCGAAGGTGTCGTTCCAGGGGCCGTTCAGCTCCAGGACGAACATAGCCATAGCCTCCCGGGCGTCGGTTTCAGAGAAGTCATCCTGTATGTCCGTGCAGCTCCAGAAAGGAGATATCCGGGATGCCCTCAATCTTGTGGACAACCCGGATATCCTTGGTCGTGAAATATTTCTGAAGGGTGATGTCGTTCAGGCGTATTACGGAATCCCCGGAATACAGAACATCACCGAATTCCGTTTCCGATGACGGTCTAGTAGCCGAACACGTCTTCGAGGGTCAGCATCTGGACAGGTCCCAGAGTCTTTAGGAAGTTGAGGTCCATGCCGCTTGCGTCACCGAGGAGGCCGTATTCATAAACGCGGTCCTTGGTCCACTTCTGAGCGGTAGCGCTCAAAGTCTCGAGGGTGATGTCCGGAAGGGCCTCGAACACAGCCTTGTCGAGAGGTTCTGTGAGACCGAGCTCCTGGCATTTGAGGTAGGAGTTGAGAACTGCCGAACCTGTGGTGCGCCGTGTCCTGAGGACACCGTCGATAGCTGTTTTCGCAATGTTGAAAGCCTTTTCTGACTCAGGCATGTTGTTGATGATTTCATCGAATGCCTCGACGGCTGTCTGGAGCTTGTCGTTCTGTGATCCGATACGGGCATAGAATGAATAGCAGTCATCTGTGAATGCAGGTTCGTTGAGGTATGCGCTGGCTGAGTATGCAAGGGCACGTGCCTCTCTCATCTCCTGGAACACGACAGTGTTCATTCCGCCTCCGAAGTACTCGTTGAACACTGTGATGCCAGGAGTGTCGGCGCTGTCGAACTTCTCGCCTCTGTTAGAGTACTGGATGTAGTTGAACTGGCGGGAATCGTATGGAGCGATATATACCTTCGGCTCGCTTATGAGCTTCTTGCGGGCATATACCTTTGTCAGCGGCTCGAGTTCGGCTGCTACCTTGTGGTGCTCGGCGAGCATTTCCTTCAGTTCGCTTTCGCTCATAGGTCCGTAGTAGAGGATCTTGTGCTGCTTGGCAAGGAGGTTGGTCGCCTTGGCGAGGAGTTCCTCGGATGTGAGGGCGGAAACGGCTTCGTTCGAGAGTGTAGTGCTGCTGATGTAGTCAGGTCCGTACATTACGTATGTGTTGAGTGCGCTGTTGCAGGCGCTTTGACTCATCTTGTTCATCATACGGGACTGGAGCACGTCGGATTTCAGCTGGGCGAGGATATCCTCGTCAGCCACAGCATTGGCGATGAGGTCCTCGAAGATGTCGAGAGCCTGGCCTATGTTCTCGGAAAGGCCGGTGAGGGAGAGGGAAGTGGTGCTGGAGCTAACGTTCATCGAGTAGTTGCAGGCGAGCGTGTACATTCCGAGCGCGATATCCTCTGCGCTTCTGTTTTCGGAGCCGAGGTAGCTGATATAGTCTGAAGTTATGCTGAGAGCAGGGTCGCTGATGGCTCCTTCGTCGAATACGAACTGGAGGGTGGCGATGTCGTTTGTCTCATTCTTCTTGTAGAGCACGTCGAGTCCTGACTGAGCCTTGAAGGTGGACATATCCTTGCTGAAGTCCACGAACACCGGTTCGATAGGGCTTACCTCGCTGGCCTGGAGTTCGGAGAGGAAGGCGCTTTGAGCGTCACGGTTCATTGCGATAGGGGTGATGGACGGAGCCTCGATCTTCTGGTTCTTAGGGTTGGCGCCGTTGCGCTTGTAAACCACGCAGTATCCGTTCTCCGGGAGGTATTCGTTGGCCCAGTCGATGACATCCTGCTTGGTGACCTTTGCGAGCCTGTCGAGCTGATGTACGTCGTCAGCCCAGTTGTGGCCGGCGATGAATGAGTTCATGAATGCGTTGACCCGGCCTCTGTTGCGCTCGTAGGAACGCATCTCTGAGAGCTTGAAGTTCGCTATTGCGGCCTTCAGGAGATTCTCGTCGAAGTCTCCGGCGCGGAGCTTGGCTGCGCTTTCGAGGAGAAGGGCGGAGACTTCCTCAAGCTCCTGTCCCTGTTTTGGAAAGCCTTCGAGAAGGAATTCGCTCCAGTCAGTCCTTGAATATGGAGCGGCTACAGCCTGAAGCACTTTCTGCTGCTGGTTAAGGTCAAGGTCCATAATGCCGGCCTTGCCGTTGTAGAGCATTTCTGCTGCAATCTCTCCGATCTCGCTCTTGAACTGGTCCTTTTCGCCAGGGTATCTCCAGCCGATCATTACGAAGTCGGATTCTGTACCGTACACTTCCTTGACTACAGGAGCCTCGATAGGGGCTTCATCTGCTATGATGCGTACTGGAAGTTCAGGGTTGGCCTCCCAGTCGCCGAAGTATTTCTCGATGATGGCTACGAACTCATCCGGGTCGAAGTCACCTGCGACGCAGATGGCCACGTTGTTTGGTACATAGTACTTTGCCTTCTGCCTCTTGATGGCGGTGATCGAAGGGCTTTTGAGGTGCTCCGAAGTTCCGATTACTGACTGGAGTCCGTAAGGGTGGTGAGGGAAGAGTACAGAGTCGAGCGCCATCATTGCATTCTCGCTGTCCTCGTTGAGGTACATATTGTATTCCTCATACACGGTTTCAAGCTCTGTGTGGAATCCTCTGATGACCATATTCTTGAAACGGTCGGACTGTATCTTCGCCCAGTTCTCGATCTGGTTCGAAGGGATGTCCTCGGTGTAGCAGGTGACATCGTTGGAGGTGAAGGCGTTGGTCCCCTGCGCTCCGATGATGGCCATTGCCTTGTCGTATTCGTTAGGGATGGAAATCTTGGATGCCTCGTAGCTGAGGGAGTCTATCACGTGGTAGATGGCTTTTCTCTCAGCGACGTCGGTCGTCGCCTTGTATGTCTCGAACAGTGCTTCGATCTGGTCCAGGATCACTTTCTCAGCAGCATAGTCGCTGGTTCCGAGGTTCTCGCTGCCCTTGAACATCAGATGCTCGAGGTAGTGGGCGAGACCGGTGTTGTCGGAAGGGTCGTTGGCGCCGCCGGAGTTGACTGCGATGTAGGTCTGGAGCCTTGGCTCGTCCTTGTTCACGGACATATAGACCTTCAGACCGTTGTCGAGGGTGTAGATCATCGTCTTGAGAGGATCGCCCTTTACGGTTTCATACTTTTTCTCGCCGCAGGATACGAAGAGCATTGAAGCGGCTGCAAGCAAAAGGATAAGTGCTTTTTTCATATCGGTGTTTAAATGAAATAGCCTGGAAACTGTATTGTCCAGGCTAGGTGTTGTTATTATTCGTCGATTCCTTCGATTGTCTCGATTGTGCCGTCCTCATTGAACGTGAGCTCGCAGACCTTGAGGCTGCGGAGCCAGGACTTGCCTCCTGAAGGTACGCTGTCGTGGTGGAACAGATACCACTTGTCCTTCCACTCGATGATGGCGTGGTGCGTGGTCCATCCTACGACAGGGGTGAGGATGACACCCTTGTATGTGAACGGTCCGTAGACATTGTCACCGATTGCGTAGCAGAGGAGGTGGCTGTCACCGGTGGAGTATGTGAAGTAGTACTTGCCGTCTTTCTTGAACGTCCAGCTGGCCTCGAAGAAGCGGTGAGGGTCGTGGGCAGCGGGAGGCTTGCCGTTCTCGTCCACCACTACCACCGGCTTAGGCTCCTCGCCGAACTGAAGCATGTCCTTGGAAAGCTTCACGACACGGCTCGGGATTGCAGGCTGGTCGCCGTGAGGGAGGTTCGGGCTGTCAGGGGTGTTGTTCTTTGCAGGGTCCTCGATACCGACATTGTCCCTGTATGACTGGAGCTGACCGCCCCAGAGACCGCCGAAGTACATATAGTACTCGCCGTCGTCATCCTTGAGGATGGCCATGTCGATGGAGTAGCTGCCGTGGACAGGCTCCGGCTGAGGGATGAAAGGTCCTGCAGGGTTGTCTGCGATGGCGACACCGTGACGGAACACTTCGTTCTTGTCCTTCATAGGGAAGAACATATAGTACTTGCCGTCCTTCTCCTGGACGTCGCAGTCCCAGAGCTGGCGTCCGTGCCATGCGATGTCTTCGAGGCCGATGACCTTGCCGTGGTCGGTGACCTTGCCGGTCATAGGGTCGCCGTCGATGGAAAGGACGTGGTAGTCCTTCATTATATACTGGTCGCCGCTGTCATCCTCTACATTTGAATCATCCTCCCAGTCGTGTGAAGGGTAGATGTAGATCTTGTCATTGAACACATGTACTGACGGGTCAGCCATGTAGTCCTCGGGTAAGAGGTATCTTTTCTGTACTTTCTTTGCCATAATGTTTCTGGTTATTAGTTTTCAAGGTTCTTTGCTTCGATGGCCCTGTTGATTTCGTCCATCTTCTCATCTGAGAGCTCATACTTGCTGATGATGAAGATTGCAAGGACGAGGAGCACTGCAGGGATGAGGGTTACGAGCCAGAGGATACCCTGCTCTGCGAGAGGGGTCTGGACAGTGCTGTCGGCATTGAATCCCACCCAGGCGAGAACGAGTCCAGGGACTACGCCGCCGAGAGCCATACCGGCCTTGAAGAAGATTCCGGTGAGGGCGTTGACGATACCTGAGATGCGCTTTCCTGTGGTGTATTCGCCGTAGGATACTACTTCAGGGACGAGTGCCCACATATATCCGGTGGCCACGATGATACCGGTGCTCTTGACGAACTGTGCGATGCAGAGAAGCACGAAGTGCTCCCTGATGGCAGGGATGGATACGAATACGTACATCATTGCCATACCCACGATGGCGGTGCCGAGGAACAGGTAGAACATACCCTTCTTGCCGATGGCGCGCTTGATTGCAGGCACGAGAGGCATGAAGAGGAATGCAGGGATGGTTCCGAGCCACATGAATACTGTGGTCATGAACGGAGTAGCACCGATGTTGTATGTCATGAAATATGAATCGGCAGCGTTGCTGACGCTCATCATAGCGAAGGCTGTGATGAAGAAGAAGGCGAGGATGCGCAGAGGCTTGTTCCTGACGAACTCCATCCAGAGGTCTGACACCCTCACGTTTGCGGCTTCCTTCTGGTCCATGACGACGCGCTCCTTGGTCTGTGAGAAGCAGAAGAAGAGGAGCAGGAGTCCTGCGATGGCGAAGATGCTCATTGTGATGAACCAGGCTGAAGCTGCCTCAGGTGTGTTGTAGACAGCGGTCATCTTTCCGGTCTCAGGGTTGAGGACCTTCGGAGCGAAGATGGCGATGACCAGAGGGAGTGACTTCACGATGAGACCTCCGAGGTTGGCCATGAACATACGTGTGGAAGTGAGGACGGTGATCTCGTTTGTGTCACGGGTGAGTGAAGAGTTCAGAGCTCCGTAAGGCACGTTGACGAGGGTGTAGCACATGCTCATTCCTACATATGTGATGTATGCATATACGAGTGAACCGCTGAAACCGTTCCAGAAGCAGAGGATGGCGAGACCTGCGAGCGGAATACCGCCGAGGATGAGCCATGAGCGGTACTTGCCCCATTTAGGAGTGCCCTTGTCTACGAATGCTCCCACGCAAGGGTCCCAGAGCACGTCCACGAGACGTACGATGAGGAACATTACTGCAGCAACGTCAGGCTTGAGGCCGAATACGTTGGTGTAGAAGAAGAGGAGCCAGATGCTGATGGTCTGATAAATGAGGTTCTGAGCGAGGTCTCCGGAACCGAAGCCGATACGCTGCATCCAGGAAAGTTTGTAGAAGCCCTTGGCTTCTGCGTTAGTTTGTTGCATAATTATGTGTTTTAATTATTAATTATCTTGGCTTGACCTACAAATATACAAAAAAAAGGTCATCAACCTTTGATTGATGACCACTTTTTTAATAAATCCAGTATTATTTTACCAATTCTGAAGACGGCGCTCCCAGATAAGACTGTTTCAGTCCTCCGAAATTCACCATTATCTTCTCTACCACGATTCCAGGGGAGACGAACCTGAACCTGAGGGTGTGCCTGCCAGGCTCGCCGAAATCCAGCCTCGCGCGGGACTCGATGATGCTGTTCGCCTGCCACTGCCCGAGCTCGCCCTTGTACATGCCGTTGAAGTTCACGGCCACCTCCTCGCCGCCGTCCACGCTCACCGCATAGGTCAGACCGACGTTCTGGTTGAAGTTCAATGTCGGAGCCAGCAGGACTGTCAATGCAGCCGCGCCCGCACTTTCCGTTTCAATGGAATACTCTACGTAAGCGCTTTTCTCTGACGGGTTTACCGCGGCCGGCAGGGTAGTGACAGCGCCGACGGTCTTTCCAAGTCCCTCGATAGTGCAGACTTGCACCTCATCATCGGCCACGTGCTTTTCAGAATAGTTCACGGCTTCGATGGAAATGTATCCGTCCTTCTCGAGATGGCACAGCGGTGATGATCCGTTCACTCTCTTCACCGCCGGCATCCTCTGCTCGCGCGGCTCCTGCCACATGAAGTAGCCGATGTGGTTCTGGTCCATCATATGGTTCCATTTGCCACCGGCGATTTCGTGGTTGTAGTGGGCGCAGAGCTCTGCGTCGCGTGCGTATGCGGCCTCGACCTTGTCAGCCCACATGTTGATTTCGTCCACGTCCTCTGCGGCCTTGTTCATTGCTACGGCATAGTACATCTCATAGACGTTGCCGAAGGCCTGGACAGGGAAGAGCACCAGCTCCTCGTAGGCGTCGATATACTCCGGAGCAAGCTTCTGAGCCACCCTGAGGGCTCTAAGCTCGAGCTCCTTCCACTCGCTGACCACTCGCGGCCACTCGTCGTAGTTCAGACTGTAGGTGGCGTCGGTCAGGAGTTCCGGAGTCACACGGCGTGAATACTTGCCGTAAAGGTCCATTATGTCACCGATCTCTTCTGCGTACTCCTCGCCGAAGGTGTCGGCGGCGAAGTCCACGGTGTGCGCCTTGAGGTTTGAAGGGTTGTATGCCTCCGGGTTCCAGGCCATGTCGAGGAAGAACTGGATAGGGTATTCGACCGGCTTGAGGTCACCGACGTTGACTACCCAGAGCTTGCGCACGCCGTACTCCCAGCAGAGGTTCATCTGCTCCCAGACGCGCTGTATCTGGTTGGTGTTGATCCACTTGTAGTTTCTCGGGCCGCCCACGTAGTCGAAATGGTAGTACATTCCGTAGCCGCCGCTGCGCGGCTTGGCGTCCAGCAGAGGGAGCTTGCGGACATTGCCCCAGTTGTCATCGCACAGCAGGAGGGTGACGTCGTCAGGGACGCGCATCCCCTCGTCATAGTAGTCCTGGACCTCCTTGTAGAGCGCCCAGACCTGCGGGGTCTTCTCCGCAGGCTTGCCGGTAACCTTGGCGATCATCTTCCTCTGGTCCTTGATGATCTTCTCGAGCAGCGCGATGTTCGTGCCCTGGCTCATCGCCATGTCGCCGTCGCCGCGCATTCCCACCGTGACCACGTCCTCGGTGTTCTTCATCCTCTCGATGCCCTCCTTCCAGAAGGACATGAGGGTGGAGGCATTCTTCGTGTAGTCCCACGCGCCGCTGCCGTATCTGTGCCACTCCTTCTGGGCGCGGGAGCAAGGCTCATGGTGCGAGGTTCCCATTATGATGCCCATCGTGTCGGCATAGTACATGTTCAGAGGGTCGTCGTCATAGAACGCGGCGTCCCACATTGCAGGCCACATGAAGTTGCCCTTGAGGCGGAGCAGGAGCTCGAAGACGTGCTTGTAGAATTCGCTGGTGTAGCCGTTGGTGTTCTCATTGACCCATCCGGTAAGCGCAGGGGCTTCGTCGTTGAGGAAGATTCCGCGGTAGAACACTCCCGGCTCGCCCTCGGTGTAGAGGCCTTCCTTCGCGAAGATCTCGCTGTGCTTCTCTGCAGGCACGTCAGCCCACCAGTACCACGGTGACACTCCGATCTCCTTGGAGATGGCGTAGATTCCGTAGGTGGTGCCGCGCTTGTCCGAGCCGGCGACGATGACATTGTCCCCGGTGACCTTTATATAGTACATCTCGCGCTTGCCGCTGAGCTGCGCCTTCTCCTCGGCGCTGAGGAATGGCTCGATGGCGGCGCTCTTTCCCAGGGTCCCGACGATGATGCGCCCTTCGCCGCCGACCGCCGGTTTAAGGCCGGTCACGCGCTCGAAGTCGAGCGCCAGATTCTCGGCCGCCCACTTGACGCCCTCCCATTCATTGCCGCTGTCAATGGCAATGGCCGCGACGCTGCCGCTCCCGGCAAGCTGAACGCCCGTGGAGCTGCTTTCGAAAGTGATGAATCTGTTGGCTGCCGCTGCGGAAAGGCCGGTCAGAATGACGGCTGCAGCGGTCAGAAGTCTTTTCAGTGTGTTCATAATGTGATTGGATATTGATGATTATGTGTCCTTTGTTGCTCAAAGATAATACAATTACCCGTCAAAAGTCACCGAAGAATACAAAAAGTGCGGATAAATGGACTTTTTTGTTCAAAAAATGTTATATTTGTACTGATTGAAAAGAACACAGAAAGAGCACATATTAGATTGAACTGAAACTATATATTTCACTATCAATTTTTTATTAACTATCTTACACAACCACAGTTCTTATGAAACTAAATCTTAAGAAAGTCCTCGGACTTATGTTTCTGTGCTGTATGATGCCTTTGACGGTTCTCGCGCAGAACATCAATGTCAAGGGTACCGTTACAGATGAGAATGGTGCTCCTGTAATCGGAGCGGGCGTGCAGGTCCAGAACACCACCAACGGCGGTGTCACTGACGCAGATGGTAATTTCTCCATCAACGTTCCTGCAAACGCTATTCTCGAAGTATCATCATTGGGTTACAAGTCCCAGCTCGTTCCGGTGAACGGAAGGAACCTCCTGGCCATCATCCTCGAAGAGGATTCACAGTCACTCGAGGCTACCGTAGTCATCGGTTACGGTACCGCACGCCGCGCTGACGTGACGGGATCCATCGCTTCAGTCGATGGCGGAACACTCCGTGCCATCCCTGCAAACGATATCTCCCGCGCCCTCGACGGTCGTGTCGCCGGTGTCATGATGACCCAGACAGACTCCAAGCCGGGTTCTTCAATGCAGATCCGCATCCGCGGTCAGAGATCACTCTCTGCATCCAATGACCCTCTCATCGTCCTCGACGGTATGCCGTTCATGGGAAGCCTCTCCGATATCTCCACAAACGATATCAAGAGCATGGACATCCTCAAGGACGCAGCTTCGACCGCCATCTACGGTTCCAGAGGTGCTAACGGTGTCATCCTCATCACCACCTACAAGGGTGTCGAGGGACAGGCTCCGAAGGTATCCTTCAACAGCTACGGCGCTTACAAGAAGGCTGTCAAGTATCCTATGATGCCTCAGGACAAGTACATCCGCATGCGTGAGATGGCCGGCCAGTACAAGAACTCAATCGATGAGTCCAACGACATCTTCACCGACTGGCAGGACCTCTTCTACCGTCCGGGCTACACCCAGAACTACGACCTCAACATCGCAGGCGGTACAAAGGGCGGAAGCTACCGTTTCGGCGTTACCTATTATAATGATGAGGCTGTCGTCCCTACCCAGGGCTTCGACCGCATCTCACTCAACGGAAGCGTTGACCAGAAGATCGGCAAGTGGTTCCAGGTCGGTTTCACCACCACCACCAGCTTCACCGGCAATACCGGAAACCAGGTCGATATGTACGCTGTTCTCTCCAAGTCGCCGCTTGTAAACCCTTACAATGCTGACGGTTCCCTCAAGTACCGCGTCGCCATGCCTTCGGATGCTGACCAGTACATCTTCACCCGCGAAAGAGTGGAAGAGCTCACAGCTGCCGGAATCTACAACAACGAGTCCGACAACGTCGCTTCCTACAACACCGCTTATGTAAAGGTCAACTTCCCTTGGATCGAGGGCCTTTCGTACAAGCTCAGCGGCGGTTACAACTTCCGCAACACAAAGAGCGGCTCATTCACCGGAATCGGTGTGAACGGTTCAGCTACAAACCCTAACTCCGCTTCCTGGAACTACAATGAGACCCGCAACTGGACCGTCGAGAACCTCCTTACCTACGACAGAATCTTCGCAGAGAAGCACCATCTCAACGTAGTAGGACTCTTCTCAGCAGAGCAGACCACCAGCCAGGGACAGGGTCTCAACGGAAAGAACATCCCTAACGAGCTCTTCCAGTGGTACAACATCGGATCCTGCCTCGCTTCCGACATCACCGTAGGCGGCGGTTCCTATACCCAGACTGGCCTTGTTTCCTATATGGGCCGTATCATGTACACCTATGCTGACAAGTACATGCTTTCAGCTGCTGTACGTTCCGATGCATCTTCACGCCTTGCTCCAGGTCACCAGTGGCATACCTATCCTGCAGTTTCCGTCGGTTGGAACATCCACAACGAGAACTTCATGGCAGGCACCCGCGGCTGGCTCAGCGAACTCAAGCTCCGTGTAGGTTACGGTGAGACTTCAAACCAGGCCATCGGTGCATACAGCACTCTTGGACGTCTCTCGACCAGACCTTACAACTTCGGCGACACCTATGCAACAGGTTACTATGTATCCACCCTTCCTAACCCTGAGCTCGGATGGGAGTACTCGCAGACCTGGAACTATGGTCTCGACTTCGGATTCTTCAACGGCCGTCTCACCGGTACCGTCGAGTACTACGATGTCACCACCAAGGACATCCTCCTCAACCTCGGTCTTCCTTCAACCTCAGGTGTAGGCTCATACACAGCCAACATCGGTTCAACCCAGAACAGGGGTCTTGAACTCACCCTCAACGGAACCATCATCGACAAGGGTGACTGGACTTGGACTGCAGGCCTCAACCTCTACACGAACAAGAGCAAGCTCATCGCCCTCGCAGACGGTTCTGAAAGGGATGAAGGAAACTGCTGGTTCGTAGGCTATCCTATCAACTGTATCTATGACTACGAGTACGACGGACTTTGGCAGGAGGGCGACCCTTATATGGACATCCTCGAGCCTAGTACAGTCGTGAACGGCATGAAGCAGGCCATCGGTTCCATCAAGGTCAAGTATCACGGCGACTATAACGCTGACGGCTCACCTGTCCGCGCAATTGACAGCAACGACCGCGTTCCTATGAGCGCTGAGGCCAAGTTCCAGGGTGGTTTCAACACCACCGTTAGATGGAGAAACCTCGACCTCTCAGTCATCGGCGCATTCCAGTGCGGCGGTATCCTCCTGTCATCCCTCCAGAGCGGCAACTCATACCTGAACATGAACTCAGGCCGCCGCGGTCAGATCGACGTGGACTACTGGACACCTGAAAACACCAGCGCCCGCTATCCAAGACCAGGCTCGCTCACCAGCAACGATAACCCTAAGTACGCTTCAACCCTTGCATACTACAACGGCTCGTTCGCCAAGATCCGCACCATCACCCTTGGATACAGTTTCCACAAGCTTGAAGGTCTCAAGAAGGCAGGCATCGACAATCTCCGTCTTTACGCTACCCTCCAGAACCCTGGAATCGTCCTCTTCTCCGACTTCTTCAACGAGACAGGTCTCGATCCTGAAACCAACGCCAACAGCGGTTATACCGCTTCCGGCCGTCCTGGTCCTGGACGTCTCTCCTACATCGGTTACAACACTCCTAACACACGTAACTTCCTTCTCGGTGTCAACTTAACTTTCTAATTGGATCCGAATATGAAAAATATAACCAAAATCACATTGGGTATTGCTAGTGCAGCCGTCCTTCTGAGCTCCTGCAACAGCGTTCTGGAAGAGCACCCGAAGACTGTCTTCACCCCTGACTTCTTCACGACTCAGCTGGGTGTCGAAGGTGGTTTGACCGCTCTCTATTCCCACCTCCGCTGGATAGGCGGACAGGCATATTATTACAATTCACTTGAGACCGGTACCGATGAGTTTACTTATGGCGCTGATGCCGACGGTAACTTCAAGGATGCAGACCGCTCAGGTGCAGGAAGCCTCAATGCTTCCACAGCACGAAGCGATGCATTGTGGGGCACTGCCTTCACGTTCATCAATACCGCCAACGGAATCATCTCCAATGCCGAGGCCGTGAACCTTGCACCTTCAATGATTGCAGAAGCAAGGTTCATGAGGGCATACGACTATTTCCTACTTGTCCAGACCTTCGGCGGCGTCGCCCTCGATCTCGGTTCAGGTGAGCTTGAGTTCAACTCGTCTTCAGTCCGCGTTTCTACAAGAAACACAGTTCCTGAGGTTTATACAAAGGCTATCTTCCCTGACCTCATATACGGCGTGGAGAACCTTCCTGACAACTCACGTCTGACAGGTACCGTTACAAAGAACGTTGCACGTCTCTTCCTCGCCAAGGCATACCTTACATATGCTTGGTGGCTTGAGAACCCTAACAACATCCCTACATACCCTGAGTGCTCACGCACCGATCCTGACGGAAAAACTGCCGATAAATATTTCCAGTTGGCATACGAACTCTCGCTCCAGGCCATCAACGAGCCTGGCCCTTACGGACTCGAGTCTTCATTCTACAAGGTCGGCGTCGGTTCCAACGACCGCAACAAGGAAATCATGCTCTATGCTGACCATACCGAGGACTCCGAGCAGTACAACGGCGGTAGCCTTACATACGGTTCCGGCGGCGCTCCTGACAACTTCGCAGGCTGGATGGTCACCTGGAACTACTCTAATATGAATTATGGAGGAATCGTTCCTGTCCAGCGTACCGACAATCAGCATAATGGCCGTCCTTGGACCCGTATGGCTCCTACCCAGGAGTGTCTCGCCACCTTCATCGACAGGGACAAGGATTCCCGTTTCGACGGAACCTTCACCTATGCGTTCCTTGCCAACTGGGACAAGGCAGGCATCCCTGCAGAGTCTATCGACGGTCCAAACGGCTCGAAGATCCATATCAATGAACCGTTCCTGGTTTTCCTTGATGAAGATGATCCTACCGTTACTTACAACGTAGATGCAGGTCAGATATTTGCCGGACAGTCACCGAATTACAATTATTTTGTAATCAATCCTAGCGATGTCAGCCGCAGAAGCTATCCTACAGTGTGGAAACTCGGTCCATATCGTACCAACACTTCAGGCACAGGCCAGCCTAACGCCGGCTCTACCCGTCCGTTCAACCTTGCCAAGTTCTCAGAGTTCTACTTCATTGCAGCTGAGGCTGCAGTAAAGGGAGCCTCAGGTGACATGTCCGCCCGTGACCTTATAAACGTCATCCGTGCAAGAGCAGGTAAGTGGGAGTACAACAACAACTTCGAGTATCCTATGTCCGCTGACTACAGCGCTGAGCTCGTAGCTGCTACCCCTCAGACCATCACTATCGACTTCCTCCTTGACGAGCGTCTGCGCGAGTACTGCGGTGACGGCTTCCGCTGGTTCGACCTTGCACGTACCCAGACCTGGGAGAAGCGTGCCGGGGTGTATCATATCAAGGGAGCTGGAAAGGACGATATCAAGGCAGGTGTCCAGGAATTCAAGCGCGACATCCAGCCGAAGGACTATCTGTTCCCTATCCCTCAGGGACAGCTTGACAGCATGCAGATGGATGATGATGAAAAGGCAAAGTACCAGAACCCTGGATATCCTACCAACTAGGAATAATGTAATTGGTTAGTTGGTTCTTATTCCTTAACTTTATTTGGGGCGTCCGAGATTTCGGATGCCCTTTTTTTGTTGTTATTTAAGATTTTTTTGTACCTTTATGCACTTAATTTAATCACTGAAATTATAATTATTACAATGTATTCACTTGGTATTGATATCGGATCATCGTCCATAAAGGTATCTCTTCTGGACATTAACAAGGGCGTGTGCCTCAGTTCTTCAACAAATCCTAAGACAGAAATGCCTATTTCCGCTCCTGAGAAAGGCTTCGCCGAGCAGGATCCTGAAATGTGGTGGAAGTATATCTGCGAAGGCATCGAGGACATCGGGACACAGTGCGACCTTACAAAGGTTGTATCCATCGGTATCACTTACCAGATGCATGGACTCGTGGCTGTCGACAAGGACGTAAAGCCTCTCAGAAAGGCTATCATCTGGTGCGACTCCAGAGCTGTAGGCATCGGTGCGGAAGCTCTCGAGAACATCGGTTATGACAAGTGCATGACACATCTTCTGAATTCTCCTGGCAACTTCACAGCATCAAAGCTTGCATGGGTGAAGCGGAACGAGCCGTCCCTCTACAAGCGCATCTGGAAGTTCATGCTTCCTGGCGACTATGTGGCATACCGCCTCTCCGGCGAAGTCGCCACCACAGAGACCGGTCTTTCAGAGCAGATCCTCTGGGACTTCAAGGACGGCTGCAGGGCTGATTTCGTAGCAGACTACTATGGCATTTCCCCTTACCTCTTCCCTGACATCGTTCCTTCCATCGGTGTTGCCTGCCGCACTTCCATGGAAATCCAGAACCTTCTCGGCATCCCTGCCGGCACACCTATCTCCTACAGGGCCGGTGACCAGCCGAACAACGCATTCTCACTCAACGTACTCAACCCTGGTGAAATCGCCGCGACCGGCGGAACCTCCGGTGTTGTATACGGAGTTACCGATGTCCCTAAGGCTGACGCCGCTTCACGGGTGAACACATTCCTCCACGTGAACAACACAGCCAAGGACCCTAGACTCGGAGTCCTCCTCTGCATCAACGGTACCGGCATCATGAACTCCTGGATCCACAGGAATGTCACTCCTAACCTTAACTATAACGAGATGAACACCCTGGCCAAGACCGCTCCTGTCGGCTCCGACGGCCTCCTTGTCCTCCCGTTCGGAAACGGTGCGGAGCGTGTCCTCGTGAACCGCTGCGTGGGCGCAAAGCTTGCTGGGATCGACCTCGTCCGTCATTCCACAGCCCATATCCTCCGCGCTACCCAGGAAGGTATCGCGTTCTCATTCCGCTACGGTATCGACATCATGAAGAACCTCGGACTTGAGCCTAATGTAATCCGCGCCGGAAAGGCCAACCTTTTCCTCAGCCCTCTGTTCCGCTCAACCCTCGCCACCCTGTGCGACGCGAAGATCGAGCTCTACAACACCGACGGTGCTCTCGGAGCAGCCCGCGGCGCAGCTCTCGGAGCCGGTTTCTATGCCAATGAAGCCGAGGCCTTCGCCACCCTCACCGAGGTCGGCGTCATCGAGCCTGAGGCCGAGTGGAAGGCAGCCCTCGAGGAGAGTTACTCACATTGGAAAGAAAATATCTAACAACATAAAACAACTAATCAATTTTCACAATTATGGCAAAAGAATATTTCCCACAGATCGGTAAGATTCCTTTCGAGGGCAAAGACTCAAAGAACCCTCTCGCATTCCATTATTACAATCCTGATCAGGTGGTCGCTGGAAAGACCATGAAGGACTGGCTCAAGTTCGCTATGGCATGGTGGCACACACTGTGCGCAGAAGGCGCAGATCAGTTCGGTGGCGGTACAAAGACCTTCCCTTGGAATGAGGCTTGCTGCCCTGTAGAGAGAGCAAAGGCAAAGGCTGACGCCGGCTTCGAGATCATGCAGAAACTCGGCATCGGTTACTATTGCTTCCACGATGTAGACCTCGTAGACGAGGCTGCTACCATCGAGGAGTATGAGGCTAACCTCAAGGAGATCGTAGCTTACCTTAAAGAGAAGCAGGCTCAGACCGGCATCAAGCTCCTCTGGGGAACAGCAAACGTATTCGGCAACAAGCGCTATATGAACGGTGCTTCCACCAACCCTGATTTCGACGTAGCTGCACGTGCTATGCTTCAGATCAAGAACGCTATCGACGCTACCATCGCTCTCGGTGGTGAGTGCTACGTATTCTGGGGCGGCCGCGAGGGTTACATGAGCCTTCTCAACACCGATATGAAGCGTGAGAAACCCCACATGGCCACCATGCTCGGCATGGCTCGCGACTATGCACGCAAGCAGGGCTTCAAGGGAACCTTCCTCATCGAGCCTAAGCCAATGGAGCCTACAAAGCACCAGTATGACGCCGACACAGAGACCGTTATCGGTTTCCTCCGCGCCAACGGTCTTGACAAGGACTTCAAGGTTAACATCGAGGTCAACCACGCCACCCTCGCAGGCCACACCTTCGAGCACGAGCTCCAGTGCGCATCTGACGCCAACATGCTCGGTTCAATCGACGCAAACCGCGGCGACCAGCAGAACGGCTGGGATACCGACCAGTTCCCAATCGACCTCTATGAGCTCACACAGGCTATGATGGTCATCATCAAGAACGGCGGCCTCGTAGGAGGTACCAACTTCGATGCCAAGACCCGTCGTAACTCTACCGACCTCGACGACATCCTCATCGCCCACATCAGCGGTATGGACGTAATGGCACGCGCTCTGCTCGTAGCTGCCGACCTCCTCGAGAACTCTCAGATCCCTGCAATGGTCAAGGAGCGCTACGCTTCCTTCGACGCCGGCATGGGTAAGGACTTCGAGGACGGCAAGCTCACTCTCGAGCAGGTCGTTGAGTACGCTAAGACAAAGGGCGAGCCTAAGTCTACCAGCGGAAAGCAGGAGCTCTACGAAGCTATCGTCAATATGTACATCTAATCTTCGGATTATTCATAACAATAAAGGCCGACGCTCAGCGCCGGCCTTTTTTCGGTAGGATGAATCCCTTTTTTTTGTAACTTAGCGAAAGATAATCCTATTTTTGATATGATACTCACAACAACACCGACGGTCGAGGGCCGTCAGATCAGGGAATACAGGGGCGTTGTCTTCGGCGAGGTCGTCGCTGGCGTCAACTTCCTCAGGGACTTCGCTGCAAGCATCCGCAACTTCGTGGGCGGCCGTTCCGGCTCGTACGAGGATGAGCTCATCCGTGCAAGGGAGCAGGCCATGAACGAGATGTCCGACAGGGCCCGGTCCTTAGGCGCGAACGCCGTCGTCGGCATCGACATCGATTATGAGGTCCTCGGCGAAGGTGGCGGCATGCTGATGGTCACCGCCTCCGGGACAGCCGTGGTCTTGGATTAACATTTCCGGAATGAGGAAGGGAGTATTCATAGCTGGAGCTGTCGCAACAATTCTCGTGGCACTTCTACTCGGCTTCTTCCGGCTCAATAGGAGAGCGGAGGTTGCGGACATCATATCGGATGAGGCCGCCTGGGATTTCCGGGACAGTCTCGCGGAAGCGACAAAGATGAAGGTCGCCTTCTTGCAGGACGGTCTTGTGGCAAGGGTGGTCGGCGAGGATGAAGACGCGTATCTCTGCGCTATCCAGGACACGTTTCCCGTTCCGAAGACAGAAGCAAGGACAGAGCTGTGGTCCGCATCTGACGGGAAGGGGATTGTGTTCCTGAAGCACCCCGGCTCCTTGCCGGCATATTCGAAGCCTGACCTCAGTTCGAGCATCGTCATGAACCTCACATGGGAGGAAGGATGTGTCCCGGAAACTTATCCGTGTCTGGGGCTTGATGACGGCTGGTTCAGGATTGATGCTGATGGCACCCCGGCCTGCATCGAGGCTGAGTATGTCTGCTGGGATGCCATGGATACTTTTTGAATAATAAATGGAAGGACCTGTATTGAACGCACATAACAAGACCGAGTGGGAACCCGCCCACACGGCGGAACACATCCTGAACCAGACGATGATGAGGATGTTCGGATGTCCCCGTTCCAGGAACGCCCACATTGAGCGCAGGAAGTCAAAGTGTGACTATATCCTTTCCTCCTGTCCGACCGATGAACAGGTCGCTGCCGTCGAGGCGAAGGTCAACGAGGTCATTGTCCTGACAATACCGGTCACCGTCGAGTATATGTCCCGGGAGCAGGCCGCCGGCATCGTTGACCTAAGCAAACTCCCGGAGGATGCATCTGATACCCTCAGGATAGTGCGGATAGGGGAGTACGATGCATGCGCCTGCATAGGAGCCCATGTCGCGAACACCTCCGAAATCGGCACGTTCAGAATACTCAGCCACGATTTCAATGATGGCGTATGGAGGGTGAGATGGAAAATCGTTCGGGATGAAGATTGAGGAAGCCGTACTATATGTCCTTGCCCGACGCAACGGGGGACTGAAGACAGACCAGATTGCGGACATCATCAACAGGGAGAGCCTGTTCGTCTGCAAGGATGGCCGCCCGGTATCCTCCGCCTTTGTCTACAGGACAATCAAGCTGTACCCCGAGACCTTCATCCTGACAGAGGGAAGGGTCTTCCTCCTGATATAGCCTTCTTAATGCTAAGAAATAGCAAGCAGAAATCCGGATCTTCGTGATGTGGGGATGAGTATAGGATCGGTTTCGACACGGATATTTTGACAGATTGCCTGATTTGTAATTCAACGGGAACATCGGGTGGTAAAAGTGTACTGATAATCAGCCGGTTGCAAAAAGCCTTGTTCCCGCATAGGTCTCCACGACCTAACCTGGAACGGCAGGCTAAAAATGCATATTGATTATCAATTGTTTACAAAACTGGATATTCCCGCTTAATTGCAAAAACATATAGCCTCCCTCTTTCCCGTAACGTCATATCCCCTTGAAAGACTTGTAACAGCGTTAACCTTCGCCTTTCGGTAGAAGGTTACACGGGAAATGCCGTGAAACAGCATCAACCTTCGCCTTTTGGTAGAAGGTTACGGGAGGGAACTTGGCAGAAGCGGGAGGATAAGCGGCGGGCGGTTCCGGCGGACGGTTGTCCGCCGGAATGCCGGGCAGCGTAACCGGCCCGGGCTGTTCAGAGCCCAGGCCGACACTGCCCGGCACTCGTTCCGAGCTGCCCTCCTCTGCCTCCCTGCACCCTTGGTTTCCGGGATGGGCCACTGAGAGCTGTCAGGAATGGGCAAATGGAAACCAAGGGGTCCTGAGACAGGGTTGGTTTCCGGGATACGCCATGGAAGGCTGTCAGGGAGGGGTGGATGGAAACCAACGGGCCCTGGGAAGGGGGTGGTTCCCGGGAGGGGCCATGGAAGGCTGTCAGG
>JAZLLA010000065.1:0-40337 GCA_045597895.1 Candidatus Cryptobacteroides sp. | reverse complement strand
TCCGCCGGTCGCCGGCGAGTATTGCTACTCCCGCTGCCCCGCGACTTGCATGTGTTAAGCCTGCCGCTAGCGTTCATCCTGAGCCAGGATCAAACTCTTCTTTGTATATTTCTATAGTTCTTAGCTTGCTCCTGACGCTCTCAATTCCTCTAAAGAAATCAACGCTCTCGATTCATTAATTTTTCTCGGTACTTGCTTGTACTTCCTTCAGTCTTTTCAATGAACTTTTTGTGTGAACTTTTCAGTTCAGCCGTCCGTGTTCCGAACGGGATTGCAAAGGTAGACATTAAATTTGAACTACCAAACTTTTTTTAAACTTTTTTCAACAAATTCTGCCTTACACGCGCCTCCAGTTCCCATGTACGGATCCTGTCCTTGTATGTATTGTTAGCGTTAACGCTCTCTATATCAAGCGCTGCATCGGAGTTCCCGGACCATCTCCGGCAGTTGTAGACAGGCTCGTAAATCCTGCCTATCTGATACTCCCTGCTGATGCGCAGACCGACGGCATAATCCTCGCCGTACTTGGTGGTCGGGAAGTTGAAGCTGCGGACCAGCGGAACGAAGAATCCGCGCGGGGCGCCGAGGCCGTTGATGCGGAGGGCGTTGTTGCGTCCGTTCTCCGGAGTCCACTCGCGATGGGCGATCAGTCCCGGAGGGAGAGGATTGCCCTCGAAGTCGGTCATCATATATGAGCCTATCACCATCGCACAATTCTGGGCGTAGAAAGCGTCCACCATAGTCTGGAGCGTGTTCTCATTGTAATAGGTATCGTCCGAGTCGAGCTGGACGGCGAACTTTCCGCAGTCCGGATGGTGGAGGGCGGCGTTCCAGTTGCCTCCGATGGCGTGGTAGGTCCTGTCCTGGGCGATGAAGACCAGGCGCGGATCATCGGCGAAGGAGCGGATCACGTCCACGGTGCCGTCGGTGGAATTGTCATCGACCACGATGACATTGAAAGGGAAACTTGTCTTCTGTGAGAGGGCGGAGCGGATGGCGTCGCCGATTGTGCGCGCGCGGTTCCTGCACGGAATGACCACCGAGGCTTCATAAGCAAATCCCTGGACATCGAGGTCCACAGGCTTGAAAACCGGCTCAAGGTAGCCGCCGACGGCCTTCAGATGCTCGGTGCAGGCCTGCTCCATCTCGATCTGGACAGCACGGTTCTTCGGGTCGACATAGTCGAACTGCTTCTCCCCCGACTTGCGCAGGTCGGTCTCCACCTCATAATAAAGGTATTCATTGATATGCACGAGGCTCCCCTTCTGGGAAACCTTGAGCCTCAGGTCATACAGGGCGGCGAAATGGTAGTCGGTCACCATACGGGCCACAGCCTCCTTGAACGCCGAGGTACGGTAGAGCAGCACTCCTCCGAACTCGAAGTCATCACGGAGCGCACCGGGCTGGCAGTCGATCACCGGGGCGTTCTTCAGCTCGCCGCCGGCCATCGCAAAACGGTCGGAATAGACCATCGCAGCGCCGGTATCCTGCGCCACCGCCAGCATACGGTCCAGCGCATAGTGCACAAATGACAATTCGGTAGGCTTTGTATAGAGGAGGACAAACTCCGCCCCCGCCAGCTCCGCGATGCGTCGCAATGTCCCCGTCACGCCCAGCGGCATATCCTCCCCAAGGAGGGTGACGCTGGCCACGGATGGTTCGACGACAAGGTTTCTGTATGTAGTCTCCGCCGTTTCCCGCGGGCAGAAAGAAATGAAGCAGTCTATACTTTTCATAAAATACTGATATTTGAGCGAAAAATACGAAAAAAGTTCGACATCTATATCTATATTTGTATTTTAACCATAATATGTACTTATGAAACGAACTATATCCATCATAGTGACAATGGCCCTCTGCGGGCTGTATTCTGCCACATCCGCCCAGAATGCCCTCACGTCGGAAAGCAACACCGGGTGGCTTCGCCACAGTGCCATCTCCCCTGACGGGAAAACCGTAGCGTTCAGCTATCAGGGCGACATATTCACTGTCAGCTCCGAGGGCGGACATGCCGCCCAGATCACAAGCGCAGCCTCCTTCGAGTCCGACCCGATCTGGTCAGCTGACGGCAAGAGTCTGATTTTCAGCTCATACCGTGAAGGCAGCAAGGACATTTACATCACAACGGCCCAAGGCGGGACCCCGAGAAGGCTCACCACCTTCCAGGGTCAGGAGACCCCTCTCGCAACGCTTGCCGACGGAAGCATCCTTTTCACGGCCAACATCCTTCCGGACACGGCATACTCCGAGTTCCCGGGAAGCCAGCAACTGTACAGGATAGGGCCTGAAGGCGGAAAGCCCGAAATGGTCACTCCCCTGACCATCGCCGCCATCAGCGTCTCCCCTGACGGAACCGTCCTCTACGAGGACTACAAGGGGTACGAGGATGCTCTGCGGAAGCACCACACATCCTCGGTCACAAAGGATATCTGGATGTACAGGGACAATACCGACGGATTCAGCATCAATGCATCAGGCACCTTCACCAAACTCTCCACCTTCAAGGGAGAGAACAGGAATCCGGTCTTCGCTCCCGACGGACACAGCTACTACTACCTGAGCGAGCAGGGTGGCAATTTCAATATATGGAAGTCCGATGTCTCCTCCCCTGCCGTAGAGGCCGTCCAGGTCTCCAGCCTTCCGGTCCATCCTGTCAGAGGACTCAGCATATCCCGCGACGGCCTGATGCTGTTCTCCTACAACGGTGACCTCTTCACCATGAGGGAAGGCTCCGAACCTGTCAAGCTCGTCATCACCGTGACCAAGGATCAGACTGTAAAGGATGTAATCAGACGTTCCGTTTCCTCGGGAGCCACAGACCTCGCCGTCTCACCCAATGGGAAGGAAATAGCCATCGTGGCACGCGGTGACATATTCGTCACATCGAATGAATTCAAGACCACCAGGCGCATCACCTGCACCCCCGAGAGGGAGATGGGCGTAAGCTTCTCGGCAGACGGCCGTGAACTCTACTTCGCAGCGGAAAGGGACGGAAGCTGGGGCATATGGAAGTCAGTGCTGACAGACAAGAATGACAAATACTTCACCTACACATTCAAGTTCAAGGAGGAGATGGTTACTGAGCCGGGCATCACATGCACGGCACCTTCAGTGTCTCCCGACGGCAAGTACCTGGCCTTCTTCAGGGACAGGACGGACATCGTGGTCAAGGACCTAAAGTCAGGCAAGGAGAAGACGTTGCTCAGCGGAGCGCTGTACTCCTACAAAGACGGTGACCTGAACTTCTCCTGGAGTCCGGACAGCAGGTACATCCTCACCGACTACGAGGCCAACGGAGGTTGGAACAACCCTGACGTCGCCCTCATCGACATAGAAAGCGGTGAGATCACCAACCTCACTGAAAGTGGATATTCCGACTCTTCGTTCAAGTGGGTACTCGGAGGAAAGGCCATGGCTTGGAAATCCGACAAGGCGGGATACAGAAGCCACGGAAGCTGGGGCGCCGAGGATGACATCTACCTGATGTTCTTCGACGGGGAGGAGTACTTCCGCTTCACACGCAGCAAAGAGGACGATGGGATAGCCAAACTTCTCACGGAAGATGACAAAAAGCTCCAGAAAAAGGAGGAGAAGGACAGCCTGAACGCTGAAAAGGGCAAGGTGGAAAAGCTCACGCTCGACCTTGAGAACAGATACGACCGCATCGTGAAGCTCACCCCGCACTCCGCAAGGCTGGGTGACTTCTTCCTGACCAAGGACGGAAGCAAGCTCTACTTCACCCAGAGGCTTGAGAAGAACATGGACCTCTGCCAGCTGGACCTCAAGACCAAAGCGTTGAAGGTCATAGAGAAAGGTGTCACCGGGACCTTCCACCCGGACAAGGAGGAGAAGTACTTCTACCTCATCAGCAGTCTGACACTCAAGAAGATAGATGCCGCCACAGGCAAGGGCACAGCGATCTCCTTCTCCGATGAGTATGACTATTTCCCGGACAAGGAGCGCGAATACATCCTCGCACATACATGGAAGGAGGTTCAGGAGAAATTCTACGACAGCGCCATCCATGGCATCGACTGGAACGGATTCTATGCCAACTACAAGCAGTTCCTCCCATACATCGACAACAACTATGACTTCCAGGACCTCCTGTCGGAGTTCCTCGGGGAGCTGAACGCCTCCCATACGGGCGGAAGGTACAGGACCCTGAGTTCCACAAGCTCGGGCCATCTGGGAGTAATCTATGACGACGATTACGCTGGAAAGGGACTGAAAATAAAGGAGATTCTGCCAGGAAGCTGCCTCAGCGCCGTATATAATGCGCTCAAAGCGGGTGACATCATCGTATCTGTCAACGGGAAGGAAATAGGTGCCGCAGAGAACTGGTATGACATCCTCAACTACAAGGGAGGAAAGAGCATCCTAGTCGGCATCGACACCGGAAAGGAAGTGAAGGAAGTAACGGTCAAGGCGGCCTCTTCCGACACAGAGCCCCTTTACAAAAGATGGGTGCGCAGCAAGGAAAAGATGGTGAAGGAGCTTTCCGGCGGCAGGATCGGGTATGTCCACGTAAGGGATATGGATTCAGAAAGTTTCCGTGAAGTCTATTCCAAGGCCCTCGGCAAATACCGCACCTGCGATGCCCTGATCGTGGACACCAGGCACAATGGAGGAGGATGGCTGCACGAGGACCTGGCAATGTTCCTGACGGGCAAGGCATACATCGACTTCATGCCGAGAGGCCAGTACATAGGGACAGAGCCGTACAACAGATGGACCAAGCCGTCCTGCGTCCTGGTATGCGAGGACAATTACTCCGATGCTTCAGGTTTCCCTTATATTTACAAGGCCCTGGGGATAGGAAAGCTTGTCGGCGCACCGGTTCCAGGCACTATGTCAGCAGTATGGTGGGAGAACCAGATAGACCCTACAATAACCATCGGCATCCCTGAAGTGACTTCAGTAAGCCGTACAGACGGAAGCATCCTCGAGAACCAGGAGATAGAGCCGGATATCAAGGTCTACAACGACCCCGCCTCCCTGCTTCGCGGAGAGGACAGGCAGCTTGAAGCCGCAGTCAACGAGATGATGAAGGAAATAAACAAATGATATGTACAGGAAAGTAGTAATAATTCCGACTTATAATGAGAAGGAGAACATAGAGAAAATCATACGGAAGGTTTTCTCACTTGAAGGAAATTTCCACATCCTCGTCATTGAGGACGGGTCCCCCGACGGCACGGGAGCCATAGTCAAGAGCCTCATGAACGAGTTCCCGGACACCCTCCACATCATTGAGAGACAAGGGAAGCAGGGGCTCGGGACCGCATACCTGACGGGATTCAAGTGGTCCCTTGAAAATGGATACGACTATATTTTCGAAATGGACGCCGATTTCTCGCACAACCCTGAGGACCTTCCAAGGCTCTACGATGCATGCGCAGCCGGAGGGGCTGACCTGGCCATAGGTTCGCGCTACTGCAACGGCATCAGCGTCGTAAACTGGCCGATAGGAAGGGTCATTATGTCGTACTACGCATCAGTCTATGTACGCACAGTGCTCGGGATGAAAGTGTTTGACACCACCGCCGGGTTCAAGTGCTATACACGACGCGTCCTGGAGACAATCGACCTCGACGATGTAAAGATGAAGGGATACGGCTTCCAGATAGAAATGAAATACACCGCCTACAAGCTCGGTTTCAAGATAAAGGAAGTTCCGATCCTGTTCGTGGACAGGAAAGAAGGCACCTCAAAGATGTCCAGCGGCATCTTCGGAGAAGCTTTCTGGGGTGTCATCAAGCTCAAATTCAGGAAAATACGCCCGAAAAGGGTCAGCATATAGGCTATGAAGAACAACTTTTTCAGAACAACGGCCCTGACGCTGCTGCTCCTTGTATGCTCATCCGCATACCTGAGCCTCAGCGCCCAGACAAAATCGTACAAGGTCTCCGGAACAGTCTCCGACGAGAGCGATGAGCCTCTGGCAGGCGTATTCATCACTATCAAGGGTACGAAGACAGGAGCCAGCACGGACCTCGACGGCCGTTTCACCATAAACGTAGGCGCAGGAGGAAAACAGACGCTGGTGTTCCAGTATCTGGGTATGAAGGAGCAGGAAGTCCAGGTCACAGGCGAGCAGACACTGAGCATCATGATGAAGAGCGACAACACCCTGGAGGAAGCAGTCATCTCCGCCGGCTACGGTCTGGCGCAGAAGCGTTCCGATATGACCGGCTCAGCTTACCAGGTCGAGTCGAAACAGCTCTCCACACTCCCCGCCGCCAGAGTGGACAACCTCCTGAGCGGTATGGTCCCCGGGCTGTCCGTCGAGGAGAACTCCACCTACAACGTCCGCTCCCGCTACAATATCCGCGTACGCGGTGACGCTTCGCTCAGCGCCAGCAGCGAGCCCCTCTGGATCGTGGACGGAGTGCCTATCTTCACCGGGGACAAGAACGGAAATGTGACCGGAACGTCATTCAACGTCAGCCCGCTCTCGTTCATCAACCCTGACGACATCGAATCCATCACAGTCCTCAAGGACGCCGCCACCACTTCCATCTATGGTGCAGACGGTGCCAACGGCGTAATCCTCGTCACGACGAAGCAGAGCTCCGGCGACGGCCAGCTCCACGTGACCGCATCACTGAAATACGGAATCGCCAATGTCGACCGCTCCACCCTGGCCCGCTACTGCAACGCAGAACAGTGGTGGCAACTCGCCACGGAAGCCTGGACCAATTCCGGCTTCCTGATGGAGAATTTCCCATACAGGGACAACCCAATGAACTCATACACCACGACTGACACCGACTGGTACGACGTCTATCTCGGAACGGGCAACAACCGCGAGGCTACCCTCACCATCGACTCCGGCACCGCCAACGCAAAGAATTATCTCTCCATGAGCTACTACGGCGAGAACTACACCACCAAGGGCAACACTCAGGAGCGATTCGCCCTGCGCAACCGCACCAACTACAAGTTCGGCAAGAAGCTAAGCGCCGACCTCAATGTCGCGCTGACCTACAACATCAACGACATCACCTCCATCAGCAGCTCGTACTTCAGGGTCATACCTATCTTCTCCCCTTACGACGAGGACGGCGTGACTCCGCGCCTCTACAACTGGTACAGCGCCGAGACTGACCGTTATGAGCCTACACAAAGGAAATTCGTCTATTCCGCCGTAGCTGACAGAGAGTTCGCCGACAACACCCAGCGGAGCCTCACAGCGGACGGCAACGCCACGCTAACATACAAAATAATCGACGGGCTCACCGTCACGTCCATGTTCGGTATCAACATGATGAACACACTTGAGCTCATATACCACCCGAAGACCACTCTCGACGGTATCACAAGCTACGAGCAGGACGGATCTTCCAGAAGGTCGGGGGTGTTCAACTTCACCTGGAACAACATCGACCGCATCAACTTCAACCGTCGCTTCGGCAAGCACACGGTCGGAGCGCTGGCCGGTGTCGAGCTAGTCAACAAGGAGAACAGAAGCCTCTACGCGACCGGTTCAGGATTTGCCAACGACCACATCAAGGAGATCACGTATGCGATTTCGGAGTCCGTCAAAGGCTCCTCAAGCGCGTCCAACAGCCGTTCGCTGTCATACCTGGGGCAGCTCTCATACTCCTTTGACAACAGGTACTACCTCTCCGCATCATACAGGCGGCAGGGTAACTCCTCCTTCAGCACTTATGCCAGATGGGGTGACTTCTCATCCATCGGTCTGTCCTGGAACGCACACAACGAGCACTTCTTCAACGTTCCGTGGATAGACAGGCTGAAGGTCAAAGCCAGCTACGGCAACAGCGGTAACTCCCGTCTCGACAGCAGCGCCGCATACGGAACCTATACATACACAAGCGGATTCTACTACGGAGGTCTTATGGGAGCCCAGCAGGGCACACCTCCAAACACCGGTCTGAGCTGGGAGACCACATACATCGGCAACGTCGGTCTGGACGTATCCCTGTTCGACAGCCGCATCGACCTCCAGCTCGAAGCCTACAGGAAATACACGAAGAACCTCCTCTACAGCGGTCGGGTGTCATCCATCATTACCGACGGCAGCGTGATGAGGAACGTCGGAGAGATCGAGAACAAAGGATTCGAGGTCTCGCTCTCCACGAAGAACATCATCGGCAAGGATTTCTCCTGGACGACCGATTTCAACGGGGCCGTGAACAGGAACACCATCAAGAAGCTCTACAACGGTATGCACACAGGATTCTTCCAGACCGTATGGATGGAAGGCGCCAACAAAGATGCATGGTGGCTCAGCAGATGGGCGGGAGTGGACCCTGTGGACGGAAGCCCGATGTGGTACGACTACGACGGGAACCTCACCCACACTTTCTCGTACAACAACCGTCTCATCCTTCCTGATTACAGTTCGGAGCCGGACTTCAGGGGAGGCTTGAGAAATACATTCAGATACAAGGACTTCTCACTTGTAGTATTTCTCAACTACACTCTCGGCGGATGGGATCTCTGCGGATACGTAGAGGCGCAGGACGGCTATGACATCATCTCCTTCAACGCACTGGTCGAAGAACTCGACCACTGGAAGACCCAGGGAGACATCTCCGCTTATCCGAAGCCGTACTACAAGAAGTCCACAAGTTCAACGATGTACTCGACGAGATTCCTGCACAGCACCACCAATGTGCAGGTCAAGAACGTTGCGCTCAGTTACAACATCCCTTCAGCCTTATGCAAGAAGGTGAAACTCAGAAGCGCGAGCATCTCCCTCATCGGCGACAACCTATACTTCTGGAGTCCTGAGCAGAGCAGGACAGGCAACAGTTACAAGACATTGAGGTACTCCGGCGGTATCACCCGATCATTCTCAGGCCAGCTGATTTTAAACTTCTAGGAAATGAAAAGACTTGCTTTCACCATACTCGCAGCTGTATCGCTCCTGACGGGCTGCACCTCATTCCTCAACGTAGAAACGCTGGGAAAGAGTACCATCGAGGGCTTCTTCGAGGACCTGGACGGTCTGAAGACAGCCGGCCTGGGCCTGCACAGATGCCTGCTGGAGTTCTATGACGACAACTATATCAGATACGGTGACATCGCTGCAGGGGACAATCTGAACCTCGTCCGTATCAACGCGGATCTGGCCAAGCAGAAGATCTACGACTTCGACAATCTCGCAGAGGACAACAGCGGCTATCCCTACCTTATATGGAAGGACGGATACAGCGTATGCACAAACGCCAACAACATCCTCTATTTCGGCGAGAAGCTACTGAAGAAATACCCGGAGCAGGAGGATCTGATCAGAAAACACTTCGGCTATGCCTATTTCTGCCGCGCCCTTGCCATCTTCGACCTCTGCAACGTATACGCACAGGCCTGGGACTATACGCCGGACGCTTCACACCTCGGAGTCGTGGCCATCGATTATGTACCGGGATTCGACGACGTACTCGAACGGCACAAGATGAGTGATTGTTTCAAACTGATAATCAGTGACCTGGAGAAAGGTATCGAGTGTTTCGGAGGTGACGCACTCGAAGATCCGACCTATATCTCGGGCCTCGCCTGCGAAGCTCTGCTGGCCAGGGTCTATCTCTATATGGGAGATTACCGGAAAGCCGCAGAATATTCTGAGCTGGTAATGGGCAAGGTCAAGCTCGCCGACCGCAGCATCTATGTCAATATGTTCAGAAAGGCTCAGGACACTCCGGGAGAAGCCATCCTCAGGATGAATTCCTATGACGCCGGTTCCGGAATGCGTTCGATGTGCTACCCTATCGGAAACGAGGACATCGTGCCGGCACCCGAATTCATGGCTAAGTTCGCCGCTGACGACATACGCAAGGAGCTTTTCACCTTTGTCGCAGAGAAGGAGGACGGGGAAGCCTACGAAGGAAAAGTCTACACCGCCATCTGCAAGTACCTCCCTTACAAGGGAGGGGTAAAGGAAGAGAACCGCAGAAGCGACCATTTCATCCTCAGAGCCTCTGAAATGTACCTCATCCATGCGGAAGCCCAGTGCCAGCTCGGGAACCTCAAGGCTGCAGAACAGGACATAAAGGAAATCAGGGGACGTGCCATAGGCAAGAGCGCCTCACAGATAAGCCTGACATACAGCGGCAAGGATGAGCTCGACAGAATCATCCAGGAAGAACGGGCCAAGGAACTCTGCTACGAAGGCCACAGGTTCTTCGACCTTAAGCGCCGCCACGAGGACATCGTAAGACCGGAAAGCACTACATCCACGATGAAGGTCCTCAAATACCCGAGCAACCTATACGCGCTGCCTATCAGCCAGCTTGAGATGCAGGCAAATGAAAATATGATCCAGAACGAAGGCTATATCGGCCGCAAAACAATAGGAGGGGAATAATATGAGAAAGAATTTACTGACATTTGTGCTGACGGCCTGCGCGCTGCTGTGCGGATGCGAGGTCCACGAGGACACTTTCTTCGACACTCCTTACACTTATTTCGTGGACTCCAACGGGCAGTCCTCAATGGTTGTCGACAACTCCCTGGACAACCTCCTGACAGAGCTCTACCTGAAGATAGACCTGAGCGGACAGCGTTTCACAGAGCCTGTCACCATAGCGTTTGATACCATCGTCGGGAACGGCCTCCAGGAAGGCGTTGACTTCAAGATCCAGGCAAGCACAAAGAGCCCGATGACATTCAAGCAGGGAATCTATTCCATGCCTGTCAGAATAATCTGGCTCACCCACAAGCTCGACCCGGACAAGGACAACTCCCTGACCTTCTCCATCACCGAAAGCAGCTACCAGGATATGCTCATAGGACTCCCGGGACCGGACAGTCTCAACAAATCGTATGTATTCACCAAAAAATAAATCATTATGAAGAAAATCATTTCAAGCGTACTGTGCGCAATGACCGTATTGGTCGCATTCACAGCCTGCGAGCCTAAGGAAACACCTGACGGAAGATGTGAGCTCACATCATTCTCCCTGCTCCAGAAAGCCAATAGCAGCCTGTCCTACGACATCAACGGTGTCATCGACGCCACTGCCAAGACCATCGCGCTCACCATCCCTACATCCGTGAGTGCGACCTCGTTCATCCCTACCTTCGTGGCAACCGACTATGATGTAGTCACCATCGGCTCTACAGAGCTCGTCAGCGGATCCACCTCAGTGACCATCTCCAACGGTACAAAGGTTTACCTCACCGACGAAGTATCCGGTCTTACAGCAGACTACACCATCGTCGTTACAGACAATGACGAGAAGGCGGAACTGACCGCAGTCTCATTCAAAAAGGCCGACAATGATCTCCTCAGCGAGGATGTCATCCCGGAGGCCATCGCAGCCGATATGCTCGTCAGAGTACCTGGTGCCGCGTTCAAGCAGGAGCTTGTCCTCACAGTGGCAGGCGGCTTCAATGATGTCGTCACCGTGAACAATGCCAAGGCTGAAGGCCCTGTCAAGGTAGACACCAGCTTCCCTATCGACATCACCGTCACCGACGCTGTCGCAGGGGCCACCACAAATTACGTCCTCAAGGTCGGAAAGATCCTGGAAATAGTCATAACCAAGCTTGGCACCTACAACGAAGGTACCCTCGGAAGCGACGTTGACCTGGCTGTCAGCCCTGTCGACAACCTCCCTTACTTCGGCTATGTCCGCAAGGTCGATGGAGACAATAACAACTTCATGTCCGTAGCGAAGTGGGACGGTTCCGCATTCAGCCTCGTAGGCAAGTCCGGCTTCAACGGTGATGCCAAGGCAGCCTCAAAGCCTCAGATCGCATTCGCAGCTGACGGTACACTCTACGCCAAGTACATCGGCGGTGAGGTAGCAAGCAGACCTGCCATCAGGAAATTCGTCTCAGAGTGGGAGCTCGTCGGCGAGGCCGGTTTCACATCAGTCAACAACAATACCAGCTACACCTTCCCGTTCTTCGTGAACCCATCCAACTCCCAGCCTGCCATTTACTTCAACGGCAACACCAAGAGCACCCCTTCCTACAGAACCATAAACTTCGCCGGCTTCAACGGCTCTGCATGGTCAGAGAACGTGGTCACAGGAACAGTCCCTGCATACGGTTCCGGCTCAACCGCCAGCTCAGGAATGTACTACGGTTCATCAGTGGCTGTCGTCAACGGCAAGGCATACCTCGGCACCTCATTCAACGAGTTCGGATACTACATACACGAAATCAACTCTGACGGCACCCTCACCACCCTCGTAGACAATTTCATCCCTTCAGGAGAGAAGTGCGGACTTCCTGGAACATTTGCCCTCAAGGCTGACGCCAACGGAACCCTCTACTTCATGGGTGCCGTATGGACCGCAGGTCTGATGCAGATTTGGAAAGTAGTTGACGGCACGTTCACTCCATACGGTGACGGAATCCCTGTATCCATCAGCTCAAGCGGAAGCGTAAGCAACAAGTCAACCTTCGGCATCGGAGTTTCCAACCTCTTCGTATCCATCGTTGAGGATGGCGACAAGATTCCTGTTTTCCAGTACCTGAACGACCAGTACCAGTGGGTCAAGTTCACCATGGACGCACCTGCTGCCACCAAATCAGCATTCAGCATGGATGTGGACAAGGACGGCAACCTCTATGCAGCATACATCTCAGCCAACGGCATCGAACTCTACAGAATCGGTCTCGAGGCTGACATAATTCCGGAATAGTCTTGAAGACTTTCCTGATTATCCTTACTATATTCCGAGTGGCATTCGTCGGCGATCCTCAAGCCGACAATGCCACTCAGATTTCTTACGCACAGAAAAGCATCTACCGCGAGCTGCGTGAAAGGAAGGACCTTGACCTGGTCATATTCCTCGGAGACCTTGTAAACGACAGACCTGAGCTGATAGCCACTTCCAAGGCAAGCCTGGATTCGCTGGAATGTCCCTGGTTCGCCGTCCCCGGCAACCATGACAGGGACATCTACCGGGGCCAGAAGGGCCGCAGGCGCGATGTCGGGACCTGGGAAAGCGTGATTGGATATACGGATACCACCTTTGTATTCAACGGAGTGAAATTCATTCTGATGAACGATGTGAGGACAAAGGGGACATCCGACTACGAGGTCGGCCTGACTGAAATACAGAGACAGTGGCTGAAAAGGACAATGGAAGCTACACCGGACAACAGCAGGATAGTTTTCGCCACCCACATCCCGCTTTCCGAGATGCACGACAAGGACAGCCTCGCCATGATGTTCGAAGGCAAGGAGAACGTGCTCCTGGTAAGCGGCCATACCCATCAGGTGAAACGCCGGATGCTGGAAGCCGGGGGAAGGAAGTTCGAGGACCTTGTGACCGGAGCCAGCTGCGGAAGCTGGTGGCGGGGCTTCAAGGATAAGTACGGCGTTCCTGACGCACTTATGAACTGCGGCTCACCACGTGGCTATTTCATCTGTGACTTCGCCACTGACGGTTCCCATTCTCTTAAATGGAAAACAGTCGGCGATGACGCCCAGGCTTCAGTCACAGCCACGGACAGCACCATCGTGGTCAATGTATTCGGCGGTGCGGAGGAAGGAAGCGTAAGCGTCAGAGCCCGCCGTCTGCGGCTCAAGCTTGAACGCAGGAGAATGCTCGCCCCCGAGGTTGAGGAAAGGATAGAGTACAATTCCAGCACGACCAAGGAGTACAGAAGCCTGCACAAAGAGGAGTATATACCCATGCGGCGGCAGTACTCCCCTCACGTCTGGAAAGGCGACCTCGCGGACGCCTCCAGGCTCAGGGGCAAAAAAATAGCCGTCATCTACAATGACGGCAGAATGTCTTTCCGCACACGGGTAACCGTACGCTGATACTCTACAGGAGCCGCAGGGAAATGCGCCTGCGGTCCAGATCGACATCGAGTACTGAAACTTTCACCTTCTGGTGCAGTTTCAGTATTTTTGTCGGGTCCACGTGACCGCGCACACCCATCTGGGATACGTGGATGAGGCCGTTCTCGTGAAGGCCTATGTCCACGAACGCGCCGAAGTTGGTGATGTTCGTGACTATGCCCGGCAGCTCCATCCCGCTGAAAAGATCCTCGATTTCGTGGACATCCTGCGAGAACTCGAACTCGGATGCCGCCTCACGCGGATCCAAACCAGGTTTCACCAGTTCCTTTAGAATATCATTGATCGTAGGCAGGCCGAAGTCCCCTTCTATATAGTCCGAGGCTGAAATCTTAGAGCAAAGTTCAGCATTGCCCACCAGATCCTTGGTCCTGACCCCGAGGTCCTTGGCCATCCTGTCCACGATATGGTAGCACTCAGGATGGACGGAGGAATTGTCCAGAGGGTTGGAGGCGTCACGGATGCGGAGGAAACCGGCGCATTGCTCGAAGGCCTTGGCCCCAAGGCGTGGGACCTTCTTGAGCTCGGCCCTGGACTTGAACCCGCCGTTCTCCGAGCGGTAGTTGATGATGTTGTCGGCGAGAGCCGGACCGATGCCGGCGACATAGCTGAGAAGGTACGGGCTGGCGGTGTTGAGATTGACCCCGACACTGTTCACGCACATCTCGACGGTATTGTCAAGCTTCTCCTTCAGGAGGCCCTGGTCCACGTCGTGCTGGTACTGCCCCACTCCGAGCGATTTCGGGTCGATCTTCACGAGCTCGGCCAGAGGGTCCATCAGACGGCGGCCGATGGACACCGCGCCACGCACTGTGACGTCCTCGTCAGGGAACTCGCGGCGCGCGACTTCCGAAGCGGAGTAGATGGAGGCTCCGTCCTCGCTCACCGTCCAGCCCTTGCACCCTTCCGGGAGCTGGACCTTCTTCATGAACTCCTCGGTCTCGCGGCTCGCGGTGCCGTTGCCGATGGCGACGGCCTGGATGGCGTATTTCTCTATCATTGAAGAGATAGCCATCAACGACTTGACCTTTTCGTTCTGAGGGGGATGAGGGAAGATTATCTCGTGATGGAGGAGGTTGCCCTGTTCGTCGAGGCAGACTGTCTTGCATCCGTTCCTGAAGCCGGGGTCGATGGCCAGAGTGCGCTTCTGGCCTACCGGAGAGGAAAGGAGAAGCTGCTTGAGGTTCTCGCCGAACACACTGATGGACTCCACGTCGGCCTTCTGCTTCGCCTCTTTCAGTATCTCGTTGGAGATGGAAGGAGCGAGAAGGCGCTTGTATGCGTCTTCCACAGCAAGGCGGATCTGCTCGGCAAGAAGTTTCGAAGGATAGGAATGTTCCTGGCAGAAGTCATAGTAAATCTTGTTCGAGCACTTCTCGCTGTCAGCATCGATAGAGACACTGAGGAAGCCCTCGTTCTCAGCCCTGAGCATGGCAAGGAGGTTATGCGAAGGGATGCGGTCGACCGGCATCGAGAAGTCGAAGTAAGTGCGGTATTTCGCAGCATCCTGGCTCTCCTTTGCAGCCTTGGTGGCCTTGGAGCATACCCTTCTGGTACGATAGATCCTTCTGACTGCCTCACGCACCGAAGAAGTCTCGCTGAGCCTTTCGGCGATGATGTCGCGGGCTCCGGCCAGCGCATCATCCACGCTCGCAACCTTGTCACCGACGTATTTCCTGGCGTCGGCAGCAGGGTCCACGACACCGCGGACATTGAACATCCTGTCCGCCAGCGGCTCCAGTCCCGCTTCGCGGGCAATGGTGGCGCGGGTGCGGCGCTTAGGGCGGTACGGGAGGTAGATATCCTCCAGCTCATTGGCATTGACACAGGAATCGATGGATGCGCGGAGCTCCGGGGTCATCTTTCCGAGCCCTTCGATGGTCTCGACGACAGTCCCCTTCCTCTTCTCCATTTCGGCGAAGACATCCACCCAGTGCTTCACGGAAGCGACTTCGGAATCATCCATCCCTCCGGTGCGCTCCTTCCTGTAGCGGCTGATGAACGGGATGGTGTCACCGTCCTCGAACATCTGGGCACAATTCTCAATCTGCCAGTCCTTGAGCCCCAGAAGCGAGGCGACGTGCTTTACGTATATGTCTTTCATCAATCCTGTGATATTTCTTTAAGTTCCTGACGATAAGCCGAAAGTATCCTCGACTTGGACACGAATCCGGCATATTTCCTTTCATTGTCCACCACGGGCAGTCTCCAGGCACCGCTGCGCTCGAACTGCGTCATTACGCTCTCCATCGGCTCATCGATGAACACCGTCTCCTGCGGAGCCTCCATGAAATCGTAGACGTGCATTATCTGATACTTGTCCGTCTGGAACATCAGTTTCCTGATCCTGTCCATCTCCACCAGTCCCTGCAGGCGCTGCTCGGAGTCGAGGACGACGAACACCTGCGCATCGCTGCCGGAAATGACATCCACGAACTCTCCCAGAGTGTCGTCACGGTTCACGCGAGGGTACTTGTCGCGGACAAGGTCCCGTGTCTTGAGAAGGGTCAGCACGGCCTGGTCGTTGTCGTGGGTGAGCAGTTCGCCGGTCTGGGCGATACGCTTAGTATATATCGAATACTTCTCGAAAATCCTCGTCGTAGCGAACGACAGGGCGGATGCAATGATCAGCGGGATGAAAAGGTCATAGCCTCCGGTGATTTCAGCGATAAGGAAGATCGCGGTCATCGGAGCATGCATCACCCCGGCCATCAGAGCCGCCATACCCACCAGCACGAAGTTCTGCTCCGGAACGGAGATACCGGCCTTCGCGAGCAGCAGGTTGATGATCCTCGCCACCACGAAGCCCGCGATGGCACCGACGAAAAGGGTCGGACCGAAAGTTCCGCCGACTCCACCTCCGGAGTTCGTCATCGTCATCGAGAACACCTTCAGGAAAAGGATGAGGAGGAAGAACAGCGGCACACCCCAGCTCCATTTCAGGAGCAATGCCAATGGTGACCCGCCGTCGATGGTGATGGCCTCTCCATTGAGAAGAGCACCGAGCGACTGGTAGCCCTCCCCGTACAACGGTGGGAAGAGGAACACCAGAAGGCCCAGGCCCGCGGCGCACGCAGCCCATCTCAAATAACAGTTCCCCACCCTGGCTATCCTGTCTTCAAGTTTCAATGTCATCCTGGTGAAATACAGGGAGAAGAACCCGGAAACCACGCCCAGGATGATGTAGAACGGGATATTGCCCATCGAGAACGGGGTCAGCGTGCAATGGAAGGGCAGCGACGGACCGAGACAAAGATAGGACACCACCGTAGCTGACACTGAAGAGAGCAGCAACGGGGTCATCGAATTCATCGAGATATTGAAGAGCAATATTTCCAATGTGAACAGCACTCCTGCCAGCGGGGCCTTGAAGATGCCCGCAACAGCTCCGGCGGCCCCGCAGCCGATCAGGATGGTCATGCTTCTGTGCGAAAGCCCTGCAATGCGCGCAAAGTTGGAGCCGATGGCAGCTCCGGTGTATACGATAGGAGCCTCTGCACCGACAGAGCCGCCGAAGCCGATGGTGACCGCGCTGGTGAGTATCGAGGACCAGGTGTTGTGGGGCTTGATGCGGGACTCGTTCTTGGACACAGCCACAAGCACTTTCGTGACACCGTGGCTGATATTGTCCTTGATAAGGAACTTGACAAGGAGCAGGGCAATGAGCATTCCCACTCCCGGGAGAAGCAGATAGAGGAAAGGCCTGCCGCCTCCTTCCAGGATTCCGGAAAGGAAATGCTGTATCCAGTGTATCAGGGTGGACAGCACTACCGCCGCAAGACCGCAGGACACACCCACGACAAGGGACATCAGAAGAAGCTTGTGCCTCTCCTGCAAGTTCGAGAAGAAATGTCCTATGCGCCTGCCTGCCATATACGAAAAAAGCCGTCCGCAAGGGACGACTCGATTATCTGGAATATGAATTATGCGTCTGCTGAATCGTCGTCCCCGCCATACTGGGAGATGTTGTCGTCAGGAAGGGTCTCGCCTTCGGCGCCCGAGTTCCCTGATGTTCCGGCAACAGACTCTGTCTCGGCCTCCTCTTCACCTTCAAGCCATCTCTCGATGTCATCGAGGTCATCGGTCTGGACCTTGATCTTCACAAGGAAGATGGAGTCCGGCGTTTCGATGGTGACAGCATAGAACGGGGTGCCGTCAGGTTTTGTATATTTGGTCAGGTCAGGGAGATAGTCGTTGAAGCCTTTCGGATATTTTTCTGAAAATATGGCGGCAACCTCATCTGACATATTCTCATAACTGACCACGTGCCTTTTTCTAGTATCGATTTTCATATATACTCTAATGTTTAAGTCCTGAATAAATTCGTTTCGTGGTGCAATATTAAGCTAAAAAAGTGAAAGTCCATAGACTATCATCCTATTTTTTGAAAAAAAAAGATTTTTGCGCTTTTTTCCTTTCCATATCCCTTTCCACAAACAGCGGT
This sequence comes from Candidatus Cryptobacteroides sp., assembly GCA_045597895.1. Lineage (GTDB taxonomy): Bacteria > Bacteroidota > Bacteroidia > Bacteroidales > UBA932 > Cryptobacteroides. The sequence goes on along the minus strand of JAZLLA010000065.1, from coordinate 22,098 downwards.
TTCATCGTCCACGGATCGAGGCCGGTATAGAACATAACGGACGAAACGGTCATCGGAGTCGGCATGAAATCCTGGACCTGGTCCATCCAGATGCCCTTAAGGGCCGGATGGCGGGAAAGGTTCTCCATATCCTTGCGGGTACATCCCGGATGGGAGGAGATGAAGTATGGAACTATCCCCGTGCGAAGGCCCGCTTTCCTTGTGATACCGTCGAACTCCCTGCGCAGCACTTCGAAAAGACGGAACGAAGGCTTCGCCATATACTGGAGGACGTGGTCTTCCGTATGCTCGGGAGCGACCTTCAGACGACCGGACGTATGCTTGAGGACAAGTTCCTTGAAATACTCCCTGGAAGTATCGTTCAGGAAGCCCTTTTCGTCAAGGAACAGGTCATAGCGGATTCCGCTGCCTATGTAGGCGTGCTTTATCCCCTTTATTGAAAGGACCTTATCGTAGAGTCCGAGGATGCGTCTGTGCGAACGGTCGAGGTTCCTGCACGGCTGAGGGAAGAGGCAGGACTTGCGCCTGCAGATGGCGCAGGCTTCCTTGTCCTTGCCGCCCATTCCGTACATATTGGCCGTAGGCGCTCCCAGGTCGGAGATATTGCCGGCGAAGCCAGGCAGGTCGTTCAGTGCCTTCGCCTCCCTGCAGATGGAGTCCTCCGAGCGTGACTGGATGAACTTTCCCTGGTGGGCGGCGATAGTGCAGAAGTTGCATCCTCCGAAGCATCCGCGGTGGGTGTTGATGGAGAACTTGATCATATCGTAGGCCGGGATGCGCTTGTCCTTGTACCTCGGATGAGGCAGCTTGGTGAAAGGCAGGTCCCAGAAGGAGTCCATCTCTTCCTGGGTGGCCGGCGGATATGGCGGGTTTATCTGTATGTATCCGTCTCCGACAGGCTCGATGATGGTGTCGGGATGGAGCATGTTCGCGTGTGTCTCGATGAGGTGGAAGTTCTCGGCGAATGCCTTCCTGTCAGCCTTGCACTGCTCGAAGGAGTGGAGGAGGAGGACATTGTCACCGGTCTTCGGCTGACCTGTCATACGGAACGCCAGCTGCGGTATGCGGCGGATATCATGGAGGTTGCGGCCGGCCTCGATGGCTCTTGTGAGCTCGAGCATCGGCCTCTCCCCCATTCCGTAGCAGAGCCAGTCGGCGCCGCTGGTCACGAGGACGGAAGGCATCAGGACATCGTCCCAGTAGTCGTAGTGGGTCACGCGCCTGAGGGACGCTTCGATGCCTCCGATGACGACAGGCGTATCGGGGAAGAGTTGTTTGAGAATCTTCGTGTAGACGGTCACTGCACGGTCGGGGCGCTGTCCGAACTTGCCTTCCGGGGTGTACGCGTCATCGTGGCGGAGACGTTTCCCTGCGGTGTAATGGTTCACCATAGAATCCATTGCGCCGGAATTCACTCCGAAATAAAGACGCGGGGCTCCCAGTTTCCTGAAGTCGCGGAGGTCGTCCCTCCAGTTCGGCTGCGGTACGACCGCGACCCTGTAGCCGTGTTTCTGCAGATACCGGGCGATGCACGCCGTACCGAAACTAGGATGGTCCACAAAGGCGTCCCCCGAAAAAAGGATGACGTCGATGTAATCCCATCCCAGCCTCTCCACCTCCTTCGCGGAAGTCGGTATCATATAGTTCTCAAACATACATCTTCATTCTTTGAAGCAGGCAGATGTATGGGATTACATCCTCTCAGGGAGCTGGAAGCCGAGGATGGCGGTGGCCTTCACGAGGACCGAAGCGAGGGTCTGGAGAAGGACAAGGCGCATCTGGAGAACGGCTGCATTCTCTTCCTTGAGGATAGGAGTGTCGTGATAGTACTGGTTGAACTCCTTGGCCAGGTCGTAGGCATAGTTGGCTATGATGGCCGGAGAAAGTTCGGCGGCGGCGTCCGCAATCTTCTGAGGATAGGTGTTCAGAAGCTTGATGAGGCGGATCTCCTTGGCGCTGAGCTCCACGCCGGAAGCGAGGTCGGAGGCATTGTGGGAGATACCCTTCTCGTCAGCCTTGCGCAGGATGCTGCGGATGCGGGCGTGGGTGTACTGGATGAACGGACCGGTGTTGCCGTTGAAATCGATGGACTCCTTAGGGTTGAAGAGCATCTTGCGGCGAGGGTCCACCTTGATGATGAAGTACTTGAGAGCGCCCAGGCCTATCATTCTATAGAGCTTTTCCTTCTCTTCCTCGGATACGCCTTCAAGCTTGCCGGACTCCTCGGAAGTGGCCTTCGCCTCTTCGTACATCTTCTCGATGAGGTCGTCGGCATCCACTACCGTGCCCTCGCGGGACTTCATCTTGCCCTCCGGGAGCTCCACCATTCCGTAGGAGAGGTGGTAGATCTGGTCGGACCAGTCGAAGCCGAGCTTCTTGAGGATGAGCTTGAGCACCTGGAAGTGGTAGTTCTGCTCGTCGCCCACTACATAGACGTGGGAGTCAAGCCTGTGCTCGCTGAAACGCCTTTCAGCGGTGCCGAGGTCCTGGGTGATATAGACTGAGGTTCCGTCGGAACGGAGGACAAGCTTGCGGTCGAGGCCGTCAGCCGTGAGGTCGCACCATACGGAGCCGTCAGGGTCGCGTACGAATGCACCGTTGTCCAGTCCCTTCTGGACGAGTTCCTTGCCCAGGAGATATGTATCGTGCTCGTAATATACTTTGTCAAAGGAGATTCCGAGGGTCTTGTAGGTCTGGTCGAAGCCGTCGAACACCCAGCCGTTCATACGGGCCCAGAGGTCACGGACTTCCTTGTCGCCCTGCTCCCACTTGACCAGCATCTCGTGCACGGCCTTGAGTGAAGGGGCTTCCTTCTTGGCCTCCTCCTCGCTCATTCCGCCGGCGACGAGTTCCTTGACCTCGCGGGTGTAGATGTTGTTGAACTCCACGTAGCAGTCGCCTACGAGGTGGTCGCCCTTCTTGCCGGTGCTCTCAGGGGTGGCGCCGTCGAAGGCCTGCTGCCAGGCGTACATCGACTTGCAGATGTGGACGCCGCGGTCATTGACCAGGGTAGTCTTGATGACGTTGTTGCCGCTGGCCTTGAGGAGCTCGGAGACCGATGCACCGAGGAGGTTGTTCCTGATATGGCCGAGGTGCAGAGGCTTGTTCGTGTTCGGGGAGGAGAACTCCACCATAATGTTCTTCCCGGTGGAAGGGAGCTGTCCGAAATCCTTGTCACCTGCGATGGAAGCGAAGAGCTCGCCCCAGTACAGCGGTGAGAGGCAGATGTTCAGGAAGCCCTTCACGACGTTGAAGGAGCTGATTTCAGGGACATTGGCCTTGAACCAGTCACCGATGGCGATGCCGGTGTTGTCCGGTGATGAGTGGGATATCCTGAGGAGAGGGAAAACCACGAGTGTGAAGTCGCCCTCGAATTCCTTCCTTGTAGCCTGGACCTGCAGGGTGGAGGCTTCTATGTCTGCGTTGTATAATTCCTTGATGGCCTGTACGGCCTTTGCTGCGATGAATGATTCGGGTGTCATTAGCCGAGATATGTTTTCAAAAGTTTGCTTGCGCTTGGTTTCTTGAGCTTGCGGATGGCCTTCTCCTTGATCTGGCGGACTCTCTCGCGTGTGAGGTCGAGCCTTTCGCCGATCTCTTCCAGAGTCATCTCCTGGCAGCCGATGCCGAAGAAGCTCTTGATGATCTCACGCTCGCGCGGGGTGAGGATCTGGAGGGCACGGTCGATTTCAGTGCTGAGGGACTCGCTCACGAGGCCGCGGTCAGCCGACGGTGAATCGTCGTTAGGAAGCACGTCGAGGAGGCTGTTGTCCTCGCCCTCGACGAACGGGGCGTCCACTGAGACGTGACGGCCGGAGACGCGCAGGGTGTCGTTTATCTTGTCCTTCGGGACCTCGATCATCTCGGCGAGCTCCTCGCTTGAAGGCTGGCGCTCGTTCTCCTGCTCGAACTTTCCGAGGGCTTTGTTGATCTTGTTGAGGGAACCGACCTGGTTAAGAGGCAGTCGGACGATTCTGGACTGCTCGGCCAATGCCTGGAGAATGGACTGGCGGATCCACCATACAGCGTAGGAGATGAACTTGAAACCACGGGTCTCATCGAACTTCTCGGCAGCCTTGATAAGGCCGAGGTTGCCTTCGTTTATAAGGTCAGGAAGGCTGAGGCCCTGGTTCTGATACTGCTTCGCTACTGAAACCACGAATCGGAGGTTGGCCCTGGTGAGCTTCTCGAGAGCCACCTGGTCCCCCTGGCGGATGCGCTGGGCGAGTTCCACTTCTTCTTCCGGTGACACCAGTTCCTCGCGGCCGATCTCCTGGAGGTACTTGTCCAGGGATGCGCTCTCGCGGTTGGTGATTGACTTTGTAATCTTTAACTGTCTCATATCGTATTTGAATGTTTCTTCAAGCGTCAAAAAAAGTCGCGCCCGCAGCGGGACGCGACTTCAGGTTCACGGCTTCACTGACGGTTCTATTCCTTACCGAAAGCGAAGTAGGAAGCCTTTCCGTATGAAGTCACACCTTCAATATATACGGCTCTTCTGGCCTTCTTCGCAAGATCGATAACGTCTTCAGGTTTGCTGACTGCCTGGTCGTTCACATACAGGATCACGAATCCCTCGGAAGCGCCCGCATCGAGGAGCTTGCCCTCGCCCACGGATACGATTTCAACGCCGTTCTTGAGCCCGAGCTTTTCAAGGGTCTCCTTGGAGGCCTTGCGGAGCTTGGAGCCGTAGAATGCTACTGAACCGTCTGATGACACTGTTCCGGTTTCTTCGACCGTTCCCTGGAACACGACTTCGACATCCGTGACTTCGCCATCCCTGATGATGGTGAGGACTGCCTTGTCTCCCGGGCGGTAGCCATTGACCTTTTCCTGAACGAAGCCCATTCCGTTGACCTTTGCGCCGTCGATGGAGATGAGCACGTCACCCTTCTTTATGCCGGCCTTGTCAGCGGAGCTTCCTTCGGAAACTTCAACAATATATACGCCGTCAAGAGAAGAAAGTTTCATTTCTTTTTGAATCTCATCGGTAACCTGCTGCATGGTCACGCCGAGCCTTGCCCTCTTGACCGAACCGAAGTCGATGAGGTCCTCGACGATCTTCCTCACGATGTTGGAAGGGACAGCGAATGAATATCCTGAATAGGAACCGGTCTGGGAGTAGATCATAGTATTGATACCGACGAGCTGGCCGGCCTTGTTGACAAGGGCTCCGCCGGAGTTGCCTGGATTGACAACGGCATCGGTCTGGATGAAGGACTCGATCTTGAGCTTGGTCTGCTGCTGGCCCGGCTCGACGCCGCCACCCATCGAGCGGCCCTTGGCGCTGACGATGCCGGCGGTGATGGTGCTGCGAAGATTGTACGGGCTGCCGATGGCAAGAACCCATTCTCCCAGCCTGAGGGCGTCGGAGTCGGCAAGCTCGAGGGTCGGCAGGCCTTCGGCATCGATCTTGATCAGAGCCACGTCGGTGGCCTCATCGGTACCGATGACCCTGGCTTCATAGGTCTTGTTGTTGTTCAGGGTAACCTGCACTTCGGTGGCACCGGCAACGACGTGGTTGTTCGTCACGATGTAGCCGTCAGGACGGATGATGACACCCGAACCGCTGCCCTGCTGGACCCTTTCGCGAGGCTGGCTCTGCTGGCCGCCGCCCATTCCCGGCATGCCGAAGAAGAACTCGAACGGATCGAAATACTGCTGGCTCTGCTGGACCTGGGTCTTCACGGTCACTGCAACATAAACGACGGCATCCACAGCGGACTCCGCAGCGTAGGTGAAATCAGGATAGTCGGTCTGCTCGAGGCTGACGGTCCTGTATGACGAGCCGTCCGCCGGCGCGATTCTATCCGAAATCTCAGGAGATGCGTTCTTTACAATGGCATAAGCTGTCAGTCCACTGACAAGCACTGACAGCAACACTGTTAAAATACTTTTCTTCATGTCATTAAATATTTAATAATCAAACAATTCATTTTCAAGCACTGACAAACTGCCCGTCAGTCAGCGCCGGAAGGAGAAAAAATCAAATAATATGCCACGATTTAAGGATAAATTCGTACATTTGTCAACATTAAAAATAATAGCCATGGAATTTATTGTTTCTAGCCAAGAACTGCTGAAAGGTCTTTCCGACGTATCGAAAGCCATCCCTACCAAGTCAGCCCTCGCCATTCTCGAGAACTTCCTCCTCGTGCTGAAGGGGAACGTCCTCGAAATCACAGCCTCTGACTCAGAGCTCACCCTCAGGACCGAGATCGAGGTCGACTCCACAAAGGAGGAGGGAAGCATGGCTGTTCCGGCCAAACATATACTGGACCTGCTCAAGGCCCTGCCTGACCAGCCCGTATGCATCAGGACATCGAGCGACAGCTCCTTCGAGTGCAGCTGGACAAACGGAAACTCAGTGCTTCCGTTCTTCCCTGCAGAGGACTACCCTGAGATAAAGGGCGCTTCAGAGGACACCCACACAGTGATCTTCCCTGCCCAGACACTCGTCGACGGTATCAACGGCACAGTCTACGCAGCCGCCGAGGACGAGATGAGACCGGCCATGAACGGAATCTTCTTCGACATCGACGTGAATTCCGCCACCCTCGTCGCATCCGACTCCCACAAGCTCATCTGCTACACCACCGACGACGTGAAGGCTCCGGAGAAGCTTTCCTTCATACTCCACAAGAGACCGGCCAACGTCCTGAAGTCCATCATAGGAAAGGACGTGGAGGAGGTCGAGGTCAGTTTCGACTCCACCACCGTCATCTTCAAGTTCGGTGCGACCCTCATGATCTGCAGGCTCATCGTCGGCAAGTTCCCTAAGTACCGCGACGTAATCCCTCAGACGAACTCCAACATCCTCAAGATCGACAGAGTACAGTTCCTGAACACTGTGAAGAGAATCGCAGTCTGCGCGAACAAGGCTTCCAACCACGTCAAGTTCGACCTCAAGACAGACCAGCTCGAGGCCACTTCCCAGGACCTCGGATTCGCCACCACCGCATACGAGAAGATCGCCTGCGAATACAGCGGGGACGAGCTTTCCATCGGATTCAAGTCTCCATTCCTCATCGAGATACTCTCGAACATGACTTGCGAGAACCTGGTGATGAAGTTCGCGGACTCACGCAGGGCTGCGCTCATCGTCCCTTCAGAGGAAGAGGCTGACACAGAGAAAATTTGCGGCATCATTATGCCGGTTGCCATTTAAGAATGACTTAGTTTCAGAATATGGAATTGAACCTTACCAGGCCGTTGCTCTTCTTCGACATCGAGAGCACCGGCCTTAATATTGCCTCAGACTGCATCATTGAGCTGAGTTTCGTGAAGGTCCTCCCAGGCGGCGAGCAGCGCATCAAGACCTGGAAGATTCTTCCTTGGGACTATGAAACCAGGAGCCAGAAGCCTATCGCACCGAGCGCCAGCGCTGTCAACGGAGTGAAGGACGAGGACCTCGTGGGCTGTCCCAAGTTCTATGAGGTGGTGGACGAAGTCATCGAATGGATAGGTGACAGCGACCTTGCCGGATTCAATTCCGCCAAGTTCGACCTTCCTATGCTCGCCGAGGAGATCGAGAGAGTGCGCCACTACACCGGCCGCGACCTGGACATCAACCTCCACGAGAAGAAAATGGTCGACGTTCAGACCATCTACCATTTCAAGGAGCCGAGAAACCTCAAGGCCGCCTACAGGTTCTACTGCGGCGGAGGCGACTTCGACAACGCGCACACCGCGGAAGCCGACACCATCGCCACCTACGAGGTGCTCAAGGGCCAGCTTTCAATGTACGACGACCTGAAGAACGACGTCGACTCCCTCGCCTCCATCGGAGGCCGTCCGAAAACGGTGGACTACGCCGGAAGGCTCCTCTACAACGACGCCAAGGAAGAGATCATCAGCTTCGGAAAGCACAAGGGGAAGACGGCGCGCGAGGTATATTTCACAGAACCGTCCTACTTCAGCTGGATAATGAACGGAGAGTTCACAATGGACACCAAGCGCCAGTTCGCGCTGCTGAAGGAGAAGTTCGAAGAGGAGAAGAAGGCCAATGCCAGAGCGAAGAACAAGCCTCTGAACGACGCGGAAGTTACCGACGCCGCCAAGCTCCTCTCCGAGAGGTGGACAGGAAAATTGTTCTAGACACATATGAAGATCTGCATCGGACTCAGCGGCGGAGTGGACTCCAGCGTTGCGGCCCTGCTTCTCAAGCAGCAGGGTTATGACGTCTTCGCGATGTTCATGCAGAACTGGCACGACACCGAAGGCACCCTTCACGGTGACTGCGAGTGGGAGGAGGACCGTTTCGTCGCAGAAATGGTGGCCAGGAAGATCGGCATCCCGTTCTATTTCGTGGACCTCTCGAAGGAGTACCGCCAGAGGGTCGTGGACTATATGTTCGACGAGTACTCGAAGGGGCGCACTCCGAATCCCGACGTCCTCTGCAACCGTGAGATCAAGTTCGACGCTTTCCTGAAGGCGGCTGAGAAGCTGGGGGCGGATATGGTCGCGACCGGCCATTACTGCCGCAAGGAGACCATTGAAGGGCCCGACGGCCCCGTCTACCGCATACTGGCCGGAAGCGACCCGAACAAGGACCAGAGCTACTTCCTCTGCCAGCTCACCCAGGAGCAGCTGAGCAAGGCCCTCTTCCCTATCGGCGACCTGGTCAAGCCCGAGGTAAGGCGCCTCGCCAAGGAAGCCGACCTCCCTTCAGCCGAGAAGAAGGACTCACAGGGCATCTGCTTCGTGGGCAAGGTCGACCTTCCGGTGTTCCTCCAGCAGAAGCTCAAATCCGTGGAAGGAGACGTCGTCGAAGTGTTCGACGCATATTTCGAGGACAATGGCCAATACGGATTCATCAAGGACACCGTGGCCTCCCTCCTGGAAGACCGCGCCAAGGAGCCCGTCCTGGTGACCGAATACATCTCGGAGGACAAGAACGGCGCAGAATCAGGACAGAAGAACATCTACTCCCAGGAAGCGCTCCGATCGCTTTCCGACGAAGATTTCCTGCGTCTGTCGCAGCCTGTCAGCTATGACGGGATCAAGTTCGAGACCGAGACCTACCGCTCGGGCAAGCACCACATCAAGAAGACCAGATACAAGGACAATCCTTATGGCAAGATAGTCGGGCGCCACGAGGGCGCGCAGTTCTACACCATCGGCCAGCGCAAGGGATTGAACATAGGAGGACATAAGGACTCCATCTTCGTCATCCACACGGACATTGAGAACAATATAATATATGTGGGCGAGGGCCACCGCCACAAGGGTCTGTCAAGGCTCTGCCTGAGGATCAGCCCGGAGGAAATACATTGGATAAGGACCGACCTGCGGATGGCAGTCGGGGAGACAAGACGCTGCCGCGTACGCATCCGCTACCGCCAGCCTCTTCAGGACGCGACCCTCATAATGAGGGACAACGGACTGTTCATCCTGTTCGATGCTCCGCAGAGAGGGATCACTGCCGGACAGTTCGCCGCATGGTATTCCGAAGAGGAGGAAATGCTCGGTTCAGGGGTAATCCAGTCCCCTCTTAAAACTTTTTAAATATAGTTTTTAAAAATTTTTCTTTGATTTTTTCTCAATTCTGCATAACTTAACATTCGGAAAATCGAATAATAGAACATTAAATATCGGTTAGTTATGTCAGCATCACTTAATCTCATCCAGGAGTACAATCACGAAAGAGTACTTTTCGTAAACAATGACAAGGCAGGTCTTCACGCCATCATCGCAGTTCACAACACAAAGCTTGGACCGGCTATCGGCGGCTGCCGTCTTTATCCATACAACCACCTCGGAGACGCCCTCTTCGATGTCTGCCGTCTTTCACGCGGTATGAGTCACAAGAACGCCGCCGCAGGCCTTCCTTGCGGAGGTGCGAAGGGTGTCATCATCGCTTCCCCTGCCCAGAAGACCCCTGAGCTCTTCGAAGCATTCGGTGAGGCTGTAGAAAGCCTCGGTGGTATGTACAACACAGCCGAGGACGTGAACACCACCACCCAGGACATGGAGTGGGTTCTCCGCAAGACCCAGCACGTCGTAGGCCGTGCAGACGTTTCAGGCGACCCTTCACCTTTCACAGCATACGGTGTATTCTGCGGCATAAAGGCTATCGCCAACAAACTCAACGGCACTGATGACCTCCACGGAGTGAAGATCGCTCTCCAGGGTCTCGGCCACGTAGGATTCGACCTCGCACACCAGCTCCACGAGGCAGGTGCAGAGCTCATCGTCTCCACACACTCTAACAGAAAGAATATGGACATCGCTGTCAACGAGTGGGGTGCCAGGGAAGTTTCAGACGATAACATCTACGCTGAGGAGTGCGACATCATCGCCCCTTGCGCTCTCGGTGCAACCATCAACTACACCACCCTCCCATTGCTGAAGTGCCGCGCCATTGCAGGTGCAGCAAACAACCAGCTCCTCGACGACGAGTGCGGTCAGATCCTCCGCAAGAAAGGCATCCTCTATGCTCCGGACTTCATCATCAACGGCGGTGGCGTCATCAACGCAGCCCAGGAGGCCTTCACAGTCTACAACAAGGAGAACGTCCTCAAGCAGGTCGAGAACATCTACAACACCGTCAGCTGGATCGTTGACGAGGCCAATGCTACAGGAGTTCCTGAAGGCATCATCGCCCGCAACTTCGCTGAAGACAGGATCAACAAAGCCTAATCGGCTATCCGTATACAGAAAAAAGGTCGACCTCCGGGCCGACCTTTTTTCTGTATACTGTTTTGCCAATAGGAAAATAGTGCTAAATTTGCAGAAGCAAACGGGGTATTAGCTCAGCTGGTAGAGCGTCAGGTTCGCAATCTGAAAGTCGGGAGTTCGAGTCTCCTATGCTCCACGAACAGACTGAAAATCATTTGATTTGGACCAGTTCCAGGTCTATGCCCGGTTCATCCTGCTGGACAGCATCACCGGCTACCGGAGCCAGTACCACGAATATGCTACTTTGATCCGAGCCACGGAAGGGACAGCCATAGGTCCAGCGTCTCAGGAAGATTGACCTTGTTCCCGGCTTCCTTGAACATATTGAGCAGGTCGTATGCCTTGTTGACATCTACCTGCATTCTCAGAATTACGCCGTCATTCTTCGCCATAGCCCTTCCTTTAGAAGATTTCTCCATTCCAGAGCATCTTCAAGAAATCATTGACATACAGGAGCTCAATGTCTCCGGACGGCCGGGTTATCGGGTCAAGGGAAACAAGGATCAAGCGGCAGTCCGGATGCTCTTCCTTGAAGGCCTTCAGACCGTTCTTGTGGCGAGTCTTGACTTCTTCGCTGGACTTGATCTCAATGGCTACTTTGGCATCGCCAATGACGGCATCAACTTCCTGGTTGTTATAGGTGTGCCAGTATGAAATCTTCTCCCTGCGGCGGTAGTATCCGCGATAAGCGATGATTTCCTGCATGATGAAGTGCTCGAAAGCATGTCCGTAATCGTCGGAGCCGCGGCGGAGGTGGTGCCTGCCCATCAGGTAGTTGGTCAGTCCCACATCAAAATAGTAGAACTTGGGAGCCTGAACCACCTTCCGCTTTACGACCTTCGTGAAGGCCGGAATCTCATATCCCATCAGAGTATCTTTCAGAATCTGATAGTAAGCCTTGACGGTCTTAGCCGCAACACCGCAGTCGCTGGCGATATTGGCATAGTTGATCATCTCACCGTCGGAAATGGCGGCTGCTTCCATAAACTGTTCAAAGGCTTCGACATCCTGGACGGCGGCTTCGTCACGGATTTCCTCACGGAGATAGACTTCCACGTATCCTTCCAGACGGTCTGTGGCATCATCGACCATATAATGACGGGGAATCATACCGTTCTGGACGGCCTTGTCTATCTGGAAGTCCGAGACTTCCTTCCAGACCAACGGGAACAGTGTCCTGGGATTCGCCCTGCCACCGAGCGTATTGGCCCCGGATTTCTTGAGCTTCCGGGCGCTCGAACCGCTGAGAATGAAATGCAAGCCTCGGTTCACCATCAGCCAATGGACGGCATCCAGCAGTTCGGGCACTTTCTGGATTTCATCTACAATCACCAGCGTTCCGGCAGGCTTGGCAAGCAGCGCTTCCCTGAATGAGTCCGGGTTGCGCTTGAACGCCTTGCGGACCGAATCAATCAGCAAATCATAGTAGATGGCATCCGGGAAACGCTCCTGCAGGAGGGTGGATTTACCCACCTGGCGTGCCCCAAAGAGGAACATTCCTTCATCCAGTTGGTTCTCTATGTCGAATATTCGCTTATACATCGTTCATTAGAATTTATGGAGGTCAAGTCCGATTTTCCTATGAAATTCGGGAATCCGAGTACAAATTTAATAAAGTTCATTGGAATATCAAGTGCCCGGTTGAAAAAAGTCTTACTGCTTCAGTGCCTCATCAAACAGTTTCATTGCATCGACCTTGGTCTTCTCTGCAATATCAATATAAGGCTTCATGGCCTGGTAGTCGGAGTGGCCGGTCCATTTCATGACAACCTGCGGCGGGATGCCGCTGGAGAGAGCAAAGCAGATGAAGGTGCGGCGGCCGGCGTGGGTGCCTATCATCTCATACTTGGGGAATACTTCCTCGACACGTTCGCCGCCACGGTAGCAGGTCCTGGTGATGGGAGTATTGAACCCGGCCAGCTCGCAGAGGCTCTTCAGGTACCGGTTCATCAGCTGGTTTGCCAGAACCGGCAGCGCACGGCCATACGGATATTCCTGGTCCTTATACTTCTCCAGGATGGCTTTGGCAAAACTGTTCAAGTTGATGGGCAGTCGATCGTTGGTCTTGATGGTGGTCACATACATCGTGTCACCTTCAATGTCCGTCCGCTTCAGGTTCGCCAGATCGGAATACCTGAGGGAAGTGAAAGCGCAGAAGCAGAAACAGTCCCTGGTCTTCTCCATTCCGCCGGCATCCTCGACCACCTTCTCATACTCTTTGCCATTCATGTCCAGCAGTTTGATCTTTTCGCCATTCTTGGGAATCTTGAAGTTATACAGGTGCAGCAGCTCTTCTTTCGTAAGGAAGATGACAGGCTTTTCCAGGACCTTGAACTTCGGCCGGTATGTCTTGATGGTTAGTTCGTGGCAGTATCCCTTACGGATAGCCCAGTACAGGAACCAACGAAGGTTGTTGAACTGCTTCTGGACGCTCTTCTCCTCCAGGCCGCACTTGCTGCGGAGGTACACGACAAACTTATTGATTCCAGTCTCGTTGAAGGTGTCAAAGGTGCAGCGGGAGTTGAATGCAGTCAGGTGATGGGTAAAGGTTGTCCAGCACTGGAGCGTGGCATAAGCCCAGCCATTGGCTGCGCTCTCTTCGCTGATGAATTCCTGAAGGCGGGTATTGATGAGCTTGCCTGACACCCCTTTTGAATTGACCGATTTATTAAGCACATATTCGTTCTTGTGCTTGTCACGGAACTTCGCATCCGGATTGCTGGGCACCCAGTCTGCTTCAGGCACCTTATACTCACAAGTGGTAAGGTACCTGGCACCCCTCACCATGATGGAAACTCGTATGGGTTTTTCGCCTGCCTTATTGGCCTGAGGCGACAGATAGAACTTGACTGGCATAACCTCGTATTCTTGTTTTCGTACACAGAGTTATACACAATTTTCGTAAAATCCAAATATACCGCAATAAACTAATATTGCGTTAATACATTGTATTTCAGTCTTTTAGTTAAGCGCAAAAAAACTCGGTAAACCTACCGTTCAATTCTCCTATGCTCCACGATTCATTCACAAACCGCCCGGACGGGCATTCCGAAGAATCTATAATAATTCGCGCTTGTGAAATAGCCATAGCTGAAGTGGACGCCGCGGCCGTTGCGCGAGCTCCCGGACCCCAGATCGGAAGTCCAGTAATTCCCCACCGAACCTACATCTATCGAACCAGTATCCTTCACACGGCCCGCAGCCGGAATGAAGATCGAATTGTCATTGCCCTCAGCCTTGCTGGTGATACGGTAACCGGACTTGCCGCCATAGGACTCCCACTTCCAGTAGCAGCAGCGCCTCAGCTCCTCCCAGTCCTCCATCGTCGGCAAACGCCAGCCGCCGTCGAGGGCGGCACGGGCTGCATCATCCACAGAAGCCAGGGAGCGCACGCCGTCCAGGCTGTACACAGCATATTCAGAATCGAAATAACATCCCTCGCTATAAGTCGTCTTCGGCTCGGTCTCGCCCCAGGAATAATAGGAGCCATACGCCTCCGGAGAATCGGCACCCAGGTTCATAGAAGCCCATTTCAGGCCACTAGGAAGGCCAAGGTCGACCTTGCCCATCACATACACCACCTCCACGTTCACACTGAAATCCGGCATCACGAAACGGTTGCCGTCCACAGGGACGCTCACAGAAGAAGAGCCCGCGCGGGTAACAGAATAAACGGCAGTGACCTCATTGAAGGACTTCGAAAAAGGGAACAGTGTAACCTCTTTTCCTTCAGCCACATAGCCCGAAACGCTCGCAGCAGCCCTCACACCCTCGGGACGCCTGCCAAAGGAAATGCGCGAAAGGATGGGACCATCGTAAGCCACGGGACAGCCGTCCGGCACAAAGACACAGCCGCCGGCGAGCAGAGAATCCCTCTGCTCGGAGGTGAACCTGGGAACCTTGGAAACATTGGCATTATTGAAAACGAAAGGCTCCACACCCATATAGGACTTCCACACAAAAGAATCAGGGAGCAGCAGCATCCCCAGAGTATCGGAAACGCTGATCACCGCAAAGCGGGCGTCAGCGTACTTGCCTATCCTCGACCCGCTGCGGCCGAAGAGAATATAATCCCACTGGTCGCCCTGCGGGAATGTATACCCGGCCTCCTGCAGATCCACCCCTTCAGCAGCTCCGGCGTCAATGCAAATCAATCGGGCCCTGCTCCCGGAATCATTTACCGTGAACAGGCCCGATTTATTATATCCAGCATCAGAGGTGTCCTGTGCGAAGGACACTGCTGAAACGGCTGCCGTGAGCAAAGTCACGACCAGGAAATATAATCTTCTCATTGTGCAATATTTACTAACTCCGCCGCAAAGATAGAGTTAATTTTGTGATTCACAATGAGAAACCGAATTAATTCTTAACAGCATAAGGTCCGATTACAGTACCCGTGAAGCCGCCCACACTGACAGATGTGAGGAACTTGGCATCCACACCGTCCACCAGCTTGATCCACTCACCGCCGTCCACAGCATACCAGAACTCATAGGTATCCGCATTGGAAACCACCTTGAAGTCGACATACTTGTGTGAAGGAAGCTCTGCGGAAGCCAGACTCTCGGCCACCTCCTCGACGCCAGGCCTTCTGCCGGAAACGAAAGTGACCTTGGTCTCGATCTTATCTACAGAAACCTTGCTGCCGTCGGACTTGAAGAAATACTGATGCCTCTCATCCTTGAAGAGCAGAAGTCCTGCCTCGTCAGCAGAATCAGCGGAAGGGGTGAAATACATCCTGGTGGTAGCCACGAACTTATGGTTGTACATCCTGCTGAGGGCCAGCGACGGAGAATGCATCTCAGAAGCCCTGTCCTCGGAGCAGTTGAGCATCAGATATCCAGGCTTCTCAGTAAGTGAATAATTCTCGGTGGAAGGTCCGCGGAGGAGCATCCACTTGGAATCGAGCTCAGCAGCATCGAAATCATCCTTGAAGGAGAAATTGCCGAACGAAGGGTTCTCCCCACGCTTCACGCCATCCATCTTCACGATGAGAGGAACGCTCTCTCCGCTCTTCAGGATCACCGGCCAGCCGTCCTCGGTCCACTCCACAGGGAGCATGAAGGTCTCACGGCCAAGGTTCTCGAAATCGCCCTCGAAAGGACGTGTAGCCAGGAAAACAGCCCACCAGGAGCCGTTGGCGTCCTGCACGAGGTCAGCGTGGCCGGCGCAGGTCACAGGATTCTCACGGGCAGGGTCGAGACCCACCTGGGTCAGGATAGGATTGCCCTCGTAAGCCACGAAAGGTCCGAATGGGGACTCGCCCTTGAAGACCACCTCGGAGTGATGCTCGGTAGGATAGGTACCGCCCTCGGCGCACATGAGATAATATGTACCGTTGATCTTGTACATATGAGGTCCCTCGATCCAGTATGGGTTCAGCTCAGGACGTGAGCCCTTGTTCACGATGACCACCCTCTCGCCTACCGTGCAGTCGTTCTCAAGGTCGAGCTCGACGCAGCGGATGCTCCTGTGGCCGTTGTACTCAGGCTGCTCCGGAGCATCGTCGCAGTTCACGATATAGGCGCGGCCGTCCTCGTCGAAGAAGATGGACGGGTCGATACCCTTGACCTCAGGGAGATAGACAGGGTCCGACCACTCGCCCCAAGGGTCCTTGGTCTTCACATAGAAGTTGCCGCCGCCCACGTCGGTGGTGACCATATAATATGTCTCATTGGCAGCGCAGTACTTGATGTCAGGGGCGTAGATACCGCCGCTGCTCACCCTCTGGCCGTCCAGATAAGGCAGCTGGGACTCGCGTGTAAGGACATTGCCGACAGGCTCCCAGTTCATCAGGTCGGTGCTGTGCAGGATAGGCACGCCCGGGAAATAGACGAACGACGAAGTGGCGAGGAAATAGTCGCCCTTGCCGTTGGAGCAGATGGCAGGGTCGGAGTACCAGCCCTCGATGACAGGGTTGTAGTAGTAGTCCTCGCCCGGAAGCGGGTTCTGCGCATAGAAATCGTCGCAGCCCTCGTAAGTGTAGAAATCGAACAGCGCAGACCCCTCAGGAGCCTTCACCGAACACGACGCAAGCGCAACCAGCGCCGCCGCAAAAATCATCTTTCTCATATTGGTTATAGTTGTTTGGCTATTTGGTTAACATCTGTCTGGCCATTTTTGTCTGGCCATTTTTGCATGGCCATTTTGGCTTGGCCATTAACGTATCAAAGATAAGTACTCTCCGCCTCTTTTGCAACTCCACCCTACTCTTTCCCTCTCTGCCGCTCTCTTCCACTCTCACCCTCTCTCACCCTCTCTCTCACACCCGCACCCTGCGCAACCTTCGGGCTTTTTCCGAAGGTTATCGCCATTTTGCCACTTTCCCTACGCAACCTTCGGGCTTTTCCCGAAGGTTATCGCCATTTTGCCACTTTCCCTGCGCAACCTTCGGGCCATCCCCGAAGGTTAACGCACGCCATTTCAGCGGACACCGAACTGCGAGGCGAGGAGGTCTACTAGCCCCTCCACCGAATCGGCCTCCGGCACAACCCACTTCTCACTGCAGATGAAGCGCGGAATGCCCCCCTGGCCTCCCGCCGAAGTCCGGCCGAACAGCTCGTAGGTCTGCAGCAGCCGCTCATAGAGCCACTGCGAATCCAGCGCTTCAGCCAGCCGCCCGGCGCCCACAAGGCCCTCGGCAAAGGCACGGGCATCCCCGGCGCCGCGCGGCCACCAGCCATCCTCCCCTGCCTCGAACATCCACTTATCATACTTCGCAAACGCCTCAGGATCAATATCAAACACCGCCAGCCCGATCTTCGCGAGCTCGCAGCTCCCCTCGAAACGCACGTCCTCGCGAGGGACATAAGGATTGCACTTCGCGCTCAGCGGACAAGGACAGAGCACGAACGCCACCCGCCCGTCCAGCCGCGAAACGACCTCCGGCAGCAGCGAATGCACTTTCTGACAATGCGAACACTGGTAGTCGAACAGAACGTCTATCACAGCCTCGGCGCGGGAGGCATCTCCGATGACTGGCGCGCCCGGTGCCTCGACCAGAGGCAGCGGCTCCTCCACGGAACCCGCCTGATAAACAAAGGAAGGCGCCGTCAGCACCTGCACCACAGCCAGCACCGCCGCCAGGATCACGCCCGCACCGAACATCCCCCACTTCCCCGCAAAACAGCACTTACTTTCCTTACCTACAACATTATTTTCACATCCAACAATCCGACCATCCTCATCCCTTTCCCAGCCAAAGGCCATCAGCAACACCGCCTCCAGCAGACCCAGCGAATGAGCCGCCAGGCAATACCTGCACACCCCATCCTCCTCGAAAAGCATCAAAGCGATGAACCAGACCGCGCTCCCCACAACAGCGCCGGCCATCACCGGCAGCAGCTTCATGGCCAGACCGACCACTTCCCCATCCTTCGACAAACGCACGCACAGCAGGCAAAATATCAATGCCAGATAAAGCCCGGCGGCCAGCGCGCTTACCGGGACCAGCCCGAAAAGCCGCGACCACCGCCCGCTCATCACATCATCGCACGCCGATCCGGCAGCGCACCCAGCCAGCCCCATTCCGCTGACCGAATGCACCGCCATCACCACGCACAGCGCCAGCACAGCCACAGCCACCGCCAGCGCTGTCCACATCAATATTTCACCACCTTTCTTCATTGCCAATACAATATTATCTCACCAATCATCCCCCACCTTCCATTTCGCAACCTTCGGGATTTGCCCGAAGGTTAATGCGGTTTCGCCGCCTTGGCCACGCAACCTTCGGGATTTGCCCGAAGGTTAACGAGGGAAAGGGAGGGAAAGGGAGGAAAAGGCCGGATCAGTAGCGGTTCGGGGCGCCAGGGGTCGGGACGAAGTCCACGACCGGCGCGCCCGAAGCGTGGTCTGCCTGCACCGGCTGAGAGAGGGTCACGCCGGTGCCGGCGAGGGACTCGCCGGCGGCGTGAGCCGCCTTCAGCGGAGCAGCAAGGAAGACCATGTCCGGCTCCACGCTGGTCACAGGAGCCCAGAAGTTCCTTCGGGCTGCCTTGACCTCAGCGATAACGCACTTCTCATCGCCCACAAACACCTCCTGACCGGCCTTGAAGGCCTGCACGGAAGCGACCGTGAGAGTATATGATCCAGCGGCAGCATCACCCGACAGGGCTGTGCAGCCAGGGGTGCCAATATTCGTAGCGACCACCTCCTCGCCATCCACAAAGAGTCTCTGGCCAATGATAATGCCGTCCACCCTGTTGAGCTTGACATTGATGTCACCCGCCTTGGCAGGAGCGGCGAGGCTGTAAGAAGCCTGCACCTTGAAGTCGTTCTCATTGTCATCGGCATCGGCGCCGTCAGGATAACGGCCGGCGCTGAGGTCCGGCGAAACGACCGAAGGACCGAAGCCCGGGAAGCCGCGCTGCTGAACTGCAGGGGTCGCGACGAAATTGCCCGGCTCATCGAGGCCCGACTGGCCCTGGAATCCCTCTCCGAGCCAAGGGTCGACGATGGCGCCGTAGTTGAGCGCATCGACGACATTGCCACGGGCATCACGCAGGGTGATGTTGCCGGAGGTGGAAGCGAGCACCGGTCCGCCGTAGATCTGGTCGGCGGCCGCGTCGCCCTGGTAGCCGGCATCGACCACCTTGACGTCGATGACGGCGTCATCCACATCGTGCGCCTTGGCCAGAGGCTCGCTCAGCTCGAGAGCATAGACGAGCGCGAGGACAGGCTCATTGGAAGAATGGTCGAACTGTGTGGCAGGCTCGAAAGTGATGCCGGTGCCATTGACAGCGTAAGGCATATTGGACGAATGGAAATACTTCAGAGGCTCTTCGAGATCGACTCCTGTGCCAGGGTCCTCGTCCTCGCGCAGAGGTCCGTTCAGGGTGTTGCGCACCGAAGCGGTGCCGACCGCCTTGACGGTCACCCACTCGATTCCGTGGCCCTCGCTCTCGATGTCGAGGCGGATCTTGTCACCCACGGAGATATTCTCAGTGGAGGATAGTTTAATATTGGTATCGCCCGGATGGGCGTCCATAGCCAAATAGGCCTGGGTGCCAGGCTTTCCGACCTCGGTGATGGTCACCACCTCGTATTTCTCGAGGCCGGTGGACACTGCAGGATAGGTGGCGCCGTAGCCGATGGCCATCTTGCCGCCCACCTCGAAGCCGGACGTGCTGGTGACTGGGATATTGTTCGAGCCGGCAGGGACGGTGATGACCGGTCCCTCAGGGAGCGGCTGCCACAGGGTGGTAGGAGTGCCCGGAGCTGTCATGAAACGCATCCTCCTGAAGTCGGTCACAGGGGCCTGAGGGGCAGGTTTCACGATGCCGGCCACGACAGCCGCCTCGCCGCCCACGGAGATCTCATCCCCGACGGAAATGCCGGTGACATCGCGCACGTAGATCACCTTGTCGCCCGCAGCTGAAGGGGCGGCGAGGCCGGACGTGGCGAGACCGAAGAGGTAGAACGAGTTCGGAGCGAGCCTGGTTCCGGCAGGAACGCGGATCTGCGAGAACGCTGGGATATTGACGGCGTGGGCGGTGAGGGACCATCCGGAGATATTGACGGTCTGAGCGCCCGCGTTGTAGAGCTCGATGAACTGGTCGGTCTTGTTGCCAGGGGAAGAGATGCGGAACTCATTGATCTTCACCGGGGCGACGTTGCGGACCTTCTCGACGGCGGTCACGAACTGTGCCACGCCGGCGCCGTCGGTCCACTCGGCGCGGGCCTGAAGGTCGCCGTTGAACGCCTTGCGTGAGGTCCTGACGTTGAAGGTGGCGACCACGGTCTGGCCCGGAGCCACGGTGTAGCGCACCGTGCGGACCTTCTCCTTGGAGCCAAGGACATTGGCCTTCCATCTCTTAGGGAGGACGAGGCTGATCACGAGGTCGTCGATGGCCTCGCCGGTGGTGTTCACGAAGGTGACGGAGGTGCTGCCGCTGCCACGCAGGGTGAAGGTCTGAAGGTTGTTCGGCGCGTATGTCTTGTCCGCAGCTGTCACGGTCAATGGAGCGACGTCGTAGCGGGCCGCGACGACATTGGCCTGAACGGCCTGGTTCGTCGCAGTGGTCGGGAAGGTCCCGGCGGCCGTCATCGCACCCTCGTAGAAGGTGCCCGAAGAGCCGTTGGAGTTGTCACCGCCGTTGCCCAGCAGGATGGCGCCCTGCTTGCGCATCGGGTCGTAGCTGCTGCGCTCGTTCTGCAGGCGGATGCCGTCGTAGAAGGTTGTCAGGCTGTCCTTCTGGGCATCGCCGCCCATCGAGCGCCAGTGATGCGGCTCGCCGTCGGCGAATGCAGTGACGAAGCGCCAGTTGATGCTGACCAGGCCCTCGCAGTACTTGTCCTCGGGGTCAGGATTGACACAGCCGATGAGGTTGTTCTCCTGGTCGGTCATGATCCACGGACCCGGAGCGTCGCCGTGGAACCAGACAGGCTGGTTGCCATAATATGTGGTCTCCATCGTACCGTCGCCGTCGTCGCGGGAGTCGGTCTCGGCGTTGCCGTAGTCGAAGCAGCAGCCGGAGTTGAAGTGCTGGCCGTTGATGACCCAGTACTGGCCCTCTGCCTGATCGTCCACCGCAGTGCCCTTAGCGTCGTTCCAGCGATAGCCCATTCCCGGGGCAATGAAAACGCCGTACACTTTGTGTCCGTCCAATGTCACCGGCGCCCAGTCGGCCAGGGCAATGTTGTTGAAGCCGCCCATCGCGGGGCCGCTGAAGCCGCCGCGAGGGGCCTGCCTCAAATGGTTCTCATTGCCGGACTGGTCGTAAATGACAGTGATCCAGCAATATGTGTCCTTGCAGAACTCGTCCTGGCTGGCGGCGTCGGCGTAGCCACCGGCGTCGGAGGCCGTAGGCTCCACGACGCCGATGTCCAGCGTCGCGCCGTCCGACTGACGCATCACCTGATAAAGCGGACCGCTGTAGTCCTTCGAAAGGGCGCGGGTGGTGCTGTGCGCCGCAGCGCACGGGTCACCCGCCGCCGCATAAATGTCGCAAGGCCCCTCCGGACGCGCCTTCACCGCATCCTGAGCCATCGCCGCCACAGCCGCAATCACGGCCGGCATCGCCGCAGCCATCGCCACGGCCCCAATGAAAAATCTGTTAAGTCTCATAATTATGAATGATTGATTATTTCCGTTTCAGTGTCTCGTTTCAGTGTCTCGTTTCAGTGCCTCGTTTCAGTGTCTATTAAGTTCCAGCATCAGGACATGTACCTGTACCTGTATCAGTATCAGCATCAGCATCAGCATCAGCACCAGTTCCAGTTCAGTTCCACTCCGCCTCACCCCCTCCCATATCTCCCGTAAATATAACCATTTTCCCATCAATCCCCATCTCCCCCACCGCAATATTTTCATCACTCACCTCCCCCGCCACATTCCCACCACCAAACGTGCCCAGACTCCCGCAAAACACAAAAAACGACCCTACTTGCATGTCCAAACCTGCAAGTAGGGTCAAA
>JAZLLA010000064.1:0-13185 GCA_045597895.1 Candidatus Cryptobacteroides sp. | reverse complement strand
GCTCTTGAGATTGTCCGGAACAAGCACCTGCGGAACACCTCCGTAGTATGACAGCGAGTGGCAAAGGCACTCGGCGAAGCATTCCTGGGACTGGCTCGGACTTGCTTCCACATACAGGTATTCGCTGTATCCCATGGCGGTGACGAAGATTTCGGCATCCTTCACTTCGCCCGTTGAACGGTCCACATACGGTATCTTCTTGCCGGTGTAGTCTATGTAGAGCTTGTCTCCGGGCCTGTGCTCCATGCGCATGGACACATCCACGGTCTCCGCCCTTTCCCTGTACAGCTTGCAGAACTGAGGGTAACTGTAACCGTCGGGATTGGACATCCTGTACTCGTTCCACAGGAGGAACTTCGTGACTCCGACCTTCCCAAGTTCGCTGTCTGCGTTGGAGAAGGCTTCCTCCAGCCGCTCCTGGCGGTTGTCCTCCGCCGGCTTGCTGGTTATAAAGAACTTCTCCAGTTCCTCCTCCGGCCTCGACAGAAGGTCCTCATACGCAAGGCCCTTTGAAGCAATAATGGCCCGGTAGGACTTTACAGTATTGCGGGCACAGCCCAGCACCGCAGAGATATGCTTTGTGCCGTATCCCTGGCTGAGCATCAAGATAATTGAATGAACGTCTTTCATTTCGATCCTTTTTCCTGCCATGTCTTTGTGTGTTTGAGATTTTCTCAAACATAGCAAATCAAACGGGATTGGATCTCTGAAAGCCCGGGGGTCAACATCGTAATTCTTATCATACTGACCCCCGCACACTCGCTTCTACGAGGGGGTCAATATCGTAAGAACAGGGGGTCAGCTTGATAATTGCAGGGGGTCAGCTTGAATAATTTTGCACACGATAGGGGGTGACTTATTGTTTTGATAATCAGTGAGATGATGAATTATCTACCTTCTATTTCGGAGGTAGATAATGAATTAATTCATTGCTAATCAGAAGAATGAGCGAAGATCTGCCGCTGGGCAGATGAGGGGAACCTTCGGGGAATGCTCGAAGCTAATGGGCATTATGGGCACCGACGTGGTGTACATTTGACCAAATCCGGTCGATAGGGAGTGGTTTATTGTTTTGATAATCAGTGAGATGATGAATTATCTACCTTCCATTTCGGAGGTAGATAATGAATTAATTCATTGCTAATCAGAAGAATGAGCGAAGATCTGCCGCTGGGCAGATGAGGGGATCCTTCGGGAAATGCCCGAAGGTTGTGGAGGGAGCGGGGCCAGTTCCGTCGGACGGTCGTCCGACGGAATGTCGGGCAGCGTAACCGGTCCGGGCCATTAGAGGCCCAGACCGACACTGCCCGTCACCCGTCCGGGCTGCCCGCTTCTGTCCTTCCTGCACACGTGGTTTCCGGGATGTGGTATGGAAGGCTGTCGGGGAGGGGCGGATGGAAACCAGGGGATGAAAAGTGATAGTTGGTTTCCAAGACATGTCTTGCAGGCGGTTCCGTGGAGGTGTGATGGAAACCAAGTGCCCCTGGGACGGGGATGGTTTCCAGGATGTGCTCTGCAGGCCATTCTGTGGGGATGATGTGGAAACCAATCCCTCAAATCCGGCCGGTGGTTTCCGGGATATGCTATGGAAGGCTGTCGGGGAGGGGCGGATGGAAACCAGGGGATGAAAAGTGATAGTTGGTTTCCAAGACATGTCTTGCAGGCGGTTCCGTGGAGGTGTGATGGAAACCAGCTCTGCTAGAAAGTGCGTGGGTTGCGAGACTGTCCGCTTGCATTTGAGGATTTCAGGTATTGCGCGTTGAAAGATGGGGCGGCTTTGTGGAGAAAGGAAAGATGTTGTATATTTGCAGCGATATCGGGGTACAGGAAACTCCTGTTGAGAGATACCCGTCGAACTTGATGCGGTCAATACCGCCGTAAGAAATATTATGAAAAGAAAATGGACAGAAGAGGCCTGGGCTGAGGCCTCCGGCATCTATGCCGACATCATCAGCCATCCATTCCTCCAGGAACTCGCCAAGGGTACTCTCCCGGCAGAAAAATTCGAAAGGTACATCGCCCAGGATGAGCTTTATCTGGGCAATTACGGACGCCAGATGTTCGCTTTCGCCGATATGCTCGACGACCCTTCCCAAAAGGAAATGTTCGTTTCTTTCGCTAAGGACGGGCTGGAAGGCGAAAAGGCGATGCACGAACTGATGATGACGAGGTTCAATGTCGACACGTCGGCGGAGCCGTCTTCCGTGACGTCAAGCTACAATGCCCACACTGAGGCGGCCATCCGTACAGGCCACAAGGAGATAGCCTTCGCCGCCCTGCTGCCGTGCATCCGGGTTTACAATGAGGTGGGGAAGTACCTGAAGTCGATAGCTGTCATGGAAGGCAACCCGTACGCCGAATGGATCGACGAGTACGGGAATGAGGAATTCTCCGCAGCCGTGGAACGGGTGCTTTCGCTGATCGACGCATTTGCAGATGCCACTGATGAAGGCACACGCGCAGAGATGACCCGTCAGTACCGTGATGGGGTCAGGTTCGAGTACGGATTCTGGGACTACGCCTATTCTGAAATCACGACGTTCACTTCGTGACAGCCCGGTTCGTATGGTATATGTACCGGGCGGCCGTGAGTCAGACCCTTAGGGTTGCTGACTTTGATGGTATATTCGGCGTCGCGGAACTTGCGCTTCACTGTGAAGCCCTTCCAGGATGAAGGGATGCAAGGGTCCACGGTCAGTCCGTCATATCCAGGCTTGATGCCCAGGATGAACTGAGTGGCTGCGTACCAGTTCCAGGCCGCTGTTCCCGTGAGCCAGCTGTTCTTTCCCTCTCCCGGCTTTGCGGCATCCTTGCCGGCCACCATCTGGGAGTAAACGTACGGCTCCACCTTGTGCAGGGTCTGGTCCTTAGTGTATGAAGGGCATATCTTGCGGTAATGCTCCCAGGCATCATCGCCACGCCCCTCCAGGGCCTCGCCGATGATTACCCAAGGGTTGTTGTGGCAGAAGATTCCGGCGTTCTCCTTGTATCCTGCAGGATATGATGAGATCTCTCCCATCTCCACATAGTATTTAGTGAATGCAGGGTTGTTGAGCACGATTCCGTTCTCGCTGTCAAGATATTTCCTGGTTGCGTCCAGAGCCTTCGCGCACATGCCTTCCTCCGCTCCGATCTTTGCCATCGTGCACCATCCCTGGCTCTCGATGAAGATCTTTCCTTCCTCGTTCTCGTTGGAGCCTATCTTGTTTCCGTAGTAGTCATAAGCCCTCAGGAACCATTCCCCGTCCCATCCGTACTTCTTCACCGCCTCGCACATATCATCGATAGTAGAAGTGGCTCTTGAGACTTCATTCTCGAGAGAGGTTGTACCCTCGAGAAACCGTGCCACCCTCGGCAACGTAAGAGGGAGGGGCCCAGCATCAGCTGGGAGGGGTCCTGCACCGCAGGACGTTTCGCGAGGGTACAACCTCTCTCGAAGTGCATTGCAGAGCTCGACATAATCCCGGCCGCAGACGACGAAGAGGCCGGCGATCATAAGGGACTCGGCCTTCGAGCCTTCAGTCTTGTTCTCGGTGGTCTGGAACGAATCGTTCGGATCCCAGCTGAAGCAGTTCAGGTTCAGACAGTCGTTCCAGTCCGCACGGCCAATCAGAGGCAGTCCGTGAGGACCGAGGTTATTGACCACATGGTCGAACGAAATGCGCAGATGCTCGAAGAGAGTCACCTCCGAGCCCGGCTGGTTGTCGAACGGAACCATCTCGTCGAGGATGGAGAAATCCCCGGTTTCCTTGATATAGGCCACTGTGCCGAATATCAGCCACATCGGGTCATCATTGAAACCGCCGCCGATGTCGTTGTTGCCACGCTTGCTCAGAGGCTGGTACTGATGGTAGCATCCACCGTCAGGGAACTGGGTGGAGGCGATGTCGATGATTCTCTCGCGGGCGCGTTCCGGTATCTGATGGACGAAGCCCACGAGGTCCTGGTTCGAGTCGCGGAAGCCCATCCCGCGGCCGATTCCGCTCTCGAAGAACGAAGCGCTGCGGGACATGTTGAAGGTCACCATGCACTGGTACTGGTTCCAGACATTGACCATCCTGTCCAGACCCTTCTCCTCCGACTCGACGCTGAAAATGGACAGGAGCCTGTCCCAGTACTCCTTCAGCTCGTCGAAGGCGGCGTCGACCGCCTCGACGGTGGAGTACTTGGCGATGAGCGCGTGAGCCTTGGCCTTGTTGATGAACGGGCTGACGGGCTTGCCGTCGGAGGTGAGGCCGGAGCTGATGATACCGGTCCCGTCGCTGGCAAACTTCTCATCCCGAGGCATTTCGATGTAGCCGAGAAGGAAGATGAAGTCGCGTGATTCGCCAGGCTCCAGGTCGATCTCGAAGAAATGCGAGGCGATAGGGCTCCAGCCGTGGGCGACGCTGTCCGAGGACTTCCCGTCCATCACGCACTGAGGAGCGTCGAAGCCGTTGTAGAGACCGATGAAGCTCTCACGGTCGGTGTCGAAGCCGTCGGCGCGCACGCTTGACGAATAGAAAGCATAGTGGTCGCGGCGCTCCTTGTACTCAGTCTTATGGTAGATGGTGGTGCCGCCGGAAGGGGAGTCCTTCTCGATCTCCACCTCGCCGGTGGAGAAATTGCGCTGGAAGTTCTCCATATCCGTGGCGGCGTTCCAGAGACACCATTCCTCGAAGGAGAAAAGCTTTATGTGTTTGTGTTCCTTGCCGGTATTGGAAAGAGTCAGCTTCTGTATCTCGCAGTGTGCCTTGAGAGGCACGAAGAAGAGCGCTGAAGCCTCGATGCCGTCCTTCGAGCCGGTGATGCGGGTGTAGCTCATCCCGTGGCGGCATTCGTAGAAGTCGAGTGCGGTCTTGCACGGCTTCCAGCCCGGCGACCAAACGGTGCCGCGGTCATTGATATAGAAATACCTTCCGCCAGCGTCCATCGGCACGCCGTTGTAGCGGTAGCGGGTGATGCGGCGGAACTTGGCGTCCTTGAAGAACGCATAGCCGCCGGCGGTGTTCGATATCAGCGAGAAGAAATCCTCGTTACCGAGATAGTTGATCCAGGGCCACGGGGTCCTCGGGTCGGTGATCACATACTCGCGTGAAGCATCATCATAGTGTCCGTACTCTTTCATAGGTATCCGGTTTCTGTACTTGTTTTCTAAAGCAAAGGTAGCACAATCGAAGTAAATTTTGTAATACTCGTTTTGCCTTTGAGCGGAAATGCTGTATATTTGGGCGTTAAAAACTTATCAAAGATGAAAAAGAACATATTGATTATTGCCGCCCTTCTCGTTCTTTCAACAGCCGCTTCGGCTGCAAACGACAAGGAAACAAAGATCAAGACAGGATGGAACTTCGGTGCCGTGCCTGCCGTAAGCTATAATTCAGACCTCGGACTCCAGTACGGAATCAGCGCCGATATCTTCAACTACGGTGACGGATCCACCTTCCCGAACTACAAGCACAAGTTCAACACCGAGATATCCCGCTACACGAAGGGAATGACCCGCCTGCACCTTTTCTATGACTCGAAGTACCTCATCCCGGGTATCCGCGTCACCGCAGCCGCCACCTATATGAACCACCCGATGTTCTCCTTCTACGGTTTCAACGGCGCGGCAGAGCCTTATGCAGCGGAGATAAACTCCAACAAGACGTTTTACGGAGAAGACTCGGGAATCGCATACTATAATTTCCAGAGGAACATGTTCCGCTTCCTCGCCGACTTCCAGGGGGAAATCGTCCCTCACCTGAACTGGGCCGCCGGCCTTTCCTACTGGAACTTCGACATCAAGGGCACCGACAAGAAACCATATCTGTCAGGCTCCTCGCTCTATGACAGCTACATCGCCAGCGGCGCGATAAAGGAGAGCGAAAAGAACGGCGGCAACCGCCTCGAACTGAAGGCCGGCCTCGTCTATGACACAAGGGACCTGGATTCCGCTCCTTCACACGGCATCTGGGCCGAGGCCTATCTGAACGGCTCTCCGGACGTGTTCGGTGACGGTTTCAAATACATCAAGCTCTGTGCGCATTTCCGCCAGTACATCCCGATAATGTCCGACAACAGGATGACCTTCGCGTATCACCTGGCTTACCAGGGAACCCTCGGAGGTGAAGTCCCGTTCTACATGCAGTCGAACATCACCACCCTCTATCTGCGTCAGATCCTCTCCGAGGGCCTCGGCAGCATAAACACCGTCCGCGGTACCCTCTACAACAGGATGATCGGCGACTCGTACGCCTGGGCGAACCTGGAGCTCCGCACAAAGATCTGCAGCTTCAACTTCATCAACCAGTCCTGGTATCTCGCCGTCAATCCTTTCTTCGACTTCGGCGCCATCATCAAACCGTACAGGCTTGAGGAGCAGGCTGAGTTCCACAGACATAACCAGCAGACAATGGTTCTGACTCCTGGCGCACACGTCCCGGAGAAATACCTCTCCACCGTAACCGACACAGCCGAACTCAGGAAGGAGGCCACCAAGCTCCACGAGAGCGCCGGCCTCGGCATCAAGCTCGTGATGAACCAGAACTTCATCGTCGGCATCGAGGCTGCGAAGCCTTTCAACGAGGATGACAATCCTGGAATGGGTATGAACATCGGTCTGAACTACATTTTCTAGAACATAATAAAGAACACATTTATGAAAATCCGTTCCGTCGCTGCCGCTGCAGCCATCCTGCTGTCCTCCCTACGCCTTCTTGCAGTTTCTGACAGCCCCCGCGAGAAGATTCTCATCAACAACGACTGGACGTTCGCTTACGGCAACGCCTCCGACAGGGCGAAGGATTTCGGCCACGGAACGGAATACTTCACATATTTCACAAAGGTCCTCTCGAACAACGAGAACAAGGGACCGATAATGCCGGACTTCGACGACTCCTCCTGGCAGAAGGTCAGCCTTCCGCACGACTGGGTGGTCGACCTCCCGTACAGCGCCGAGGCCAGCCACAGCCACGGCTACAAGACCGTCGGCTGGAAGTACCCCGAGACATCCGTCGGATGGTACCGCAAGCACATCTTCATTCCTGAGACCGACCGCGGAAAACGCATCCTCGTCGAGTTCGAAGGCATCTTCCGCGACTCCGAGATCTACTGCAACGGCATCTACGCCGGCCACGAGCGCAGCGGCTACGCCTCCAGGACCTACGACCTGACCGAGTATATCGACTTCGGCGCGGACAACCTCATCACCGTCCGCTGCGACGCCTCCCTCGAGGAAGGCTGGTTCTACGAGGGCGCAGGCATCTACAGGAACGTCTACCTGCACAAGACCTCCTCCACCGCCATCGCCCCTTACGGCGTCACCCTCAAGGACTACCGATTCAACCCCGACAGAACCCGCTGCACCGTCGTGACCGATGTCAATGTCAATGCCCTGCCGGCCCCGGAGGGCATCACCATCGTCCAGACCCTCATCGACAATGAAGGCCGCTCCGTGGCCACCACGACCGGTTCGGCCGCAGACACACACTTCGAGCTCGAAGTCCGCGACCCCGTCCTCTGGTCTCTGGACAATACCTACCTCTACACCCTCCGCACCTGCATCTACAAGGCCGGAAGCTTCGCCATAGAGGACCTCCTCGACAAGTATGACCTGAAGGTCGGCATCCGTTCCATCGACTTCGGACCCGACGGCTTCCTTCTCAACGGCCGCCGTGTGGAGCTCAAAGGCTGCGACCTGCACCTCGACCACGCCGGCGTCGGCACAGCGATGCCGGACGGACTCTGGCGCTACAGGCTCTTAAAACTCAAGGAGTACGGCTTCAATGCCATCCGCTCCTCCCACAACCCTGCCTCCCCGGCAATGCTCGACCTCTGCGACGAACTGGGAATTCTGGTCATCGACGAGAACAGGATGATGGGCATAGACGAAGAGCACTTCACTCTCATAGAGCGTATGATCAAGCGCGACGCCCACCACCCGAGCGTGATCCTCTGGAGCATCGGCAACGAGGAGTGGGCCGTCGAATATTCCGCCAAGGGCGGCTCCATAGCCCGCCGTATGGTGGATTTCGTACATTCCATCGACACTTCACGCCCGGTTACCTACGGCAACTGCAGCGGACGCGAGATACCTCAGACGCTCGATGTCTTCGGGTACAACTACATCGCCCAGAATGCCGTCGAGGACTATCACAGACAGTTCCCGGACAAGTGCGCCGTCGGCACGGAAGAGACTTCCGGCTGCGGCACTCGCGGCAAATACGTCACCGATGCGTCCAAGGGCTGGATGCTGTCCTTCAACCGCTCCGGAGTGGACCCCGATCCGAATAACGGAAGCGACGCCGGTATGCAGCTCACCCCTGACGGCAAGATTGAGAACGTCATCGAGCGCGGCTGGAAGTATTATGCCGCGCGTCCTTGGCTGGGAGGCCTGTTCTATTGGACCGGATTCGATTACCGCGGCGAGCCGAACCCTATGGCCTGGCCTGCCACCGGCTCCCAGTTCGGTATCCTGGACTACTGCGGATTCCCGAAGGATGAGGCTTTCTACCTCAAGTCCTGCTGGACTCCTGAGCCTCAGGTCCATATCTCCGCGGACTGGAGCGCCAGCTGTACAGAGGGTCAGATTGTGGATGTGTGGGTTTTCTCGAACTGCGAGGAAGTGCAGCTCTCCGTGAACGGCAGGAACGTCGGGAAGAGGAAGCCTATGCCCGAGGACGGCCATCTGACCTGGAATGTTCCTTTCCAGAAGGCGGATCTGACCGCTACAGGCTTTGTGAACGGCAAGAAGACCGTTACCGCCACCCTGGGTGCAGGGGAGCCTTACAGCATCGAGGCCGTCCCGTCAAAGACTGGTTTCGTATATGACGGACAGGATGTCGTCGTAGTGGATATCACGGTGAAGGATTCTGAAGGTCGTGAGGTGCGCGATGCGGACGTCCCCCTGGGCGTTACCGTATCCGACAATGTCACCATCCTCGGCTGGGGCAACGGCGATCCGGGATTCAAGGTCGTAGAGCGTCCTGTGCCGGGTTCCGCTGCCGGCAAGTTCTCAATCAAGACCTTCTCCGGCAAGGCCCAGGTCATTCTCAGAAGCGTTTCCGGTGCGGCGGGCCCTGCGCTTGTCAGCTTTTCCGGCCTTCCGTCTGAGTCTCTTAGACTCGATTAGATTCTTCTTCAGTTCCTTTTCAGGCGAGACCTTCACCTCTCTGTGAAGGTCGTAGACTGCGTATTTGCCGCAGTAGGAAACCGGCTGTGTTTCCAGGAAATCCATCAGGGCATCGGACTTGCCCAGAGCCGAAACCGGCATGATCAGCATGCCTTCCTTCGGCGCGGTCAGAAGGAAAGTGTCTATGTCCTTGTCATAGCTGTAGATGTCCCTACCCAGGTAGACGTCCATGTTCTCAGGCCTCTTCACGCAAAGGGTATAGACCTGCTTGTCCTGAGGGACCAGCTTGCAGATATTCCCGTAGCCGACGTAGTCATTGATCTTCGGCATAAGGAACGATACGAAGAACACCGCCCACAGAAGTGACTGCGAGATGGAAATCACCGGCTTGTCCCACTCCGAAGAGTCCTTTCCTATCTGCACCAGGGCCCTGATGCCGCCCACGGTCAGGATCACTCCGGCCAGCAGCACCAGCGGTGACTTCAGGAATCCGTATTCGAGGAATTCTGGCACCGACGGCACGAACATGCAGACCGCTCCGGCCAGCACCGCCGCGATACCG
The DNA here is from genome assembly GCA_045597895.1 of Candidatus Cryptobacteroides sp. Taxonomy (GTDB): domain Bacteria; phylum Bacteroidota; class Bacteroidia; order Bacteroidales; family UBA932; genus Cryptobacteroides. The sequence goes on along the minus strand of JAZLLA010000064.1, from coordinate 3,529 downwards.
GTCAATGTCGCCAGCACCGCCGCGAATCCCATCGCGAAGGTGAACCAGCCGTTCCAGCCCCTGCGCCTCACCACCAGCGGGAACAGGCAGACCGCGAACGGGATGACCGGCGCCAGATAGATGCTCAGCTTCGAGCTGAACGCGCTCAGCATCACGAAGGTCACGATACAGGCCAATGCAAGGAACTTCTCCGCCTTCGACGGCATCTGCCTTTCCTCACCCTTTCCTTTGCCAATAAGTGCCATTACAATCACCGGCACAGTCGCCAGGCACCACGGGGCCATGATGCCCCAGATGTTCTCGGCATAGTACCAGACAGGCCTCTTATGATGGAACGAATTCACTGCCCTGTCCACGGTCTGGTGGAACAGCAGGTTGTTCAGATAATCCTTCCCGCCGTCAATGTATACCCCGGTGAACCATACAGCGCAGAACAGCGCCAGTATGCCCCAGAAACTGAGTCCCAGATACTTGAATATGTCCTTCCACCTGCGTTCGCACAGAAGGAACACCGTGATGACAAGGGGTGGTGCAAGTACTCCCACGGGACCTTTCGTGAAGAGGGCCATGAAGGTGTAGAACGGCAGCAGGAAACTGTCCACGGGCTTTTTTCCGTATGTGTCCATCTTCCAGAACGTCCACAGCGCCAGCACGATCCACATTATCATCAGCATGTCCATCCTCAGGAAGACCGTCATCCCGAAGAAGATCCCGCTCGTCGCGAGCATAAGCGCCGTGGCCCGCCGCATTGACCCGCCCGGGCCGCCGGTATATGTCTTCCTGAGCCATTTGTCCATCACCGCGATGATCACGCAGGCGGGGATGAATGACAGCAGGGTCAGCGCATACATATTGTGCTCCCCGAAGATGAGCTTGCAGAGCATCATCAGCCAGAAGTAGAACGGCGGCTTGTCCGCGTAGTCCTGGCCCTGGTTCGTGAAGGCGAACACATTGCCCTCAGTGAAGGCTTCGTCGACTATGCTGATGTACCTGAGCTCGTTGGAAGGGGAGTAGTCCCTTGTCGCCATCATCGGGGCGAGGGTGACCGCCAGGAGCAGCACGACCGCGATGACCGGGAACCTGTCAAGCAGTTTCTTCATATATTTGCATTTGCTATTTCGACATTTTCTTTCCCGGGCTCATGTGTTGCCATCATGGTCCGGGATTTTCACCGGGCAGTTTTTGCCGATTGTTTACGGTACGAAGATACAACTATTTCTTTGGAAACCGGATTTTTCTCCGGAAAGTTGATGAGTCCCTTGCCTGTCTGGTGTTGACCGTCTGCCTGGCTGCGGTCCGGCATCTCCCGTATGAATGGAATGCGGGTCGCAGCCCGCAATGACTAAGGATCCCGCAATGAACTAAATGGATTCTTCCGCTCAGACGGATGATTTGTTTTCGCAAAAATACCCAGTTCTAGGACATCACACTGTAGATGTCACTACTACCTACCTACGTACAAAATGGCAGAAAGTCAACGACAGGAACAATAGGAAGGTCATCGACTGGGTTCTCTACGGAAAGAAATAGTACCTGATTAACCAAGGGGCGCGTCAGTCGTCGCCCCTTGAGAAGATGGCACAACAATCAATGGCTCCCCAACTGCAGCAGAAAGTTCAGCAATGGTTTTCAATGTTAGGTTGGGGAATCCTGTAGTCCATCGAGATATGACTGCCTCGCTTCGTCCCATTCTTCGGGCCAGCTCGCGCTGTGTGATACCTTTTGTCTTCAGGATAGAGTCGAGCCTGCAGATAACATCAGCTGACAGTTTGACTTCCTCAGTTATTTCAGATGGAACAGCCTTGAGCTTGTTCTCGAACCATTCTTTCCTGTTTTTCATATCTTGAACACCTTGTCTTCTATCCCGGTAAGCTCCCGACCTTCAATAGTAATCGCGCCCTTCAGTATCTCTCTCTTTAGGAGTGCATCAAATTTCTGTAAATCCATCACATAACCGTTGAGCCTTGAACTCTGTTCATAAGTCTGCACGTCTTTTTCTCCACCATTGCCAAGAATGATTACCTCGTCAGACAAGCGCAGGCAATATAACCTAAGTTTGCACTTGTCAATCGGTAATGCCTGAACATTATCAGCTATCTTTCCTTCTGGTCTGAAGAAACGCTCAAGGGCTCCTTTCTCAAGAATCTGTCCAAGTGCAGCCAGCACATAATTAAGATGCCGGTTAAGGGTAGCATTGCTCTCAAACTCCTGAACAAACTTCTCAAATTCCGTGGTGCCATCCATTTCAAAGCTGATGGAGTAAATGGTCACAGCTTCCGAGGAGGTAATTTCTTCTATTGTCGTATTCTTTTTCAGAATGCAAAAATAGCAAAAAACTTGTTATATAGGCTAATTTTATTGCAAATGAATGTTCCCTAAGTTCTCATTCATAAAAAATGAGGTTAATAACTTTCCTAACCATTTTGGTACTCAAAGCCTTATATATGAGCAAAATAAACACAACCGTCAGTAAAAGGAAACTGTGTGATCGACGAAGAGTCATCACATAAAAGCAGAATTCCCGAATGTCCGGAAATCGGCTTAGCTAAAGTAAATATACACATACGAGTATAGAATGACTGCTAAGCGCAGTCTGAAGACAGATATGCCTAAGCCGCCAAATGAAATGAGTTCCTGACTGCTGAATAGAGGATTTTCAGCATAATTAGCATAATTAGAAAATAATTGAAAGGTAGTGGGAAATTCTGTATATTCGTATGCTAAGTGTCCTTGAACATTAATGTAAGGATTTACCCTCAATACATATCAACATGGTAGTGAAAATATGCTTTGCGTTCGGCCTTTTGGCCCTGTCAGTCCTTCTTATCTGTCTGCGGCCGAAGATCTTCAAGTTCATTGGTTTTCTCGGTCTTCTATTATGGCTCTTCATTGGAGACTGGGGTGGCTTGGAACTGGCAAAAAAACTCTTTCTTTGGATCACACATGGTCATCTTCTCCATTTCATCGGGATTATCATAGGTTTTTTTGTCGCAGTTATGTTTATCGGTCAACTTATTCCATCCGGAGGAGGAAGTGCTACTAAAGGAAGCAGCTTTAAAGCGACGAATGTGTCGAAACAGACTGTAGCGTCACGCGACGTCTGGGTAGTCAATGGAATGGAGTTCGCAAATAGAGGAGATGCCAGCAGGTATGTGAAACAGTTCTCCTACATGGATGAGAGCTGGATTAGGCAAGAGCGCCGTTAACTGCATTATTAGAACCGGCCTGTCGAACATACTGCGATTTACGGCCTGTAGTCGTGGCTCCATACAGTTTCGTACTTGTCTGAGTTGTACTTTATGCGAACCACAAAAATACCATCAACAGCGCATACGTGTCCCTCCTCGATGGAAGCGTGAGCCTGATCTGCAGTTGCCTTTGCGTTTTTGATTGCTTCCTGCTTTCCGGCCTGCAGCTTCATAATGCATTTATGCTCCATGGCAATGTCTTCATATCTTGACAGGAAGGCATGGTCAAAGGCCATATAGATTACCTGTGCAGCAGCGCCCCAGGACTCGTATCCGTCAAA
>JAZLLA010000063.1:0-20987 GCA_045597895.1 Candidatus Cryptobacteroides sp. | reverse complement strand
TTGGTAAAGATTTATGAGGGATTGTTTATGGATTTTGAATATGGAATGAAGGAACGTAGCGGGCTACGTGACTGAATGACATGTTCAAAAGACAAAACAAGAACCATAAAGATTACCAAGTTATTTTTTAAGAATGACTTAATTACAGTTGTACAGGCAAAAGGATTATATTTGTATCAGTTGTCCCGAAAAAAAAGAATTCAATCAAAATACCATGGAAAAGATAATGGAACTCAAGCAGGACCGGGGCGTGATGGAGAATCCCATCGACCTCAAAGGATTCATCCAGATAGCGATAGTCGTCCCTGACATCGAAGCCGCCGCCAGAGAGTGGTCACAGATACTGAATGTCCCGATGCCTGAGATATTCGTACTTCAGACAGCGGACACCACCGACCCGAACCAGAAGTACTACGGCGAGAGCTGCCACTACGGCCTGAAACTCGCCGCCATCAAGGCCCCGCAGGGATTCATCATCGAGCTGCACCAGCTTCTCGATGACAATCCCAGCACCTTCAAGCAGTTCGTGGACAAGCACGGCTATGGCATCCACCACCTCGGATTCGCCGTGGGCGGAAGACGCGACGCGGTCGTCGGCGAGCTCGTCGACCGCGGCTACCTGAAGCGCGTCGAGCACATCTACGAAGGAGGCAGTTGGACCATCATCGACAGTGAGGAAGCGCTCGGAGTGAACCTCAATATCAAGCCGGAACTTTAGTCCGGCATACTCATCTTACTCTCCTCCCAGTGCCTCAAAGACAATGGCAATGCACTATTTCGAAAAAATAGTCTTAATTGTTTCTCATAAAGAATAATCATAGTATTTTTGTTAGGAACAACAAAGATACGTTTACTGATCTTTGAAGAAAGCCGAAAATAATCAGCCAATATATGACACTATCAGAAGCAATCCTTTCCCGCCATTCAGTCAGGGCTTATACGGACCGGCCCATCGAAGGCCAGGTCCTCACGACCTTGCAGCAGAAGATCGAAGAAGTCAATGCTGCAAGCGGTCTCCACGTCCAGCTTATCCTTGACGAGCCGAAAGCATTCCTTGCTCCCATGTCCAAATACGGCAGATTCAGAGGCGTGAAGAACTATCTTGTGATGGCAGGAAAGAAAGGGGATGATCTGGACGGAAGGGTCGGTTACTATGGTGAGCAGATAGTCCTGCTGGCGCAGATGCTCGGGCTCAATACCTGCTGGGTGGGCGTGAACTACACTAAGATTCCAGGGACTTATGTCCTTGAGGAAGACGAGAAGATTGCTTGTTATATCGCCATCGGATACGGTGAGACCCAAGGCGTTCCACACAGAATAAAATCTCCGGCAGAAGTCAGCAACGCCAGCGGCCTCACCCCGGAATGGTTCAATGACGGAGTCAATGCCGCTCTCCTCGCACCTACTGCCGTCAACCAGCAGAAGTTCCATTTCGAGTATCTTCCAGCAGACGGCGGAAAGGACAGGGTGGTAGCAAAAAAGGGCGTTTCTTTGCTGGGATATACCTTGATGGACCTCGGTATTGCGAAGTATCACTTCGAGATCGGTGCCGGTAAAGATAACTTCGACTGGGAATAAACAATCCACTAATCAATAATACAACCATGAAACGAATCTTGACATCCCTTGCCGTGGCGGTTCTCGCCATCTGCTCGACCAACGCACAGGAGCTGGCCAATTTCAGCCGCGGACAGCAGCGTGTAGTATCACCTGAGATCAACGGCGAAAAGACCACATTCAGACTTTCCGCGAACTATGCCACCATAGTGACCCTTTCCGGCTCGTGGATGGAGAACCCTTACGGCGCAGGCATCCCTATGCAGAAGGGTCCTGAAGGAGTATGGGAAATCACCATCGACACCCCGTCTCCGGAGATCTACACATATAATTTCGTGGTCGACGGCGTCTCAGTGAACGACCCTCAGAACTATATGGTGCAGCGCGACGGCACCCGTTACCTCAATATGCTCATGGTTCCCGGCGAGCGCTCGGAGAACTATTTCGAAGCAGAGCAGAGAGGAACCCTCACCTACAAGTGGTATGACAGCCGGATCCTCGGCATCAACCGCCGTCTGACTGTCTATACCCCTTACGGCTACGAGGCGAACCCTAAGAAGAAATACCCTGTCCTCTACCTCCTCCACGGAGCAGGTGGCGACGAGGAGGCCTGGTCATCGATGGGCCGCGCCGCACAGATCCTTGACAATCTCATCCAGAAGGGGCTTGCAGAGCCTATGCTCGTCGTTATGCCTAACGGCAACCCCGGCCAGCAGGCAGCCTGCACGATGGGACTGGCCGAGACTCAGATCGACCGCCGCGACCCTAAGTTCCAGGACGCTTATGTCAAGAGCCTCTGCGAGGAGATTGTCCCGTTCATCGAGAAGGAGTTCCGCGCAATCCCGAAGCCTGGATCCAGGGCAATAGCAGGCCTTTCAATGGGCGGCGGCCACACCATCTCGGCATCCAACCTCTACCCGGCAATGTTCGACTACATCTGCCCTCTCTCAGCTGCCGGCTCAGCTACCGGCGAGCAGATCGCAGCGCTAAAGAAGGCGGGCGTCAAGCTTTACTTCCTCGCCTGCGGCACCTCCGACTTCCTCTACAACGGCTCCGTTGAGCTCGACAAGGCTCTCACCGAGCAGGGGCTTGACCATATCTTCTACCAGAGCGACGGCGGCCACGTCTGGAGCAACTGGAGACTTTACCTGAACACATTCGCCCGGAAACTTTTCAAATAATGAAGAAGTACAGAGTTCTATGATCGAAGAAAGAATGATCGCCCTTCGGGACGATGCGCAGGTGGAAGGGCTGAGCCGGTTCTTCAAGACCGGCCCGGGACAGTATGGCGAGGGGGACCGCTTCCTCGGCATCAAGGTGCCCGTCACACGCAGCGTGGTCAAGGAGATTTGGCGGGACTGCAGCCTCGAAGAGCTGGAGTCCGCCATCGCCAGCCCCTGGCACGAAGTGCGCCTGTGCTCGCTTCTTGTCCTGGTGCAGCTCTACAAGCACGCCCGCAAGGACAAGGAGTTCCAGCGCAAGTGCATTGACTTCTACCTATCCCACACCCGCTATATCAATAACTGGGTCCTCGTGGACCTTAGCTGCTACGAGCTCCTCGGCGACTGGCTGCTCGACAAGGACCGCAGCGTCCTGTACGAGCTCGCCCGCAACGGCAGGACCATCTGGGAGCAGCGCATCGGTATGGTCAGCTGCATGCAGCTCATCCGCCACGGCGAATACGATGACGCTGTCGCGATTTCCGACATACTCCTCCATCATCCGCACGACCTGATCCACAAGGCCACGGGATGGCTGCTGCGCGACGTAGGCAAGCGGGACGAAGCCCGGCTGCGCTCCTACCTCGAGACTCCGGCGCCGGGCGAATCACTGCCAAGGTGTGCCACTATGCCCAGGACCATGCTCCGCTACGCGATAGAGAAGTTCCCTGAAGCCGACCGTGCCTACTATCTGGCAGCCGCAAAGAAAAATTAGAATCAATGAAAACAATAGAAGTAGTAGCAGCACTCATAGTCCACGACGGCCGCATCTTCGCGACCGAGCGGGGCTACGGCGACTGGAAAGGATACTGGGAGTTCCCGGGAGGGAAGGTTGAGCCCGGCGAGACCCCCGAAGCGGCGCTGGCGCGCGAAATAAGGGAGGAACTGGCCACGGAAATCAGCGTTGACCGTTATGTGACCACCATCGAGTGGAACTACCCTGATTTCCACCTTTCAATGCGCTGCTACCTCTGCAGCGTGGTCAGCGGTTCGCTGACACTGCTGGAGCACGAAGCAGCCTCGTGGCTTGACCGCACGCATCTGCGCACCGTCCGGTGGCTTCCCGCCGATGAATCCATCATCGAAAAAATCGCGGACTTGTTATAAAGCACAGATTAAGGCTATTCCTCATCGGTGTCACCTGCGTTATTGTAAAATTCCCAGTATTCCATATACATTGATCTTTAATTGACAATGCAAAGGTATACCGGGAATTTGACAGGTTATGTCAAAGATTCTTATTCCAAGGCGTCTTACTCCACCATCTCCCTGACAAAGGTGCGGATCTGATCCTCGGGCACTCCGTAGCCCATCAGTATCTTCCAGGCATTTTCCTGATAGGAGGAATTGCTGTAATCCTGTATGTAATCCAGCCCCCTGCGGCCCAGCGGCATAAGGATGTTGTCGTTGCGCAGGTGCGGGCCCGATGTGCTGAAGGAAGTCAGCTCATAGTCGATTGAGCACTCCTTCGGTGACACGCCCAGGGCGGCCTCCAGCAGGATGCAGACATATCCGGTGCGGTCGGCTCCGGACTTGCAGTGGATGTAAGCCGCATCGCCCTTCTCGAGATGCTCCACAATCTTGGCGAAGATCTTCTTGAACTGACCGTTCTCATTCTCCACATAGAACTCGTCCATCTTCCCCGTATACTGACCGTTCACGAAATCGATATCATCCCCGAGGTTGCTGCTTCCATAAGTGCGCAGTTCCACATCCAGCCCCACATTCAGATATCCCCTTATGTAATCCTTCTCCGCCTGGGTGGCTTCGTCGACATTGGTTCCGCGGTACAGCTTCCCGTACTTCAGGCTCCTTCCGTCTACGGTCCTGATACCGCCCAGGTCCCTGAAGTTGTTGGCGTGGTCCTCATTGTATTTGTCACTGACCTTGAGCATCCTGCGCCTTCCCGTGGTGGTGAAGGTTCCGCCGGACAGCAGGGTTCCGTCCTGGGCCGTTACTTTATACCAGTACCTGCGTCCCGGGATGAGGTTCCAGACTTCAGCGGAAGTGCCAGAAGCTGTCGTCTGCATCTCAAGTTCTGTCATCGAAACGTCATTGAACACCTGCACGGTCTTGCTGCCGCTGGCGCTAGTGTTCCAGGTCAGCTTCACCGGATCCGGGATATCAAGTCTGTTGCTTGCCGATCTCCAGAATGCATACCCTTCAACCACGCTCTTGCCCACGCCGAATACTCCTGTCTCGAAATTTTCGTCGGTATATTCTTCGTCGGCTTCATCGAGATATTCGGAAACCGTATCGTTCTCAAGATTGAAAGTAGCGTCCTGCCACTTGTCCTGGGAACTGAAGTTAAGGTTGAGAGTCTTGACTTGCCCGGCTTTGAAGGAGGCCGCGCTGTTCAGGGTCTTGGAGATCAGGCAGGACACGTCGCAGCCGTCCACATTGACAGTGAGCCTGACGCTCAGAGCGCTTCCGGCAGAGATGGTGTGCGGCAGGAGGCCTGCGTAGAAGTGCGCGTCCGCCCCCGGAGCCATTGCAGCGGCATTGTCAATGGCCACCACCACCGTCCTGCCGGCTCCCGTCAGGGCTGTGAAGCCCGGCTGGGCAGCAGTGAAGTCCCCGCTGAACGGACCGGCGATTTCGGTGCACGAAGTGAACTCGACCGATTTGACGGTGATGGAACTGCTGTATTTGTTCACAATGTGGAAGTCCGCTACGGAGAGGACATTCTGCATCGACATTTCAAGTGAAGATGAAAGCTCTACGCCCGTCTTCATTCCGAAAAGCGGGAAGCCGGTCCCGGCCAGATGTGCCATGGAGCCGTTGCCGTTCTGGAACTGGCAAGGGTCTACAGTAAAGCTGAATGCTGACGGATCGGCGTTCGACGTCTGATATGGATAGAAGGCATACCAGTCATTGACGCTTTCAGTATTGCTGACAGTTCCGGTGAAAGTCTTTCCGCTCTCTAAGGTGAAAAGCTCGGACTGGAATTCTCCACCCGCGGCGGGACAGTGGACAAGATTTATCCTGTCACCCCTGGACCATGAGGTGGAAACACCGTCATTGGAAGTCCTGGTGACGGGACAGCCGGCGATAAGCTCCATCGTGAAGCCATCTGCGGCGGCCTTGTCAGGTATGATGGATTCGGTGCAGGAGAATGCGAATGATGCACCTAAGAATACTGCAATGGGTTTGAGAATGTTTTTCATCGCTAGAAATCTAAAGTGTCATTATCGTTTGCCCAGTCATCGATATTCAGGCTGGTTTCAAGGATAGGATAGTTCTCGATCAGAGAGATTATCCAAATCTCAGGGGAAATGTAGGGTTTCATCTATTTGCTTGTTTGTCAGGGATAAAAGTTTTTCACTATTTATAAGTATGCAGGCTTGTCTGTGCGGCTGGGACGTGTTCGACACCGTACCAGGCCATCTGCATGGCCGCGAACGAAAGGACGATGCTTACGAGCAGCGCCATCTTCCTGCCGGACATCCGGTGAGGAAGATGCAGCCCGCAAAGGGTCAGGAGCCAGGTAACGCCCGCCCAGCACTCCTTCGCGTCCCACATCCACCAGTCCCCCCAGGCCGCCTTCGCCCAGACAGCGCCACAGAGCATGCCCAGGATGAGCATTGAAGAGGACGTGGAGAACAGCTTGCCGGTGAGAGGCTCAAGCGCTCCCTTCCCCACTCCGGCGAGGTCGAGCACTGCCAGAACGAGGGCAATGGCCAGGGCCGAGTAGGCTATCATATAAAGCACAAGGTGCGGCACGAACCACCAGCTGCGCAGAGCCGGGACAAGCGTCCCGAAATTGATTCTGGCGACTGACAGCGCGGCGAACAGGATGGCGAGCAGAGCGATGGCCAAGGTCAGGCAGCGGCTGCGCCAATTGGTTTTCAAACCGGCTAGGGCCCCTGCGGCTAGCAGCAGCATTCCCGCGAGGATCAGCGGGAACCAAGGGTCGGCGACGGCCTTGAGCACGCTGTAGTTCCCACCGTCGTGGTCGTAATCGCTCTGATAGAGGAGGTAGCCTCTGTGCAGGCAAGGGTGGTTGACCGAGGTCCGCTTGATGGCGCCGTCGAGGTTCAGCACACTGGTGTACTGCTTCGGGCTGACCCCGTCCTCGTAGTAATCGATGCGGAACTCCTCGAGACCGACGCTGAACGGAAGCTCGACCGCCATTCCCTGACGGTTCCAGGCCAGGGTTTCAATGTCTTCGCCGACCACCATCTGGCAGTCCACGAAATCGGGAGCGCCCCAGAAAGCGCCAGAGCAGATAAGGAAAAAGCCCGCATGGGACGCGATGCGCCCGAACGGCAGACGATGCTTCAGAGCGTCCATCAGCGTCCACTGGAGATTCATCATCATCACCAGAGCCACCGCCCAGAAGCCGGGGCTGGAGTGCATCCTCACGCCCCAGGTCCCTTCTATGGCGGTCATTACCGCCAATGCGACCGTAGCGCCTATACAGAGCGGCCTGCCGCTGATGAACCGCCTCCCCTTCCCCTCCGGAAGGAAGCGCCAAAGCGCCACCACCCCAGCGGTAAAAACCAGGGCAAGAATCAGAACAACAGAAAAATTCTGAAGTACGCCGTCAATCATTCTGCTCAGAGATCCTGTCAATATAAAGCACACCGTCCAGATGGTCCACCTCGTGCTGGAAGATGACAGCAGCGAATCCGGATATGTCCTCACGGACCACCTCACCGCTGATATCGGTGTACCTGATGGAAATGTCCTGATATCTCAGCACGTCGCCCCGGCGGTCAGGAACAGAAAGGCATCCCTCCGGTCCAGGTTCAAGAGGACCTCTCACCTGCTCAATGACAATATTGGCGTACACCTCGATCGGCTCGCCCTCCTTGTCCACCCGCTGCACCGCGACTACGCGGCGGCTGATGCCCACCTGGGGCGCAGCGATGCCCACTCCCCCGTCAGTGTTCTCCAGGGTCTTCACCATCTTGTCCGCCAGCTTCGAATACTCCGCAGATGCAAGGTCGGCAGCGCTGAAATCAATGGAACTGCTGCGCAGCACCTCCAAGTCCGCCTCTGACCCGATGGTCAAAATCCTCATTGTATCTGCAGCTTCATTAATAAGCAGTGTTTCCTGCGGAGTCAGGGTCAGTCCGGACTCGACTCCACAGGAAACAACGGTTAGAAGTGCAGAGATAAAGAATATCCCGTGCTTCATTATTCAACGTATTTATAGATGAACATATCAGCTGATAAATAATCTACAAGGGCAGAAAGGCTCACGTTCTTGACAAGATTGTTGATGAGCGAGGTAAGCCAGGCGTATTGAGTATCCTTGCTGAGATATTCCATAAGTTCAGCAGTGCTCTGGAAGCTGTTGAGGATGGACATATTGACATAAGCATAGCGGTCAATGATGTATCGAAGGTCGGCTCCGATAGCAATTCTATCGCTTGTAGCGTTTCTGATGGCCACAGAACCGTTGTCACCGAACACGATCTCGTGAGGGATGGTAGCCCTTTCATTGAACCAGCCGGCGATATTCATCAGGTTTATGGATGACAAGTCGAAACTCTTGTCTGAGAATCCGATCTGGTAGGTAAGATACGAATAGTCCGTTCCAGCTATCTGGCCGGTCATATCACAGTACAGATACTTGTTCACGGAAACCGGTTTGAGTGTATAGCCGGAGCCTGACTTGAGGCCGATCAATTGAGCGATGGTGGATATCAGGTTCGCATCTTTCTCGATGATGATCTGGTTCGCATCGATGTTCTTGTTTGACTTGATCTTATCACCGTTGTCATATATCAGTGATGAGAACAGGCTGTTGGAGAAGTCGAAATCGTATGTGCTTGGAGAAGCAGCAGCGAAAGCGTGGTATGATGAAAGGAGATTGAGCAGACCTGAAGTCTTGGAAACAAGGATATACTTGCCGCCGCTGACTATTTCAGAGGAACTGTAGACTTTCTGATAGTATGGAACGGTTACAGTGACTTTGTAGGAAGCCGAGGTTCCACGATAGTTCTCATCCGGCTGTGCCGTCGCAGTAATGATAGCTTCGCCGGCTCCCTTGATAGTGAGCTTGCCGGTATTCGCATCTACTGTAACGACTCCAGTGTCGGAGGACTCGAATGAAAGGAGTTCAGGCTGATACTTCGAAGCAGAAGTGAATGCCATTCCATCCACAACGTCACCTGCAGCCTGCTTTCCATCAGCCAGGGTGAAGTGAAGCTCTTCGCTCTTGAATACAAGCGACTGGCTCTGTCTTTCATCGTCGTTAAGCTTGAAGAGATAGACAGTGGCAGCGGAATTAGAATATGCGAACTTGCTTCCATTGTATCCGAAATATGATGCGCTGCCTGTCACTCCGAGACCGTTGGCACTGTATGCCGCCATCTGTACAGCATTGCCGGAAGCGCTGAAGGTATGGAAATGGTCCTTATAGGACAAGATCAGTCCTGAAGTAGGATTGTCGTCGAATGTCAGACCACTTTCATTGTAGAAATACTTGCCGTTTGCCACAGTGAGATCGAGGCGTCCGTTGCTGCGGCTGGATACATCCACTGCCATAGCCTTGGTGCTTTCATTAGCCGCTACGAACACTTTGTTCTCGGCTGATACTATCTGAACGGTTGAAGCATAGCCTGCGCTGCTGCCGGCGTAGTTGAATGCCTTTGCCTCACCGGCTTCATTGGTATTGACGATAAGATATGAACCGTCCCAGCTTGATGGAGCTGAAGTCACCATCTCGAAGCGTGAAGAAGGCAAGGCTGCGGACAGATCCACCTTGATGTTCTTGAAAGTTCCGAAATCGAAAACAAGGCCCTTGGCCTCTGAAGACTTGCTGTAGGTATTCTTGTCCGTATAGACGGTAATGGTCATCGGACCAGGAGCAACTGCCCAGCAGGTGAAGACAGCATTGAAGGTGCCGTCATCGGCTACAGTGTTGTTGCTGTCATATTTGAGCGTGATCTCATTGGAACCGTTGGCGGTATCATATCCATCGAAAGCAAAGTCATTCAGAGGATTGAGCGGACCGGCGATTGCGTTTTCAGCTTCGACCTTGATAAGGTCCACCTTCTCTCCGGGAGTCATTCCAGTAAAAGCGAGCCTTGAAATGGCATTGAGACGGGCGAACTTGAGGTCAACACTGGAAGTGGCCAATGAAGAATATATGGTCTTGGATTCTCCGACGAGGATATCGGCTGCCGGGTCGAACGAGCCTGCTTTCGGCTGCTGGACTGAAGGTAAGGTTGCCACGCCGTTCGAGAAATCCGCCGCGACTACTGCATTATATTTAAGAGAAGAGATGAGTTGAGATATCGAGAAATTGGCGGAAAGGGTCGCAAGCTTATTGTTGGTGGCAATGTTAAGTTTAAGGTCCTTGCCCTCCTTTCCGTTTTCATAAAGGTGAATGTATTCTTTCAGGGTGCTTTCCCAAGTGAGGGTAGTACTGCTGCCATCGATGATGATAGAAGTCCTGGAGAGATCCTGAAGGAGATTGAATGTCACCTCGTGGGTTTCAGCGTTACTGATGGATGGTTCCTGCTGCTCTTCTTTCTGCTGACAGGAAACGGCTGCGCACAGAACGAGTGCGACAGCGGCGAATGATCGAAGATTCTTTTTCATAACGCGCAGGGATTAAAAAATAAAATCATCATAGCCCAGGTCGTCGCCCGGCTGACCGTTATCGCCATAGGTTGGATTGCTTTGGCACAGCACCGTCTCCGCTGACAGGCTGAATTCAGAAATTACAGGAGACAAATACGGAAGTCTCCAAATGGATTTTTTCATAAAGGGATTATTTAGCACAAATATTTTGCAATAATTAGGCAAATATACAAATTCCCTCGAAAGAAACGTAAAAAAATCCCCCAACTAGATTAAAAATATTCAGTCAGATTTATTTCTGCCCAGTCTCCGGTACAAGGCACAAAGATGCTGAGGATCATATCTTCAGGCACTGCGACGATCTGATAGCGCGTGAGATAGTGAGCCGGACCGCCATCCTCGATGAAAGAGCTCATTATTTGCTTCATCCTTTCCACGTCGATCGAGCCCTTGTAGCGCCTCGCCATATCGAGAAGGTTGCTGCGGCGTATGATGGAATTCCAGCTTTCAGAGTCTGACGGTACCGGATAATCCCATCCGTCGTTCACATAATGGTTCGTACTTACCATCAGACCTTTGTCAGACTTATCATCCCCTCTGCGGACACCGTCATAGCACCACTCATATGAACGGGCTTCATTCTTGTCGGCCACGCCTATGATGAACGACGCGAAACTCCTGGTGTTGTGGAAGAAATCATCCACGTCATCAAGGTTTCGTACAGAGAAGAGCATGTCGAAAAGCGTCGTCGTGCTCGGGCACAGGTCCCAGTGGACCTTCCATCCGGCGGAAGGCATACCGTTGTTCAGCTCGACGAAGATGCCGTTTGCATTGAACCCGTTGACGCAATATATCTCGCCGGCGTAACCGACGGTTGCAGCCGTGATACCCCCATCAGGATGATAGACCGTCACGACCAGGTCCCTGTCGATTTCGGAGTAGCTTTCCGCATCATAATTGCGTCCGAACACAAGCTTGCCGGTCCCATATTCCTCCCAGCAAGCCATGGCGGAGCAGAGGAACACGCCCTCCATATACTCGGATGCATTGCACAGCTTGAGTTCCTCCATACTGAGTCCTGAAGTTTCGGACGCGCCGGCAAAGAATTCCTTGAGATAGTCCGGATAGAGAGCGTACAGCTTGTCGGCAATCGTGGCCGCCGAGTCCACCCTCCCCTGCTCCGTACCGATCCTGCCGTGGAGATACTGAAGGACGTCATCCATCCTGTCCCCTGCGAGAATGCCATACTGACGTCCCATCTGATGCCAGGAGCCGTGGAGGTCCAGGACGGCTATCCCGCCGGCATCGTATATCTTTCCGTTACTGTCCGTACCGGTTCCATGGCAGGAGACAAGCATTATGGCTGCAAGTATAGGAAGGAAAAACTTCATACAGGATTAGAAATCGAAATACGACTTCGCATTATAATAGGAGATGTCCTTCACCATCTGATGGATGAAGTCCATCTCGGATACAGGAAGCTTGCCGTCGGCGATATCGCGGCCGATGAGGTCGCAGAGAATCCTGCGGAAATACTCGTGGCGCGGGTAGCTGATGAAGCTTCTGGAGTCTGTGAGCATTCCTACGAAACGGCTCAGAAGTCCGAGGGCGCTGAGGGTGTTCATCTGCTTGCGCATGCCGTCCTCCTGGTCGAGGAACCACCAGGCTGCGCCGAACTGCATCTTGCCCGGGCAGCTGCCGTCATTGAAAGTGCCGGCCATTGCGGCCATGACTTCATTGTCCTTAGGGTTCAGGTTGTAGATTATGGTCTTGGCGAGGCTGTCCTCGAGGGCGAGGCGGCTGAAGAACTTGTGTCCGGCCGCAGCCACGGGCATGTCGTCGATGGCGTCGAAACCGGTGTCAGGGCCTATGAGGCGGAACATCTTCTCATTGTTGTTCCTGTTCGGCCCGACGTGGAACTGCTGCGCCCAGCCGCTGCGGGCGTCCATTTTTGCAAGCTCGAAGAACACAGCGCTGCGGAACTTGTTCAGTTCCTGCGCCGTAGGCACGACTCCGGCGATCACTCCTCTGAAAATATCATCTATCTCATCTTCGGCGTAGTCGTCCGAGTAGAACGTCGACATTCCGTGGTCGGAGAGCTTGCAGCCTGCGGCGGCGAAGTAGTCGTGGCGCTTCTGCAGGGCGGCGATAAGGTCGGCGAAGCAGAAGATGTCCATGTCGGCCGCAAAGGCAAGTTTTGAAAGGTAGGCGTTGTAGGCCTCGGGATTGCCGATTTCGGCGGCCTTGTCAGGACGCCAGGTCGGAAGGACCTTGGTTCCGAAAGGATGGGCGGCAATCTTCTTGTGCCATTCGAGGTCATCCACGGGATCGTCGGTGGTGCAGACGGTCTCGACGTTGAACTTCCTGATGAGGGCCTGGCCGCGGAACTCCTCGGTGGCGAGCATGGCATTGCACTCCTCGAAGATCTCGCGGGCGGTGGAAGGATTGAGGACCTTGTCGATGCCGAACACGCGCTTGAGCTCCAGGTGGGACCAGTGGTAGAGCGGGTTGCGCATCGAGTGCTGAAGCGTGTCGGCCCATTTCTCGAACTTCTCCCAGGAGGAGCGGTCGCCGGTGATGTACTCCTCCGGCACGCCATTGGCGCGGAGCGCACGCCATTTATAATGGTCGCCGCTGTGTCCGTCCACCAGCCAGAGCTGGGTGATGTCACGGAACTGGATGTTCTCCGCTATCTGCTGTGGAACGAGATGGCAGTGGTAATCGATTATAGGTAAGTTCTCTGCGCTTTCGTGGAAAAGCTCCTGGGCGTATCCGTTCGAAAGCATGAAATCGTCATTAATGAAAGTCATGGTCAGTATTGTTCTTTGTTCTTGTAAAAATACGCTTTTTTAAGGAAAAAATAGGTATTTTTGTAGACAACAAAGAATAACCACACATTTTATGAGCAGTACACAGACTAAACTGATGACCAATTGGCGCTGGTGGCTTTGCTCGCTCCTCTTCGTCGCCACTACAGTTAATTACCTTGACCGTCAGGTTCTTTCGCTTACCTATGAAGAATTCATAAAGCCGCAGTTCCACTGGACTGACGCCAATTACGGAACGATAACCTCCTTCTTCTCCATCTTCTATGCGGTCGCCTGCCTTTTCGCCGGCAAGTTCGTGGACTGGATGGGGACCAAGAAAGGCTACCTCATCTCCATCTGTGTATGGTCCTTCGGTGCCTGCCTCCATGCCCTGTGCGGCTGGGGCACCACGCTATTCGTCGACGGAGTCGACTCCTCCGCAGCCCTGAAGGCCGTGGAAGCCGGATCCAATGCCATGCTGGCGATTTCCACGACATCGGTCTACCTGTTCCTCCTCTGCCGCGGCATCCTCGCCCTCGGCGAGTCCGGTAACTTCCCTGCCGCCATCAAGGTTACAGCCGAGTACTTCCCTAAGAAAGACCGCGCTTTCGCGACTTCCATATTCAATGCCGGCGCATCGGTCGGCGCACTCGCCGCACCTCTCTGCATCCCGCCGCTCGCTATGAAGTTCGGCTGGGAGTGGGCTTTCATCATCATCGGAGGACTGGGATTCATCTGGATGTTCTTCTGGGCCTTCATGTACGACAAGCCTGAGAGCAGCAAGCACGTGAACGAAGCCGAGCTCGAGTACATACACCAGGACGATGCCGCCGAGGCCGATGAAAAGGCGGCTGTCAAGGACGAAAAGGCCATCCCGTTCGTTCAGTGCTTCAAGTACAGGCAGACCTGGTCGTTCATCGCCGGAAAGTTCTTCACCGACGGCGTATGGTGGTTCTTCCTCTTCTGGGCGCCATCCTACTTCTCGAACCAGTTCAACGCCCCGGCCACTTCGGGTCTGGGTCAGGCGCTGATCTTCACGCTCTACGCAATTGTCACAGTTGTGTCCATATTCGGAGGATATCTGCCGAAATTCTTCGTTGAGAAAAAAGGAATGCACCCTTACAAGGGTCGTATGCTGGCCATGCTTATCTTTGCGTTCTTCCCTATCGCAGCCCTTTTCGCCCAGCCTCTGGGAGTGAATCTGAATACCCCTTGGTGGCCTGCTATCCTGATCGGCCTCGCCGGCGCCGGACACCAGGCCTGGTCCGCGAACCTGTTCAGCACCATCGGTGACATGTTCCCGAAGAGCACGATAGCCACCATCACCGGCATCGGAACGATGGCCGGCGGAATGGGGTCGATGATAGTTCAGAAAGTCGCAGGAAACCTCTTCACATACGCAGAAACCGCAGGACAGGCTTTCACCTTCCTGGGGTTCAGCGGAAAGCCTGCCGGCTATTTCGTGATGTTCTGCTTCTGCGGAATTGCGTACCTCATCGCCTGGTGCGTGATGAGGCTGCTTGTCCCTAAGTACAAGCCTATAGTTTGTTAAGATACTTCGCCACGGCTTCAGCCACGTGCTGATAGCCCTCCTTTCATAGATCAATGCACATAATATAATCGTTCATATAAAAGCCTCCCCCTATCGGAAAATCCCCCTGGCATGCCCGGCGCATGCCCAGATGCTCGTAGAAGGACAGCGAAGGATTGTTCCTGTTAACGTTCAATTCCAACACGCACGGCCCTCCGGCGACGGTTCGGGCCTCAGCGGCAGCACTCTCGAAGAGCCTCCTGCCCAGCCCGGTCTTCTGGAACTGCGGCAATACATACAGCTTTTCGAGATGGAACCTCACACGTCCGTCATCGGTTCTTCCATCGGGCCTGAGGGAAGCGTACCCCCTGCCGTCCTCCACGAAGAAGGTCTGTTCCGCCATCTGCTTCCGCAGACTGTCCTCGGAATACATCCAGTCCATCATATACTCCATCTGAGCGGGAGAAAGGATGGATGCATATGTATGCCTGAAGACCACTTCGGCCATCTCGCGTATCATCGGTATGTCTGCAACGGACGCTTTCCTTATCATAATAACAAAGTTAGTTGTTTTTTTCCAGTAAGGAACATTTCAATATAATTTGTATATATTTGTTAAATTTAAACACAAATCATAAGACAATGAAAACAGCCACAAAGACTATCTGGGGAATCATCCTCATCGCAGCAGGCATTCTGTTCATACTCAATACAGCCGGAGTCATCCCTCATTTCAACCTCTTCTTCGACGGATGGTGGGCGCTGTTCATCATCATCCCGAGCGTCGTGGGACTTCTCAACGAAAAGGATAAGAGCGGACCTATCATCGGTCTGGCCATCGGCGTCCTGCTGATGCTCGCAGCACAGGACAGGATCTACTGGGAGGACTTCGGAAAATATGCACTCGGAATCGTTATAATCGCAGTGGGATATTCACTCATTGCCGGTAAGGCACACGTTTCCTCAGCCCAGAAAGAGAGCGTAAAGAAGATCTCACAGGACGGAAAGGAGATCGAGGACTTTAGCTTCAACTTCGGCAAATACAGCAATGATTTTTCAGGACGCAAGTTCGAAGGAGCCGACGTCAAGACATCATTCGGCAGCTTCGAGCTGGATCTCAGGAATGCAGTCATCGAAGAGGATACAATGATCCTTCTCGACGTGAACTTCGGCAACGTCGTCATCCTGGTCCCTGCAGGAATCAATGTGGAGATCAGCGCAAAAGCCTCGTTCGGAGAGATCAAGGACGCACGCAGAAGCGTATTGGCCGGCGGGCATCCGACACTCTATATTGTAGGGAATGTCTGCTTCGGAGGCGCCGAGATCCGATAGAAAACGATTATCCCTCACCCGTACGGTGAGGGATAACTGTTTTTATCTGACGGCGGAGCCGAACGGGAAGAGGCTCATCTTGGCAATCTTGAAATGCTGGACGGCGAACGGGATGCCGATGATGGTGATGCCGCACAGGATTCCGAAAACGAAATGGACCACGGCGATCTCCCACCACCCTAACAGAACCCAAAGGATATTGAATCCAAGGCTCAGGCAGCCGCTGTTGCTGGCCAGCTCGACATCCCTTCCGAAAGGGAAAAGGGCGAACGCGCCAATCTTCATCAGTTCGACGCCGAACGGAATCCCGATGATGGTGATGCACATAATCAGACCGGCCAAGAAATAAAGTGCCGCGGTGATGAAACCACCGAGGATGAACCAAAGTATATTACCCAAGCAACTCATAATATAATAGTTTTGCAATTACCGGATCAATGACGTTTATCTACCCGAAATGTTCAATAAATATAGCAAAACATTTGGATAACAAAAAAGTTACCGGTATAAACATAAATGTTTTATCGGTTAAAAACTAAAATATAGTATCTTTGCACCCAATGAAACCGCCGGTCACCATATTTTTCGCCGTCATCGTCGCCTTCACCGTCCTGAACAGCCGGACAGCGGAGGCGCAGGAAGTTTCTGACAGCTTGCAGGTGACTTCCCTGGCGGATTCCCTCAATGCAAAAGCCATAGCGGATTCCATCGCACTTGATGCCCGCCTTACGGCAGACAACATCATAGAGGAAGCGAAGAAATTTCTCGGCACACCGTACCGCTCCGCTGGCAAAGGTCCGGGCGGATTCGACTGTTCCGGTTTCACCGGCTACATATACCGTCAGTTCGGCTATCATCTATCGGCAAGTTCACGTACACAGTGCTATGATGGACGGGAGGTTCCCCTGCCCTACGACAATCTTCAGAAAGGTGACATTCTGATCTTCGGAGCCAGAGGAGCTACGACGGAAGTCGGACACGTGGGAATCTATATCGGGCCCGACAAAGAAGGAGACGGCTTCACCTTCATCCACTCAGCCGTCCACGGAGGCATTATCATCTCCAACATCAAGGAAGAATACTATTCCAGGCGCTATCTCGGCGCCCGCCGCATCCTTCCCGACTTCAATGTCTCTGAAGAGCCCTCTGACTCAGGACTGCTGGAATGATTTGTCCATCCACAACTCTGGAGAACAAACTGAAGGACTGGACGCAGTGTTCCTGGAAAATTGAAGTTATATTAGCGGAACCAATAAAAAAATAATATGAAACTCACACGCATCGCTTCAATCCTGATCACTGTATCAGCAATCATTCTGACATTATCTTCCTGCGGACTGGAAGAGCCCACTCCTTCAGTTTCTTATGATGAGATGATCAAGGAGATGGAAAGAGTAAATACGGAGACACCGCTTGAAGGGAATATAGGCTTTATGTTCCTGAGATCTGACGGTCGTCAGATGGAAATCAGAACAAAGAGCTGCGAGAAAAACATCTCAAATGAGCAGATTTATCCAGAACTTAACGGAATGTCGTATTTATTTTTCCAAACGAAAGGACATTATGCAGACGAAATTCTGTCATTGAGCCTCTTTTTCCAGGAACTTGACAAATGCTCGGTCGGAACTGAAATCAAGCCGGTAAGAGTGAACTTCGGTGCTTTCCTGTCAAACAACAGTTTCAATTTCACAGACAGGATTGACGGAAAGATAGTAGTAAAGGCAATTGATGAAAAGCAGATTACCCTGCGCTTTATCAAGGTCATAGGCAGCATCGCCCTCGGTGACTACATAATGAACGGCGACATCACTTTAGACATTTCAGAGGGCAGTATCGCTTCCGATAACAAGTAATTGAAAGGAATGTCCTATACCGGCCGGTCTTCCTGCGATGACAGTGCCCTGGCGGCTCAATGCGCCAAGGGCGACAGGGCATCGCAGGAAGAACTGTATATACGGTACAGCACCAGGATACTCTCATTGTGCAGGAGATATTCACGCGACGGCACTGAAGCTGAAGACCTTATGCAGGAGGCGTTCATCAAGGTCTTCCACAAGATAGGGAAATTTGTCTGGACAGGCGAAGGCTCCCTGTACCGCTGGATGGCACGTGTCACCATCAATCTGTGTTTCGATTCCATAAAGAAAAAAAAGCGGATAGCCGAACAGCTCTCCGCTTCAATGGAAGAAATGGACATCGCCGATGATGACAGTCCTTCCCCGGTACCGGATATCCCGCCCGGAACTCTCAGGGCATTGGTTGAAAGCCTGCCGGAAGCATACGGTACAGTATTCAAGCTCCATTGCGTTGACGGCCTGTCTCACAAGGAAATAGGAATGCTGCTGGGAATAAAGGAAAAAAGTTCATCATCGAACTGCGCAAGAGCGAAAGCGATACTGATAAAGAAGATTAACGAATATATAGACCGGACTGAAAAATGAAAGATCTGCTGCAAAGTGTAAAGGATGCATATTCCGTGGATGAGCAATCACCCTCGGAAGCTTCCTGGAAGGCCATAGACACACGGATGCGCAGGGCGTCATCCGTAAAATGGACCGCGATGACGGCAGCCGCCGTTGCGGCGTGCTCCGCTGCCGTCATCCTGCTTATATCCGGACCGGGAGAATTGCCGGAAGTAACCGCAGAAGTGCAGCAGCCTGCCGTTGAGATGGAACCGGCATCCCCGGAGCCTCAGGAGGAGCCGGCTCCACTCCAGAACTACAGGACATACTCAGCACAGGCAGAGGAAGAAAGGCCGCTGGCTGACACAAAGATGCCGGCAACAGAAAAAATTGCCCCCGGCACAGACCTCACAGAAGAAGATGCCCGCAGCAAAGAAACTGATAATAAATCAGTTGCCAAAGGGCCTGAGCACAAGGAAACTTACATCGCCGATAATCCATCGAAACCAATCGTTCCTTTGGATGAGCCATTCCCGGAGTCCGTTCCAAAGAAGACAGGCAGGCAGCTTTCCATCGGTGTGAACTTATCTTCATCCGTGACGGATGCCCACAGTATATCGTATACAAAAATGCCGCAACTCCCTTTCCTGGCCCTGGTCAGATCGGATATGATGTTGAGCAATTCAGCCAGGCCATCATTCCTGGACAATTACAGTTCTGAAAGGACATCGGTCAGCTACAGTCACGACTTGCCTGTGGGCATTGGTCTGACTGCAAGCCTTTCCCTCTCTGAAAGGCTTGCAGTCGAGTCCGGCATCGAGTACTCGTATCTGCATTCAGTCGAAGACAATCACGGCGTTTGCTCAGATCAGTCACTCCATTTCATCGGCATCCCGCTGAGGATGAGTTACAGCTTCTTAATGCGGGGAGGCTTCTCCCTGTATGCAGGCACCGGAGCATCCGTCGAGAAATGCATCATCGCTGACCTTAATGGCGCCAGGTTCCCTGAAAGGCGCTGGCAATGGTCCGGCGAGGCCTTTGCTGGAGCAGAATACAGAATATGGAACAGAGCCGGAGTGTACTTCCAGCCGGCGATATCCTATCGGTTCACGGAAACAGACCTTATCACCTACCGCACAGAAAACCCTCTCATGCTCTCACTTAGCGCAGGCTTGAGGTTACATCTTCATTGATATGAAACGCGGAACACAATAACTTTTTTGTAACTTTACATTAAAATGTATTTGCTATGAAGAAGTTTATCAAGAATCTTGTGACGTTTGTGATTAGCGCCGTGCTGGTAACATGGCTGATGTTCGGTAACTTTGTAAAGGGCGCGATGTCAGTCAGGAAACTTGATGACGGGATTTATTATCTTGAATATAAGGGGAATGACGGCTTTGACAAATTCCTTGAGCAGGGCGGAGCCAAAGATGGATACGGGCTTGGTGCATACATCACCCGATTCCTGTCGAACGGCTTTTCCAGAGTACCCGAGGTCGATCCTCAGGAACAGAATTACGGATGCTCCACACTTGCTGTGAACACACCGGAAGGAGGAAGGATGATGGGCCGCAATTTCGATTGGCAGGATTGCCCGTGCATAATCTCCAAAGTAACGCCCAAGGGTGGCTACAAGTATATTTCCTCATTCAACCCACGTTTCTTCGGATTCGGAGAAGACTGGAAGCCGGAGGGATTCAAGAATCAGTATCTGGCGCTTTCGGTTCTGTTTGTAGCTTTGGACGGCGTCAACGAGAAAGGTCTTGCAGTGGCTGACCTGATGGTAGGCGAAGGAGAGATCCATCAGAATACTACTGGCAAGCCTGACCTTACCACCACCTGTACCATCAAATATCTGCTCAAAAACGCCGCTGACGTTGAGGAGGCCGTGACCTTGCTCGAAGGCATCAACCACCATTCCGACGTCGGCTCGCTGCATCATCTCTCAATCTCCGACCTGAATGGCAGGAGTGTCGTTGTGGAGTGGGTCGGTGAGAAGATGTTCGTCACAGAAACCGATATAGTCACGAACCACTATCTCTGCGAAGAGAACTTCGGTGCGGGAAAAGTTGAAGGTGACTGCCGTTTCGAGAAACTTGCAGCAGTGAGGGATTCCCTTGATGGCTGTATGTCTATTTCCTCCCTTCTCGACGGTATGTCCGTCGCCTGGCAGTCCTGGTCTGATGCCACCGTTGTTGACGGTGGCACTCAGTGGACAGCACTCTTCGATCTTAACGGGCATTCTGCAGATTACATCTGGCAGCGGGATACAACGAAACGTTTCCACTTCACACTTTAGCAGAGCAACAACACAGCCCTGCTCACCTTATGCTTTAACGATTTCTATTGAAATATTGTGGAAAGAAACATCTCTTTGAAAGCATAAGTTGTACCCCGCGCAAACAAATAACTATCATCCATTCAGACGGATGAACAAATATTTGCTTTATGGCCCTTCTCAACACTTATGCTATATTGCGCCGCAAAACAAATAACTTCTCAGAATGAAAAGTTATTGAAAAACCTCCGCGAACCGAATATGAATCATCCGTTCAGACTGATGAATCAGTTCTCGCTTGAGAGTAAGCATCCGACG
>JAZLLA010000062.1:0-47301 GCA_045597895.1 Candidatus Cryptobacteroides sp. | reverse complement strand
GCACACGCGTCAAGAATCTTGTCAAATGTGGCATAAATCCATATATGGCATATCAATGGGGCAATAGCAGCAGTGGATATTGGCGGATTGCAAGCTCGCCCGTAATGAGCAGAGCCGCAACCGACAAGAATCTACGCATAGCTGGCTATCCTTGTCTTGTGGACTACTACGTCAAATTGCACTGAACAATGAAGAACCGCCGTATGCCGAACGGCACGTACGGTGGTGTGAGAGGTCGGAAAACAAAAGTAGGAGGAAACTACTTTTGTTTTCCTCCTACTCGATTATGCGCAATGAACTATTCTGAAGTGTAGTTGTCGAAGTAGCCTTGGACGAGGACTACAGGGGTGCCCTTGTCACCTGAACCTGAGGTAAGGTCGCAGAGGGAGCCGATGAGGTCGGTGAGCTGGCGAGGGGTTGTGCCCTCGGAAGCCATCTGGCCCTTGAGGTTGGCGTCCTTGGCGGTGATGCTGGCTGAGATGGCGTCGCGCAGAGCCTCTCCGCTGAGTGATGCGAAATCGTTGTCTGCGAGATATTTCAGCTTGAGCTCGTTAGGAGTGCCGCGCAGGCCGTCGGTGAAAGCAGGGGAGACTACAGGGTCTGCAAGCTCCCAGATCTTTCCCTTAGGGTCCTTGAATGCGCCGTCGCCGTATACCATTACTTCCACGTGCTTTCCGGTAGCCTTGAGGACTCTGTCCTGGATGTCGAGGACGAGACCCTGACACTCGCGAGGGAAGAGCTTGATGGTATCCTCGGTGGCTTTGTTGGAGCCGAGAAGGCCGTATTTCTCATTGCATCCACTGCCGTTTACAGGGGCGTTAAGGATGTCGTCGAGTCCGAGGACAACCTTTGCTCCTGCGTCCTTGAGGATGCGCTTTGTGCGGGCGCGTGTATGGATGTCGCAGGTGATGACGGTGTCGGTGTACTGGAGAATGGTCTTAGGCCTGTTGGCGAAGACGATTTCAGCCTCGGCGCCGCATTCGCGGATAAGGTCACCGTAATACTCCACATAGTCCACTCCGGTGAACTCGTGCTTGTTCACTCCGAAGAGTTCACGGTATTTCTCGAGGGAGAGGACGTCGCTGTATGGGTTTACCCCTGCTTCGTCAAGCTTGTCGATGCTGACGAGCTCGTTTCCCACCTCGTCGGAAGGATAGGAAAGCATCAGAACCACTTTCTTGCATCCTGAAGCGATACCGCGCAGGCAGATGGCGAAGCGGTTGCGGCTGAGGATAGGGAACATGACACCTACGGTCTGTCCGCCGGTCTTTGTGCGGACATCTTCAGCGATGGCGCTTACAGGGGCGTAGTTGCCCTGTGCACGGGCTACGATGGACTCGGTGATGCTGATGACGTCACGGTCGCGGAGCTCGAAGCCTTCGTCCTCGGCTGCAGCGAGAACGCTGTCCGTTACGATTTCTGCAAGGTTGTCGCCCTGACGGATGATAGGGCAACGGATTCCACGGGACACTGTCCCGACTTTTCTTTCGTGGAGTTTCATATACTACTAACGTATTAACATACGAATTTATACAAAAAGAAGGTCAATCGCAATATGCAAATCGTTTAATATTAAAAAATTTTATTTGACCTTCGAGTCGCAGTACCAGCAGCGCAGAGTGCCGTCGTCGGAGCGGTGGAAGAGGTGCTTCGTATGCTCGTTCGTGGTGATGCACTTGATGTTCGTGCAGTGCAGCGACTCGTCCTCGATAGGGGCTTCGCGCTCCGGCATTCCGTGTGCCGGGTCGTTCTTCCACTCGAGGAGTTTCTGGATAAGCGCCTCACGTACGAACTTGCCGTTCTCGACCTGGCGGAAGTATGCTGCGCGCGGGTCGTTGTCTACCTCGGTGAGGATCTCGTTGACCCTTGGGAGCGGATGGAGGACGGCCATCTTTGGCTTTGCCATTGCCATCCTTTTGGCGTCAAGCACGAATGAGTCCTTCACGCGGTCGAACTCGTCCTCGTCGAGGAAGCGCTCCTTCTGCACGCGTGTCATATAGAGGACGTCGAGCTCCGGCATTACTTCCTCCATTGTCTTGACCTCCTTGTAGCTGATGCCCATCTTCTCGCAGACGTCGTTCTTGATGTACTCAGGGAGTCTGAGCTCGTCCGGGGCGATGAGGATGACCTTGATGTTCTCGAAGCGCGAGAGGGCCTTGATCAGGGAGTGGACGGTGCGGCCGAAACGGAGGTCGCCGCAGAATCCGATGGTGATGCCGTCGATGTGGCCGAGCTCGCGCTTGATGGTCAGCAGGTCGGTCAACGTCTGGGTCGGATGGCTGTGGGAGCCGTCACCGGCGTTGATGATAGGGACCGGGGATACTTCTGAAGCGTAGAGCTGGGCTCCTTCGATGTAGTGCCTCATGGCGATGACATCTGCGAAGCAGCCGACTACGCGGACAGTGTCCTGGACGGTTTCGCCCTTGCTGACTGAGGTGTTCTTCGAATCGGAGAAGCCGAGGACATTGCCTCCTAGCTCCATCATTGCTGATGTGAAGCTCAAGCGGGTTCTAGTGCTTGGCTCATAGAATAGGGTAGCGAGCTTCTTGTGGGACATGCTTCCCTGATAGCGTTCGCGGTGGGCGATGATGTCCTCCGCCAGAGAGATGATTTCCAAGGTTTCCTCTTTGGTGAGGTCCATCGGGTCGATGAGATGTTTCATAAGGCTATTTGTTTATCCAACTTTCGTCAGAAGGGTTGTTTCTGAATGCTATGATGCGGGACTTCCACTCAGGTGTGATATATCCCTCTTCTGCAGCTACTTCCACAAGCGCATCGAGGTTTGAGAGAGAGTGGTTCCCGACGTTTGCTGCGGCAAGCCGCTCGATACCTTTTTTCATTCCATAGGTGAAGATGCTGACGATGCTCAGGACATCGGCGCCGGCTTCGCGGAGGGCGTCCACGACTTCGATGGCGCTGCCTCCGGTGGAGATGAGGTCTTCGATGACCACTACCTTGGTGCCGGGCTCCATCCTGCCTTCTATGCGGTTGTTGCGGCCGTGGGTCTTGGCTTCACCGCGGACGTATCCCATCGGCAGTCCGAGGATGGAGGCTGCGATGGCTGCGTGGGCGATTCCGGCGGTGGATGTGCCCATCAGCATTTCGCACTGAGGGTAGAGCTCCTTGACCTTGTCGGCGATGGCCTGCTCGACCACGACTCTGGCCGAAGGGGCTGAGAGGATGAGTCTGTTGTCACAGTAGATAGGGCTCTTGATGCCGCTGGCCCAGGTGAACGGTTCTTCCGGTCTCAGAAACACTGCCTTTATTCCCAGCAGTTCCTTTGCAATTCTTTTTTCCATATCTTATTTGTTTTATTATCCGACAAATTCTGACACACAGCGCTCGTAGGCGGCGACAGGGTCGTCCGCGGCGGTGATAGGGCGGCCGACGACGATGTAGTCGGAGCCGATCTCGCGGGCGCGCGCCGGAGTCGTGATGCGCACCTGGTCGTCAGCGCCGGAATCAGCGAAGCGGATGCCCGGTGTGACAGTCATGAAGCCTGTACCGCAGGCCTCCTTGACCATTCCGGCCTCGAGAGGGGAGCATACCACTCCGTCGAGACCTGCCTCGCGGGCGTTTGAAGCGTACTTGACGATGGTCTCGTTTATGCCGGCATTGATGAGGAGCTCGCCCCTCATCCTCTCCTCGCTGGTCGAAGTGAGCTGGGTCACGGCGATCAGGAGAGGGCGTGTGCCGTCCGGGCGTGTGAGTCCTTCGAGGGCTGCCTTCATCATGTCGATAGTGCCTGCCGCGTGTACGTTTGTCATATCCACGTCGAGAGCGGAAAGCACTTTCATTGTTTTCTTTACGGTGTTCGGTATGTCGTGAAGCTTCAAGTCGAGGAAGATCTTGTGTCCGCGCGCTTTTATCTCGCGCACGATCTCCGGACCGGCGCTGTAGAACAGCTCCATTCCGATCTTCACGAACGGTTTCCTGCTTCCTGCGAACTTGTCGAGGAACTCCAGGGTGGCTTCCTTGCTGCTGAAGTCACAAGCTACGATTACATCTTTTCCCATTTACACAGATTTGATTATTTGTTCCAGTGAATTGATTCCGATTTCCTCCATCACTGCCGGGAGGTCGGCGATTATCTTCGGGCAGGCGAACGGGTCGCGCAGGTTCTCGGCGCCCACCTGGACCGCAGTCGCACCAGCCATCATCATTTCAATGACGTCGCGCGCGGAGCTGACTCCGCCGCACCCCATCACCGGAATGCTGCAGGCGTGCGCCACCTGGTACACCATCCTCAGCGCGATCGGGAACACCGCCGGACCTGAAAAACCGCCCATTGTGTTCGCCAGGACAGGCTTGCGCCTGCCAATGTCGATGCGCATCCCCAGGAAGGTGTTGACCAATGTCAATCCGTCCGCGCCTGCGTCCTCGCATGCGCGTGCGATCTCCACGATGTCCGTGACGTTCGGGCTGAGCTTGATGAACACCGGCTTGCGGCACACTGACTTGACCGCAGCCGTGACTTCGGCGGCCGAAGCGGCGCAGGTGCCGAAGGCGAGACCGCCGCCGTGCACGTTAGGGCAGGAAACATTGACCTCGATGATGTCAATACCTTCGCAAGCGTCAGCCTTCGCGCAGCACTCGCGGTATTCGTCGACGCTGAATCCGGAGATGTTGGCTATGACAGCATTGCTGTATATCTTTCTGAGCTGTGGGACCTTTTCGGTGACGAGGGCGTCGATGCCGGGGTTCTGCAGTCCGACGGAATTTATCATTCCGGCGGTGCAGTCGGCGATGCGCGGGGTAGGGTTGCCGAAGCGGGCCTGGAGGGTAGTGCCCTTGAGCGAGATACCTCCGAGGAGGTTAAGGTCAAATGAGTCAGCGAGTTCCAGCCCGAATCCGAAGGTCCCGCTGGCCGGGACTACAGGATTCTTCATCCTGACTCCGCAGAGATTGACTGAGAGATCTACCATAATATGTCCTCCTTCTTGAATACCGGTCCGTCCTTGCATATGCGCTTTGTGCCTGAAGCTGTGTGTACGCTGCAGCCGTAGCAGAAGCCGGCGCCGCAGCCCATCCTTTCCTCAAGGCTGGCTTCGCCGCCCGTTTCAAGAGTGTTGCAGACAGCCTTCATCATCACCATCGGTCCGCAGGTGTAGAAATAGTCGAATTCCGGCTTGATGGCCGCGATGGCATCGGTCACAAAGCCCTTCGTGCCTACAGAGCCGTCGAGGGTCGCGATGACCAGGCAGTCGCAGAGAGCCTTGTACTCGTCAGCGAGGACTATTTCGTCAGCCTTGTTGAACCCCAGGACCACGGTCACCTTCTTCCTCTGGGCCTTGAGCTTCTTGCAGAGGGTGTAGAGCGGGGCGGCTCCGAGGCCTCCCGCCACCAGCAGGGCGCTTTCCTTGCAGGCGTCGGGGTCATAGCCGCGGCCGAGACCCGTGAGGATCTCCAGGGTCCCGCCGGGAAGCATTGTCCCCAGTTTCTTCGTCCCTTCGCCTACCATCTTGTAGATCAGGACGATGTGTCCCGGCCAGGTGTCGCAGAATGACAGCGGCCTGCGCAGGTAGTATCCCGGAATGGAAACATCCACGAACTCGCCGTCGGCGACAAAGTTGCTGTCGTCAGCGGCGAGGGTGAGTTTCATTGTCCCGTCGGCGATGAGCTCGTTGGCTTCAATGGTGAAGAGGTGCTTTTCCATTAGTTCTTGTATTCGTCGTCGATTGTAGAGATGGTCAGAGTGATCTCTTCGAGGACTTCGAGGAGCACGCGGACTGTCTCAAGTGCGGTGAATATGGTCACATTGTTCTCAACTGCGGTGCGGCGGATCTCGTAACCGTCGAGATGGCTGCTCTTCTGATTGAGGTCAATGGTGTTGATGACGTATTTGACGTGACCCTTGCGCAGGGCCTGGCAGATCTCGTCGCTGCCGTCGCTGAGCTTGAGCCTGGTCTTCGTGCGGATGCCGTGCTCGCGAAGGTAGTCAGCCGTTCCCTTGGTGGCTTCGATGTTGAATCCGAGGTTGTAGAAGCGGCGGATGAGCGGAAGGGCTTCCTCCTTGTCCTTGTCCGCGATGGTGGCGAAGATGGTTCCGTATGTCTTGATGTCCATTCCGGAGGCCTGGAGGGACTTGTAGAGGGCTCTGGTGAGGGAGTCGTCGTATCCGATGGCTTCGCCGGTGGACTTCATCTCAGGGGAGAGGTAGGTGTCGATACCCTTGATCTTTCCGAAGGAGAAGGCAGGGGTCTTCACGAAGTGCCTCTTCCTTTCAGGGAAGTAGACCTGGTCGATTCCCTGCTCCTTGAGGGAGTGTCCGAGCATCACCCTGGTGGCGATCTTCGCCATCTGGATGCCGGTGGACTTGGAGATAAACGGAACAGTACGTGATGAGCGAGGGTTGACCTCGATCACATATACGTCCTCGTGCTCGTCCACGATGAACTGGATATTGAACAGGCCCTTGATGCCGATGGCAAGTCCGAGCTTGACGGTGATGTCGATGATGTCCTTCTTAACCTTGTCGCTGAGGCTGAACGAAGGATATACGCTGATGGAGTCTCCGGAGTGGATACCGGTCTTCTCCACGTGCTCCATGATGGCAGGGATGAATACGTCGGTGCCGTCGCAGATGGCGTCGATCTCGCATTCCTTTCCCATAATGTACTTGTCGACAAGGACAGGGGAGTCTTCATTGATCTCCACTGCATTGTGCAGGTAGTGGCGCAGGGTGGACTCGTTGCCCACGATCATCATTGCGCGGCCTCCGAGCACGAAGCTAGGACGCACGAGTACAGGGTAGCCGATATCCTCGGCGGCCTTTACACCGTCCTCGATCTTGGTGACAGCGTGGGCCTTAGGCTGGCGTATGCCCTCGCGGCGCATGATCTGCTCGAAGAGCTTGCGGTCCTCGGCATTGTCGATGGCGTCGAGCTGGGTGCCGATGATAGGTACGTTGAACTCCGAGAGAGGTCCGGCGAGGTTGATGGCGGTCTGGCCTCCGAGGGTGACGATGATTCCGTCAGGCTTCTCGAGGTTGACCACGTTCATCACGTCCTCAGTGGTGAGAGGCTCGAAGTAGAGCTTGTCGGACACTGTGTAGTCGGTGGAGACGGTCTCAGGGTTGTTGTTGATGATGATGGCTTCGTATCCGGCTTCGCGGATGGCCCAGATGGCGTGTACGGTGGAGTAGTCGAACTCGACTCCCTGGCCGATACGGATAGGACCTGAACCGAGGACGAGGATCTTCTTCCTGTCGCTGCGGACGGACTCGTTCTCCTGCTCGTATGTGGAGTAGAAGTATGGTACGTATGTGTCGTGCTCTGCCGAGCAGGAGTCGATCATCTTGTATACAGGGATGATGCCGGCTGCGGTGCGGAAGCGGATGACGTCAGCCTCGGAGCAGCCCCAGAGCTGACCGATGAACTTGTCGCCGAATCCCATCTTCTTAGCCTCGCGGAGCACTTCGACGTCCTTCGGGGCGGCCTTGACCTTGCGCTCCATCCTTACGATGTTGTAGATCTTCTCGAGGAAGAGCATGTCGATCTTAGTGCGGTCGTAGATGCGTGAGAGGTCGATTCTCAGGCGGAGAAGCTGTGCGATGGCGTGGATGCGGTCATCTGTAGGGGTGCAGATGTACTTGAGGAGCTCCTCTTCGCTCCACTCGTCGAACTTCTTCTTGTGGATATGGCAGCAGCCGGCCTCGAGGGAGCGCATGGCCTTGAGGATGGACTCCTCGAGGGTGCGGCCGATGGCCATCACCTCTCCGGTGGCCTTCATCTGGGTGCCGAGGTCGTTGGTGGCTTCGCTGAACTTGTCGAACGGGAAGCGGGCGACCTTGGTCACGACGTAGTCGATGGCTGGCTCGCAGCAGGCAGGAGCGCCTGCGATGGTGATTTCGTCGAGGGTGAGACCCACTGCTATCTTCGCGGTCACGCGGGCGATAGGGAAGCCGCTGGCCTTGGATGCGAGGGCTGATGAGCGGGAGACGCGAGGATTGACCTCGATGATGTAGTATTTGAATGACAACGGATCCAAGGCGAACTGGACGTTGCAGCCTCCTTCGATGTCGAGGGCGCGGATCAGGCGCAGAGCGCTGTCGCGGAGCATCTGGTATTCCTTGTCGGTGAGGGTCTGGGCCGGAGCGACTACCATGGAGTCACCGGTGTGGACGCCGACCGGGTCGATGTTCTCCATCGAGCAGATGGCGATGGCGGTGTCGTTGGCGTCGCGCATCACTTCGAACTCGATCTCCTTGTAGCCCTTGATGCTCTTCTCGACGAGCACTTCGTGGACAGGGGAGAGGGCGAGGCCGTTGCGCATCACTTCCTCGAGCTCTTCTGGGGTGTCGGCGAAGCCGCCGCCCGTGCCGCCGAGGGTGAATGCCGGGCGGAGGATCACAGGGTAGCCGATCTCCTCTGCAGCCTTGAGGCCTTCCTCGATGCTGTAGCAGATCTCTGAAGGGATGACAGGCTCGTTGATGGAGAGGCAGAGCTCCTTGAACAGCTCGCGGTCCTCAGCCTTTTCGATGCCCTGGAATGAGGTTCCGAGGATCTCTACGCCGCACTCGTCGAGGATTCCCTTCTTTGCGAGCTGGACGGCGAGGTTGAGTCCGGTCTGTCCGCCGAGGCCCGGGACGATGGCGTCAGGACGCTCGTAGCGGATGATCTTGGCTATGTATTCGAGCTTCAGAGGCTCCATGTAGACCTTGTCTGCGATATTCGTGTCGGTCATGATGGTGGCCGGGTTCGAGTTCACGAGGATGACCTCGTATCCTTCCTCCTTGAGTGCGAGGCAGGCCTGGGTTCCGGCGTAGTCGAATTCTGCGGCCTGGCCGATTACGATAGGGCCTGAGCCGATGACCATTACTTTCTTTATATCAGTTCTTTTTGGCATTTCTTTGTCCTCCTATTAGTTGTTCTGCATCATTTCGATAAAGCGGTCGAAAAGGTATATGTTGTCCTGCGGGCCCGGTGCGGACTCGAGGTGGAACTGTATGCCGATGACCTTGTCGTTCTTGTTTTCGAAGCCTACTACATAGCCTTCAGGGACAGTGACGTGGGTAGGTGTGAGGTCAGTGCCCTTGACTGTGTCGAAACGGTAGCTCTGGTTGAGCACGCAGATGTTGATGCGTCCTGTCTTGAGGTCCTTTACAGGGTGGTCTCCGTGCATTCCGCAGCCCATAGGCTTGAGCTCGGCGCCGTAGTTGAGACCGATGATCTCCTGGCCGAGGCCGATGCCGAGTACTGGTTTCTTTCCCTTGATCTCCTTGAAGAGCTGGCAGATCTCAGGGCAGCTCCTTGCACTGGACGGGCCGTTCGAGAGAAGGATTCCGTCAGGGTTGAATGCGAGGATGTCCTTTGCCGGTGTGTTGAACGGGACGATGGTGACGTTGCAGCCGCGCTCCTTGAGGAGCTTGAGGATGCTGTACTTGATGCCGCAGTCGACCGCTACTACGTGGTAGATGTGGTTCGAGGTGCGGGTGACCCATCTTTTCCTGCAGCTTACCATCTGGACCGGGTTCTCGGGTCTCTTTGTGTTCCTGATGAGCTCGAGGGCTTCCTCCTTAGGCATTTCTGCTTCTACGATGGCTGCCATCGGGCGACCTGTGTCGCGGATGATCTTTGTGAGCATCCTGGTGTCGATTCCGCTGATGCAAGGTACTCCGTGGTCTTCAAGCTCTTCTTCGAGGGTCTTTGTGGCGCGGAAGTTCGACGGGGTGTCGCAGCATTCCCTTACGACAAGTCCTCCTATTCCGAGGTTCTTTGATTCGTAGTCTTCGTCCGTGATGCCGTAGTTGCCGATGAGGGGATAAGTCATCACTACGATCTGGTTTGCATAGGACGGGTCGGAAATGATTTCCTGATACCCTACCACCGAGGTGTTGAAGACGATTTCGCAGACTTTGCGGCAGTCGGCTCCGAAGCCTACTCCGTAGAATTCCTGCCCGTTTTCGAGCACCAGTTTCTTTTCAGGTCTTTTCATCTTAGTTTATTTTGTTTATATATTTTCTCTTTTTTTTCTCTTTCGTGCTCTTTTCCGCTCTATTCCGCTCTTTTCCGCTCCGCGGCAGCTCCGGCTTTCTCCGCTGAACACGCTCCGAAAGTCCGGACTGCCGTCTCCGCTTTTCTTGGCGGACCTGTCGTGCTTCCTTCTCCTGTTTCGCGCTCTTTTTCGCTCCGCGGCAGCTCCGGCTTCCTCCGCTGAAAACGCTCCGTAAGTCCGGACTGCCGTCTCCGCTTGCTTTTGCGGACTTATCGTGATTTCTTCGTTTTTCGCTCCGCGGCAGCTCCGGCTTCCTCCGCTGAAAACGCTCCGGAAGTCCGGACTGCCGTCTCCGCTTTTCTTGGGCGGATTTATCGTGCTTCCTTCATCCCTGTGCGGGGGTCAGGGCAAAAAAAAAGACAACCAAACGGCTGTCCAAACAATGATAATCATATAGGGAAAACAATGCTCTCATCGGCGTGACCGAAAGGCAGTATGTCGATTTTGAACAATTGTCTCATGATTACCTCTTTTTTATTTTTACAAAGTTACGATTTTTTCGGACGTGTGGCAACTTTTTTTGATAAAAATCGGTTTAACGGGGCCTTCTTTCTTTTTTTTTGACCCTACTTGCAGGTCCAGCGCTGCAAGTAGGGTCAAAAAGTGAAAGACTGTTGAAAATTATCTTACTGGGAAGTCGAAATATGTGTCGGGGAACGGCTCGTCAGCGAGGGTAAAGTGCCACCATTCTGTGTCGAAAGGCTTGAAGCCGGCTGCGAGCATCGCGTCGCGCAGGATGCCGCGCAGACGCAGCTGGTCCTCGGTGAGGTCGGAATAGGTAGGATAGGACTCCTCGCCGAACCAGTCGAACGTAGCTCCCATATCCACCTCGCGCTCGGTGTCCATGTCGAACAGGGTGAGGTCCACGGTGCTGCCGCGGCTGTGGCTTGACTTGGCGCAGATGAATCCGAGGTCGAAGAGAAGGCTCTTGTCCACCATAGGGTAGAAATATTCCTTCATCCGGATGTCATCCACATCTTCAGCCCAGCGGATGAAATGGTTCACTGCTGTCTGGGGACGGTATGCATCGAATATCTTGAGCCTGTATCCCTGGTTCTTGAGGTCTTCGCTGGCCGCTTTGAGAGCTTCCGCGGCCTCCTTTGTAATAAGAGCTACGGGAGCCTCATATCCGTCGATGCGGTCACCGACGAAGTTGTAGGTGCTGTAGTAGCGGATTTCGAGGATTACGTCAGGGATGACTTCGGCTATTTTAACGAAATCGGAGCTGTCCATTTCAGGGGCAACAGGCTGCGGTGCCTGCTTGCAGGAGACAAGGCATAGCAGAAGTGCCGCTGCAGCAATAAGTTGTTTTCTCATTATTCGAATTCTTTTAACATTTCATACACAAGATGGGTGGGGAAGCCCATGACGTTGAAGTATGACCCCCGTATCCCTGTGATGCCGATATAGCCTATCCATTCCTGGATGCCGTATGCTCCGGCCTTGTCGAACGGTTTGAAGTTATCTATATAATAGGTGATCTCTTCGTCCGTCAGTTCCTTGAACACAACGGTGGTGGTGTCTGAGCGTGTGACCTTATGGTCGCAGTCGCGTACTGTGACGGCAGTGATGACCTCGTGCTCGCGGCCGGAGAGGAGCTTCAGCATCCTGACGGCGTCCTCACGGCTGTGAGGCTTTCCGAGGATGGGGGACTGCTCGCTCGATTCCCCGTGACACAGGACCATAGTATCCGAAGTGATAAGGATCTCGTCCTTCTCCAGAGGCCTGTGGAAACCGGAGGACTTGCCCTCCGACATCATCGCAGGGACTTCGCTGTGCGGCATGTCCTGCCTGTAGTTTTCCTCGAAGTTATTCTTTGTATCTACAGTGAAATCAATATTCAACCCACCTAATAACTCCTTTCTTCTCGGGGAGTTGCTGGCAAGTATAATTCTCTTTTTTGAAAGGTCCATACGCTTTAGAACATTGCCTTGTATTTTCCTGTGTCGAGCTTCCAGAGCCCCTGCGCCTTGAGTACGGTTTCGATGGTGTTCCTGACGCATCCGTGTCCGCCGTTGAAAGGGGAGACATAGGCTGCAGCGTTCTTCGCTTCCTCGCAGGCATCGGCGGGCGCGACTCCCAGCCCGCAGGCTTCGAGTACCGGGACATCTGGCAGGTCATCGCCGAAGTACATCACTTCCGATGGCTTCAGCATGTGCCTTTGACAAAAATCGTTGAAGTCATCCATCTTTATCCTTGAATGAAGATAGATGTCCTCCCTGTCCACTCCGACATATCTGAACCTTTGAGCTATGCTTTCGGAACTTCCACCGGTTATTATGCCGGTGTGGAGACCGTTCATCCTCGCCATCCTTATGGCGAAGGAATCCTTGGAGTCGAACACCCGCAGGAGGTCTCCGTCGGGCATCGCCAGGATGCCGCCGTCGGTCACGACGCCGTCGATGTCGAAGACAACCGCCTTGATGGCAAGGAGGCGCTCACCGCTGAGGGATTGCAACTTTGACATTGGCTCAGGACTTGGCGCTGCCGCCGTTGTTCATGAAATCTCCGAGGTTGAAGGTACCCTTCTGCTGTTCCGCAATCCTGATCGGACCGAACTGGCTCTCGTATTTGCCGATATTGTCTATCAGGGCGTTGAGAAGCCTTTTCGCGTGCTCAGGGTTCATCACGATGCGGTTTGTGATGTCCGGTTTCGGAAGGCCCGGGAGCATCGTCGCGAAGTCGATGATGAACTCGCTGGCGGAGTGGGAGATGATGGCGAGATTGGAATATGTGCCCTTGGCGATCTCAGGCTTGAGCTCAAGGCTGAGCTGTTTAGTTTCGTTGTTGTTGTCCATATTGATTATTTTAATGTCCTACAAAAGTACAAAAAAAAACTGGCCTTGGAAAAGCCAGTTTTTCAAATCTTATCGCAGAGGCCGGATGGTCAGCGTGCGTTCATAGCGTGTCGGTTTGACCTGGTAGCCCGGCAGGACGTAGCAGGCGGTGCAGCCGACTCCGGTGGTGTCATAGTCGAGATTGAGGGTCACCTCGTCGGATTTCTGCTCCTGATAGGTGTAGACGGCGCGCGTCAGATTGTCAGTGCTGTAGTTGTAAGCATTGAAATTGAACAGCCCGTCCATCGCGAAGCGCAGACCCTTTCCGTCCGGAGTGCTCATCTCAAGCCAGCGGTTGTCACATCTCAGACCGCAGTCCTGCGGGATGAGATAAGGCTCGAACATTCCGTCGACGCTGTTCTCATAGACGCCGACTGCATATCCGGTCTTCCTGTCAGGGTAATTCTCCTCCGGCCCGCGTCCGAACCACTTGACCTGCTGCAGGTTTCCGTTCAGGGTCATTTTCAGGCCGATGCGCGGCAGAAGTGCCGGCATCGAGCCTTCCGGCTCGAGGGTGTGGTGGAGGGTGATGGTTCCGTCGCCGTTGATACGGTAGTTGTAGACCTCCGAGAAGCCGTTGAACCTGATGCCGAAGATGTAGGCATCAAGCGCTCCCGAGTCTACGGAGCCGAACTGCGAGAAGCAGCGGACGTTCACGAACACCTGGTCTCCGGCTTCGAAGGCCTCGCAGGAGATCGGCAGGCGGGTGAGCGTCTGAAGGCTGTTGCTGTAGAACTCATTGGCAATCTGGTTGCCGTTCCAGGCCTTCTTGTTCGTATAGGTGATGTTGCCCTGGTCCCAGCCGTCCAGCTCGAGGGCAAGCGGAGCGCGCCAGACATTGAGCTCGAGAGGGGAGGCCAGCATCTCTTCGCCGTCCTGATTCATGCCAATGAGCTGCCCGTCAGCGCTGAAGGTGTATGAGAACCCTTCCCCGCTGACGGTGAAGGAGTCCGCGCCCTTCGTGAGGACTGCACGACCCTGAGCCTTGTCGGAGGCCGGTGCGGCCTGCTTCCAAGGAAGCTCGAACTGGTCCCAGGCCATCACCAGCCCCTTCCCGCCCCAGATCTGATCCTTTGCCAATGAGCTCGTGAGCATCAGATGATACTCGCACCCCGGCTTGACATCGACCGGCGAATAAGGGATCCTGACAGTCTTCTTTGACAATGGCTCGATGTCCAGGTCAATGCTTCCCTCCTGGATGCAGACACCGTCCTCGGTGATCTGCCACTTGAAGTCGTACTGGGAGGCGTTGGTGAAGTGGTTGCGGTTCCAGACCTCGACCAGGCCGTCGTCGGCGCTGAGAAGGGTGCAGGAGACAGGCTGGGATGATTTCTTCATCTGATACATTTCCGGCTGGACGGTCCTGTCCGGCCAGATGGTTCCGTAGGTCCTTGCGGTCAGGCCGTAGCTGAAATACTTTCCGCCATCGGTCTCGCCCTCGAAATCGAGGTGCAGGAGCTCCCCTGAGTCATCGGAGATAACGACATTGTCCATCAGGGCGTCGCAGATGTACACCTGGGTGTCCTGGCCGTGGGACTGCTCGTTCCTTCCGATGTTCACCGGGAACGGGGCGTTGATGATGTTTCCTGATGCTTCCGTGGAGGCGAGAAGCTTTCCGTCAATCGACAGGGTCATCTTCTCTCCGTCATAGCGGGCTTCAACGTGGTGCCAGCTGTATTCCCAGTCCTCCGGGAGCTGTGCGGTCAGCACGTATCTGTAGTTCTTAGGCATTGACATAGCCCTTCTGAACGCTGAGCGCGGGTCATTAGGGTCGACCTTAGGCAGGGCGCTTTCCGGGGCCTTGTCGGTATTGATATAGAAATTGAGCTTGTCCTTTCCGTCCTGCTGGACGCCGTACTGCCACTCACCCTTCGTCACGAAGGAGCCGCAGGAGCTGACGAGCTTCCTCGGCATCACGTCGAAGCTTATGGCGAGATTCTGGCCTGTAACGTCCAGACATTCATCCATATAGACCTCCACCCACTCGTCGTGGCCGCTGAGGTCGATCACGTGGTTCTTCTTGTTGCGTGAATCCGTGGCGAGCCGGGCATTGCCCATGATGGTGGCCTTGACTCCGTGCGGGGAGAGGTCGGCGAGCTGCCTGTCGGTCTGGGTGAGACCCGGGGAGACGAAGTCCCAGACAGCGCCGCCGAGGGAACGCTTGTGGGTGTAGATGGCTCTCCACATCTCATCGAACATTCCGCCGCCGTTACCGGCTACGGAGATGTATTCGTCCATGAATGAAGGACGGACATCGCCGTCGTTGCCGAGGCCGACCTTCAGGTCGAGGCTGAGGGCGGTAGGGTAGCGCGGGCCGATGATTTCCTCGTCCGGATGGCTGTAGGCGTTGCCGCCGTACATCCAGGACCTGGTATCATCATATTTCTTTCCCTCGCGGATCACTTCACCGATGTTTGGACCTTCGCCGCTCTCGTTTCCGGCGCTCCAGAAGAGGACCGCCGGCTGGTTCCTGTCGCGCAGGACCATCCTGCGGACGCGCTCCTGATACATCGGGATGAACCTAGGGTCGCTGGAGACGTATTCAGTCGCGTGGGCTTCCACACCTGCTTCATCTATTATATAGAGTCCATAGCGGGCTGCGTACTCGAGGTAGCGCGGGACAGGAGGGTAGTGGCTGGTGCGCACGCCGTTGAATCCGAACTGCTTGAGGATGGTCATATCCTTCCTGATCAGTTCGTCGTTGACGCTGTGGCCGTTGTCCGGGTCCTGCATGTGCGAGCATATTGCATTGACCTTGAGAGGCTTGCCATTGAGGTGGAAGACATTGTCGATGATGGCGGTCTCCTTGAAACCTACATCCTGGAGCGCATCCTCCTTTGCGTAGCCGGAGATTTGCTCGCCAGTCTGAGCGTCAAGCAGATACATCCTGAGCTGGTAGATGTCGGGGGTCTCGGCCGTCCATTTGAGAGGGTTGGCGATGTGCTGTTCCATGTTCAGCACCAGCGTCGTTTCGCCCGCAGCGAATGACGCCGGCTCGCTCTCGAGCACGGCCACTTCCTTGCCCGCCAGGTCGCTCAGCACGGCCTTCACCTTCAACGGCTTCGCTGCCGCCGCCCCGTCATAGCTCCTGACGGTCGCTTCAATGCGGAGGTCGGCGTCGCGGTATCCCTCGTCGAGGTCGGTGACAACGTGCCAGTCGAAAAGCCTCGTCTTCGGCGCCGAATAGAGATAAACGTCGTCAAAGATGCCGGCTAAACGCCAATAGTCCTGTCCTTCAAGGTAGAATCCGTCGGAGAACTTCACTACCATCATCGCCAGGGTGTTGCGGCCCTTCTTGAGATAAGGGGTGATGTCGTATTCCGCCGGTTCCTGGGCGCCTTCGTTGTATCCTACCTCGTGGCCGTTGACCCAGAGGAAGGAAGCGGATGCGACTTTCTCAAAGCGGAGGAAGACCTCTTCGCCCTTCCAGTTTTCCGGAACGGTGAAATATGTCCTGTACGCTCCCGTCGGGTTGTATTCGTGAGGAACGTAAGGTGGATTGGCCTTGAACGGGGCGCTCACGTTTCTGAACTGAGCGTCACCGAATCCCCTCATCTCCCAGTTGGACGGGACGTCGATGGATGACCATTTCGAGTCGGGGAAACGTTCTTCGTAGAAATTCGCCGGAATCTCCTGCGGAGTGTCGGCGAAGAAGAATTTCCACTGTCCGTTCAGGAGTTTGCTGTGCTCGGGGATGTAGTAGGCCCTTGCTTCCTCCTGTCCCTGCTCGAAGACCTCGAGGTTTTCGATGTAGTCATAGATGTTCTCGATGAAGCCTTTATGGCCGGCCGGCTGTGCCGATGCGGCGGAAATGACTCCTGCGAGAAGCAATGCTGTGGTTGTCAGTCGTTTCATTATGTGTCCGGATTATTTTATTGAGCTTAGGAGCTGGTCGCAGATGCTCTGCATTCCCTTTATTGAAGGGTGGCCGTTCTGCTTT
Organism: Candidatus Cryptobacteroides sp.; assembly: GCA_045597895.1. GTDB lineage: Bacteria > Bacteroidota > Bacteroidia > Bacteroidales > UBA932 > Cryptobacteroides. The sequence continues at coordinate 30,528 of JAZLLA010000062.1, read as the reverse complement.
TCGATGTCCGTGAGCTCGATGAGCTGGACGCCGTAGTGGGCGCAGACTTCGCGGAAGGACTCGTTGACCTCTTCCTGAAGTTCGGAATTGAGGATGGCGTAGAGCACGGCCTCAGGGTATCTGGTCTGCAGCTTCGAGAGAAGGCAGGCGAGGGCTGGCCTGAAGGACTTGCAGTCCTCGTCCGTCCAGTCGGCATACTTGTATTCTCCGATAGGAGAGTGTGCCCAGGCGTCGTTGGTGCCGCCGAACACGAAGATGATGTCAGGCTCGCCCAGCATATCGATTCTGGAGAGGAATGAGGACTTGGATGAGTCCCATCCGCCGTAGCCGGTGTTGCAGATGGTCGTGCCGCCCCAGGAGTTGTTCTCCTCGAGCTCGTAGCCCATAGCCTTTACGTAAAGGCTCCACCAGGTCTGTGATGGGTCGGTCACGTCATTCCTGTCATTAGGATAGAAAGGAGCGTAGCCTTCCGGATTGCAGTCCTTGAACGTTGAATACGAATCACCCAGGACCGATACTTTCTTTGTCTGTGACGATGCAGGGAGCACGATCGCGAGGAATGTGATGATGGCAAATGCTTTTTTCATACTGTGGTTGTATATTGATGTTGTAATTCCAAAAATACAAATTATATCCGATATGCTGTGATTTCCCATTAAACTTGTTTTCATTTGAACAATGCACCCCGCATTCCGCTGACATCCCGTACCGCCAGAGGGGTGTTTTGTGCACCAATATGTGATGTAAAGCCGTTCCGGTGCTGACCTGTGGAACGCCTCACTGCGTGAGGCCCCACCGCTTCGCTTCGCTTGCGGTCCCCCCTCTAGGCCGAGGGTGGCACTGTTCCATCAGGTCAGCACCGGAAAGGCTTGAGGTCGGCAGAATTTTACTGATACAACCATCCGGGCGAGCTGAATAGTTTGCATATCAGCCGCCAGGACTGATTGTAGATATGATTCTGAAAAGTTTTTGACACCCTACTGTAAATCAGTCGTTTATAGGGTGCGTGGTACAAATGTGATACGGCCGATGGAGAGATTTTCGTAAGGAAATCCGAGCAATTAGCGCTTCTCGTTGAAAAGCTCGGGGATGAAAGCGAGACCGCAGAGGATGTAGACAATGATGAACATAATAATATACCGCCAACAGGGTTGTTTTCTGTTGACGGTACAAAGGTATTATTGACCTGTGCAGTCAGCCTGCACAACAAATCCGATGTGTTACTTTACATCAGGAAGATTAACCATTGGGTTGTATACAAGAAGGAGATCTTCCGTGCCTGGTCTGGGTCGACGTAGTTCTGCGATATAATCGTCGTAATCGACATAAAGTAAATTGCAGTCGTAATCCCTGGCGAAAATGGAAGCAGCTCCCACCATAGACTTTTTGCCTCCGGTAATGTCAACATAATACTCCCGCGCAGGATGAAGAGCCATCTGTTCTTTCATGACGCCATATATGGTATCAAACGAAGCATCTTCAAATTCGACCAGTTCGTAATTGCTCGTTAGATACTTTTCTAAGTAAGGTGCAATTTCGTTGTCGAAATGCTCGCCATTCTTGGTGAAGAATATCACATGCTTCTGCGGTTCAAGTGCCCTTTGCGTGAGGATTATCGGTTCAGGTGTGTACCCGAGTATCGAGAATAGTACGCCCCCTTTCTTGAATCGACCTTCTGTCCGGGCCTTGAAATCTTCAATAACAGCGGCGAAAAGACTTTCAAAATAGAAATCTTTTGCTTCCTGAAAATGACCCTCTTGGTTGAGTTTCAGCCATTTCTCAACGTATTGTGTTGATGTATTTGCCATATTATTCTCCTATTAGTTTTTGTGCATATTCACGTGCTTTATCAAGGTCTTCTCCCTGGAGGATGCAACCCACTTCAAAACCTGATTTCATCCCATGTATTCCATCAATGTTGGCAGTAAAGACAATCCCTTCAGAGTCGCTAATTACACATTTAGAATGGTTGTTAACGTCACCCCGGGATTTACATCCAATGGATTCCAGGAATTCAATCTGGCGAAGAGATTCTTTTTGCGAGAAATTCTCCTGTTGTGTATTGGAATACAAGGATACCCAAACACCACGATCGATAGCCCGTTTAATGGCGTCCAAGAACTCGGGGAGTCTGTTCAAGGCTTTGAAATGCCATGTGACGATATATACAAACTCCTCGGAACGATCTATTATCCCAATGATGTCATCATAGATGCTATGAACGTCGGAATAACGAAGATTTGTAGCATTGGGACTATCTCCGTCGGCATCACTACATTGAGCTACAGTTAAACGAAGGCCGCTCGTTATATGTTCAGAATCGAAAGCTGAGCGGGAAACCGGAGACTTGGCGCGGATACTTTGGTGTCTGTTGTCGGATTCCTGGAGATAGACATCGGAGTTGATATACAGAATATCAAAAGTATATTCAAGTTCCTTCAGTTCTTTATTCTCCAGCAGCAATCCGGTCTCGACATTGTTTTCAAGACTGGTGGGTGCGAAATTAGCACTCATCAATACGCCTCTTTCTCCGTCGGCGATAATGAACTTTGCATGAAGATCATCCAGCGACCTGCAGTGGGCTCCTTTTCGATGTAAAGTCTTCAAATTGGTGAGATGGGTATTGACTCCTTCACCTTCCTTCTGACGTGATGCATCCCTTTCGAGTTCAGAAATGTTCGACAGAATGAATACGGCAACGCCACGGCTCATAGCTTCGATGAGTTCACCAATGATAGCCTTATCCTGGAACAGGAAATTACCAGTCTTTATGTATTCCCGGGCACCACGAATAGTGTTCCGTATTTCATCGGTCAATTCGTGGTACGTCTTATCATTTATCAAGTAGTTACTCATTTTCATAATAATTGATAAACTGGTCAATGTCGATTTCCTCCAGTTCCTCATAGCATCCGAGATAAACCAGATTCTTTCTCCAATCAGGGATGGAGGCAAGTTCCTGCTGGACAAACGCCCGATTTAACCGCCCCTCCCACTTGGCCATTTTTGAGAATAATGATGTGTACTCGGGGACTTTATCCTCGACATGGATGTTAAAGAAGCCTATTTCAACATTCTTCATTGCACCGACACGCAGTGTCTCACTGATTGTTCCGTTGATGGCGTCAATGATTAGGCGTTTGCGTTTCTTTACACGTCCCAATAGATTCCGTGTCACCTTAATGGAGAGAGGATAAGCGAAGTTCTTGTCGGTTTTCTCTGTATACTTGAAGTCGGATGGCAAAATCTCTGAAGCGTCGTATCGCTTCTGCAAGTATGCGGCGATTTGCTCGGCCGAGAAACTGAAGAACGGGTCGCCCTGGCGAGGATGGTATCCTTGGTTATTGTAGAATTCTCCTTCGTATACAGAGAAATAGAACTTTTGCGCCTCTTCTGTCAGCTTCTGTATATTCAAGACTTTGCTCTTGTATAGAACATCTCTCCTACAGAGTCTCGTCTTGTTGTCTGAAGAGAATACCACAAAGACATCGTCCAAAGATTGAGCATCGAAATCTGTGACCTCATAGTCATGCGAAGCCGCTTCCAGGCAATGGTCGGCCTTTTCTTCCGGCGACATCTTCTCCAGTTTCTTGAGCGTCTTCTGAAGTGCTGGGTCGTTCGTCCCGAGAAGTGCCATATGAGGCAGTAAATCGGACTTCCTATCAAGCAGCCAGGCCTTGTTCTGGTAGAATGAGATGTCCAACAACCCCAGTGTGATGCCATCAACCACAAGGTTGCCATATACTGTGCGGTCGGGCTGAACAGGATCTTTGGCCAAATACTTCCGTTCGCCATTCTCCGTCACAATGTATTCGGTGTCCTTAAGGGCCAAGAAGTTGGTTTCCATCAGGGTGTGAATCCGCCAACGGACGAAGGACTCATCCAGTCCAATAAGTGCAGAAAGATACACATAGTTGATGTCCGGCTGCATTGTAGCATACTTCACGATAGCACGATCTATAGGGAAGTACGGATCTACATCCTTTGTCAGCATCTTCAAGTGCAGATTGTACACAGGATACTGAATCTTCACCGCACCGTGTATAGTACGGTCGGCGTTTTTACCGAATTCTTCAAATGACTCTATCCTCATACAAACTTGAAATAAACGAACTTGTTATAATTATTGATGCCGGAAATCTCCACTGGATACTTTTCATCCACCTTAACGCCACGCCTCCATGTACGGGCCTTTTCAACTACACCGCAGTAATCACCCACCTCCACATAATAGTAGTCTTTGTCTTCAGAAACGACAAGGCCGTCGTATTTTGTGTTCCTCTGGTGGCTCTTGAGGAAGTCCTCCATATAGTGGTTGTGGAGTTTACAGTCACCATTTGAGAACTTGATCAGATCGTAGTACTCATCTTCAATGGCTGTATGCCAAAGGATAGGGCAGGAAAGCGTAACTTCCGACTTGTCCTTGAACTGAAACACCACCATAGGGTAGTCCTTGATTTCTTTGACGGAAGCATTAAAGAAGGTGTAACTTCTGCCATCAGATTTCAGTTGTTCGGCTTCAGAGAAATGAGGACGGAAGAAAATACGCTCCGGTTCATCTTTATAGTGATCAATCCGTACAAGGAGCACTGTCCCCACGACCTCGTATTCCGGATGCTTCTCTTTCAGGAACGGTGCAATATCCAGCCGGTCCTCATAACCGTCAACCGTAACATATACGGTCTTTCCTCCGTCTTTCTTGTTGTAAATCCGCGAGATTGTGCCTTCGTATGTTTCTCCTTCTTTATGACTCTGCAGGAAATTGTATAAATCTGCCGAATCAAACTGAGGACGTCCGGTAGCATCATAGCCCGACAAGATTACCTCGACGGCTTCTCCATCTTCATATCCGTTGAAGCCCTTCGGCGCAACTCTCGAAGCGAAGTCAAAGTCATCAAAGTGGATGATAATGTAGGATGTGCCATCATCGTGGTACTCACAATCACTGAAGATGTGTCCCTGCTCAAAACCACAAGCCATAAACTTCTCAAATGGAGAGAGCTCGCCGAATCGTTTGACGCGGCTGGCAATGGAAGAAAAAACTTCCACAGGGCTGACCATGCCGGGAATCGGTGCGTCTATATGGGAGTCGGGATTCTGAAGGGTAGGCAAGTGGCCGACAAGGATCAGTTTCTTCTTCGCTCTACTCAGAGAAACGTTTAGACGACGCAGATCGTCCAGGAATCCGACTTTCTTGTTTGAGCGACTTGAGAATGCGCGAACAAATGAGAAAACAACAATATCGAATTCACTTCCTTGTATAGAGTCAATCGTATAAACGCTATCCTTGAACCGAGTTTCCTTCAGCACTTCACGAAGCTTCCTATATTGAGCTTTATAGGGCGTAATAATACCTACGGTTAGGCCTGGATTGGAATCAAGGGCTTCGCTGACATTAGGCAACACCTTCTCGCAAATATCCTTGACCTCACGCATGTTATAGACACTGCCATCCGGAGATTTTGTTTCTCGCGGATCGTTTTCCTCCGTAATGGTATGAACGTAAGTATCGATAAATGTAACTGGATCAGCATACCCTTCAACGGTGACGGTTTGTTTCTCCGTTCCTTCGCCAGAAAAAAGTTTTCCGGCATAGAACAGATCGGAAATATACTGACCGATCTGGGGATTCATCCTGAACTGATAATTCAGAGTCACCTTGTTTGCTTCAGGGAAGAATTGGTGGTCAAAGAAGTCGGAGAACAAAGATTTGTTCATCGCCTTTTCAATTTCGTGCTGACTATAATTCTGCGAATAGGCGTCATTTCTGACTTTCTCCCGATAATCGGCAATCTCTTCCCGGTCAAAGTAAGGAGGCAACTGTCTATGGTCGCCTACAAGAATGAACCGATCGCCCAACTGGAGCGGAACAATGGTCTCAGCCAAGTTTGCTTTGCCGGCTTCATCTACTATCACAGTGTCAAAATGAACGGCATCTTTGTCCCTCATAACAGGGTCCATACCGATTCCAATACATGTTCCCAGAATAACGTCTTTTTCCCTATAGACCTGAGCCTTAAGAAGGTCTGTGTCAAGGTTGCGGGTTTCACTCTTGAGCCGATCCAAAAGGAAGGTGATATTCTGCGGAGGTATATTGGAGGTGACCTCTCTGTAGTCAATGACGTGATGATGCTTTTTCCTGAAATCCTTAGTCCTCTCAGGTGTTTTATATGTGAACGAATCTATAAGTGCGTCAAGCTCTTCTTTGGAGGCGCCCCTGCGGCAATTGCCTATTACCGCCATATTGTTCTTTAAGAACTGGGTGTAGGCTTCATCATCGAAGTTTCTTGCTGCAGCTGTTACTTCATCCTTATCGTCGAGAGCCAGCAAATCCATGTCCGGGCGCAACAGGTGCAGACGGTCGTAGATGTTTTTTACAGCCGCATGAGCCTGGCTACATACGAGAACCTTTTTCCCCTTGGAAACAAGATGCTCGATGATTTCCACGATTATCGTCGTCTTACCAGTGCCCGGAGGGCCTTGAATCAGAAGAACGTTCTTGTTGCCGAGAGCCTTTCTTACCGCTTCAGATTGAGTATTGTCGCCGGCTGACGAGCGGAACAACGGATTGTGGAATTCAATGCCATCTGCCTTCTCCATATCCGGAGTCTCCAGACGATTGTTGATGAGGTCCTGATATATCTTTAACGAATCCCTTTTGATGAAATCCTCAATGGCGTTCATCTGGATCTGAATATGCTTAATATTTGCCCTCTTCTGCAATCTTATCCCAGAGTGAAGGAACTCCGTCAAATCGATATGGTCACGATCAAACCGGAGGACAAAATCATCCCCTTCAGTGTCCAGCACACCTGTCAGTTGCTCTTCGCCGTTTTCATCTACAATCGCAACATGAAGCGCACCTGTATCTTCCTCGGTTTCTCCAATCAAAGAATCCACCTCATTTTCGAATAGTCTGAAACGAATGGAAGCTCTGTCTCCAATCCGAATTCCAGATGCTGTTCCAAGGCGCCCAGGAGCGATGAAGACGAAATCGTTTTCTTTTTCGAACTCCTTGTTCCTTTGGTACTTCAAGAAAGAAGACAAAATGCTGTAATCCTTGGCGCTAAGCAGAGTCTTTTCCCGAATCGCTTCATGAATACTCGGTATGATGCTGCTATTGAAGTCATATAGTTTCCCCAAGAAATCGATTACTTCTTCCGTATTGTAATCTGCTGGAATGGGGTCGTATTTCGTGACAAAGTGCAAATTGGAACCAGCAACTTTTAAGCGGGTTCTCTTATTGTACTTTTGAAGAATGTTCTTGGTGAAGTTAGTCTTGCTTGAATCAAAGTTATCGACCGTGAAGACATCATCACTGAATGCTTTCAGCTCCACAACAACTGTGGGGCTCTCCGTGAACAATGCGATAGACGGATTCTCTTCATCTTCTTGATTAACCGAGACCCAGAATGTGTGCTTGGTGAAATAGTCTGGCTCTTGTCTAAGAAAGTAGTGTAGCCGGCTAACCTCAGGAATACGGCAGTAGAGTTGTATGCCTGTTATCTGATCTGCCTTCTTGCGCTTGAGATCCGGATAACGAAGGAGAATGGAGCGAACTATGTCCAGGTCCTCCGGCGTGATAGCATCTAATTCCGGCTCGGTCAAGAAAGATTCAACGATAGGATCAATGTCATCGACAGCAACTTTGGGGGTGACGGCGATTGGCTTTACAAAACGGGCAAACTGGAATGGATTCTCCGGCTTTTCGACAAGCTGCAGCCGAATATTGCCGCGCTTGTCCATATCAGCCCCGTCTTCAAACTGGTTCTTGAGAACAAGACCGCGAATCTGCGTTTCGACGATTGCTACAATGAAATAGTTGTTCGATGTTCCTATCAAACGAACCGGGTATTTCGCGCCAGGTGCAACCGTTTCAAAGCCATCCAGGCCAGACAAATTGAAGCCGGATATTTCACAACTCAAGTAAGCGATATGTCTGTCCGGAGACGTCCCGACCACACGACAATGGATAATGTCGCCAACATGAAAACGGCTATTGATGAGCGCTTCGGCGTTTGCGATGGCGATTGGCTGGCCTTTATACAGAATATCTTTGGGGAACAGAACACCGGCTTTGAAGCCATCAAATCCATCGGTAATGATGCGATGAGGGCGATTGATGGCCTTAATCTTTACACGCTTGGCATACTCCCTTTGCGGAACAATAGGAATCGTTGAATTCTCCGGTTTAGGAGAAGGTTTTCGTGTGCGCTGCGTGGAGATGGGCTGATGCTTCTTTTCCGGAGCCACAACTTTCTTTTTGCCCTTATTATCACCCACAATGGTGGAAATCCTGACGGCCGTCTTAGATGCAGCCTCAGCCATTTCCTTGTCGTGTCCAAACTTCTTGTGAAGTGCGGGCAAGACGGTATTTGGGACTTTGGCATTCGGGTGCTCTTCAACCCAGACTCCTTGCGTACGCAAAAAGCTGACGAGTGTGTCCAGTCCAATATTGAACTGTCTCATCAGTTTATTTACTCGTATTTCTGCCATAAGTGTTGGATCTTCGAATATGCTTTAATTCTTGTTTTCGGTGCGAAGGTAAGGTTATTTAGTGCAGCCAGCCTGCACATCAAAATAGTTCGCAAAAGCACTTTGAACCTTTTCGCGTATCCGATTGCGGTAAGATTCCGGCTCCAGCACTTCTACATCAGCACCAAAAGAGAGTATTAGAGCATCGGTCTCGTTGTTTGGGATGAGTTTGAGTATTATGATTCCGGATGCAGGATCTGTGCATACCTGAGACTTGTGAATGGGCTTTGTGAGGACATACTGGAGGCGAGATGGTGTGAATCTCAGTTTGATAGTTTCCAACGGTGCATCGGGAATGGTTACTCCGATTACGTTGTCGAAAATAGAGTCAAAGTCCGTCTCTGAATTCTCTATATAGGGGATGTGTACTGGCTCCAAGTCATCAATGCGGTCGAGAGGAATTGTAGAAATGTCATTAAATTCAGGGTTGAAGCCGATCAAGAACCAGCGGTTATTGTATTGCTTGATATAATATGGATGAATGGTCCAGACAAAAGCAGTTTCGTCAAATTTGCGGTAGTCAACTTTGAGGGGCTGCTGGCCGATAACGGCGTCAAAAATATCCTTCAGCCAATCAATGCCGGAATACCCGGTGTTATCCTCATAGTCGATTATATTGCCCACCGAAGTCTTGATGGTGAGTTTGTCTTCCAATTTGCTGACCAAAGAATCCATCCAGGCAAAAGAAGGGAGGCCCTTGAAGCGTTGGAGGGTCTGGATGTTCTCCTTGAGGGTGCGAAGATCCTCTTCGTTAAACCCTTTGGTGAAGAGAGAAAAATCTTCCTTATCATAGCGGTAGTATTTCTTCCTGCCGTCATTGAGCCGGAGGATTTCCACGCCGTATTCACCGACGATACTGTCCAAATCATTCAGGTCATCGAAAAAGGTGCGACGGCTAATGCCGGCATCGTCAGTACCATAGCGCTCGGCCAAGGCCTCGTTGCATCTCTTAATAAGGTCTTCGGCGTAATATTTACGCATTTTACTGCTAAAACAGGCGTCTAGTATCCGATATCGGGTAAGGGCGTGTTTATTTCCGGCCATGGGGCATTCTGCTTTAATAGACAAATTTACGAAAATAAAGCGAGATAACGATAAGAAAACATAGATAAAGTGCAAACAGTCTGCACTGTATTTCGGAAACGCTTTGTGTGTAAAGAAATCTTCCATCAATTGATGGAATTGATGGAAGTGAGGAAATGATGGAAAAACAGTCCGGATTCATCATTCTGACATAATCGTGCTGGGCCAATCGAAAAATATCCGTAAATTTGCCATAATTATGGATGATGACCGATGGCCACTGAGTCTGTTCATATCACCCCGAACGCCGGAGAGAAGCCCTCACAATTTGCGGAGAGGGTTGGCAGAGGGTATGCGGACGCCTCTGTCCAGAAGGATAAGAAGCATAAGGGACAGTTCTTCACGCCACTCGCCATTTCCCAGTTTATGGGCAATTTGGCCACACCATGCAGAAAGAAGTCTGTGTCTGTCCTGGATCCAGGTTGCGGACTGTCCATCCTTTCTTGTGCATTGATTGAGCATCTCGCTCAGGAGGACGCGCCGGAGCATATCTCCCTGACGCTTTATGAGACCGACAAGAACGTCGTGCCGCTTACCAAAGAGGTGCTATCGTATCTGAAGATATGGTGTGGAGAAAAAAGGGTGACGCTTGATTACCATTTGAACGAGTCAGACTTCGTCTTGGATAAATGTGAGTGCCTGGACGGCGATGATACCATCTTTGGAGAGATGAATGCCGGAGAGAAGTATGAATATATCATCTCGAATCCCCCTTACTTCAAGCTTGCCAAGGACGATGTACATACGCGGTCGTGCGCCAGTATCGTGGATGGGCAGACCAATATCTACGCTCTTTTTATGGCCATCTGCGCCAAGATGCTGGAAGAAGATGGGCAGATGATATTCATCACCCCGAGAAGTTTTGCTTCCGGCAGGTATTTCCAGTCTTTCCGCGACTTCCTTTTCCGCCACGTTCATATCGACCTAATTCACTTGTTCAATACCAGGAAGGATACTTTCTCCAAGGATGAAGTTCTTCAGGAACTGGTCATTATGCGGATGCACCCGGCGCACGAAGTCTCTACCATCACGGTTTCATTCAGTCAGGGCATCCGGGATCTTGGAGAGCCCTATCAGAAGGATTATGCTGCAACAAATATAGTGGATGTGACCAGTGTCGAGAAGATTGTCTATCTGCCGGTTGACGGACGCGATGAGGCAATCTTGAGTCTGTTCCGTTCTTGGGATGGCAATATGGAGAAGTATGGAATCAAGATATCCACGGGGCCTGTGGTAGCATTCCGGGCGTACGATTCTATTGTCAGCGACCCCGCCGAGGATACGGTGCCTCTCTACTGGCTGCATAATGTTGTGAAGATGCTGTGTGATCATCCGGTGCAGAAGAAAGACAAGGGGCAGTATATCAAGGTCTCTCCGGAAACGAAGGCAGCTCTGCTTCCCAATAAGAATTATGTCCTGCTGAGGCGTTTCAGTTCCAAAGATGACAGCAGCCGCCTGGTTGCGGCTCCATACTTCGGCAATATGGCTCAGTATGAGTATGTTGGAATTGAGAACAAATTGAACTATATTTACAGGCCGAAAGGTCACCTCCGCAGAGACGAAGTTATGGGGCTTACTGCTCTTTTGGACAGTGAGATGTTTGATGCGTATTTCCGTACTTTCAACGGAAACATCAATGTGAGTGCGACGGAGCTTAGGATGATGCCCCTTCCTCCGATTGAAACGATACGGGAGATTGGAAAAAAGATTATTTTGAGAAACAATTATTCCATTGACTATATCAATGATTTAGTCCTGGATTATTTTAAGATTCAGTAGCTATGAGCAAAATTACGGAGGCACAAGAGATTTTGAAGGCATTAGGATTGCCGGCTGCGCAGCAGAATGAAATGTCTGCGCTGACTTTGCTGGCCCTTTGCAGTATTAAGGAGGATACGCCTTGGGCAGATGCCACACGTACCAGCCAGCGTATTACGAAAGAGATAATGGCTTTTGTAAATGAGAACTACAAAGCTGACGCCCCATACGCACCCAATACCCGAGAGACGTTCCGCCGTCAGGTGCTCCACCAGTTTATTCAAGCAGGAGTTGCCAACTACAATCCCGATGATCCTACGCTACCGGTGAATAGCCCGAAAGCGCATTACGCCATTACACAAGAAGCACTTGAAGTTGCTCAGTCGTATGGCACAAAGAATTGGGATAGCCGTACGCAACAGTTTGCCGTAGAGTATGAAATATTACGCGACAGATATGCTGCTGAACGTGACATGCACCGCATTCCTCTTGTTATCGAGGGGAATGAGTACTATCTATCTCCCGGTGCTCACAATGAGGTCCAGGCGGCAGTCGTTGAGGAATTCGCTCCCAGGTTTGCTCCCGGCGGGAAGCTGCTCTATATCGGCGATACCGAGGATAAAGACCTGTATGTGAATCCCGCCGGACTGGAAGCGCTTAATCTTCCCATCACAGAGCATTCAAAGCTTCCGGATATCGTCATCAGCGATGACAAAAGAGAGTGGCTGTTCTTGGTTGAGGTCGTAACCTCTCACGGACCGGTATCGGCGAAACGTGTGGTTGAGCTGGAAGAGTTCACCAAGGATTGCCCCTACGGGATTGTGTATGTGACGGCTTTTCCCAATGCAAAAGAGTTCAAAAAGCACGTGGACGATATCGCCTGGGAAACTGAGGTGTGGCTTTCGGATACGCCTGACCATATGATTCACTTCAACGGTGACCGATTCATCGGACCAAGAAAGTAGATCTTTTACTAGTCAATTACGTAAAAGGCTTGTGGTGTCATCCGCAAGCCTTTCGTAGTTTTGCTGGGCCTATTGTTCAACTATTTACATGATCGATTATCCCCCTGACGTGTATGTCGATGATGGCCTGGCGGCCAGGGGCGGATTCGAGGAAGGCGAGGTCCTGAGGGTTGTCGTGGAAATGGTTCTCGCTGAGGGCGGCGGCGCATAGGGTGTTCTTCAGGATGTAGAAGTCGGATTCCCAGTCGGGATCTGAGTCGGAGTAGTCTTTCATAATCTTGTGGCCGGGAAGGTAGAGGGAGGCTGCTTCATAGAGGCAGGTGGCGAGGCGGTCGCCGGCGGTCTGGCCACGGGAGGTGTAACAGCTCCAGCCTCGGGCGGTCATCCACTGCTTGCCGTTGCCGGCGGCATTGGTGTGGATGGAGACCAGGGGTGTTGGAGCCGTGTCCGTTGTCGATGAGGATATTCATTGCTGTGTCTTTTCGTAGTAGCCTTGTTTGATGCGGTGGAGGAGGCCGTTTTTGCACCAGGCGCTGATGTAGCGCTCGGCGGTGGGCTGGGTGATGCCGAGCCGTCCGGCGAGCTGGAGGAAGGCCTGGGTGGAGAAGGTGGCCGGGAGGGATGAGAGGAACTGCTGCTGGCGGTCGGAGCGTTCTGCGGCGGGCTTGCCAAGGTCGGCGCTGGAGAGTTCGCGATAGACGCGGACGGTGTGCCGGATGAGCGCCCGGGCGATGGCCATTGCGCTCCGGAAGTCTTCGTCGTCACAAATGAGGGTGGTGACGACTTCGCCGGTGTCGTGGAGGCGGAGGGCGCTCAGGACCATCGCGAGGCGGAAGGTGATGAGGCCGAGGCGCCGGACGCTGCCGATGATGTCTTCGCCGAAGAGGTAGTAGTACTGCTCCTGGGTGCTGCGGTAGAAGTCGTGGAAGGCTTTCTGCTGGCCGGGGGTCAGGGAAAACTCCAGTTCCGGCTGCATCTCCAGGCGCTGGTAGAGTTCGAGGAAGCCGTAGCCGATGTCGTCGAAGATTTCTTTCAGGGTGGTGTTGCTGGTGCGGGCGAAGACGTCAATCCATTCCAGGCGGAAGTTGAGGTAGTAGAAGATGAAGCGGCTGAACAGGCCGTTCTCTGCATCCGGGATGAGGGCGGAGATTTGTCGCGGTGTTCCGGAGAGGACGGCGGAGAGGCGTGGCCGCAGGAGTTCCACAAACTCCCTGTCTTTGCGCCGGGTATAGGAGATAGGCTCGTGGTGGAAGGCCTTCCGGAAGCCGTCGGAGTAGTTGCCGTAGTCGGAGGCGAAGACATTGGCCAGGGTGTCTCCTTCGGTTTCGAACATCAGGCCGCCTCCTCCGTTGTCGGAGAGGATCTGATAGACGGAGGTGGAGCTGGAGTTGGCCGGAATGATGAGCATCCGCAGGGGTGGTTCCTCGGGCGGTTCCAGGTCCGGGTTCTTTTTTTTGCCTGGTCGAAGTGGGCTTTCTGGACGCTGTATTCGTCCATATCGTCCCGGTAGAGCTGGCGGAGCTGGTCGTGGATGGGCTGTGCGAGGCGCCGGCAGAGGGAGAGCCTGCCTTTGCCGGCGGAGGCCGGTGCCGTGACGTAGAGGAAGAGGTTGGGATAGACTTTCTTGTTGTCATAGACGCCATAGACTTTGCCCAGGCAGGCGGACCAGGTGACGAGTGTTCAAACTGATGAATCAAAGTATTTATTTAACGCCCTGAACTCTATACGGACTGTCAGTTGTTTACCTACAAAACCGATTTGAACTGGTGAGAGTGGTAGTGTGCGTTCTGAAAAATAATAACGACCACATATTTTGAACGGCACTAATGAAGGGAAGCGGAAATCCAACCCCAAAAATTGAGTACCCCTTTTCAATAAAACGGAGAATTATTCCTATCTTTGTATGATTCGGTGAAGTATGCAATCGTACGTGTGAAGCATATCCTTCACTCAAGCGGAGACGGAAGTCGGCACTGCGGAGCGTTTTTCTGCGGAGCAGGGACGAGCTTCCGCGGAGCGGGAATAAAGCGAAAGCCTGATGAAATCAGGTCGGAGGGATTTAGTTAAGTGACTGATACATAGCCAAATGGTGAATTTGCTACCTGCTGTTTTGACTATAGTAGTTTGGATAAAGTTTTGATGCTGAATTAGTTAGATTATTGTCTCCCGCTTTCGTCCTATGGCACTGCTGCCGCGGAGCGGGAAAGGTTGTGATAGAAGGGAGCGGGAAAGGCAGTGATTGAAGGGAGCGGAATAAAAAGAATAAATATTAAAGAACAATTATAATAATGGAATTATCTGCAAAGTACAATCCCTCCGAAGTGGAGGACAAATGGTACGCCTACTGGCTGGAGAACAAAGTTTTCCACTCTGAACCCGACGAAAGGGAACCATATACCATAGTAATCCCGCCACCGAATGTCACCGGTGTGCTCCACATGGGCCACGTGCTCAACGAAACCATCCAGGACATCCTCGTCCGCCGCGCAAGGATGGAAGGCAAGAACGCCTGCTGGGTTCCCGGCACCGACCACGCCTCCATCGCCACCGAGGCCAAGGTCATCAAGCGCCTCGCCGAACAGGGCATCAAGAAAAGCGACCTCACCCGCGAGCAGTTCCTCGAGCATGCCTGGGCCTGGACCGACGAGCACGGCGGAATCATCCTCAAGCAGCTCCGCAAGCTCGGATGCTCCTGCGACTGGGACCGCACCTCCTTCACCATGGACGAAACCCGCAGCAAGGCCGTCATCAAGGTCTTCTGCGACCTCTATGACAAGGGCCTCATCTACCGCGGCCTGAGAATGGTGAACTGGGACCCGGAGCGCCAGACCGCCCTCTCCGACGAGGAGGTCATCTACCACGACGAACACTCCAAGTTTTTCTATCTCAGATACATGGTCAAGGAATGCCCGGGCAAGTACGCCATCGTCGCCACCACCCGTCCTGAGACCATCTTCGGCGATGTCGCAGTCTGCATCAACCCTAAGGAGGAGAAGAACCAGTGGCTCAAGGGCAAGCACCTCATCGTCCCTATCGTAGGACGCGAGATCCCTGTCATCGAGGACCGCTACGTTGAGATCGGCTTCGGAACCGGCTGCCTCAAGGTGACCCCTGCCCACGACGTTAACGACTACATGCTCGGCCAGAAGTACAACCTCCCGGCCTACGACATATTCACCGCGGACGCCCACGTCGACGTCGACTGCCTCGAGCCTGAGATGAAGGCCAATTGCGCCTCCTACCAGGGAATGGACCGCTTCGTCTGCCGCAAGCAGATAGTCAAGGACCTCGAAGCCGCCGGCCTGCTCGAAAAGGTCGAGGACTATGACAACAAGGTCGGCTACTCCGAGCGCACCAACGTCCCTATCGAACCGAGGCTCTCGCTCCAGTGGTTCATCAGGATGCAGCACTTCGCAGACATCGCCCTGCCGCCTGTAATGGACGATGACATCCAGTTCTTCCCGGCCAAGTACAAGAACACCTACAATACCTGGCTTTCCAATATCAAGGACTGGTGCATCTCCCGCCAGCTCTGGTGGGGCCACCGCATCCCGGCCTACTTCCTGCCCGGACAGGAGAACGTAAAGGACGAGGACCGCAAGTACGTCGTCGCCCCTACCATCGAGGAGGCTGTGGAGAAGGCACGCAGGATAGCCGGATACGAGAATGTCGAGGCCGCCGACCTCTCACAGGACGAAGGCGCACTCGACACCTGGTTCTCCAGCTGGCTCTGGCCTGTCTCACTGTTCGACGGCATCGAGCACCCGGACAACAAGGAGATCAGCTACTACTATCCGACCAATGACCTCGTCACCGGTCCGGACATCATCTTCTTCTGGGTCGCCAGAATGATCATGGCCGGCTACGAGTACAAGGGCAACTATCCGTTCAAGCACGTCTACTTCACCGGCATCGTCCGTGACAAGCTCGGCCGCAAGATGTCCAAGTCCCTCGGCAATTCCCCTGACCCTCTCGACCTTATCGCAAGGTACGGCGCGGACGGTGTCCGTATGGGAATCATGCTCTCCGCTCCTGCAGGAAACGACATCCTCTTCGATGACTCCCTCTGCGAGCAGGGCCGCAATTTCTGTAACAAGATATGGAACGCATACAAGCTCGTAATGAGCTGGAACATAGATGAGAACGCTGCTCAGCCTGAAGCATCGCAGCAGGCTGTCAAGTGGTTCTCGAACAAACTCTCGGCAGTGGCTGCAGAGATGGACGACGCATTCGACAAGTTCAGAATCTCCGATGCCCTGATGTCCATCTACAAGCTCTTCTGGGATGATTTCTGCTCCTGGTACCTCGAGCTCATTAAGCCTGCCTACGGCGCAGGGATCGACAAGGCCACACTCGACGCTACCGTCGCATTCTTCGAGCAGCTCCTCAAGCTCCTCCATCCGTTCATGCCGTTCATTACAGAAGAGTTCTGGCACCACCTCGCTGAGAGGAAGGAAGGGGAGACCATCTCCTTCCAGCACACTCCGAAGGGAGACGGATTTGACAAGGACTACCTCGCAGCCTTCGAGGCCACCCAGGGAGCCATCGCCAATATCCGCAGCGCCCGCCAGTCGAAGGGCATCTCTCCGAAGGAAGCCCTCACCCTCAAGATCAAGGGCGGTTTCAACTCCGACCTCCTTCCGGTAATCCAGAAGCTCGCCAATATCTCCGCCATCGAAATCGTCAACGATTTCGGTGAGGAGTCGGGAGTTTCCTTCATCGTCGGAACCATCGAAATGTTCGTTCCACTCTCCGGACTTGTCAATGCTGAAGAGGAGATCGCGAAGATCGAAGCTGACCTCGAATACCAGAAGAAATTCCTCGAGGGCGTACGCAAAAAGCTCTCCAACGAGGCCTTCGTGGCCCATGCTCCGGAGAAAGTCATC
Organism: Candidatus Cryptobacteroides sp.; assembly: GCA_045597895.1. Taxonomy (GTDB): domain Bacteria; phylum Bacteroidota; class Bacteroidia; order Bacteroidales; family UBA932; genus Cryptobacteroides. The sequence goes on along the minus strand of JAZLLA010000062.1, from coordinate 13,301 downwards.
GCTATGGAGCGCAAGAAGGAGGCTGATGCCCTCTCAAGAATCGAAAGTTACGAGAATCAGCTCAATGCGCTTAAGAATAGCAAATAAAACAACATTGTTTTAATACATAACATTTTTGTTAACCAATAAAACGAGCTAAAAATGACCATTTATCCGCTCTTGTTCGGCAGCCTCGGCTTCTGGGAGATCCTCCTTATCGTCCTCGTGTTCCTGCTTCTGTTCGGTGGAAAGAAAATTCCTGAACTGATGCGCGGACTCGGCAAGGGAGTGAAGAGTTTCAAGCAGGGAATGAATGAAGTCGAGAAGGAGTTGAACGACGTCAAGAAAGATTTCGACTCCATCGACTCCGCAGATTCCAAGAAAGCTGACGAACAGTAAACGGCTGCTGTGGCAGACGAGTCGAAAGGACAATTGAAAGAGATGTCCTTCTGGGACCATCTTGAAGAACTGAGAGGAACTCTGATCCGCTCAGTTCTTGTCGTTGTGCTTGTATTCGTCGTCGGATTCTTCTTCAAGGACTTTCTCTTCGACCAGGTCATCCTGAAACCGGCGCGCCAGGACTTCTGGCTGTACCGGCTTCTTAACGTGAAGATGAACCTGGATCTGATCAACATCGACATCTCCGCGCAGTTCTTCACCCATATCAAGGTCACTTTCATCTGTGCGGTAGTCCTTTGTTTCCCGTTCATCTGCTATGAACTCTGGAGATTTGTCGCTCCGGCGCTGTACGAGAACGAGAAGTCCGTTGTCCGCAGGGCATTTGCGCTGGGAGCGGGCCTGTTCTATGCAGGCGTCTGCGTGGGATATTTCATTGTCATGCCTGTCCTGCTGGTGTTCTTCAACGGCTATCAGGTGAGCGTGACAGTGGTGAACACTTTCGCATTGACCTCGTACATTTCGATTTTCATGGCGATGGTGTTCGTGATGGGGCTGCTGTTCGAGTTTCCGTCGGTCCTGGCGGTCCTGTCGCATTTCGGGATTGTCACCCGTGGCGATATGAAGAAGTTCCGCAAGTATGCCGTGATGGTCATATTGATACTGGCCGCCGTGCTGACGCCGACGGGAGATCCGTTCACGATGCTGGTGGTGGCCGTCCCGCTGTACGCGCTGTACGAGTTCAGCATTATGATTTGTAAAAAAGAGGAAGCGACTGATGATATCGATTAATGATTTGACGGTTTCGTATGGAAACTGGACGCTGCTGGACCATATAGGCTTTCATATAAGCGAAAGCGACAAGATAGGTCTGGTCGGGAAGAACGGTGCGGGGAAGTCCACCATAATGAAACTGATCTGCGGGGAGCAGAATCCGACTTCCGGCTCCATCGACAAGCCTTCGCATATAACTATAGGATATCTTCCGCAGATCATGCAGCATAACCGCGGACGCTCCGTGATGGAGGAGGCGATGACTGCCTTCGACAGTCTGAAGGAGATGGAGAAGGAGATGGAATCCATCAATGTTCAGCTTGCTGAACGTACTGACTATGAGTCTGCTGCATATCTTGATTTGATTTCCCACTTGAACGACTTGACCGACCGCCTGGCCATCAGCCATTCGGAACCTCCGGAGGTTCAGGCTACCAGGACTCTGCTGGGACTGGGCTTCAAGGATGAGGAGCTTTCACGCAAGACCGAGACATTCAGCCAGGGCTGGAACATGCGCATCGAGCTGGCGAAGATCCTCCTGGGGTCTCCTGACCTGCTTCTCCTCGATGAGCCTACCAACCATCTGGACATCGAGTCCATCGAGTGGCTGGAGGATTACCTTAAGAATTATCGCGGCTCGCTGCTGCTCGTTTCCCACGACAGGAAGTTCCTCGACAATGTGACCAACAGGACCGTGGAGATAATGCTCGGTAAGGTCCATGACTACAAGGTCCCGTACAGCCAGTATGTGGAGCTGCGCAAGGAGCGCATCTCGCAGCAGACCGCAGCGTATGAGAACCAGCAGAGGATGATAGAGAAGACGGAGGACTTCATCAACCGTTTCCGCTACAAGCCTACGAAGTCCAACCAGGTCCAGTCCCGCATCAAGGCCCTCGAGAAGATCGAGAGGATAGAGATAGACGAGACGGATGTGAAGACCATGCATCTGAAGTTCCCGCCGGCTCCGCGTTCCGGTGACGTGGTGTACAAGGCCTCCGACATTACCGTCGGATATCCTCAGAAGGTTGTCTTCAGAAATGCTGACATCGAAATCAAGAGAGGGGAGAAAGTGGCGTTCATCGGAAGGAACGGAGAGGGCAAGACCACCCTGATGAGAGTGATCATGGGAGAGCTCGACCCGTTCTCCGGAGAATCTAAAGTAGGACATAATGTCGACATAGGTTATTTTGCTCAAAATCAAGAAGATGTACTTGATAGAAATGATACGGTGTTCGGCACTTTGGACCGCATTGCGGTAGGGGATATCCGGACAAAGCTCCGCGACATACTCGGTGCATTCCTCTTCAAGGGAGAGGACATCGACAAGAAGGTCAGTGTGCTCAGCGGAGGAGAGCGGGCGCGTCTCGGCATGGCGAAGCTGATGCTCCAGAGCCATAACCTCCTGGCTCTCGATGAACCTACGAACCATATGGACATTCAGTCCAAGGATATACTGAAGGCCGCTCTCAAGTCTTTCGACGGGACATTGGTCGTGGTATCGCATGACCGTGACTTCCTCGACGGGCTTGTGGACAAGCTGTACGAGTTCCGCGACGGAAAGGTGCGTGAGCATCTGGGCAGCGTCTCGGATTTCCTTGAGAAGAGGAAGATCGAGAACCTGCAGGAGCTTGAGAGGCGGTTCGCGGACCCTGCGGCCCCTTCGGGGAATGCGGCCCAGGCCAGGCCGGCGGCCGCTCATGGCGCTGCAGCCAAGGCCGCCCCTGCCCGGCCTGCACCTCAGAAGAGCTATGAGGAGATCAAGGCTGCGTCCAAGGAGCAGAGGAAGATCAGGAACAGGATTTCCTGGCTCGAGGGGGAGATTTCAAAACTGGAAAAACGGATGAAGGAGATAGAGGCCGTTCTGGCCGCTCCGGGTCCGGATGACGATATTATGGAACTTACGCGCGAATACTTGGAGTGCAAGCGTGACAATGATGCCTGGACCGACGAGTGGACGACGCTGATGGAGGATATGTAAACCATACTGATATGCTAGTACTTGATTCGCACTGCGATGCGCCTTCCCAGATGATGCGCAGGCGTGATTTCACCAAGGACAACCCTTGGGGCCAGGTGGATTTCCCGAAGCTCCGCGCAGGGGGAGTCGACGCTTCCGTTTTCGCTCTGTATAACGGCAAGGAGCTGGCTCCGGATGAAGCTACCCGTTATACCCTGGACATGCTTTCCCATCTGTATGACCAGATGGATGCAGCGGACGGGGAGGTCGAGCTGGCATTCACCGCCGATGAGGTGAAGGAGAACAAGGAGAACGGGCTGCTCTCGATATTGATCGGTATGGAGAACGGTGCGCCGATCCAGAACTCGCTGCCGATGCTGAGGATGTTCTTCAGGATGGGTGTGGTCGCGATGACATTGACACATAACGGGGACAATCAGATCTGCGACTCCTGCGCGGGCAAGCATACCTGGGGCGGGCTGAGCCCGTTCGGCAGGGAAGTGGTGGCGGAGATGAACAGGCTGGGGATGGTCATTGACATCGCCCATTGCTCCGATGATGTGGTGCGCGACTGTCTGGCGCTGTCCAAGGCTCCGATAGTTTCGACGCACTCCTGCTGCCGAGCCCTTGCATCGCATCCGCGCAATCTGACCGACGACCTTCTGAAGGCGATCGCCGACAAGGGCGGGGTGGTGCAGATCAATTTCTGCCCGGCGTTCCTTCGCGACGACTATGTGGAGATGATGAACTCTACCGGAGCCGGTGACAGGGCCGATGCTGCGGAGGCTGAGTTCATAGCTGCTCCTGACGATCCCGAGAAGGTGGCGGCCTGGGTGAAGGCGCAGGCTGAACTGGAGGCGATGCCTCGTCCGGGGATTGCCGATGTCGCTGACCATATCGACCATGCCGTCCGTATCATGGGCATCGACCATGTCGGAGTCGGAACCGATTTCGATGGTATCCTTGTCGGGCCGGCAGGACTGGAGAATGTCTCGAAACTTCCTGCTCTCTGGGAGGAACTCAGGTCTCGCGGCTACTCTTCCGATGACGTTTCCAAGATAGCCGGCGGGAACTTCCTCCGTGTCCTTTCAGAGGTCCAAGTTCTGGCCGAATAATAGGGGAAAAGTTAAAAAAATACACTATAACATTTTTGTTGTAGTGTAAAACAAAAATGTTATATGTGTTGATTCTGCGGTTATTTGCGCGATTCTTCGATTAAGAGGCGAAGTTCGTTGAGAGCGGAGGCCGCGAAGCGTTCAATATTCCTTTTCCTGTCGTTTTTATATGTAAACCGGGCGGTTTTCGTGCATTCCGGGCCCGCTACTCCGACCCAGACGGTGCCGGCAGGCTCGTGTTCGTCACCGTATGAGTCGGCCCATCCGGTGGTGGCGACGGAGTATGTCGAGCCGGTAAGACGACGGACTCCTTCAGCCATTTCCTTTACGACTTCGCTGCTTACGATCCCGAAGTTTTCTATTGTTTCCATCTTCACGCCGAGCACTCTGTTCTTGACCGAAGGGGAGTATGAGGTTACGGAGCCGAGGTAGTATTCCGATGCTCCGGGCACGGTGGTGATCAGATGGGAGATCTCCCCGCCGGTGCAGGACTCGGCGGCGCTGAGCGTTTCGCCGGATCCTCTCAGGAGACGGCCGATGGTTTCCTGGAGGTTGGTGTCCTCCTCGGCGTAGATCAGGTCGCCGATCAGGTCCTTGAGTCCGGCAAACTGGCTGTCGATTCTGGATTCATTGGCCTGCTTGTCGCCGCCGTAGACTGAGAGCCTCAGGCGTATGCCGGTGAGCTGGTTAGGGAGATAGGCGAGGTGCATGTCTTCCGGAAGGGCATCCTCCAAGGACTCGATTTTCTTTGAGAGTGCAGACTCGGCTATTCCGTAAACCATTATATTTTTGTGAGTTATATTCGTTGTCTTGTAGTGAGACTTGATATCCTCTACGATATCCTGCACAGCACCGGTGGCCTCGTGAGGGACACCAGGGAGGGTGTAGAGTGTGGCAGGATGGCCGAATTCTTCGGAGCCGAAGCGGAACACCATGATAGGTGCGGTGCCGAGCTTGTTGACGATGACCTCGCAGGTCTCCGGGACCATCGCCTGGGCGATGTTGTTGTCCAGGACCTCGAGCCCTCTGGAGTGGAGAATCTTGTAGACCATCTCCTTCTGGCCAGGATGCTCCACATATCTGCTGCTGTGGGAGAGTTCTGCAAGGGCGGCCTTGGTTATGTCATCCTTTGTGGGGCCGAGGCCTCCGGTGGTGATGACGATGTCGTGGGCCTTCAGCTGGGCTTTCAGGGTGGCGATGATGGTGTCGTGGTCGTCTCCTATGGAGAGCATCTGTGGGACACGTATGCCGATGGAGTTGAGTTCGCGTGAGATGAAAGAGGAGTTGGTGTCGACTATCTGGCCGATGAGGATCTCATCGCCGATAGTGCAAATGGATGCGGTAACCATTGAAATATTAACGTTTTACGAGATGTTGTTTAATCTTTTTCACGAGCTTCGGCCCTCTGTACAGCAGGCCGCTGTGGAGCTGGATGAGGCTTGCTCCGGAGTCGAGGAGTTCTGCTGCCTGCTCAGGGGTCATGATGCCGCCGCAGGCGATGATAGGGAATCTGCCCTTCGTGTGTTCCGAGATATGGCGGACAATGCTTAACGTCTGAGGGTAAAGGGGAGCACCGGAGAGATTCCCGGCCCCTATGAGTTCGAGCTTTTTAGACGCTGTGGTCAGACCGTCGAGCTTTCTGGTGGTGCTTCCTGTGATGATTCCGTCAATTCCGGAAAGCATACAGTAATCAAGTATGCCGTCCAGCTGTTCAAACGGAATGTCAGGGGAGACCTTGAGCAGTATAGGTTTGTTCGAATCGTAGCAGCGGCGTATCTCGAGAAGCGGATCCAGCACGTCAGCAATGGATGAACTGTCCTGGAAAGCCAGGGCCTGGTCCTGGTTGGGACTGGCAACGTTGACCGTGAACATGTCCACGAAGTCGAACATAAGCGAGAAAGCGACCTGATAGTCCTTGATCATCTCCTCGTCCTTGCGGCTGTCCCGGTCAGGGGCTATGCTGGCAGAGACCAGGATGTCAGGATTCTTTGTCTTGAGCTTTTCTATTGCATATCTGACACCCTTGTTCGGGGTGCCCATCCTGTTGATGATGGCCTTGTCCTGGGAGAGCCGGAAGACGCGCGGCTTGGGGTAACCGATGTTCGGTTCAGGGGAGAGCGAGCCGATTTCCAGGAAGCCGAAGCCGAAGTTGGAGAAGGCATCGATATAATCGCCGTTCCTGTCCATACCGGCAGCAAGTCCGACAGGGTTCGGGAAGTTCAGACCGAAGAGTTCACGTTCCAGCTCAGGCGAGTTGAACCTGTGGAAGGCTTTTGTGAACGGGCGGAAAGGGAAGCGGGATGACAATGCCACCAGGCCCGTGAAGAGTCTGCCGGATGTTTCCTGCTTGAACCCGAACAGTGAAGGCTTGATTATTTGTCTGTACATAAAAAGCTATGTTGAACAAACAAATATACAGAAATTACTTCAATTCTTGAAAGGTATCGTCATCAAAGAAAACGATGATTTTTGAGATTCTTCGCTGATTGTTAGATGTTTTAGAGGCTTCAGTTCTAATATCGCTTTCAGTCGTGGAGTCGATTTTTGGAGCCTCCGCCACCTGACGGAAAGGATTTTCCACCGGTTCGGGCTTTTCTGGAGCGAAAAGCTCGTCCGTGTAGTCAGCTGTAGGAAGGGGAGCAGCTACAACTTCCTTGTACATCTTTCCCTTTCCGTTGATAAGCCAGTCAAGGTTCAGCCTGGGGTAGTGATCTGCAATGCTTTTGATGAAATCGTAGCCGGGCTTGTTCCTTCCGGCAAGCACGTGTGACACGCTGGCGCGGGCGACTTCGATGGTGTCAGCGAACTGGGCCTGGGAGATGTTCTCCGCAGAGAGGAACTGCTGTAATCTTGCGTTCATAACCTATTAACATTATTTAACCTTGACTTTACAAATGTAATATTATATTTTGAACGTGCAAAGTATTTTTGTGATTCACAATTTGAAATTGTCTGGAATAATTAATAAGGGGAAGGGTGTCCTTATTTGAATGATTTCCTTTAGATGAAAAGACATAAAATATTGAGTTTAAATGCAATATTATAGCATTATTCAGATATTATATGGGCTTATGCTACAGGACGGCTAAAGATTCATTTATCTACCTATATATATTCTATAAATAGATATATGCAAGTCGCTGATAATAAAGCACAAAAGAAAACGAATACACCCATATAAATATTACTTATTTTACTTTTGTAAACAGTATCGGATTATTAACAAAAGTAAATAAGGATGATTTGAAATTTACAGATGTATTTATGTAATTTAATTTACGATTGTATATTTCACGCCGTTTCAAGGGATGTTCCGCTGCTTTGTAAAACTTCTGTATTTTTCATTTATTCTCGCATAATGATTAACTTTGTGACGGATTTTAAATTGTCAGAATGATACCTGAAATTCATATTGAGGATTATAATTATCCCCTCCCCGACGAACGTATCGCCAAATATCCTCTTCCTGAGAGAGATTCTTCGAAACTCCTTACATATTCTGAAGGAAAAGTGGAGACACATATTTTCCGTGAACTTGCTTCTTTCCTTCCTGCTGGGGCAATGATGGTCTTCAATGACACGAAGGTTGTTCCTGCCCGGCTTCATTTCCAGAGAGAAACAGGAGCCCATATAGAGGTCTTTTGCCTCAAGCCTGTGGATCCCGTGGAATACAATACTGTCTTTGCCGTCACTGACCGCTGCGTATGGCGCTGCATCGTCGGCAATGTCAAGCGGTGGAAGGATGACCCGCTTCACCTTTATAATCCCGGGAATGCCCCGGAAATCGTAGGGATGAACCTGACCGCCAGGCTCGTTTCCCGGGAGGATGAGACAGCCTTCGTTGAATTCACCTGGTCCAACGGTTACCCTTTCTCCAGGGTTCTCGAAGTTTGCGGAACCGTGCCGATCCCTCCATATCTTAACCGCGAAACGGAGGCCGTCGACCTGGAAAGGTACCAGACATTATATGCCAAATACAGGGGCTCGGTCGCTGCTCCTACCGCTGGTCTTCACTTCACCGGAAGGGTGCTTGAGGAGATAGAGAACAAGGGTATCGACATCGAAAATGTGTGCCTTCACGTAGGTGCGGGCACCTTCCTGCCGGTCAAAAGCTCCAATGTGGCCGATCATACCATGCATAGGGAGCCTTTTATTGTTACCAAGGATTTCTTATTGAAAATCAAGGATAAAAACAATAATGTTTTAGATGGTAACAAAAAAGTTATAGCGGTTGGGACCACTTCCGTGAGGACTTTGGAGTCACTTTACTATGTCGGAGTGTCCTGCCTCGAGCAGGGAAGGCCGGAGACTGTGGCGCAGTGGTGCCCATATGAGAGGGAGTACCCTTATTCCCTTGAAGAATCCATCGGTGCCATCATAAAGTATCTAGATGCAAACGGTCTTGACCGGCTGGAAGTGGAGACTAGGATCATCATAGTCCCGGGCTTCAAGTTCCGCATCGTCGATATGCTTGTGACCAACTTCCATCAGCCTGAGAGTACTCTGATCCTCCTTGTCTCCGCCTTTGTCAAGGGCGACTGGCATACCATATATGACTATGCCCTGGCCAATGGGTACAGATTCCTCAGCTATGGCGACAGTTCGTTGCTCCGCAGAGTTGACTGATATCGCTTTTTTGTATATCTTTGTCCAGACTTAAACCTTAGCAATGGAAGATCAATTCCTCGATATATGTCCCTATTCCGATGAGGAGGCGGTGAAAGCGTTCGGTGAACTGGCCAAGCATCCGGCAGTCCCGGTCATTTCGAAGGCCATATTCCCCAGCGAGCGTATCACTTTCCTTTCGGACAAGCTGAAGAACATCGGCAGCATCGACGAGTTCCAGCAGGTCATTATGACCAAGGCTGTGGACTGGGTCCTCAACAACACCATCAGGACCTTCTCATACGACGGTATCTCAAACATTCTGTCCACCCGGGGCAAGTTCCTTATGATATCCAATCACCGTGACATCATCATCGATCCGGCGCTCACACAGTACGTCCTTTCGCAGAACGGAGTGGCGATGTCGGAGATCTGTGTGGGTGACAACCTCCTTTCCAGCCCTACAGTTGAAAAGCTTCTGCGTTCGAACAGGATGATCAAGGTTATCCGCGGCATTTCCGCGAGGGAGCTTTATATTTCATCGCAGCTTCTTTCAAAGTATATACGCCAGACCATCACTTCCGGGAAGAGCTCGGTATGGATAGCGCAGCGTCAGGGCCGTACGAAGAACGGAATGGACGAAACCGAGCAGGGACTCGTGAAGATGTTTGACATGAGCGGGACCGGAACTTTCCAGGAGAACTATTCCGAACTGAACATCATCCCTCTCAGCATATCGTACGAATACGAGCCTTGTGACATCAGAAAGGCCAGGGAGCTTCTCATCTCGAGGACACAGAAATATGTCAAGGGCCCGAAGGAGGACATGCACAGCATCGTCAGCGGCATCCGCCAGTGGAAGGGTAACGTGCATCTCAACATCGGGACCCCGCTTACTGCCGAAGAGATCGAGACTGCGGCGGGCTTCGACAAGAACGACCGCTACCAGGCGCTGATGTCGTACATCGACAAGCGTGTGGTCGAAGGCTACAAGCTCTGGAAAACCAATTTCATCGCATACGATATGGTGCACGGCACCACAAAGTACAGCGACAGGTACACGGCTGAAGACAAGGAGAAGTTCATCGCCTACACCGAGCACAAGCTCAAGAAAGTGAAGAGGTCGTTGAACCGTGAGGACCTGCGCGATATTTTCCTCAGGATATACTCGAACCCTGTGGAGAACAAGGAAATCAAAAAGGCGGAGATTTGATCTTCGCCTTTTTGATTTCCGATTGGACGGTACTAGAACAATGCCTTGACCTTGGCGATGATCTCTTCCGCCGGGAGGTCCGGGCTGAGGACCAGCGCCGGTTCTGCTTCCACGTAGCCGTTCTTCTTGGCCTGGAGCAGGCCGCCTCCTGTGATATTGAGCATCACGACGTCGTCCTTGCCGATCTTGCCCTGCTCGAGAGCTTTGGCGACGCTGCATACTGCGGTTGCGGCAGCAGGGAGGATGTCGTAGCCTTCGCAGTGGAGGAACTTGATGATCCACTGGACGATTTCGTCATTGGTAACGGTGAAGGTGTCGCCGCCGGTGTCCTTGAGCGCGTCATAGAGTCCGCCTGCGAGGCTGTACGGCGGTTTCCTGTTTGAGAGAACCTTGGCCAGGATGACTTCGGAGGCCTTGCGCGACTCTTCCGGTGTGATAGGGAGAAGCTCGCGGGAGTCAGCCTTGAACGAGTCGTTCATAAGGGTGAACGGCGCGTTCTGGGAAACGAAGAGCTTCATCTTGTGGGTGCCGAAGCGGCCGTCATCGATGAGCCTCATGTTGTTCTCCCAGGCAGCGATGGCGCCGGTGCCGCTTCCCACTGCCTGGAAATAGGCGTCAGGGATGCGTCCGATGGTCTCTACTGCGCTCAGGAGGGTGGTTCCCATTCCGTCGCGGCGGGCGACGTTCTTTGCCCCGCCTTCGGCGAGGAACATCGGGTCCTTGCAGATCTTCTCTCCGAGGGCGATGGCGTCGAAGTAGTCGGAGCCCATAGGGGTGGCGACCACCTTGACACAGTCCTTGAGCTTCTTCTGGAACCACATGTCGTGCTTGGCACCTTCAGGGATGCAGATCACGATAGGGATGTTGTTGTCCGAGCAGACCTGGGCGAACGCGCGTGCTGTGTTTCCAGCGGACTGGACGACGAGTATCCTCTTGCTGTCCTTCGGCATTCTGGCGCAGACGGAGAAAGCCTCGGTCTCCTTGAAGGAGCAGGTAGTCATTCCGGCGCCGATCTTAGGGCAGAAGCCGGAGAAGGTGATATAGAGGTTGCTCATTCCGAGCTCCTTGGCCAGTCCCTTGCTCTTGTAGGTTACAGGAGCGTGCGATTTCTTGAGGGTCCTTTTGATAGGGAGCCACTCTGCGTATCTGTAAAGGCCCTTGAGGTCTTCGCGCGGAGTGAACTGCTTGTTTTCATAGACAGCCCTTACGAGGGAAGGAGACGGGGACTGCGGATCCGCGAGGGTCCATTCTCCGTCTTCGAAGATTCTTCCAGTACCAACATTCATCAGCTGGTATTTCGTCGGTTCAAATTTCATTGTAATATTTTTTATATAGTCATTATCAGATAGGTCATGTATCCGGCTTCCGCAAGGAGCAGGATGGTACCGTCGAAGCGGTCGAGGATGTTCTTCTTCCCGGTGAATGTGCTCGTGAAGATGAGCAGGGCGCTGAGCATCAGCACTCCCACGTCCACGAGGTCCATTCCGGCCATGTTCAGTGGAGTGACGACCGCGGACGCACCGAGGATGAGAAGGATGTTGAATACGTTCGAGCCGAGGATGTTGCCCAGGGCAAGCTGTCCTTTCTTCTTCGCAGCCGCCACGACGCAGGTCGCGAGCTCCGGAAGGGAAGTGCCGCCCGCCAGGATGGTTATGGCAATGAACTTGTCGCTCACCCCGAGGAGCTGGGCGATCTTCGTGGCGGAATCCACGAACAGCCGCCCGCCGAAGATCAGTCCCGCCAGGCCGGCGATGACCAATAGAATTGCTGCCGCCAATGAAAGCTTCTTGCCTTCGTCATCGCTTTCCTCGGCTGAGCCGAACTTGAAGCAGGAGTAAATATAAAGTGCGAAAAGTGCCAGGAATACAACGCCTTCCACTCTGGAAATCATATCGGCTGAGCCCACACCCAGAAGGGTTCTGCTCATTCCGCAGAGGATGAACAGGAGCGTCACGCCGATAGTCATCGGGATGTCCCTTTTCCTGTTTTCCCTGGTGATCGCGATAGGGGCGACTACGGCTGTGAGGCCGAGGATCAGGAGGGTGTTGAAGATGTTCGAGCCGACTACGTTGCCGATGGAGATGTCGGAGTTGCCGGCGAAGGCGCCGGTGAGGCTGACGACGAGCTCGGGGCAGGAAGTGCCGAAGCCGACGATGGTGAGTCCGATGACAAACTCGCTGATGCCGGCCTTTCTGGCTATGGTGGATGCTCCATCGACAAGCCAGTCTGCGCCGAAGACTATCAGTGCAAGGCCAGCAAGGAGGATGAGTATCTGTACTGTCATCGTATTATTGTTTCTTTATGAGCGCGCAGACGTTCTCCACGTGCATTGTCTGAGGGAACATGTCCACCGGCTGAACGGCGGTGATGGTGTATTTCTCGCTCAGGATTGCGAGGTCGCGCGCCTGGGATGCAGGATTGCAGCTGACGTAGACCATCCTTTCCGGTTCGGCGTCGAGTATGACCCTGGCGACGTCCGGGTGGATGCCGGCTCTCGGAGGGTCGAGGATGATGACGTCCGGGCGGCCGTGCTTGCTGATGAAGCCTGCGGTGAGGATGTCCTTCATGTCGCCGGCGAAGAACTCGCAGTTCGTAATGCCGTTGGACACTGCATTGAAACGCGCGTCTTCTATAGCCTCCGGCACATATTCTATACCTATCACCTTGGAAGCTCCTGCGCTGACGAACTGCGCTATGGTACCGGTCCCGGTGTACAGGTCATAGACCGTTTCCTTTCCGGTAAGGGCCGCTTCCTGCCTGGCCACCGAATACAGGCGGTAAGCCTGAAGGGAATTGGTCTGGTAGAAGGATTTGGGTCCTATCTTGAAGCGCAGTCCTTCCATCTCTTCGTAGATGGCATCCTCACCGCGCCACAGGATGGGTATCTGGTCGGAAATGCTATCATTAAGTTTCTCATTGACAATATAATAAAGAGAGACAATCTGCGGAAAGCGGTCAGCGATAGCATCCAGCATCCCGGCACGTCCGGGGAAGTCTTTCCCGAAGCAGACGATGAGCATCACGTCGCCTTTTTCGTTGGTGCGGATGAATATGTTACGCAGGAAACCGTGATTCTCGCGGAGATTGTAGAAGGGGAGTCCGTGCTTCTGCGAATATTCCTTTACGAACAGACGTATGGCGTTGGATGGCTCCGGCTGGAGGTGGCATTCCTTGATGTCCAGCACCTTGTCGAAGAATTTGCCCACGTGGAAGCCCAGACCCTCCAGGTCATGACCGCAGATGTCCTGCGGATCCTCGTCAG
>JAZLLA010000061.1:0-34961 GCA_045597895.1 Candidatus Cryptobacteroides sp. | reverse complement strand
AAGCGTTATCCTGTATGCTTCAAGCGCCTGCGATTTCCCATCCTTGAAGCGGTTGGTGTTGAATTTCGGCACAAGAGTATACATATCTTCTGAGATTGAATGCCCTCTGCGTTCAAGCTCTGTCAGCCTGATCAGCTCTTCCTGACCGCTCCAGAGCACGGATTTCTGTCTGGCGTCATATCTTCCCATCAGCTGCGGATAAGGCTTCAGAACGGTATCCAGCGATGCCTGCAGCACAGACGCTTCCGGCAGATCTTTATATATCCAGGCACCCTTGATGACCATTCCAAGGCTGAACAGGTCAAATGAGGTCAGTTTCCAAGTTTTCATATTATTCTTTGATTGCTTTACGTAAGAGACTTTTTACCAATAGTTTATGGAATATCCAAATTCCAATGAAGTATAATCTGCCTGGAAAGTTGTTGAACTTCACGACAGTCGTGACGGCGGCCTCCTGCCATCCGTCCTGGGGTAGGGAGCAATAGATGCCGACCCAGAAGCAGAGGTGCTTGTCGTTCTTGCTGATGACGATCTCCTCGTCATTTCTTTCCGAGACAAGGTTCCGGAACCCGCCTCCTCCCTGCAGACCAAGAGGCTTGACTATTACGTTGCGCAGTTTCATAAGCCAGGCCACCGGTTTGGGAAAGTTGCAGAACATCCGCTCGAAGATATAGTCCACGTTCAAAGATTCAGCGGGACGGAATCTCCTGGAGACGCTGTCACAGTAATCAGATGGCAAGTATTTGTCTATTAGTGTCATTCGGGTATTCTGGTAAGAATATACTGCAGACCGGCACGGAACCGAAGCAAAAATGTTCAGTCAGCAAGAGGCAGCATCATTCCGCACTGGTAGTCAGGGGAACTGATGTCGGTGCCGTTGTACCATTCAAGACTGCAGGAATTGTCTGCCCATTTGAATTCCGGATGGGAGGGGAGCCATTCGTCGTGGAACTTGGCAAACTGCTGCTGGAATGCGGCCATTCCTCCCTCGAAGTGGACTTTGAGCCAGCGTCCGCTCTTAAGTGGATACAGAGCCATCCCTTCCGGCACATCGCCGCCTTTGAATATTCCGCAGATAACATACGTGAATGTCTTCGTGTTGCAGGCCGTAAAGTTTATGGCACCGCAAGTCCCACAGTTGTGGTTCGGAAGATCGCATGTGCACAGACCGAACTCTCCGACGTTGTTCTCTACTGCCGCCTTCTGAAACTCATCCGGCTCCTTTCCTTCCATATACACCGGCTTCACAATACGCTCGACATACTCACCCCAGAACTTCCGGCACTCTGCCGGGTTGTTGAACGCGATTTCCTTTGACATACCTATTACCTGCACGTCCTGCAGGGACAGAATCTCGTATTTCATATGCACATTTTTCGTTGTTTCTTACGTTTTGATTGTGCAAATATACGGATAATGATTGTATTTGCAACAACTGTTCTAAAACAAATGTTCTTATATGCCGAGATCAGCATTCTTCTCCAAGGAAACGATTGCTGCAGCCGGACTTGAAATCGTCCGTAGGCAAGGAGTCACGGCACTTACTATACTGATGTAACAGAAGGATGGATTCCACCTGGATATTCAGCATGGCCGATGCCGTTATGCGAACCAGGACTTGAGCTTGGCTTCGGCCTGGGCGGTTATTTCCGGGGTGACGCTGTTCTTCACTGCTTGATAAGCGAGTACAAGAGCAGAGAAATCATCTGTGAATCCTAAAAATGGAATAAAGTCGGGAATCAGGTCCACTGGAAGTATGAAATAGCCTAAGGCACCTATTATCAAAGCTTTATTCTGAATGGAGACATCCGGCGACATCAAGGTGTAATGCAAGACCAGAGCCAGATGGATCACCTTTTCACCGGCCTTTTTTGCAACCTTGCCTACCTTGCCCCAGAATTTGGGCTCGGAGTACTCTGATTCATATTCCTTGAGTTCTGATAATGTCGGAGCTTTCTTTCTCATAACGCACAATGCTGGTCATAAAAAACATTCCGTGTCATTGCAAATGGCATTCCAGAATCTGTGTCAGCGTCGTCCTGAGAGCATTGATGTCGATAGGCTTGGCGACGTGGCCGTTCATCCCGGATGCGATGGCCATCTGGCGGTCCTCCTCGAACGCATTGGCTGTCATCGCCACGATAGGGATCCGCGAGGCTTCAGTATCGAGGGCGCGGATCTGGCGGGTCGCTGAATACCCGTCGAGCACAGGCATCTGAATGTCCATCAGGATCAGGTCGAATTTACCTGCGTCCGCACCCTTCATCATTTCCACGGCCACCGATCCGTCTTCGATTTCAGTGACACTGGCACCCATCTGTGTCAGGATGAAGTTCGCGATCTCGCGGTTCATTTCATTGTCATCGACAAGAAGGATGTTCCTGCCGTCCAGTATATCGGTTGAGTCGACAGCTTTGTTTTCGGATTCGCCGGTCTGTCCCTCCTGGATTCTGAAAGGAAGGACTACAGTGAACGTGGAGCCCACTCCCTGCTGGCTGACACAGGAAATAGTGCCGCCCATCAGTTCGACAAGATTCTTGCTCAGCGCCAGCCCCAGTCCGGTTCCCTGGATCTTGCTGACCGTTGCGGAACGCTCGCGTGCGAAAGCCTGGAACAGCTGTTTCTGGAACTCCTCGCTCATTCCGATGCCGTTGTCAGCAAAGGTGTAAGTGTATATGCCATATCCGTCGTTGCGCCGTCCTGTCTGTTCACAATGGACCTGGACCTTCCCGCCACGGGGAGTGTATTTTATAGCATTGGAAATGAGGTTGGTGAACACCCTTCCGCAGTGTGCAGCATCATAGATGACATATTTGTCGTCAATCTCTCCGAAAGAGAACTCCAGTTCTATCCCGGCAGTCTTCGCCAGCTCCAGCATCATGGCCTCCACGTCGGAGAACGAAGATTCCACATTGCCATTGTCTTCGCAAATGGTGATTTTGCCGGCTTCGATGCGGCTTATCTCGAGGATGTCGTTGATGATGGTCAGCAGCACGTCACTGGCATTGCCGATCTTTGCCAGGCAGTCCTTAACTTTTGCATCGTCGTTCCCCAGGGCGTTCTGAGCTATGTGGTTGAAGCCGGTGATGGCGTTCAGCGGGGTGCGGATGTCGTGGCTCATGTTGTTGAGGAACGTGGTCTTAGCCTTGTTGGCCTTGGCCATCTGTGCACTCTCGATGATACGTGCCTCCAGCATCTCGGTTATTACGGTGGAGTAGATGATGCAGAAGCCGATCATGTAACCTATGGAGTATGCAGGTGCGTCCGGATACAGCATCTGGAAGAATCCGGATGCGATAGGAGCTGCCACGAAGGATATTACGGCCAGGTTCTGTATCCTGACCTTCCTGACGACGATCCTGATCAGGGCTAGGATGGCGATTACTAAATAGTTGGCATATTGTGCATAGAACAGGTACTGTCGTGTGGGACCGCTCAGGTAGGCCCCGTCCTCCGTTATTGTGAATACGGAGTGTGTCTTGAAGTTCAAGGCAAGCAGGGTGATCTCGAAAACGAAAAGAAGCAGTGAAACGCCGAAATATATGCGGTTCCTTTTGTTCCTGCCGATATATGTCAGTACGAACTGCAGCCATACAAGAGGGGTGAAGGCGGCAAACAGGTGGAAGCAGAACGACGTGGCTGTCAGCAATGAGTCATTCTGGACCAGGTCGCTCGCGCAGACGCCCCAGATGCTGTCAGCCAGGCAGAAAAAAGCGGTCCATCCGCGCAGTGTAATGAATGCCTTGTCCAGGGGACGGCTTTTGGAAAGGCTGTGGCGGGTTCTGATGGGAAGTATCATCACAACCAGTGCACAGGTGAATGCCGCAATTGCGTAAAGGATATGTACCATCTAAGCCTGGATGAATTACGAATCAGTATTCTTGTCAGTTGTCTTCTGGAATGCAAGCCTCGGGTCGCCGTTGAGAAGATGGATGATTCCACAGTACTTGAATCCGAACTTCTCCACGCAGTGCCTCATTATCCGGTTGTCCTCGTGAGTGTCTATACGCAGGTTGCTGCACTGCTTCCAGCACCACTCGAAACAGGTTTCAGCGATGCCTTTGCTGTCTCTGGTGCTGGCCAGCCTGTGTATGGTGCAGTACGGAAGGCTGTCATCCAGCCATTGTCCGTCAAAGATCTTAAGGTATGTGGCTTCAACGCCGGGGATGAAGGCGAAGTAGCCTTCAGTGCGCCCGTCGTATTCAATGACATATCCATTGGAACCGTCAATGTCCTTGCGGACAACGTCTTCCGATGGATATCCGTCGGTCCATTGGCTGAAGTTCCCATCATTGCGCATGATGCTTCTTGCCTCGCCGCATATTTCCATTATGCGGGAGACGTCATCATAGGCAGCGTGGCGGACAGTCAGACCCATCGGCGCCGATGCTATTTGAAGAGCATAGGGACCATTCTGTAGAGCGAACGGCGCCAGGTGAGCCACTCGTGGTCCGTGCCTGCGGACTGGTAGAAGACGTGCTTCACTCCCGCAGCTGTGAGGATGTCGTGGAAGTTCTTCACTGTGGCGTACATCTGAGGGGATTCCTTGGTACCTGTGCTGATGAACATCAGGTGGAAGTCCTCGTTGAGGGAAGCGTCATAAAGGTCGGAGGTTGTTCCGGGGCCCTTTCCCGAGCCGCTGAAACCGCCGAGCCAGGAGAACTGGTCGCGATGGTTCATAGCAATGGTCCAGCTCTGGAATCCACCCAGTGACAGACCTGTGATACCTCTGTGCTCCCTGTCGGCCAGTGTGCGGTACTTGCTGTCGATCATTGGGATGAGTTCCTCGATGACCACCTTTTCATAAGCGGTGAAATCGAACATGCTCGCGAGCTTGATCCCCGGGATATTTGCTACGCCGTGGTCCATCACCACGATCATAGGGACAGCGGAACCCTCGTCGATGAGGTTGTCCATGATGTTGTACATCATTCCCTGGGTCGGCCAGCCTGTTTCGTCCTCTCCTGCACCGTGGAGGAGGTAGAGGACAGGATATCTTGCCTCAGGTTTGAGCTCGTATTCTGCCGGTACATATACGTTGCAGACTCTCCATTCTCCTGTGAGCTCGGACCAGTAGCGCTGCATACGGACTTCGCCGTGGGGCACGTCCTTGTCAAGGTAGTAGTCCACGCATACTTCCGGTATCTCGATACCGCTGGACATCACGTTGCTTCCGAAGAACTGCTGGCTGGAAGGGTCCGAAACCCTCACACCGTCGATAACCAGCGAGTAGTAGTGGAATCCTGGAGCCTGCGGGGGAGTGGTGACCTCCCAGAGGCCTTCGGCGTTCTTCTCCGCCTTATGCATACCGCCGAGGTTTACAGCCACGGACTCTGCCTGCGGGGCGTCGATCTTGAAGATGACACTGCGGTCAGGATTGATCTTCGGGTATTCCTTGCCTATGATGTTGGTGGTGGCGCTGGTCTGGGCGCTTGCGGCGGCGCATACTAGCAGCGCTGCCATTGTCGTGAGTATAGTGTTTTTCATGTTGTTCTATTTTTTGAAGAGGAGCTGGGCGTAATTGTAAAGGGAGCGGCGCCAGGTGAGCCACTCGTGGGCGGTGCCTTCGGACTGGTAGAAAGTATTCTTGATACCGTCCTTCTTCAGGGTCTTGGACATATTGCGCAGCATGTCGCCTTCGACGGAGCCGTTGGCGATGAAGAGGACGCTGAAGTCCTTGTTGAACTGGCGCGGGTCGCTGAAGATGCCGTTGTAGGCGGCCTTGCGCTGTGCCTTGTCCATTATGCCGGCGTTGCGGACGTTGAACTCACCGACTACGATTATGCCGCTGAAGCCTCCGACAGCGGAGAAGTACTCAGGGTAACCGAGTGCGAGGTCGTATGCCTGCTTCGCTCCCCAGGAGAGACCGGCAGTGGCGCGGTGCTCCCGGTCGGCGACGGTACGGTAACGGGCGTCCACGAACGGGATCACCTCCTCGGTCATCATCTGCTCGAAAGCGTCGAAGCTGTCGGCTGAGCCAGGGCGGGTGGCGTATCCGCTGTTCATGACAATGATCATAGGCTCGGCCTTGCCGGCCTCGATGAGGTTGTCAAGGATGACGTCCGCACGGCCCTGGAAGATCCATCCGGTCTCGTCCTCTCCGCCTCCGTGCTGCAGGTAGAGGACCGGATAGCGCTTGTCCGGGTTGGATTCATATTCCGCAGGTGTATAAACATACATCCTGCGCCATTGCTGGCAGACTTCGGACCAGAAGCGGACGGAACGGACCGCTCCCTGCGGCACATCCTGCTGAGGAGTGTAATAGGCTGCAACTTCCGGGTCCTCAGGCACTTCGATGGCGCTGGAGTATTTGCTTGTGCCGTAATATGTGTGGGTGGCCTGGTCTATTACGCTGAGGCCGCCGACCTTGAAGGCATAGTAGTGGAAGCCTTCGACCTGCGGGTCGGTGGTCACTGTCCACGTTCCGGTTTCGTCCTTGGTCATTTCATAGTCCTTTCCGAGGCTTAGGACAACCTTGGAGGCCGACGGGGCGCGCAGCTGGAAGGTCACGCTGTTGTCGGGATTGATTTGAGGGAATTGTTTTCCCGCCAGATTGTATTCGGACGGGGTCTGTGCGAGTGCTGCAATGGAGCACAGGCATAGCAGGGCGGTCAGTGTTTTTCTCATAAGAATGCGGTCTTGTAGTGACAAAAATACAAACTTTGTTCTATTTTAATAAAATATTTGAAAAATATTATTTTTTTTCAAAAAAACTCAATACCTTTGCGCTTGCAGAAATTGGTTCTGCAGGCAAATATCATTAACAATTAACTAGTTAGTTTATTACATTATGAAGAAGGTTTTCATGTTCGTCGCTGTTGCAGCCATGGTTATGGTTGTTGCTTCTTGCGGTAACAAAAAGAACGCTGCTGAGGCTGTAGAGGCTGAGGAAGTTGTTGAAGAGGTTGTTGAGGAAGTTTGCGATTCAACCGTATGCGCTGCTGCTGACTCTGTAGCAGTTGAGGTTGTTGAGGAAGCTGCTGAGGCTATCGCTGAGTAATTCAGGTGAATCTTATTTAATCCACCATATTACAAAAAATAACACGGCCCGATAGAGCCGTGTTTTTTTTCGTAACCCTCCCCCGTCCCCTCCCCGGGAGGGGAGCAGTCGCTCCGCTCCGACAGGGCACGGGATTTGTCGTTTCACCTGACATTCAGGTCTATGGACTTCAGATCGCAGTCGCGTGATGAACCGCCGTAGAGAATCCGGTAGTTCCCTTTCCTGAATGAAAGTTCATCGATGGCCTCGTCATAGAAGTCGAAGGCTTCAGGGCTCAGTGCCACTGTGACGCTGGCAGTCTTTCCTGCAGCTACCGGCACTCTCTTGAATCCCTTGAGGGACTTGATAGGTGCGTCAGGGTCATCGAGGGACTTGACGTATACCTGGACGACTTCCTCTCCGTCAATTTCACCGGTATTGGTTACCGGGACGGTGAGCTTCATCGATTTGTGGGAGCCGCTTACCTTTGCTTCACCGTATTCGAAAGTGGTGTAGCTCAGACCGTAGCCGAATGCGTAGAGAGGCTCGCCTTCGAAGTATCTGTAGGTCCTTCCCTTCATTGAATAATCCTGGAAGTCAGGAAGCTGGTCTGTAGATGCGTAGAATGTGACAGGAAGGCGTCCTGCAGGGTTGTAGTCGCCGAAGAGTACGTCGGCTACTGCCTGGCCGCAGGCCTGACCGCCGTACCAGGCCTGGATGAGAGCATCATACTGGCTTTCTACATTGCCGAAACCGACTGCCGATCCGGATACATTGACCAGTATGACAGGCTTGCCGGTGGCGTCGAGGGTGGCGAGGAGCTGCTGCTGGATTTCAGGGAGCTCGATGGAGGCGCGGTCGTGGCCTTCGCCTTCCACGTCGGATGAGATGCCGCCGACCATTACGATTACGTCTGCGTCCTTGATGTTCTCCATCACAGGAGCGAAGTCTGCTTCCCTGCGGCTGTAGAGGTCGAATGAGAATGAAGCGGACTTGGCTTCAGGCTGTGAAAGCTCGATGCTTATGTCGTATACCTTTCCTTCCTCAACCGTGAATGAGGTAGGTGCGAATCCTCTTCCGAAGAAGAAGCGTCCCGCAGGGGCTCCCGCCTGCTCGGAGACGGTGGCACCGTTGACAGAGAATGTATATTTGCCACTGCCGCGGATGCTGTAGAACATCTCGCCGGTGTAGTCTGCGATGAAACTTCCGGAGTACTTGGCTGAGAATCCGGTGAGGTTCAGGCCTTCGGTCCAGGCGCAGTCCTCGTGGGCGAGGGCAGGGGAGGTGGTATTGAGGTTGAGCGCCTCTGTGTAATCGGCCTTGGCGGCGATGTCGCCGCTGCATTCCAGATTGTTCCAGTAGTCGGCGTGGAGGCCGGCCTTGTCATTGAAACGTGAAAGATAGTGGGTGGTGATGAACGGGTCTGTGAGGTCGCAGGCCTTCTCATAGATCACCTTGGCACCAGGTGCGGCTTCGCGGATGGCATCGAGGATGGTCTTTGTGTTCTCCTCGGTAGGGAAGCCGTTGTAGTTGCCCAGAATGACGCGGGCGTCGTCAGCGTTCGGTCCTACGACTGCGATTGTGAGTCCGTCTTTCTGGAGAGGGAGCACATTGTCACTGTTCTTGAGCAGGACGATGGCTTCGTGGGCTGCCTTGCTGGCGAGGGCGGTGTGCTCGGGGCTGCTGAGGTCGTCGAGACCGAGGTCCGCCCAAGGGAGGTTTTCTTCCGGGTCGAACATTCCGAGCTCGAAGCGGGCGCGCAGGATCCTTGCTACATTGACATCGATGTCAGCCTCGGTGATGAGACCTTTTTCAATGGCATCGACAAGGGCCTTGTAGCTGGTTCCGCATTCCACGTCGGTTCCTGAAAGCACTGCGTCAGCGGATGCGCTGGCGGCGTCTTCGTGGGTGCCGTGGTTGCGCTTGTTGTAGAAGTCGCCGATGGCTCCGCAGTCGGAGACTACGATCCCGTCGAAGCCCCATTTCTCGCGGAGGATGTTCTGGAGGAGCCTGTCGCTGGCGCAGCAAGGCTCGCCTTCATATCTGTGGTATGCGCACATCACTTCCTGGACGTTCCCTTCCTTGACTATCTTCTTGAATGCCGGGAGGTAGGTCTCCCAGAGGTCCTTCATAGGGACCGTTACGTCGAACTGGTGGCGGAGGGGCTCCGGACCGCTGTGCACTGCATAGTGCTTGGCGCAGGAGTGGAGCTTGAGGTACTTCCTGTCATTGCCCTGCATGGCCTTTACTGTCTGTGTGCCCATAACGGCATTCAGGTAAGGGTCTTCACCCGGAGTCTCCTGGCCGCGTCCCCAGCGCGGGTCGCGGAAGATGTTCACGTTCGGACACCAGAACGAAAGTCCCTGATGCCAGATGCTTCCGTTAGGTTCGGTAACGCCCAGGACGTGGTGGTCAGTGGTGTTCCATACGGCGCGTGCCTCGTCGGAGACGGCTGTGTAGATGTCATACTGCTGTGCGTCATCGAAGGTGGCGGCGAGGGCTATGACCTGGGGGAATACGGTCACATCGTCATAGCAGATGCCGTGGCAGGCCTCGTTCCACCAGTTGTAGGCGGGGATGTCAAG
Source organism: Candidatus Cryptobacteroides sp. (assembly GCA_045597895.1). Classification (GTDB taxonomy): domain Bacteria; phylum Bacteroidota; class Bacteroidia; order Bacteroidales; family UBA932; genus Cryptobacteroides. The sequence continues at coordinate 25,397 of JAZLLA010000061.1, read as the reverse complement.
CCGGTCCACCGATACTGAACCGTTCATCATAAGTCCGATCTTCTCCTCAGGGGTGAGGAGCGAGAGAAGGTTCTCGACTCTCTTGTCAATCGAAAGTTTCGGGTTCTGGAAAGGGTACTCGTACTTTCCGCTGTCGCATCCGGCCAGCAGGAAGGCGGCCAGGACGCATAAAATTGTCAGTTTTCGCATTATTACGTAGTTTGTGGTTTGTAAAGAGCTTGATACGAGCAAATTTATGAAAAAAAATGAAGCCGGACAAACAGCCCGGCTTCAAAAATATCAGAACTCAATCAATTCTATCTGAAGAGCATAGGTGCCATTTCCTTAAGGCAGCGCCTCCAGGTGAGGAACTCGTGTGCTGTGCCTTCTGAAACGTAGCCCTTTGCATTGTATCCTGCAGCTTTAAGGGTCTCGGCGGCCTTTCTGATCTGGTCAGGACCTTCCTTGCTTCCGCAGCCTACGAAGATACCCTTGATGCCGTCGATGTCCTTGATCTCGTCAGGAGTGTAGACACCGCCGCTGAGGAGTCCGTAGTAACCGAACAGTTCAGGACGTGCGAGGGTGATGGTGTGGGTCTCCATACCGCCCATAGAGAGGCCTGCCATTGCACGGTGGGCCTTGTCGGCGTATGTTCTGAAGTTGGCGTCGATGTAAGGGATGAGCTCGTCGCAGAGAACCTGCTCGAAGCCGTTGTTCATCATCATTCCCATTCCGCCAGCAGGACGTGCAGGGCGTGCTGCTGGAGCAGCAGGGGCTTCGCCAGCCTTAGGGGCTGCCGGAGCTGCAGGACGTGCTGCAGGCATCTGGCCAGGGCGGAAGCCTTCATTGGTCATGCCGTAGGTCATTACGCAGATGAAAGGCTCGATTTCGCCGTCAGCGATCATATTGTCGAGGATGAGGTTGGCCTTGCCCTGGTTCCACCAGGCGTACTCGTTCTCACCCCAGCCGTGCTGGAGATAGAGGACAGGGAATTTCTGCTTCTTTGACTTGTCGTAGGTAGGAGGAGTGTAAACGAATGCACGGCGGAGCTGGTTGGTGCTTTCTGACCAGAAGAGGACCTGCTCTACCTTTCCGTGAGGGATGTTCCTCTCAGCATAGAATGCCTTGTCGTGTGCAGGGATTTCGATACCGCTCTCCCAGCGGGTTGAGCCGTAGTAGTTGTTGGTGCCGGGATCGTTGACTACACCACCGTCGATGATGAGGTGATAGTAGTGGAAGCCTTCGTCCATAGGACCGGCGGTGGTTCCTGTCCAGAAGCCGTCAGCGTCCTTGTGGAGGACGGTGCCGCCTTGTCCGCCGAGACCGAGGGTAACGATGACCGAGGTCGCCTTAGGAGCGTCTACGCGGAAGCGTGCATAGCCCTGGGAGTTGACCATAGGGTACTGCTGGCCAGGCTGGTTGCACTCTGAAGGGACGAAGTCCTCGAGAACGACTGCATTGTCAAGGGATGCGTCGAATTTCTTGACGGTATTGTAAGGCTTCTTAGGCTGGAGCTTCGCGTCGAAGAGAAGAGGTGAGTTGTTGGTTCCGAGCCAGGAGTCAGCGTCGGATACGTTCCAGAAGTTGACGAGGTCCACCTTTCCTGCGCCGGTGCCGCTGGCGTGCTTGCGGAGGACCTTGAAGAGGTTTGCATACTGGTCCTGCTGGAGAGTGGTCTCCCAGTCGGCTACGGTTGCCTTGCCCTGGTTGAAGCGGAGGCCGCCGCCCATGTCTTCATTGACACGGATGTCAAGCTCGGTGATGTGGATGTGGTCCACGATCTCCTCGTACTTGGTGATGGCTGCGTCGATGTCGGCCTGGCTAGGGCTGTAGATGTTGTAGTGGGCCTGCATTCCGATTCCGTCTACCTTGGCGCCTGCTTCCTTGAGCCTCTTCACGAGGTCGTAGATGCGCTGGCTCTTCTCAGGCTCTGCGTCATTGTAGTCGTTGTAGAAAAGGAGTGCGTTAGGAGCGTACTTTGCAGCATACTCGAAAGCCTTTACGAGGAACTCGTCACCGGCGATCTGGTACATAGGTGACTGGCGCATAGGTGACTGACCCCATCTTACAGGGCTGTCAGCGACGGCCTCGTTCACAACGTCCCAGGCGTATACGTCAGGGTAGCGCTCGCAGATGGCCTTGATATGGTGCTCCATATTCTCGAAGAGCTTCTCCTTTGACACGAGGTTGCCATTCTCGTCGGTGTACATCCAGCGTCCGATCTGGCTGTGCCACATAAGGCAGTGTCCGCGCATCTTGATGCCGTTCTCCTTTGCGAAGTTGTAGATCTTGTCAGCGTTCTCCCAGTTGAATACACCGTATTCAGGCTCGGTTGGCTGAGGTTTCATGTCGTTTTCAGCGGTGATGCTGCAGTACTCTCTCTTGATGAGGGCGATCTGGTCAGGGTCTGAGATGTTTCTCATATTGACAGCGACGCCGACCATGAAGTAGTCCTTGTAGGTGTCCTTCATACCGTCGGTGATGACCTGAGGTGCTCCCCAGTTGCCGAACTGGGCGAATGCAGGGATGCTCAGGGCGAGGGCTGCCAATCCTGTGAGGAATGTTTTTTTCATAAAATAAATGATTATTGGTTTGTAGTTAGTTGTGCCGGGTACGGGTTATTTCTGACTGTTGTACGCCTCCAGGGCTTTTGCAAGCACTGTGAGGGCCTTGGCGAGGTCTTCCTTGTTCAGTACGTAGGCGATGCGGACCTCGTTCCTGCCTTCGCCCGGGTCGGAATAGAAGCCGGATGCCGGGGCCATCATTATGGTCTGGCCCTCGTAGGAGAAGTCGGTGAGGCACCACTTCGTGAATTTCTCGGCATCGTCCACAGGGAGCCTTGCCACCGTGTAGAACGCACCCATAGGGGTAGGGGAGTAAACCCCAGGGATCTTGTTGAGCCCGTCGATGAGGAAGTTCCTTCGTGACAGGTATTCGTCATAAACCTCCGCGAGGTACTCCTGGGGAGTGCTCAGGGATGCCTCGGCGATGAGCTGTCCCACCAGCGGCGGACAGAGGCGCGCCTGGCAGAACTTCATCACTGCGTCGCGCACGGCCTTGTTCTTTGTGATGAGCGCACCGATGCGGATGCCGCATTCGGAATATCTCTTTGACACCGAGTCGATAAGGACTACGTTTTCGTCGATTCCCTCAAGATGGAAGGCGGAGATGTAAGGAGCCTTCGTGTAGATGAACTCGCGGTACACTTCGTCTGAGAAGAGGTAGAGGTTGTATTTCTTCACGAGGTCGCGGATCTGGCGCATCTCCTGCTTTGTGTACAGATAACCGGTAGGGTTGTTAGGGTTGCAGATGAGGATGGCCTTCGTCTTTTCGGTGATCTGTTCCTCGAACTTCTCGACAGGCGGGAGCCTGAAACCGTCCTCGATGGAGGTCTTCACGGACTTGACCACTGCGCCGCAGCTGATGGCGAATGCCATGTAGTTGGCATAGGAAGGGTCGGTGACGATGATCTCGTCGCCCGGGTCCAGGCATGCCATGAAGGCGAAGAGCACGGCCTCCGAACCTCCGGTGGTGATGATGATCTCATCCGGGCTGAGGTCGATGCCGTATTCCGCATAATATGAAACCATCTTCGTGCGCAGGGACGCGATTCCCTGGGACGGGGTGTACTCCAGGATGGAGCGGTCGAGGGATTTCAGGACGTCGAGACCGTTCACCGGGGTCTTGATGTCCGGCTGTCCGATGTTCAGATGATATACGTGGATGCCCTGGCGCTTGGCTGCGTCAGCATATTTCGCAAGCTTCCTGATAGGGGAGCTCGGCATGTTTTCGGCTCGTTGTGAGATAGTCATATCGATAAGTATAATAATACAAATATAGCAAAAAAAGAAAAAGACCGGACAAACGCCCGGCCTTTTTCGATATGTTGGATTTACGATTCCTAGAATGAAAGGGCGATCTGGATGAAATCGTCTGCCTTGAGTGCGGCACCTCCGATGAGACCTCCGTCGATGTCGGCCATTGCGAAGAGCTCCTTGGCGTTTGAAGGCTTGCAGCTTCCACCGTAGAGGATGGTGGTGTCGTCAGCGACCTGTGCACCGAACTTGTCGGCGATGGTCTTGCGGATGAACGCGTGGATCTCCTCGGCCTGCTCGGCAGTTGCTGTCTTGCCGGTACCGATGGCCCATACAGGCTCATAGGCTACGATGATGTTCTTCATATCCTCTGCGGTGAAGTTGTAGAGGACGTTCTTGATCTGGGCCTCGCATACGTCGAAGTGCTTTCCGGCCTCTCTCTCATCGAGGTTCTCGCCTACGCAGAGGATGACCTTCAGACCTGCTGCAAGAGCGAGCTTGGTCTTCTCGACGAGCTTCTCGTCGGTCTCTCCGTAGTACTGACGGCGCTCGGAGTGTCCGAGGATGGTGTACTCGCAACCTACTGAAGTCAGCATGTCGACTGAAACCTCTCCGGTGTAAGCACCCTTGCTGTGGTCTGCGCAGTTCTCGGCTGAGAGACCTACTACTGAACCCTTGACGACCTCTGCGACAGGGTAGAGGTGGGTGAAAGGAGTGGCGATGATGAGTTTGACTTCTGCAGGAACCTCTGCGGACTTGGCGACTACTGCCTTTGCGAGCTCGATGCCCTCTGGAACTGTGGTGTTCATTTTCCAGTTACCAGCAACAATGTTCTTTCTCATAATGTAAATATAATGTTTGTTGATTTTCGCGAGCCACAAATATACTCAATTATCCGGAAATTATCACTACCTTTGTTCGATATCAAAGATATTAATTAAGAAGTTATATATGAAAAATTTTGTCGAAGAACTCAGATGGAGGGGAATGATACACGACATCACCCCGGGAACCGAAGATGAACTCAAGAAAGGTCCGATGTCGGCTTACGTAGGAATCGACCCTACCGGAGACAGCCTCCATATCGGCCACCTTGTCAGCATAATGATCCTCAAGCATTTCCAGGCCTGCGGAAACAAACCATACGCCCTCGTCGGCGGCGCTACCGGAATGATCGGCGACCCGTCCATGAAGAGCCAGGAGAGGAACCTCCTCGACGAGGCCACCCTCGCCCACAACGTAGCCTGCATCAAGGCCCAGCTCTCCCGCTTCCTCGATTTCGAGTCCGACGCCCCTAACAAGGCCGAGCTTGTGAACAACTACGACTGGATGAAGGACTACACCTTCATCAACTTCACCCGTGACATCGGCAAGCTCATCACAGTCAACTATATGATGTCCAAGGACTCCGTGAAGAAGCGCCTCAGCCGCGACTCCTCCGAAGGAATGTCCTTCACCGAGTTCACATACCAGCTGCTCCAGGGCTATGACTTCCTCTACCTCTACGAGCACAACAACGTCAAGCTCCAGCTCGGAGGCGCTGACCAGTGGGGCAACATCACCACCGGTACCGAACTCATCCGCCGCACCAACGGCGGTGAGGCCTACGCCCTTACCTGCCCTCTGATCACCAAGGCGGACGGCGGCAAGTTCGGAAAGACCGAGAAGGGCAACATCTGGCTCGACGCCGAGCGCACCAGCCCGTACCAGTTCTACCAGTTCTGGCTCAATGTCTCCGATACCGACGCTGAGAAATACATCAAGATCTTCACCCTCCTGGACCGCGAGACCGTCGAAAGCGCCATCGCAGCCCATAAGGAGTGCCCTGAAGCCCGCGGACTCCAGAAGCTCCTTGCCAAGGAGGTCACCATAATGGTCCACGGCGAAAAGGAGTATGACAATGCTGTCAAGGCCTCCCAGATGCTCTTCGGAAAGGCCACTGCAGAGGATCTGCGCAGCCTCGACGAGAAGACATTCCTCGCCGTGTTCGACGGTGTGCCTACATTCGACATCGAGCGCGCCAAGCTTCCGATGGGCATCCTTGACGCCCTCGCAGTGGAGACCGCCATCTTCCCTTCCAAGGGAGAGGCCCGCAAGATGATCCAGGGCAATGGATTCTCCATCAACAAGGAGAAGTTCACCGACCCTAACGGCCAGCTCACAGAGAACGATATTATCGACGGCAAGTACATCCTCGCCCAGAAGGGCAAGAAGGACTACTATATCATCAACGTCAAGTAATGGACAAGGCACCGAGCACAAGACAGCTGAAAGTAGCCCGCGAGATCCAGAAGGACCTCGCGGAGATTCTCCGCAGCAAGGGTATGGCCGCCTTCGGCGGAGCAATGGTTACCGTGAGCGAGGTCCGCGTCAGCCCCGATCTGTCAATAGCCAAAACCTACGTGAGCATCTTCCCGTCAGCCAAGGCTGACGAGGTGATGGGCATTCTCAATGAGAACGTGAGGACCTACAGGGGAGAGCTGGGACATCTGGTCAGCAAGCAGCTGCGCATCGTCCCGGACATCGTGTTCTATCTGGACACGACCCTCGACTATGCCGAGCATATAGAGGAACTTCTGAAGAAATAGCCGATGAACCTGCCGTTCTTCATAGCCCGCCGTTACCTTTTCGCTAAAAAATCGCATAATGTAATCAATATCATTTCTGCGATAAGCGTGGTGGGCATGGCCATAGGAACAGCAGCCCTCATCATAATTATGTCAGTCTACAACGGGTTTGACGGAATCATCCGCCAGTCCCTCAGCGACCTTGACCCCGACTATCTCATCACCCCTTCCAAGGGCAAGGTGTTCATTCCGGAAGGCAAGGCCTTCGACTGGGCATACGACAGCCCCCTGGTACTGAACATGTGCAGTGTCCTGCAGGAAAACGTGTTCGTCAATTATGACGGACGCCAGGGAGTGGCGAAGGCCAAGGGTGTTGACAGGGTCTATGAGGAGGAGTCGGGGATCCGTTCCCATGTCAGGGACGGCGAATTCAAGCTTCATAAAGGGATGATGCCTATGTGCGCGGTCGGCTCCACCTTCGCGTACAGGATGGGCATCAATCCGAACTTTGTCGCTCCTCTGGAAATATTCTTCCCGGACAGGCACAAGAGCATTTCACTGGCAAATCCCACTGCGTCCATCCATTCTGTATATGCTAGTCCTTCGTGCATATTCGCCATAAGTTCGGATGTGGACGCCTCCCTTATGATACTTCCGCTGGAAACGATGCGTGAGCTCCTCGGCTATACCGACGAGGTGGCCGCGGTGGAGATCAGGCTGTCTCCGACCTGTACCCGCGCCCAGCGCAAGGAGGTCGGGAACACGCTCCGGGATATGCTGGGCGACGGTTTTGTCGTGAATGACCGTATCCAGCAGAATGAGTCGCTATACAAGATGATGAAGTACGAGAAGGCTTCGATCTTCCTGATCCTGATGTTCATCATAATCATCATTGCTTTCAATGTATTCGGAAGCCTTTCGATGCTGATAATCGAGAAGAAGGAGGATATCGGGACCTTCCGCAGCCTTGGTGCGGATGACAGGCTTATCCGTAAGTTCTTCGTTCTGGAAGGCTGGATGATCTCACTGCTCGGACTTGCCATAGGCCTGGTCGCAGGCATCGGACTGTCGCTCCTTCAGCAGAAGTTCGGCCTGGTCAAGCTGCCCGGCAACTACCTTGTCAGCGCATATCCTGTGGTGCTTCAGTGGTCGGACGTCCTGGCCACACTTGCAAGCGTGGCTGTCCTTGGATATCTCATAGCGCTGATACCGGTGGCTAATTCTTTTGCAAGACGCTGATTATCTCCCCGATATACATATGGTGGATACCGGTCTCCTGGTACATCCCGTTCCTTACGTCCGAAGGGACCTTGTCGATGTCGAAGGCATCCTCATAGATTTTCCTGCATTCGATGGCAAGATTGCCTTCCGCAATGATAGGAGTTCCGTTCTTGGTGTGCTCTATGGTGAGTCCGGCGTTCTCGGTCTTGTCCGGCTCGTCCTTCTGGGAGTGTGAGCCGATGTAAAGGAGTGCGTCCCTGTATTTCCTCTTGTCGGGGAATCCGATGACGCTGAACGTGTCGGTGGCATCGAGAAGGTGCTTTGTATATCTGTCCTCAGAAACGTACACTATCACTACAGGCTTGTTCCATAGCTGGCCTATGGTGCCCCAGGCGATTGTCATCGAATTGTGTTCCTTGGCATTCTTCCCGACTACGAGAGCCATCCAGTCCTGGGCGAAATTCTTCACCGGATTCATTGCGAGGTCCATAGGGCTGATGCTGTTCCAGACACTTCCTGATTCCAGCGTGTCGAGTTTGACCTCTATCGGCTCCACCTCCCGGACTTCCTCTTCCGGCTGCGGTTCTTCCTCGGAGGCTTTTTCCTTTCTGGATCTCTTTTCCTTCGGCTCTTTCATCCTGGCTTCCTTAGGTTGTTTCTCCTTCTTCTGTTTCACCTTTCTTTCTTTCCTGGCTTTCTGCTTTTCCGCAGGCTGTCCCTCTTCCTGGACATCTTCGGAGGCGGTTTCCTGAACCGGCTCCACCAGATCTTCCGCTACAGCTTCTGAAACCGCCAGGGAATCGGTGACCTCTTTCTTCGAGGATTTGAAGATCCCCTTTATTTTCCCTGCCGCATTTGCAAAGAATTTCTTCTTCGCGGTTGAGTCGGGTGCTGCCGGAACGTCCTCTTCTATAACTGTATCGGCATCATCCAGGGTGACGGTGAAATTTTCCGAGGTGGCTGTTCCCTCCACCGCTTCGACCGCTTCGTCCATCGCCTCTTCTTCTGAATGCCTGCAGGATGCAACGCCGATGACAAGCGCTGCGGCCAATGCTGGGATTATCAAATATCTTTTTATCATAAACATTTTGTTTTAATCAAGTGCCTGTATTACTGCTCCTATCCTTTCTTTCTTGCACCAGAGCCATATTCTGCCAGCCCTGTCGATCTTTTCTACGCTGAAGCTCAGCCCGCTCCTGGTGATGACATCGCTGCTGCTGGTCCATACTATGCTTCCCTTGACTTTCTGCCCCTCTGATGACGGTACAGTGTTGAGCGTGACGCAGTAGTAGTCCGACATATTGTCCGTATGCACGCGGAATTCACGTTTCTCGCGGTTGAAAGCTGTCTGCCAGGTAAGGGAATTGTAGGTGAACACCTTAGTGTCCTTGACCTGGAGGCCGAAGTCCTGGGTGCCGATGAATTCCGGGTCCACCTTCCCCTGGCACGACACCAGAAGGATGCCGGCCATCAGCATTGTGAATATTTCCAGCCTCTTTTTCATTTTACGGTGATGTATTTGCTGATTATGTCCCTTGTGCCGTCTCCATATGTTATCACGGCCTTCACGGTACCGCTGTTCTCAGTGAAGAAGTATCCGGATCCGTCGCTGCTGAGGACGTATCCGTCGAAATACCAGAGGACTTCCTTTGCGTTCTCGGCATTGAAAACCCTTAGAGGAAGCCTGGAGCCTTTCTTGAACGATCCGTCGGCGTTCCTGTCTGCAGAATTGAGGTAAATGAACGGGTATCCTTCGGTATAGTATGCCTTTGTTGTGAACTCGTCACTGATCTTGTGCCCGTCTCCGGAAGTGTCGAAAACCGTGACCTTGTATGTGGTCTTCGGCTCAAGTCCTTCGAAGATGCACGAATACATATTCGTGCCGTACGGCTCAACATCCTCGGTCCTGGTGCGGTCGTCGGGGCCTGTGAGGCTGATTCTGCCTTTTCCGAGGCCTTGCATTGTCCACAGTATGATGGCAGCATCCTGGAATGCCTCCACGCTTTCTATCGACAGCGAGCTTGTGACGGAGAAAGTTATGGACGTTCCGGATTTCTTTATGCCTGAGATGATATGCTTGGGACCGTTTCCGTTCCAGTACCGGTATGCCGGTTCCGTGTCGGCGCTGAAGGAATTCCTGCCGCTGGCAGGCCAGAATACATCGGAAATGCCGCCTGCTTTCGGGGTGGCTTCCACTATGTCCACACACTGGTGCAGCCTGTTGCCGTTTACACAGTTGTACTCCCACCTGTCCGCTGCAGTCATATCCATTCCGTATGTCTCTGAATATCCGGCATCGTTGCGTGAGTCCCTCGAGTCAATGTGATATATCAGAAGTCCTGATCCGTGGATGTATCTGTCCCAGCCTTCCGCGGCGCGGCATTCGAAGAGGTAGTATTCTCCGTGGGTGTCAGTATCCGCCTTGTAATAGCTTTTTTCCTGGCTGAGAGGTGCCAGTGTATGGGTGCCTTCGCTCAGCGCTTTCATTGTGCCGATCCCGAGCGTTTCCATCTCGAGGGCGTTGTAGTTCGGTGGAGTCCTTCCGTCATTGTTGTAGTTGCCGTAGTCCATCAGGCTGGTATACTGCCATACTCCGTCACTGCGGTTGGCGTTGTCCCAGTCGTGTTCCGTGTCGTACAGGTCGTCAAGACCGATACAGTGGCTGAATTCGTGGCAGAAGGTGCCTATAGGTGCCAGGATGTTGTAAGCTCCGTTGGACACAAGCTCGGATGACATGGCATAAGTGGCGATCTGTCTCCCGTCCAGAATGAGCCGTATTCCGGCTCCTTCTATGCTCCACTGGTGTGACCAGATATGGTCTTCGCCTGCTCCTCTGGATTCATCCTCTCCGGCGACGAAGATAAAGACCTGGTCCACTTTGCCGTCATTGTCAACGTCATATTCGGAGAAATCGATCTGGGCATCCAGTGCCCTGCAGGCTTCCACCACTATGTCTTCGGGATGTGAGTCGAGACCGTCCTTGTTGTTACTGCCATAGTATGCATACCCCTTCGATACCGTCACGATGGGGGAGACATTGAATGTGATGTCGCATTCCCCTTCAAACTGGTCAGTGAAATAGTCCTTTGCGCTGCCCGTAGCTCCATTGAGGCTGTAGCCGGGTGAATTGAGCATTGCATCGAAGTCGGCAACGCTGTATTTCAGCTTAAGGTCAGGGAACTGGACGGGAATGATAAGGGCTTTGATGCTTGCCCTGCCGCCCCTTGTCCGGGCGGCGATGGATTCTGCGGTCCGTTTTGCGGCTCCTGCGCGGTTGCGCCCGGCCGCTGCACGCATTATGGATGCATTGGCGCTGGATGAAAGGACAGGGATGTTGCGTGACGCTGCTGCGGCTGATGCTGCTGCCTGGCCCTTGGAGCCGAGCCTGATGTTCGAGTTATGCTTTCCTCCCATGAAATCATAGAAGGCGTAACAATAATAACCGGCTTCATCCATTGTGATGGCACAGCCGTCGAGTGAAACGGTCTTTCTGGAGAATTCGTCCCCCGTGATGCGGAACTGGACTGAGGTGCCGTCGGGCTGTACATACGTGTGTATGCCCCTTTCTGCCGGTGCAGCAAGCATCCTCAGGGATGCTGTCAGAAGTATGATGACGGCTATGATTCTATCCTTCATTTCCACAAACACGAATAATGTGCATAGTTACGAAAAATCGCGAAGAATAGCAAATAAGGATGGTCTGCTGAAAAAGCAAAGAGCCGGTTGCCTCACGGCTTACCGACTCTTAGACGTGTACTAAAACCTAAACCTTTACTATATAGATGCAGGAAGGCTTAGAAACGTTGCATGGAATTCAAATTATTTTTTTGCTTCGTCTACAGAAACTTTTCTGAATTCCTTGAGATCCTTCATAAGCTCAAGAGCGGCCTTGCGGGCACGTGCACCTGCAGCTTTGTTTCCCTTTGCGAGCTGAGCCTCTGCGTTCTCCTGGAAAGCGGCGATCTCAGCGTTGATTTTTTCAACAAGAGCTTTCATTTTTATAGAAATTTTTGGTTAATAATAGTGTTTTATCAGTAAACAGCAGCCGCCTAGACGTCCACGAACGGCAAGATATGAATAATCGAACGATAAATCAATAGTTTATGTCTATTTTTTTGCATTTATATCGTTCATTGCCCTGTCTGCACCCAGAATCGACCACTCTTTGACTCCCTCGATGACTTTTTTGCTGAGTTCATTGACTGTCTCCTTCTGCTCTTCGCTTATTTCCCCCAGAACGAAATCCACTTGCTGCCCTTGGGCGAAATCATTGCCGATCCCTATCCTTATCCGGGCATATTCCTGAGTGCCGATGGCATTCTGTATGTCCTTGAGACCGTTGTGTCCTCCGTCGCTTCCTTTCTTGCGCATCCTCACCGTGCCGAAAGGAATGTTGAGGTCGTCGCATATTACCATCAGATTCTCCACCGGTATGTTCAGCTTCTGCATCCAGTAACGGACTGCGTTACCGCTGAGGTTCATATATGTGGAAGGTTTGAGGAGGATGAATTTCCTCCCCTTGAATGAATATTCGGCTATGCTTCCGTACCTTTTGGTCTCAAAAACGACATTGGATGCCTGAGCCCAGGCATCCAACATCATAAATCCCATATTGTGTCTGGTAGAAGCATATTCTGCGCCGATGTTTCCCAGTCCGACGACAAGATAGTTCATACCGGATGCGATATGTTCCTTTTTACTACTCAGCAGGTGTTTCAGCCACCATGTTACGTGTAGACTTGACACCACAGATGATTGCGTCTTTGTCGGTGAGGACGGTAAGGTTGTCATACTTGAGGTCACCGGCCTTGATCTTCTTGTCGAGACCGAGGTTGCTGATATCGACGGTGATGTCATCAGGAAGGTTCTCCATAAGGCCGCTGATGCGGATGAACTTGGCGTTCTGGGTGAACTTACCTCCCTGCTGTACGCCTACAGAGTGTCCGCTGATTATGAGAGGGACCTTGATGGCGATAGGCTTGACTGCGTCAACTGCAAGGAAATCCACGTGGAGGCAGGTGTCGAGTACAGGATGGAACTGAAGCTCGTGGAACACTGCGTTGTAGGTCTTTCCATTGTCGAGAACGAGGTCGATGATGTAGGACTTAGGGGTGTCGGTAGCTGCCTTGAGCTCCTTTGCGTCTACTGTGAAGAGAACGTTCTCCATTCCGAGACCATAAAGATTGCATGGAACGAGTCCCTGCTTGCGGAAAGCCTTGATGACGGCTTTGTTGCCAACCTGACGGATCTGGCCTTTCAATTCAAAATGCTGCATTTTGTTTTGTTTTAAAATGTGTTACTCATCCCCGGTCGGGCCGGGGACCCATTGCACCAAAAGCACAAGCTTTTAAAATGCGGGCGCAAAGATATATATAAAATTGTTAATCAACAAGTCCCGTGGCGATATTCCACTTCAAAGTTTTGTAGAATCCATCCAGATACTCGCTTCCCTTGTTAGGGAGGTACATGCTCAGGCCGCAGTATTTTTCAATCTTGAAGCCGGAGTAATCTTTGAGGAAATATTCTGTGTGCGCCTTGTACTCTATGCATTCTTCCAATGCCTTCTCAAGCTCCGCCTTCTCGGAGCCGGATATCCCAGCGTTGACGAGAATGTCCTCGAGGTCGTAGAACCAGTGCTTGTTCATACGGAAATACTGCTGGACCTTGTCCGCATTGACTGCCGCTATCTGTTCCCTGTATTTGCTGAAGAGTCCGGTGCAGACGGCGGCGAGGCTGGAAAGCCTGGTGCAGTCGATGACAGTGATGGTGGCGGAACGCTCGTTCTGATTACCTTTCGCTTCGTATTGATTATAGTATTTTCTAGCAAGTCCGACCAGGTCCGGTGTGTTCTGCTCGAGCAGGCATCCGCCCAGAGTAGCATAGTCCATTCCCTCGGCCAGTTCCTCGGTAGGGGAGAACACCAGCTTGTCGCAGGCGTCCTTCAGTTCATAAGCGACTTCGACTCCTCCTGACAGACAGGCGTCTATGACTACATAGTCCATCTTCATCACCTTGCTGATGGTCTGCGAAAAGTCCGCAAGCTCGATCTCGTAAGTGAGGTCCGGGGTGTTCGATGCCCCTATGCTTCTCACGCGCGGTCCGGGAATCTGGTCATACTCGTGGAAAGGCACAGCTCCGGCAGGTATGTCCTTACTGGCCGCCGATTTTTTCGGGCCTGGCGCCGAGAGCCATATGGTGTTATCGTGATTGCTTGAATAATAGCCTCTCGGAAGCCATCCTGTGGCGTGTGAAGAGAATATCATTCCATAGTGCTTTGCGTCGAACAGCTCCTTGACATCCGTCAGGATCATCCCCATATCCTCCGCCGAGGCAAGCTGGGAGGTGGACGGATATGTCTTCAGTGTATCACGGACGATGATTCCTTTCTTTTTGTAGTACCGTATCAGATGCGGTTCCGTCGGGGTGGAATAGTTCATCCCGTTTTTTGTGAGGTGTTCTGCAAGCAGAAGTATCCTGCCGCTTTTCTCATCTGGAATATAACCGTCCTCCAGAGCCTTGATGTTCGACTTGATGTCGTTCGCAAGGCTATTGTAACCGCAGGCATAGATTAGGAGGACATTTTCCGGTTCAATCTCCTCCGGCTCATGCCTGAACCAGCTGCAGCCGCTGGCCAGCAAGACGGCTGCCAGTGCTGCAAAAGACAGCTTGAATATGCTCCTGATCCTTTTCATACTTGCAAATATATTCATTTTTTTCTTTTCTGGCGGGGATGGTGTGCAAGAATCGAGCCTTGCCAGGTGGAGGACTCGATATGGGTGTATATTTCAGTGGTGAGGATACTTTCGTGTCCAAGCATTTCCTGCACTGCGCGGAGATCCGCTCCGTTCTCAATGAGATGGGTGGCGAACGAATGCCGGAAAGTGTGAGGTGAGATTTCCTTCCTCACCCCGGCCAGGAAAGCCTGTTTCTTGACGATGTTGAACATCGACACCCTGCTCAGCGGCTTTCCATAGCGGTTCAGAAAGACAGTGTCGTCGAACCCGTGAGCCGCTTCTGGGCGCGCTCCGACCCACGCGGCGATGGCTTCTGTTGCCATTTCTCCCAACGGGACCATACGCTGCTTGTCCCCCTTTCCGACCACCCGGACGAAACCTTCGTCCATAAAGACTTCCGACAGCTTCAGGTTCACAGCTTCGCTGACACGCAGCCCGCATCCGTACAGGGTCTCCAGGATCGCTCTGTCCCGCAATCCCATCGCTGTACTGGTGTCCACCGAGTCCATTATGGCATCGACTTCCTCGATGGACAGGACTTCCGGCAGATATCGTCCTATCTTCGGTGATTCCACTTTGTCGCAGGGGTTCTCCTTCAGGTCACCCTCCAGTATCATCCAGTCGAAGAAGGACCTCATGGCGCTCAGGAGCCTTGCCTGCGATCTTTTCGACAGTGTATCCGCCTTGTCTGCGATATAACCGATTATGTCCGCGGAGGAAACATCAGCGGCATTGAGGCCGGTCTCTTCAAGGAAGTGCTCCATATCCGAACAATAGCCCGCCACCGTATTCGGTGACAGGCCACGTTCTATCTTGAGATAGTAGGAATAGTCTTTAAAGAGCCGAGTATTCTGCGCCATATTCGAGCATCTGACCGAGATAGTCGTCTGTGTACTCTACAGCGTAGTCCACCACCTTGCCGTTCTTTACTACAGGCACGATGTCAGGATTCACGAATCCGCCGTATGGCTTGAGATTGAGGGATGCATAGCGCTCGATGACCTCCTTGTGGAGTTCAGGGTCGATGTTGACGGCATATTTCTCCACGAGAGCCTTTCCCGCCTCGAAGTCTCCCTCGGACTTGATTCTCTGGATTTCGGCGAGAAGGTCTCCGAAGAGGCCTCTGAGGGCCTCGTAGTCATTGACGACGAAATATGTCTTTCCGTCGCGGACCTTCTTCTCTATGACATTGTCCGCCTGGCCTTTCTCGTAGCACCATTCTGCGATGAGCTTGCGGTTCTGCATATGGGCCTCTGTGTTAGGACGGCCGAGCTCCACGCGGCTGAACTGGACCATGATGCCGTTGCGGATATATCCTGCGTACTGTGCCTTGTAGGCTTCCTTGTCAGGAAGGATGCCGAGCTCGACGAGCTTAGGGTCTGCCATATAGTAGAGACCGAAGAGGTCGGCGCGTGTCTCCTCGAGGGTGGAGCTGTATTCTCCCATTGCATTAGGTGACGTTCCCGGGAGAAGCTGGCCTGAGCCGTGTCCGAGGCACTCGTGGAGGTCGGTGTGGATTTCATCGGTCACGCCGCCGAATTTCTTGGCAAAGGCGATTTCTTCCTCGTCCCAGGCGAACTCGGTGAGGGTGCTCTTCGGGCACTCCTGTGCGGCATAGTCGTAGGCGTGGGTGATGTTGGCGATGGTCACGCTCTTCGAGCCGTAGTCCTTGCGGATCCAGTCGGCGTTAGGAAGATTGATTCCGATAGGGGTTGAAGGGTAGCAGTCGCCGGCGAGGCAGGCTGCATTGATGACCTTGGCGCTGACTCCCTTGACCTCCTTCTTCTTGAAGCGTGGGTCGACAGGGGAGTTGTCCTCGAACCACTGGGCGTTCGCGCTGATGATTTCGGTGCGCTCGGAGGCCTTGTGGTCCTTGATGTTCACGAGGGCCTCCCAGGCTCCCTTGCGGGCGAGAGGGTCGTTGTAGTCCTCGACGAAGCCATTGACATAGTCCACTGTGCCGAGGGTGTCCTGGAGCCACTGGATGTTGTATGCGTCCCAAAGCTTGAGGTCTCCGGTACGGTAGTATTCGATGAGCTTGGCGGTGTACTCCTTCTGAGTCCCGTTCTCGGCCACTGCGGCCGCCTTCTCGAGCTCCTCGATGATCTTGTCGATGGCCGGGCCGCAGAGGCCGCCGGACTTCCAGGCGAGCTCGGTGACATTGCCGTCGGCATCCTTTACGACCTTTGTGTTCAAGCCGTAGGAGATCGGGGTTGGGTCGTTCGGGTCGGCAAGGGCGGCGTAGTATGCCTCCACCTCCTCGCGGGTGACGCCTTCGTAGAAGTTCACTGCAGAGCCAGCGACGATGTCATCGCCGGATGTGGCCTTGCGCTGAGGCTGGACTGCGGGGTCGAAGATGACAGGCAGCAGATAAGCGCACTGCTCACCGTCGCCGACGGCTTCCATAAGGCTCTGGAAATACTCCTGCGAGCATGCCGGGAAGAACTTGTCCTCGGCGTAGTGGTGATGGATGCCGTTGGAGAAGAACACGCGCTTGGCATAGACTGTGAAGTCCTGGAACTCAGCGCATCCGCGGTCTCCTTCGTATTTGTTCAGGATGTCCTCGATGACCCTTCTGACTTTAAGGTTGTCCTTGCCGTTCTGCTCCCAGTAGATGTCGCGGCCCCATTTGGCGGCCTCGCTCAGGTGGTATACGTATTCCTTCTGCTGGAGGGTGAGGTCCTCCCATCCGTCTATCCTGTAGCGGATTATGCGGAGGTCGGCGAATTCATCGATAAGATATTTGAAGCCGGCCTCTTCTGCCGGCTTGTTTCCACAAGATGTGAGCGCCAGGGCGGCGCTTCCTGCGATCAAAAGCATTTTTATTGTTCTTTTCATAATAGTGTAGTCAGTACGGACAAAGATACTAATTATTTTAACTAAATTTGCAGTTCATTCCGATTGAAAATGGCAGAACAGGGAAATATCTTGATCAGAGGCGCCAAAGTGAACAACCTCAAGGACTTGACCGTGGAGTTACCGCGTGGGAAGTTCATTGTGGTGACCGGCATTTCCGGCTCAGGAAAGTCATCGCTCGCCTTCGACACCCTCTTCGCCGAGGGGCAGAGGCGTTTCGCTGAGAGCCTCTCGTCCTATGCCCGCCAGTTCCTGGGCCGTATGAGCAAGCCCGACGTTGAGGCCATCGACGGCATCCCGCCTGCCATCGCCATAGAACAGAAAGTCAATACCCGCAACCCCCGCTCCACCGTCGCCACGACTACGGAAGTCTATGACTATCTGCGGCTTATGTTCGCCCGCATAGGGCGTACATATTCGCCTGTAAGCGGCCGCGAGGTTAAGTGCAACAGCACTTCGGACGTGCTTTCCCTTATTCTGGACGGCGAGCCCCATACCGTTTATGTGCTTGCCGACCTTGGCTGGGCGGAGCGCACCGACAAGGTGGAGCTGATGCTCCGTCTCAAGGAGGAGGGCTGGTCCCGTTTCTTCGCCGACGGCGAAGTCATCCGCATCGAGGACATAATGCGCAGCGCGGAAACGGGGGACTATCCTTCGGACCTGCTGCTCCTGGTCGACCGTCTGAAAGTCGCGGGAGGGGAGGCTGACGCTGACCTCCGCATGCGCCTTTCATCATCGGTCGAGAACGCTTTCTCTAAAGGGGAAGGGACCATGCATCTGTCCCTGGACGGCGCGATGCACTCGTTCTGCAGCCGTTTCGAACTCGACGGGATGACATTCCGCCAGCCCGACGAGTATCTGTTCAGCTTCAACAGCCCGCTGGGCGCGTGCCCTGTCTGCGGGGGGCTGGGAAAGATAATAGGAGTCAGCGAGGACCTTGTCGTCCCTGACAAGACGATGAGCATCTACGACGGTGCCATCGCCTGCTGGAGGGGGGAGAAGATGGGCTGGTTCAAGGATCGTCTTGTCCAGGCCTCTGAAAAGCACGGAATACCTATCTTCGAGCCATACTGCAAGCTCCCCAAGAAGGCGCTGGACCTCATCTGGAACAGCGAGTCTTCGGAGGATGACGATTATTCCATCGTCGGAATCAATGAATTCTTCCGCTGGGTGGAAACCCAGAAATACAAGATACAGTTCAGATATATGCTGGGCCGCTTCTCCGGCCGCACCGACTGCACCGAATGCCACGGAAGCAGGCTCCGCAAGGAGGCCCTTTACGTGCGCATCTGCGGGAAGAACATCGCCGAGGTCCTCGATATGAACGTCGAGCAGGCCCTGGAGTGGATAGAGAATCTTGAACTGACAGAATATGAAAGGGCGGTCGTGAAGGGACCGGTCGACGAAATCGTCACCAGGCTCAAGTGCATCCTGGACGTGGGACTCGGCTACCTGACCCTCAGCCGCACCTGCAACACCCTCTCCGGCGGTGAAAGCCAGCGCATAAACCTTGTCACCGCCCTAGGCTCCTCCCTCGTGGGCTCGATGTACATCCTCGACGAACCGTCCATCGGACTTCATCCGCGCGATACCGACCGCCTGATCTCCGTGCTGAAGCGTTTGAGGGACATCGGCAACACCGTCGTCGTGGTGGAGCACGATGAAGAGATAATCCGCGCCGCGGACCTGCTTATCGACATGGGCCCGAAGGCCGGCCTCAACGGCGGCGAAATAGTGTTCAAAGGCAAGGTGGGTTCCTCTTCGGCCACAGCCACGGAGATGGAGCGTTCGCTCACTCTCCAGTACCTTTCCGACACCAGGAAGCGCTATGTACGTGAGAAACGCCCTTGGAGCTACTATATCAGCGTACAGGGCGCTATGGAGCACAATCTGAAGAACATCGACGTGAAGTTCCCGCTCGGAGTCCTGACGGTAGTGACCGGAGTCAGCGGCAGTGGCAAGTCCTCCCTCGTAGGCGACATCCTCTATCCGGCCCTCTTCAGGAAGATCAATGAAAGCGGCGACCTGCCTGGCACCCACCGCGGTCTCGGCGGCAACCTCGACCGCATCACCCGCGTGGAGTACGTCGACCAGAACCCTATCGGCAAGAGCAGCCGCTCGAACGCCGTAACCTACCTGAAAGTCTACGACGACATCAGAAAACTGCTCTCCGAGCAGCAATATGCCCGTATCAATGGCTACATGCCCAACCATTTCTCCTTCAATCAGGACGGTGGCCGCTGCCCTGAGTGCCAGGGAGACGGTTATGTGAAGATAGAGATGCAGTTCATGGCCGACGTGACCATGCTCTGCGAGTCCTGCGGCGGCAAGCGATTCAAGCAGGACATTCTGGAAGTCCGTTACAACGGCAGGAACATCGACGACATCCTGAACATGAGCGTGGATGAGGCGATAGAGTTCTTCGGCGCCGGGAAGGAGGACCTGGCGCAGTCCATTGCAAAGAAACTCAAACCTCTGGTGGATGTCGGCCTGGGATATATTAAACTGGGTCAGAGCAGCAGCACCCTTTCAGGCGGAGAGAGCCAGAGGATCAAGCTCGCTTACTTCCTTGCACTCAGCGAGTCCAAGTCCTCGCAGAAGATAATGTTCATCTTCGACGAACCTACCACAGGCCTTCATTTCTATGATGTCGAGAAGCTCCTGAAAGCCTTCGACTCCCTTCTGGCGAAGGGACATTCGCTTGTGGTGGTCGAGCATAACCTTGACGTGATCCGTTCCGCGGACTGGGTCATTGACCTTGGCCCTGACGCCGGTGACAGGGGAGGCGAAGTGGTCTTCGAGGGCACGCCTGAGAATCTTGTACGTCACGGCGGTACTTTCACCGCCAAATACTTGGGTGCCTGATGGATGCTGTGATTACATACGTGGACGGCAAGGATCCGCTCTGGCTGGAGGATTACAGGTCCTTCGTCGATGGAGCGGCCACGGCCAAGCGTTTCCGTGACTGGGGGACGCTTCCCTTCCTGCTCAGAGGCATTGAAAGGCATATGCCTTTCGTGGAGAATGTGTTCCTCGTAGTGGCGCGGGAGAGCCAGGTGCCTTCCTGGGTGGACCGCAGCCGTGTACATATTGTCCTTCATTCCGAAATCATTCCCGAGCGCTTTCTGCCGGTGTTCAACAGTACGGCTATAGAGCTTTTCATGTGGCGCATCCCGGGGCTGGGGGAGGAGTTCGTTTATTTCAATGACGATTTCTTCCCGATGATGGACTGCGTGCCGGAGGATTTCTTCGACGGCGGCAGGGCGGTCATTCATTTTTCAAGGCATTTATTCTGTTTTTCGCAATATTTGAGGCATACCCGGAATTCTGACAGGCTGGCGGCCGCGGCTGCATGCGTACGCAGGGGGCTGCAGTTCGTCAGGCCTCAGCATATCTGCACTCCGCTGCTGAAAAGCGGATGTGAGGAGGCGTTCGGAAAGGTTGAGGCTGAGATCCTCGATTCTGTCACCAGAGTGCGCGAGGACTGCAATGTGAACTATTACTTCTTCTGCGACTTTCTCCGCTTTACCGGCAGGACGGTGGACAGGAAGCTTTCGAGGAAGCATTTCTCCCTTGCGGTTACGTCTGCCGACAAGCTGTGCGGCTTCATTGCGCATCCTGACAGGAAGGTGATGTGTGTCAATGATGTTAAAGTGCCGGAAGAAACATATACAGAACTGAGGGAAAAGTGGCTGGAGGCCTTCAGAAGGGCTTTCCCTATTAAATCCGGATTCGAGCTGTGAGTGAGTTTGCAATAGATGCCGTTGTTACCTGGGTGGACGGGGGGGATCCCGTCTGGAGGGCGAAGAAGAATGCCTGGCTGAACGGCACTCCTCTGTCATCGTTCGATGATATTGCGGGGGATACAAGGTATGCCAGCGTGGGGGAGGTCAAGTACTGCGTATCGTCGCTTCTGAGATTCGCTCCTTTCCTGAGGAAAATCTTCATTGTCACTCCCGCCCAGGACCCGCTTCTGGATGAATTCCTGGATGTTCATTTCCCGGAACGTACCACTTCGGTGGAGGTGGTGGACCAGGATATCCTGTTCGGGGACTGTCCCGGATGCCTTCCTGTGTTCAATTCTCTGTCAGTAGAGACAATGATATGGAAGATTCCCGGGCTTAGCGAGCATTTCATATATCTGAATGATGATTTTCTGGTTCTCAGACCGCTTGACCGTTCGGACCTGTTCACCGAGGACGGCCGTCCTGTGGTGTATGCCGACAGAATTTCCTGCCTTGTTCCGAAGGTCTGGAGGGTCCTCAAACCCTCAACCAGGGGCCACAAGCGTTTCGGTCTGAAGGATGCGATGGTGAATGCCGCCGATGCTCTGGGAGGGCGCAGGAGTTTCCTGTATTTCGGCCATACCCCTGTCTCCATGCTCCGGTCCCTGATGGCCGGGTTCGAGGCTTCTCATCCGGGAGTGCTTCAGATCAATGCCGACCATCGCTTCCGTGACCCGTCCCAGTTCCATCCACAGGAACTGTGCACCCTTCTTGCCGATGAGGCCGGTCTGCTTGAAAAACGTCCTTTCAAAGGCTCACTGCTGTATCTTAAACCGAAGAGAAGCTCTTCTGACGAGATGGAGTACCTGCGGTCAGTCCTGTCGGGTTTCGACCTGTGTACGTCCGCGAAATTCTGCTGCTTCAATTCTCTGGACCGTGCGTCCGCGGAGGGACAGAAGGTGGTGAAGGAGTGGATGGCGGGACGTCTCGGCATAACCGGATGATCTCCCCTAAGGGTCTACAATCACAACCACCAGGAAACCGTCGTTGACAGGGGGGCCTGCGTCGATGGTGAACATCCCCGATCCTCCATCTCTGAGCGTCAGGGTGACTCCGTGTCCGTCACTGTCCATCTCATAGGTGTATATCCCTCTCCCGACGTCGTAGTCCAGGTCTTCGCGGCAGATGTCCACAGACGTATTTTCGGGATATACATCGCACCAGATATGCACTTTCTGACCCACGGTTCCAGTTATGAAGTTCCCCGGGTTCAGCTTTATCCATCCTTGCTCCACTATGTCGTCCGGTCCTATGAGGGTGTCGGGGTCGAGGCTTCCTTTCCGGGTGATGGTAAGCCCGTAGGAGTATTTGATGTTCCTTCCGACGCCGGGCTGGCCGTTGGTGTATCCGAAACCTTCCCTGTTGATCTCGATGGGGTAGTAGTAGGTGGTCCCGTCTATGTCCCCCTGGATGACCAGCCGCGTCCGTGGGCTCCCCAGAAGCCCGTCTCCACCGTCATTTGGATAGCAGTGCAGATTTATCGGAGACCATTGCGACGGCTTGAACGTCCTGTATATCATTTCCGGATGCTTCATCCTGGACAGATATGCATCGTCCAGCCTTCCTTCGTTTTCGAGTTCGGTGATATGGAATCCGTTCTGCCTCATTATTTCGCTGCTTCCTGACAGGTTCGTCAGATATGCGCAAGCGTTCAGAAGGGTCTTGCCCGAGTATCCACGTCCGGAAAAGTCACATCTTATGAAATCGAGGCAGATATCGGCCATCACCGGTGTCAGCCGGACAGGGGTGTATCCTTCCTCTCCTGCATTGATCTGACACTCTCCGCTCATCACCGGCCTTCCGGGGTCTTCGTCCTCCAGATGCCATCTGATATTTTCGAGTGCATCGTAATTGCATATTTCATCGGAGGTGAACGTTTTTCCGTTGCAGTTGGCGAAGATCACCACCAGTTTGTCCCCGGCTCCTGAAGAGACGGTGATATAGGCCGTTTCGGGCCTTCCTATGCTGCTGTATGAGTCCAGCTTCCGGGTCTTGTCGTCGTTGAAGACGAAAATGTCGAGCCGCGAAATGTTCCCGTATCCTTCATACGCAGCCCTGGTCGGGTTTGTGTCCAGGATATGGATCTCAGGCAGGAAGAGCGTGGTGCTCACTTGCGTGGAATCTGAAAATAGGTCGGCGGAATCGCAGGACACGGACCAAACACCGGCATCAAATAGCAAGCAAATAACGAATATTCGGCCCAGAAGGGCCTTGTGTGCCTTCACAGGCACGGACGAAAGTCCAAAGAGTGTGATTTTGTGAACCGATGTTCTGTACCGCATAGTTTTGATCGCCGCCTTCCGCCGGCCTTGTTTTCATCGCAAAACTATGCAAGGATACAGACAAAAACATATCAATTCATAAAAACCTCGAATTACCCCGTGTTTTTTTATGATTCTGTATGTCAGCTCACCGCTATGCAGAAAAGGAGCGAAGTGGCGAACGTGCTCATCACCAGAAGCGGAAGCATCGGGTCCAGTTCCCTGTCCTTGCGATTGCCGACTCCCCGCAGATGCATCACGAAAAACGGTACTGTGATGAAAACGGTCAGCCTTTTCACCACAAAGCCGGAATCTTCCGACAGGCAAAGACCGATGAAAGCCGCCATCATCAGCCATCCGGCGCAGATCAGTATATCCTGATATATTCTGGAACGTTTCTCTCCCAGCTTGATAGCTACGGTGACGCGCGTCGCGGCATCGGTTTTCATATCACGGATATTGTTAACGTTCAGGACTCCCACGCTCCAGAGACCGACAGCTGCAGCCGGCAGGGTCCAGACCGGAGCAAATGTATGCGAACACAGGTATGCACCGCCCAGGCAAGGTACGAGCCCGAAGAAGATGAAGACGAAAATGTCACCGAGCCCGCGGTATCCGTATGGATTCTTTCCCAGAGTGTAGTGCATCGCTGCCCAGATGGTCACGGCTCCCAGTGCCAGTATGGCCAATGGTGCCGGCGCGAACACGGTTCCGAAGCTGCACCACACCATCACCAGACCGCTGATGCAGCAAAGGCCGGCGATAACGGCTATCAGCCCCTTCATCTGCTCCACCGTCATCTCACCGTCCATTATTGAATAATGCATCCCCTGCCTTTCTGAAGCGGCGTCGGTGCCGTGCAGGGCGTCACCCAGCTCGTTGGAAAGGTTTGACAATATCTGCAGCAGCGCAGCCGTGAGCATCAGAGTGACCACCGCGGAGGCTCTCAGCTCCACCACTGTGGAAGCCAGCGCCACACCGAAGATTATTCCTGCCAATGAGAGCGGCAGTGTCCTCAGCCGCATCGATGTAATGCAAGACTTTACCGTCATATCACTTCTCTCCTATATACATACGGCAGATTCCGAAAGTAAAGGCCTTGTGGCTTACGTTCCTGAATCCGCATTCCGTCATTGTCGCCATCCATTCCATCTTGCCCGGGAACTTCAGTACTGAAGCCGGCAGGTATCTGTACGCGGCCTTGTCCCCGGAGATGAGCCCGCCGATGCATGGAAGAATATTCAGAAAATACACCTTGTAGCACCATCTGAGCATGGCGTTCGACGGCACTGACAGCTCCAGGATGACCAGCCTTCCTCCCGGTTTGAGCACCCGCAGGATCTCCCGCAGCGCCACCTCCCGGTTCTCGAAATTCCTTATTCCAAAGGCAATCGTAGCCCGCTCGAACTCATTCTCCCTGAACCTCATCGCCTCGCTGTTCCCCTGTTCGCAGCTGATCCTGCCTGTAAGGCCTGCTTTCTCCACCTTGCGTTCCATCACCTTCAGCATCCCTTCGCTAAGGTCCACTCCGGTCACCTCAACCCTGTCTCCGCCCTTCCGGGCAATGTCAATGCTGAAATCCCCGGTGCCGCAGGCGATGTCCAGTACCTTGCTCGGTTCCTCTCCATCCACGATCCATTTCAAAGCACGGCGTCTCCACGTCCTGTCGATTCCCAGTGAAAGAAGATGGTTCAGCCTGTCATAGTCCACCGCTATCGAATCGAACATCGATTCTATCCTGTTTGTATCCGGTCCTTTCATACAATCATTGATTTCCACAACAAAGTTAACCCAAATTAATGACAAATGCCGCTCAACTCCCCAACACTATTGAAAAATGTGAAAAAACTGCTTTGACCTCTTGACTCGTACCTTAGGTCATATATTATCTTTGCATCCGTTAACATCCAAAGCGCTTTGATGATGGCACAGACAAAGTATAAAATCGGCGAGTTCTCCAGACTCGGAAGGGTTACGGTCAGGACGTTGCGTCACTATGAGAAAATAGGGCTTCTGAAGCCCGGCATAGTGGACATGTGGACAGGATACCGCTATTACAGCCCGGACCAGCTGCAGAAGCTTCTCTCAATCGTACAGCTCAAGCAGCTCGGATTCTCCCTTGCGGAGATAGCGGAACTATATGAGAATGATACGCACTATCCCGATATCAGGGCCATTG
>JAZLLA010000060.1:0-69835 GCA_045597895.1 Candidatus Cryptobacteroides sp. | reverse complement strand
CTATGAAAAACTTCTCCGGGGAAGGCCGCGCGGCCAGGGGCGGAACGCCCCTTTGAGCGCAGCATATATCTACTAATTACAACGTTGAATCGAAGTGATGATTATTCTTGATAAAATTTGGAAGATCCATAAGAATAGATATGAATTCTGTTCAAATAACAGCGTACTTCATGATATCTTCCATCGGGCCCGATGCCTCCTGTCGCCTGAATCATCCCTCACCCTCCCGGTTAGGGATAAATGTCCGCGAATGACTTGGGACAGGAATACGCCTCTGAATATCGTCAAACAATGGTATATGTCCCAAGTAGGGGTTTAATTTGCCCACTTGGAACCCACCCAAAATAATCACGCCTGATTATCAATTAGTTAACAAGAGGCGGTGTTCCAAGTCTTTTCAATGCCAACTACAAATTCACCTAGTGCAGTCTATCCCGCAGGAAGTGCCTGCAGGCACGCTGTGTGACCTAGATGTGGGGCAATCCCACTCGTCTAGGTCACTCATATTGTTTCTATGTCGTTGTATGCAGCATTACTGCCCAAAACGATTTGTAATTTTTCCATAATTCCATTTCCGTATCCGTATTAACCTTCGGGAAATGCCCGAAGGTTGTGCAGAGATGGACGCGAAAATCGATTAACCTTCGGGAAATGCCCGAAGGTTGTATGAAGGTGGAGAAACGGCGGGCTGTTCCAGAGGACGGTCATCCACCGGAATGCCGGGCAGTCAGCGGCAGAGAAAGCCTCCACGCGCGAGGGAGATTATTGTTTCTTCACGGGGATATCAAAGATAGAGCCGTCCGAGGCGGCATAGGTTTCAGGGAAGACGGTGCGGCACTCGGCCTCATATTTCTTTTCGTCCCGTTCGCGGGAAGAGTAATGGCCGATGACAAGCCTGGCGGCTCCGGCATCCTGGGCACACTGCGCCGCCTGCAGGGTTGTGGAATGATGGCGCTTGGCTGCCAGGTCAGCGTGCTGGGAAAGATATGTGCTTTCGTGATAGAGGATGTCAACCCCCTTCACCCAGGATGGCAGTTCATCGAAAGGTGCTGTATCTGAACAGTATGCATAGCTGCGCGGAGTCCAAGGGACATATGTTGCCTCCGCTGCGGAGATGACAAGCGGCTCGGAAGTCCCGGAGTGCTTTTCGAAACCGTTCAGGAAAGTCACTCCTTCATCTACCCCCGCAGGACGGACTACGTCCTCACCTCTCTTCAAGGTGCCTATTTCGGTAAGTGTCAGGTCATACCTGTCCAGAATGTCCTTGTATATGTTGCGCTGCGGTGCCTTTTCCCTGAACAGGAAGCCGAAAGTCTCGATGGCGTGGTTAAGAGGGAAAGCCTGGATCTCGAGCGATTTTGTCTCATACACCGTCTCCGGTGCCTTCATCTTTAATGTGACGTGCCTGATTTCAAAACCGACACCTTCTCCATAGTACGAAAGGAAGAACTTCAGGATAGGGCCGAAGGAAACAGGTGCATAGATGTTCAGCGGCACTGTACGCCCGAGCATGCCCATAGTCGACAGCAGGCCGAAAATGCCGAAGACGTGGTCTCCGTGGATATGTGAGATGAAGATGGAATCGATCTTCTGGATAGAGACCTTGTAGCGCTGGAGTTGCACCTGCACCCCTTCGCCACAATCGATTAAAAACGAGCGCCCGTGTACGCAAAGTACCTGGGCGCTCTGAAATCTGTCAATAACGGGCTTGGCCGAAGCCGTGCCCATTATTTTAAGAGTGAAATCCATTATTATTCACCTTTCTCGAGTTTTTCCTTGAGAGCTGCAAGAGCGTCGATGTCACCGAGAGTGGTCTTCTCAACTGAAGAGTTAACCTTCTTGATGGCCTTCTTTGCGCTTTCAGCCTCAGCTACGACTGCCTTCTCCTTAGCCTCAGCGTAAGTTCTTACGTGTGAGAGGAGGATGCGGCGGGTAGAGCGACGGAGCTCAACCACGCGGAATGGAAGGGTCTCGCCTGCAACTGCAGCCTTGCCGTCTTCCTTGACGATCTCGCGGTTGAATGCGAAGCCTTCAGCGTCGCCTTCGAGGGTGATGACTGCGCCCTTGTCAGTAACGGAAGCGATGGTTCCCTCTACTGTAGAGCCTACGATGTACTTGGCCTCAACCTCATCCCAAGGGTTAGGGAGAAGCTGCTTGTGACCGAGGCTGAGCTTATGGTTGGTCTCGTCAAAGTCAAGGATCTGAACGTCGATGGTGTCACCGGCTGCAACAAGCTCTGAAGGATGCTTGATCTTGTTCCAAGAGAGGTCGCTGATGTGAACGAGACCCTCTACACCGTCCTCAAGCTCTGCAAATACACCGAAGTTGGTGATGTTGCGGACAACGGCCTTCTGCTGTGAGCCTACTGGATACTTCTCGCGGATGCTCTCCCAAGGGTTTGCTGAGAGCTGCTTGAGACCGAGGGACATCTTCCTGTTCTCGCGGTCGATGGTGAGGATCTGAGCTTCAACCTCGTCACCTACCTTGAGGAACTCCTGTGCTGAGTGGAGGCGTGGAGACCAGCTCATCTCTGAAACGTGGATGAGACCCTCTACACCTGGAACGATCTCCACGAATGCGCCGTAGTCAGCGATGAGGATGACCTTACCGTTAACCTTGTCACCTACCTTGAGGTCAGCATCGAGTGCATCCCAAGGATGTGGAGTGAGCTGCTTGTAACCGAGGGCGATCCTCTTCTGCTGCTCGTTGAAATCGAGAACGACAACCTTGATCTTCTGATCGAGCTGTACGAACTCCTCTGGATGGTTCACGCGGCCCCATGAGAGGTCAGTGATATGGATGAGACCGTCCACTCCGCCGAGGTCAACGAATACACCGTAGTTGGTGATGTTCTTGACTGTTCCTTCGAGGCCTTGTCCCTTTTCGAGCTTGCTGATGAGCTCGCTTCTCTTCTGCTCCTGCTCTGCCTCGAGGAGGGCCTTGTGTGAAACGACTACATTGCGGAACTCCTGGTTGATCTTTACGATCTTGAAGTCGATTGTCTGGTTTACATATACATCGTAGTCACGGATAGGCTTGATGTCGATCTGGGAACCTGGAAGGAATGCCTCGATTCCGAATACGTCGACGATCATACCACCCTTTGTGCGGGTCTTTACGAAGCCCTTGACGATGTCGTTATTGTTGTACGCCTCATTGACCTTGTCCCATGACTTGAGAGCGCGGGCCTTCTTGTGGGAGATTACAAGCTGTCCCTTCCTGTCCTCAGCGGACTCTACGAAAACCTCAACCTTGTCACCGACCTTGAGGTCAGGGTTGTAACGGAATTCAGGAGCGGAGATGACACCCTCGCTCTTTCCACCGATGGTAACGATAACTTCGCGCTTGTTGATAGCGGTGACTTCACCTTCTACAACTTCGTTCTCAACGACCTTTGAGAGAGTCTGGTCGTAAGCTTCCTGGATTTTCTGCTTCTCCTCGCCGGAGAATGCGGAATTGCCTTCAAATGCATCCCAATCGAAATTCTCAGGAGCAACTGATGCGTTTAAAAATTCTGCCATAATTTTGTAAATTAAAACAAACTAGGGGTTTAACATTATTCTTGTGCTTGGGAAGGGCATAAAAAAGCACGCCTTCCGAAAAGCGTGCAAAGATAGTCAATTTTTCTGATTAACAAACAAATTTTCAGTCCTTTAGAGCAATTTTCTTCTCTTGAACGCGAAGAACAGTGCCAGAACCAGCAGACACATTATTCCGATGATGCCCAGCCACGCCAGATTCCATCCCTCCAGAGGCAGCTTCACGTTCATTCCGTAGAAACTCGCCACGAGGGTAGCAGGCATGAGGAGAAGGGAAACCAGAGTGAAGATCTTCATGATCCTGTTCTGGTCGAGGTTGATAAGACCCACCACCGTATCCTGCAGATACTCAAGACGTTCGAAACTGAAGTTCGTATGGTTTATCAGTGAGGCGATATCCTGCAGGAGGACATTGAACTTAGGCTCCAGCTCATCAGGGAACCTGTCGCTCTTCACGAGGTTCGAAACAAGCCTCTGCTTGTCCACCACGTTCTCGCGGACAATCATCGTATTCTCCTGCAACTGATTGATATCCAGGAGGAAGTCCTCATTGATATCCTCCTGCTGGTTGATCCTTCTGGAAAAGCGTGCTGTTTCCTTGGAAAGGATCTCCACGATATCGGCGTCAAGGTCGATTCTCTGGTCGAGCATCGCCAGGAAGATGTTCCACCCTGAAGGGAAGAGCTGCGGCTTGGCGCAGAGCTTCTGCTGCAGGCTCGTTACGCTTCGCAGCGGAATCTCGTGAAGGGTTGTAAGGATCTTGCCGACAATGATGAAGGAAACCGGGTCGGAACTGTATTCGTCTCCGGTAGGGGTAAGATAATTCGTGTTGGCGAAAATGGCAGTGTCGTTCTCGGAGAAGCGGGATGAACTCTCGATCTCCTCCGCCTGCGCACGTGTCTGGATTTCAGTGCCAAGGAATCTTTCTGTGGCTCTCTTTTCTTCGCCGGTCGGATCCATGAGGTCAATCCAGAGGACTGACCCGCGGTCCAGCCTTGCGAACTCCGTTTCGGACTGGCGATAGTCGACGCTGTCACCGAGTCTGTAGAAAATATTGATCATACCTCTCCCTTTCTTTATCCGGCCGGGGCAGCAGGCCGGAAGGGTTAAACACTCGTGTCAGGCTGACATTACGGAGAAGTCAGCCTGCAAAGGTATAAAGTAATTTCAATAATACAAGCCTCTGCTGCCAAGAAAATTACAACAGAATGGAGACACCGATGCCGACAAGGACCAGCCCACCCGCAATTTCAGCCCACCTGCCCGCCTTGGAGCCGATGGTCTTTCCACCGAAAATGCCCGCCAACACCGACAGCGCCGTCACGGCGAACACCGCCAGGGCCATCGGCATCACCTCGCCCCAAGGTCTGGAATCCATTGACAATGAAACCCCTACCGCCAGCGCATCAATGCTTGTGGCAATGCCTCCGATGATAACGTTCTTCAGACCGTTCAGGTCCTTCACTTCATCCTCTCCCCTGATGCCCTCGATGAACATCGAGCCGCCCACATAAAGCAGCAGCAGGAAGCCGATGATATGGGCAATCTTCGTCAGAAGGCCTGCCAGGAAACTTCCGAAAGCCCATCCTGCGAGCAGCAGTCCTGTCTGGATTACAGCGAATGCCAGCGCCACTCTGAGCACGTCCTTCCATCTGACAGTCTTCAAGGTTACGCTCGAGCAGAGCGAGACGGCGAAGCAGTCGGCGCACAGTGACAATGCAAACAGTATATTGAAAAGGACAGTCTCCATACAGGACTATGGCTTGAATACAGTTCTGTTTACAATCGACCTTCCAAGTGTCAGAGAATCAGCATACTCAAGGTCGTCGCCGAATCCCAGTCCCCTGGCCAGCGTGGACACTTTAACGCCCAGCCCGGCTATCTGCCGGTAGATATAGAAAGATGTCGTCTCCCCTTCCACATCCCCGCTCAGCGCCAGTATCACCTCTATCCGGTTCCCGTTCATCGGCTGTGGAGGTGTCGTCTGAGGATCCGTGCCACCCTCGGCACCGTAAGAGGGAGGGGCCCATCGAAGATGGGAGGGGTCCTGCGAAGCAGGACGATCCTCAGACGACACCTCCACAGCCGAAAGGGCAGCAAGTCTGTCGACGAGCTGACGGATGGTGAGATCCGACGGGCCGATGCCGTTGATAGGGGAAATGATGCCGCCAAGAACGTGATAGACACCACGGTACTGCCCAGTAGCCTCGATGCTCATCACATCACGGACGCTCTCCACAACACAGATAGTATTATGGTCGCGCGTATGGTCGGAACAAATGGAGCACCTCTCAGAATCTGAAATCATCATACAGTCACAGCAATACTGCACCTCGTCCGCAAGACGGTTGATAGCCTCTGTGAAATGGTGGACGTTCTCCTTCGGCTGCCCCAGAAGATGGAGCGCCAGCCTCAAAGCGCTGCGCGAACCCACGCCCGGAAGCGAACCTATCGCCTCCACAGCGTTCTGCAGCAGTTCCGACGGATACTTCTCTATCATAAGCAATGATATTCCGCCAGCCCGTCAACAGGGTTGGCGATGATTTTAGAAATCCTGACACCGCGGCGCGCCGCAATCTCCCTGATGATATCCCCGCACGCAACAGCGTAACTGCCGATGAACCCGACAGGCACGTCACTGCGGCCATACCGCATCAGAGAACGGTCGAAGAATGACTCCAGGCTGGAATCCACCAGAGTGCGCACATAATCGCTGGACGCACGCCTCTCAAGGATCCACGGAGCGAAACTTCCGAGATACGCCGACGGTGCCTCCTCACGGTAGACACGCCCGACAACGGTCATATAATCCACATCAAAGGCGGCGCCGAACTCGGAAGCCAGAGGCTCGGGGACAAGCCCCTTGATATAATCTGACAGGAAAAGCTTGCCAAGGCAGGCGCCTCCGCCCTCGTCGCCGAGGATGAACCCGCCCGAGCGGACATTCGAAACAATGTTCGCTCCGTCAAAGAAGCAGCTGTTCGACCCCGTGCCCAGGATGGCGGCGATGCCGGTCCCGCGCCCGCACACAGCGCGCGCAGCAGCAAGCATATCCGACGCACACTCCACCGGAGTGCCGGGGAATGCAGCCGAAAGCGCCGCAACGGCATTGGCAAAAACCTCCGAACCCTCGATGAGCCCGGCGGCATAGAAATGGACGCCGGAGAAGGAAAGCCCCTCCATTGCATCCCTTGCCTGAAGGATCAATGC
The DNA here is from genome assembly GCA_045597895.1 of Candidatus Cryptobacteroides sp. Lineage (GTDB taxonomy): Bacteria > Bacteroidota > Bacteroidia > Bacteroidales > UBA932 > Cryptobacteroides. Next base: position 63,086 of record JAZLLA010000060.1, on the reverse strand, counting down.
ATAAACCGCCTCGGAGGACATGGTCGCGAAATTCATCCCGGAAGTTTTAACCTCCCGGATGATTTCACGCCCTTCCACTGCGAACCAGCCGGCCTTGGTGGCTCCGCTGTCAACGATAAGTTCCATTAGAGGACCTCAAGAAGTTCTACCTTGAATACGAGAGCCGCACAAGGAGGGATGCTTCCGTGAGCCCCGGCCTCACCGTATGCGAGCTGATAAGGGATGTAGAGCTCGTAGATAGAACCCTCAGACATAAGCTGGAGACCTTCCGTCCAGCCCTTGATGACCTGGTTCAGGCCGAATACTGCAGGCTCGTTCCTGTCGTATGAACTGTCGAACTTCATTCCGTTCGTAAGGGTGCCCTCATAGTGGCAGCGGACCTTGCTGGTCCTGCCCGGCCTCTTTCCGTTGCCCTGCTTGATGACCTTGTACTGAAGACCGCTTGAAAGGACCACAACGTCCTCCTTCTTTGCGTTCTCCTTGAGCCAGCTTTCGCCCTCCGCCTTGAAAGCGGCTGCCATTGCGGCCTGCTTTTCATTGGCCTCGGCCTCAGCCTTGGCGAAGAAGTCGTTCAGGACGGAGTTGGCCTCCTCCATTGAAAGGGCGGGCTTTGCGCCTTCGAGGCTGTCCTTCACGCCATTCTTGAAATCTTCATAGTCGAGCTTCTGAACGTTTGACTGTGCAAGGCTCTGGGCGATGCTCATTCCCAATGCATAACTGAGTTTATCCATATTCTGATATAAATGATTAAAAAAAGCGGTCGTTTGGAGGACCGCATTTTCTATTGCGTATTGAAATTAAGCTTTGTTGTCTGAACCGAGGACGTTGACGATCTTGTGGATGTACATCTTCTTCATGTTGTCACGTGCAGGGGTGAGGTACTGGCGTGGATCGAAGTGGCTAGGGTTCTCAGCAAGATGCTTGCGGACTGCAGCGGTCATGGCAAGACGTGAGTCGGAGTCGATGTTGATCTTGCAGACAGCGCTCTTAGAAGCCTCGCGGAGCTGCTCCTCAGGAATACCTACTGCATCAGGAAGCTTGCCGCCGAAAGCGTTGATGGTGTCGACCTCGTCCTGAGGGACTGAAGATGATCCGTGGAGAACGATAGGGAATCCAGGGAGCTTCTTCTCAACCTCGTGGAGAACGTCGAATGCGAGTGGAGGTGGAACGAGCTTGCCGGTCTTAGGGTCACGGGTGCACTGCTCAGGGGTGAACTTGTAAGCACCGTGTGAAGTACCGATGGAGATTGCGAGTGAATCGCAGCCTGTACGGGTGGCGAAGTCGATGACTTCCTCAGGCTTTGTATAATGTGAGACTGCAGATGAAACCTCATCCTCTACACCGGCGAGAACGCCGAGCTCAGCCTCTACGGTAACGTCGAACTGGTGTGCATACTCAACAACCTTCTTTGTAAGAGCGATGTTCTCCTCGTATGGAAGAGAGGAAGCGTCGATCATTACTGAAGAGAAACCTGTGTCAACGCAGTCCTTGCAGGTCTCGAATGAATCACCGTGGTCAAGGTGGAGGACGATCTGAGGATTCTCCCAGCCGAGTTCCTTTGCATAAGCGACAGCACCTTCAGCCATGTAGCGGAGAAGGGTTGCGTTTGCATACTTGCGTGCGCCCTTTGAAACCTGGAGGATAACAGGAGACTTGGTCTCGGCGGCTGCCATCACGATAGCCTGGAGCTGCTCCATGTTGTTGAAATTGAATGCAGGGATAGCATATCCGCCTGCAACAGCCTTTGCAAACATATCTCTTGTGTTCACAAGACCCAATTCTTTGTAAGATACCATAATTTGATTTTGTATAGTTATTTAAACACTTTAACCGATAAATCACGCAAATTTAGTTATTTTTGTCGAAATATTAAACAGCTATGGCCAATAAAGTTCTCATATTTTCAGCTCCATCGGGCTCGGGCAAAAGCACCGTCGTCAACCACTTGCTTTCCCTGCACCCTGAACTCGAATTTTCGATATCCGCCACTTCCCGCGCCCCGCGCGGAGAGGAGAAGGACGGAGTGGAGTACTACTTCATCGACGTACAGGAGTTCCGCGACAGGATAGCGCGCGACGAGTTCGTCGAGTATGAGGAAGTATATGAAGGACGCTTCTACGGCACCCTCAAGGAAGAGGTGGAGCGCATCTGGGCCAAGGGCCACGTCATCATCTTCGACGTGGATGTCAAGGGCGGAGTGAACCTGAAGGAATACTTCGGTGACAAGGCCCTGTCCGTCTTCATCCAGGCTCCGAGCGTGGAGGTCCTCAGGGAAAGGCTCATCGGCCGCGGCACCGACTCCATGGAGGAGATCGAGAAGCGCGTGGCCAAGGCCGCCGAAGAGATGACCTACGCCGACAAGTTCGACCATATCCTTATCAATGACGACCTTCAGACAGCCCTGCACGAGTCCGAGGAGGTCGTGGACACGTTTCTTGGCCAGTAAGAGAGCCGCTGTCTATTCCGGCTCCTTCAACCCGCTGCACATAGGCCACAAGGCCATAATGGAATACCTGACGCGCGAGCAGGCCTTCGACCTTGTGTATCTGATTGTCTCCCCGCAGAGCCCTTTCAAGGGCGCGGAGAACAATCTCACCGCCCGTGACAGGTTCAATGCCGCCGTCGCGGCAGTCGCCCGCCATCCTGAGCTCAATGTCCTCGTGGATGACATAGAACTGACAATGGAGCCTCCCCAGTACACCATCAGGACCCTCGACGCCCTGAAGGCGCGCGACCCCGAATATGATTTCACCCTCGTGATAGGGGCCGACAACTTAGCCGGCTTCAACCGCTGGAGGGACTACCGCCGCATCCTTGTCGAATACGGTGTGGTCGTATTCCCGCGCACCGGCTACGACGCCGAAACCATCAAGGATTCCCTCATCAATGAAGAAGGCGGCGACAGATACAGGATCCGCATCATGTCCGATGCACCCCTGGTGGACATATCCTCCACAGAAATAAGAAACGGCCTCCGAGGAGGCCGTGATATGAGTGGAATGCTGATGTAGCTTACTGCTCGTCCGGAGCTTCAGGACCGTTTGACGGACCCTGAGGACCGTACTGCGGGCCCTGAGGACCCTGAGGTCCGGCCTGGCCCGCCTGAGCGGCCTTGGCCATATCCTCTGAAGCGGCATGCCATGCAGCCTCGAGTTCTGCATTGTACTTGTCGATGGCAGCGATGTCCTTGGCCTCAACAGCCTTCTTGAGCTCTGCACAGGCGCTTTCGATAGCGGACTTCTTCTCTGCAGGGATCTTGTCACCGTACTCCTTCATGTTCTTTTCTGTCTGGAACACCATTGAGTCAGCGTTGTTGATCTTGTCGATGCGCTCCTTGGCCTCCTTGTCGGCAGCCTCGTTGGCCTTCGCCTCGTCACGCATCCTCTGGATCTCGTCGTCGCTCAGACCTGAAGAAGCCTCGATGCGGATGTTCTGGGCCTTGCCGGTAGCCTTGTCAGTAGCGGAAACGTTGAGGATACCGTTGGCGTCGATGTTGAAGGTAACCTCGATCTGAGGTATTCCGCGCGGTGCAGGTGCGATGCCGTCGAGGTTGAACTCGCCGATGAGCTTGTTGTCCTTTGCCATAGGGCGCTCGCCCTGGAGGACGCGTACCTGGACTGAAGGCTGGTTGTCAGCTGCGGTGGAGAACACCTGTGACTTCTTTACAGGGATGGTGGTGTTGGACTCGATGAGCTTTGTCATAACGCCGCCGAGGGTCTCGATACCGAGGGAGAGCGGAGTTACGTCGAGGAGGAGGACATCCTTCACGTCGCCTGCGAGGACACCGCCCTGGATGGATGCGCCGATAGCGACGACTTCGTCAGGGTTGACGCTCTTGTTAGGCTCCTTGCCGAAGAAGTTCTTGACAAGCTCCTGTACCTTAGGGATACGGGTGGAACCTCCCACGAGGAGAACCTCGTCGATGTCGGAAGCATTGAGATGTGCGTCAGCGAGGGCCTTGCGGCAAGGCTCGATGGTGTTCTGGAACAGGGTGTCGCAGAGCATTTCGAACTTGGCGCGGGTGAGGGTCTTCACGAGATGCTTAGGAATACCGTCGACAGGCATGATGTAAGGGAGGTTGATCTCAGCGGATGACTGGTTGGAAAGCTCGATCTTCGCCTTCTCGGCAGCCTCCTTGAGTCTCTGGAGAGCCATAGGGTCGTTCTTCAGGTTGATGCCGTGGTTCTCGTTCGCGAACTCGTCGGCAAGCCAGTTGATGATGACCTCGTCGAAGTCGTCACCTCCGAGGTGGGTGTCACCGTTGGTGGAGAGCACCTCGAACACACCGTCGCCGAGCTCGAGGATGGAGATATCGAATGTACCGCCACCGAGGTCGAAGACTGCGACCTTGGAGTTCTTGTCCTTCTTGTCGAGACCGTATGCGAGAGCGGCTGCGGTAGGCTCGTTGATGATTCTCTTGACATCGAGACCTGCGATCTTGCCGGCCTCCTTGGTAGCCTGGCGCTGTGAGTCGGAGAAGTATGCAGGGACTGTGATGACAGCCTCGGTGACTTCCTGGCGGAGATAGTCCTCAGCGATCTTCTTCATCTTCTGGAGGATGATGGCTGAAATCTCCTGAGGAGTGTAGAGACGTCCGCTGATGTCGACGCGCGGGGTGTTGTTGTCACCCTTGACTACCTTGTAAGGCACACGGCCGATTTCCTTGGACACCTGGTCATAGGTCTCGCCCATGAATCTCTTGATGGAGTAGATGGTGTTTGCAGGGTTGGTGATGGCCTGGCGCTTGGCAGGATTGCCGACCTTCCTCTCGCCGCCTTCGGTGAATGCGACTACTGAAGGGGTGGTGCGCTCCCCTTCGTTGTTGATGATGACGGTAGGCTGGTTGCCTTCCATAACAGAGACACAGGAATTTGTGGTTCCGAGGTCAATACCGATGATTTTTCCCATAATGCGATATACGTTTTAATTTATTTTCAGTTTAACCGCGGCTTCCGGGCCGCACGGCATTCCATATAACGAAAGATGTGCCATTCGATTTTGCTGACAATTTGGCAGAATTATTCATATCTTTGTGGCAGAATCACAATCCCGGAAGCGATGTATTACAGACAACTGTCAGAAGATGAGTTCAATGACCTGCAGGACAGGATCCTGTATGAGGACAACCATATCCTCATAGTGAACAAGAATTCGGGCGAGATCGTCCAAGGGGACAAGACCGGGGACGAATGTCTGGCCGACACATACAAGGCTTTCATCGCCCGCCGCGACTCGAAGCCCGGGCAAGTGTTCATGGGCATCCCCCATCGCCTGGACAGGCCTGTCAGCGGCATCACCGTCCTGGCCAAGACCTCAAAGGCACTCGAAAGGCTGTCCGCGATGTTCCGCGAAGGGAATGTCCACAAGACCTACTGGGCCCTCTGCTGCTCCGCTCCGGCTGAAAGAAGCGGCGAGCTGGAGGACTGGCTGGTAAGGAACGAAAAGATGAACAAATCCTTCATCGCCAAGGCCGGGGAAAGGAACAAGGAAGCCAAGCTGGCCAGGCTGAGGTACAAGTACCTCGGCGCCACTGACCGCTACCATCTCATCGAAGTGGAGCTGCTGACCGGCAGGCATCACCAGATCAGATGCCAGCTGTCCGGAATGGGATGTGTCATCAAGGGCGACCTCAAGTATGGCGCTCCGCGTTCGAACCCGGACGGAGGCATCTGCCTTCATTCGCATGAGATTACCTTCATCCACCCCGTCAGCAAGTCTGACATACACGTCATTGCCCCTGTCCCTCATGGATGGAAAGGGCTTTTGAATGGAAATTTCGAGTGAATTCGCTCGGCAGGTCGTTCATATACAGCTTGAATGCCATATTGAATGACGCCACGGAATGGAACCCTGACATCATCGACACTTCCAGCACTTTCAGCCTCCTGTCCTTCCGCATCAGGTCGGCCGCATACTGAATCCTGTAATAATTGACGAACTGGCAGAAATTGTTGCCATACATTGTATTCACCGTCCTTGAAACATAAGCCTTGTTCGTTCCTATTGCCGCCGCCATATCGGACAGGGAGAACTTCTCGTCGAGATACGGTCTGTGCATCTCCATATACTCCAGGATCCTCACATACATAGCCTCCATGCTGAGTCCGCTTTCCCCTGCCTCATCCGAAGACATCTTCACAGAATCGGACAGTGCCCGTTCCACCTTCAATGTCCTGCGGTCGGAAAAGAACGTCCTCCCCGTACAATAAAGGTAATAGAGACCGAACATCTGGACAAGCAGGAGAAGCGCAATGCACTCACCCACCCACTGAACCCACTTTCCAGGCAGCTGACTGGAAGCAAGCAGAAGAGCTACAAGCAGGGAGAGCATCTGGGAATGGACCAGCTTCCCCGCATCGGTGGCAGCATGCATCCCGCCAGTCCTCCTTATCAGCAGATTCAAAGCAGAAAAGCGATCAGTGGCCCAAAGGACAATGTTGACGGCTATCAGCAGAATCGCTAAAAACGACAGGATGACAAACCGGGGCACTGCACCCAGGATGCTCACGAACGGTGATATGGATGTCAATGCAAACGCCTGACCGGCAAAGATACAGACAAGCGGTCTCCTCACGGACTCGAACGACGTGGGATGCGCCAGCAAGAACGAATCCCCCAGTGCCAGGCAGGCTCCGAAATCCATAACCGGCAGGCTGCACCCGCCGATGAAGAAATCAATGACCATGACAGACAGTGCAGCAAGGCACGCCAAGATCCTGACTTTCCCATCGGCGATGAAAGAGTCTCTATTGTTTATAAAATCAATGATAAAAAGAGCGGTGCATAAAGCTGCATACAAGCATAGATTGATGGCCTCCATAATTTGGGCTTATGAAATATAAAAGGAATAGGGGACCCAAATATTATAAAAAAACCCTCTCCTGCATAGCGGGAGAGGGGGTATGAAGAAAAAATATATGATTTGCTATGAAATCTTGCGCTGACGCCCGAGCCTTATGGACTCGAAGCCTCTTCCATATACTCCTGTCACGGTAGAAACCGAAAGGAATGCGTCCGAATCTATCGACTTTATATAGCGTAGCATTATGTTCAGATCGGCTTTTCTGGTAAGCACCATCAGCACGTGGGTCGGATTCTTGGAATACCATCCCTGCCCGTCAAGGACAGTGACTCCCCTGTGGAGGTCAGCGGTGATGGCATCTGCAATCTCTGCATATTTGCTGGAGAGGATAAAGAGCTGGACAGACTGCTTGGAACCTGTCAGCCACAGATCCAGGACTGTGCTGCAGATAGTGATGAGCAGAAGGCCGTACACTATCGTGACGATCTTGTCGGGAAGGGACATCAATTCCCCTGATGCTGTATATGAAGGGACCAGGATTGAGGAGGATATGATAACGACATCCAGAATCAGTATCATCCTGCCCGGGGATACCCCTCTGTATTTATTGACTATCAGAGCGATGATATCGGTACCGCCGGTACTTCCGCCGGCGGACATCGACATTCCGATGCCGATTCCGACCATTATGCCACCCATTATGACACTCATCAGCTTTCCATTGTCCACCGCGAGTGTCTGGCAGATATCAGCCGGAATGATGGTCTGGAAAACATTGAGCCCTACAGAGGCCAGTATGATGGCGACAACCGTCTTGGACCCGAAACCCTTGCCGAGAGTGAAAAGAGACGCGATAAGAAGGATTGAATTGACCGCGAAATAAGTGTAGCCTATCTTCAGCGCTCCATGGGTTGCATACTGAAGGATGGATGCTGCACCTGTCACGCCACCTCCGATAAGGTTGTTCGGGACAAGGAAGATGGTCCACCCCAGTACATAGAGCAAAATGCCCAGGATCAGCATCATATATTCTTTGATGCCGGATATCACCTGTTTCTTATTCACTGTCATTACTATCGTTTTTTCTTTTCTTGAATCCATCCTTTATCTCCTCGAAACCTTCCCCATATACGTTGCTGGCGGAAGATACCGAGATGAACGCCCGTGGATCGATCTCCTTTATCACGGATGTAAGTGAAGGCAGCTGCTTCTTGTTGATGACAATCAGGAGGACGTCGCGGTCCTTCTTCGTATACCACCCCTGGGCCTTCAGCAGAGTGACTCCGCGGTCCATGTTCCTGATGATATGGTCAGCTATATCCTCGTGCTTGTTCGAGAACACAAGCAGCTGATATGAAGACTTGTTTCCTCCCACCACAAAGTCGATGACCAAGGAGAAGGACACTATTTCCACAATACCGTATACCATGTCGCCGAACGACTTGTCCGGAAGGAAAAGCAGAAGGGTGACAACCGCAAGATCCGAGAAAAGGAACACCTTGCTCAAGGATACGGGCCAGTACTTGTGCACCATCAGCGCAATGATGTCAGTTCCACCGGTGCTTCCGCCGAACCGCAGCACGGTACCGAGGCCGAACGCCTCCAGGAGGCCGGCTATTATGGGAATCAGCAGAGTCTCATTGACATAGAAGAACTCGCCCGGAATACAATGCAGGACAGGGCAGCTGTCAATGACGCTCATTGCCAGGGAGGACATCACAATGCAGTAGATGGTCTTGAAGCCGAATCCGATGCCCATTGCAATTACGGCAATGATAATCAGAAGGGCATTTACAGCGAAATATGAGTACTGGGCAGGAATCATTCCTGCTGTGGCATACTGGATCACAGTGCAGAGACCCATCATACCGCCGGCGGACATTCCGTTGGGAATCATGAACGCCTCCCACGCGAATGCAAAGATGAAGCACGCCGCAGTGAGTACGACAAAATCCCTTATAACGCTGAATACTTTCCTTCTGCCCATTATGGATTATTTCACGACGATGTTCACGATCTTTCCAGGGACCACGATGACCTTGATGATTGTCTGGCCGGCCACATACTTGTCAGTCTGTTCCATTCCACGGACTTCGGCCTCGACGTCCTCCTTGGACATAGACTTAGGGAGATCCACCGTGAAGCGGGTCTTTCCATTGAAGGACACTGCGTAAGTGCAGTTGTTCTCAACGGTATAAGCCTCGACATATTCAGGGAACGAAGCGTATGTGACGCTGTCCCCGTGTCCGAGAGCGTGCCAGAGCTCCTCCGAAATATGAGGGGCGAACGGAGAGAGCATGATCACCATAGGTTCAAGTATCTCACGCTTATGGCACTCAAGGGCTGAAAGCTCATTGAGGGCAATCATGAAGGCACTGATGGTGGTGTTATAGGAGAACGCCTCGATGTCAGCGCGCTCCTTGCAGATGAGCTTGTGAAGAGCCTTGAGTTCAGCAGGAGTGGCCTTGTCGTCTGTCACGATGAAACCGTCCTTGTCATAGAACATCTTCCAGAACCTCTTGAGGAAACGGTTCACTCCGTCGATGCCCTTGGTATCCCAAGGCTTGGACTGCTCGATAGGGCCGAGGAACATTTCATAAAGTCTCAGAGTATCAGCACCATAAGTATCACAGATGAGGTCAGGGTTCACTACGTTGAACATTGACTTGCTCATCTTCTCGATGGCCCATCCGCATACGTACTCACCGTTCTCGAGGATGAACTCGGCATCGGCATACTCCGGTCTCCAGGCCTTGAAAGCCTCGGTGTCGAGCTTGTCGTTGTAGACGATATTCACATCCACGTGGATTTCAGTGGTTTCGTACTGGTCCTTGAGTCCGAGGGAGACGAAGGTATTGGTTCCGACGATTCTGTAAACGAAGTTGGAACGTCCCTGGATCATTCCCTGGTTGATGAGCTTCTTGAACGGCTCGTCCTCGCAGATATATCCCAGGTCGAAGAGGAACTTGTTCCAGAACCTTGAATAGATAAGGTGTCCGGTAGCATGCTCGGTACCTCCGATATAAAGGTCGACGTCCTTCCAGTAGGCATTGACATCCTTGTCCACCAGGGCGGAACCGTTGAGCGGGTCCATATATCTCAGATAGTAGGCGCTTGATCCGGCAAAGCCCGGCATAGTGCTCTTCTCGAGAGGATATCCGTTGTATGTCCAGTCCTTGGCGCGTGCAAGAGGCGGTTCGCCGTTTGCAGACGGCTTGAAGGAATCGATCTCAGGGAGTTCCAGAGGGAGCTCTGATTCAGGGACAGGTGTAGGGATACCATCCTTGTAGTAGATCGGGAACGGCTCTCCCCAGTATCTCTGGCGTGAGAAGATGGCGTCACGCAGACGGTAGTTGGTCTTGCGGCGGCCGAGTCCCTTCTCCTCTACATAATCCTTGGCAGTCTCGATGGCGACCTTGACGTCCAGTCCGTTGAGGAAACCGGAATTGCACATCTTTCCTTCCTTGGCGTCGAAGCTCTGCTCGCTGACGTCACAGCCCTCGATGATAGGGATGATAGGAAGGTTGAACTTCTTGGCAAAAGCATAGTCGCGGCTGTCGTGTGCCGGAACCGCCATTATGGCGCCGGTACCGTATCCTGCAAGCACGTACTCTGAAATCCAGATAGGAATCTGCTCGCCGGTGAGAGGGTTTATACCGTAAGAACCTGAGAATACTCCCGTTACGGTCTTTGTCTCGGAAATTCTCTCACGCTCTGTCTTCTTCTTGACCTGCTTTACGTATTCATCGACAGCTTCTTTCTGCTCTGCCGAGGTAAGCTCTGCCACGAGGTCGCTCTCCGGGGCCAGAACCATGAAGGTGACTCCGAAGATGGTGTCCACGCGGGTGGTGAAGATGGTTACAGGAAGGTGCTTTCCGCCGTTAACGGTGTCGAAGACCACCTCTGTGCCCTGTGACTTGCCTATCCAGTTCTTCTGCATTTCCTTCAGCGAGTCAGTCCAGGCAAGCTTGTCAAGGCTGTCCAGCAGGCGTCCTGCATATGCGGACACCCTGAGCTGCCACTGGGTCATCTTCTTCTGCTCCACAGGGAAACCTCCACGTACGGAAAGGCCGTCCTTGACCTCGTCATTCGCGAGTACTGTTCCGAGGCCCTCGCACCAGTTGACGGAAGTCTCTCCCTGGTATGCGATTCTGTAGTTCATCAGAACGTCGGATTTCTCCTTTTCCGACATCGCGTTCCACTGTGCAGCGGTGAAGGAAAGTTCCTCGGTACCGGCGGCGGTCAGACCTTCGGTTCCCTTGGCAGCGAACTGGGCCTCAAGCTCCGAGATAGGGCAGGCCTTGTCGAGAGCGGTGTTGTACCAGCTTTCGAACATCTTAAGGAACGCCCACTGCGTCCACTTGTAGAACTTAGGGTCGCAAGTGCGCACTTCCCTGTCCCAGTCGTATGAGAATCCTATTCTGTCGAGCTGCTGGCGATAGCGGTTGATATTGTCAGTGGTGGTCTTCTCAGGGTGCTGTCCGGTCTGGATGGCGTACTGCTCTGCAGGGAGGCCGAATGCATCATATCCCATCGGGTGAAGCACGTTGAATCCTGTCAGACGCTTGTAGCGGGAGAAGATGTCACTGGCGATGTATCCGAGAGGATGGCCGACGTGAAGTCCGGCTCCTGAAGGATAAGGGAACATGTCCAGAACGTAATATTTAGGTTTTGAAGAGTCTTCCTTTGCCTTGAATGTCTGATTGGCGGCCCACCAGGCCTGCCATTTCTGCTCGATTGATTTGAAATCGTATTCCATAACGTATATTTTATTTCTTTTTCCTTTCAAGTTTGAACTCCACGTAGAGAGACATCTCCGACTTCACCTTCTTTCCCTGAAGGCGGGCCGGCTTCCAGTCCGGGGAGGCGGCTATGACCTTCACGGCCTCGGCATCCAGCAGAGGGTCCACTCCGCGCAGCACCTTGACGTTGCGGACCTTGCCCCTCTCGTCGATGATGAAATCCACCAGGACACGTCCCTGGATCCCGCGGCTGACAGCCTCCTGAGGATATTTCAAGTAAGCATACACCCATTTTTCCAGGAACAGCTTCGGATCTGAGCTTCCCAGGAACGTAGGCTTGTAGTCACAGTCATAATATGGAACTACATCGCTGTCTAGGGCCGTCCCCCTGTCCCCTTCACCGGGTATGAAGGACGGAGCCCCGCCGTTTACAAGCTCCACGGAGAAATTGTACAGGTACTCAAGTTCCCGTTCCATATCCTCGTAACGGACAGTTGACGGAGTATCCCGTTCGGTATTGTACTCAGGATACATACCCGTTGTGAACAGCACTGAAGGGATTTCGGAAGCATAGAACATCCTGTGGTCTGACGGGAAAGGCTCAGCCGTGGTCAGTTCCGGCTTTATCGGCTGAAGGGTGGAGTTCACCCTGTTGACGATGCGAGTCAGGTCGGCATTGGAGGCGGTGTACGCGTAGAACCCGCTCAGGCCACGCCCGAGGACATCCAGATCGATCATCGCATCTATCCTTCCGGTATCCTTGAACGAACGGTTCAGGAAATACCACGACCCCACATTGCCTTCAAGGGAGGAACCGAAGGCCACGATGACTACGGAACGCCTCAAAAGAAGGGAGTTGGTCCTGAGCATCCTTGCAAGTTCCAGGAGAACGGCCAAGCCGGAAGCATTGCCGTTGGCACCGGGATAGATCCTTGTGACCGCCTCGCCGTTGACATTGACGGTCCTGGTACCTATGTTGTCAAGCCTGGCGCCGATGACTATGTACCGGTCACGCAGTTCCTTGTCATAGCCGGGGATGATGCCCACGACATTCCTTGAAACCAGTGTATCGCCGCTTTCGCGCTTGATGCCGAATGTGTCGCCCTCCACGCTCGGAAGGATCTCCACATCATAGGACTCGAGGACTTCGCGCACATAATCAGCGGCATCAGCCTCACCTTCGGAACCGGCAGCACGTCCTTCAAGGGCGGCGCTTGCAAGAAATCCTACGTGAGCACGGAAAGCCGCAACCGTCTCACTGTCATCCAGTTCACTATAATCGCTGCGGAACTGGGCGCCGGCGGTCATAGAGACTGACAGAAATACAAGAAGTGCAACAAAAACCCTATTCATTACCCTGTTCGTTTACAAGAATCCAAAAATCCTTCGGGCAGAACGGCTCCTGCCTGAGCTTTTCCATAGAGTCGAGAAGTGCGCGTGGGCTGTCGGTCGGACAGACTCCCACGGAGTTGAATCCGTTCTTGAAACGGATCACCACTGCCTCGAAACCGGCCTCCACTATCGTGTTCCTGTATTTTTCTGCATTCTTAGCCTCCTTGAAGGAGCCCAGAACGACATAATATCTGTTATCCAGCTGCATTGCAGAGGACAGGCCGCGGAAAACGGACAGATCCTTCACGATGCCTTTCTCCTGCTTGAGGCTGTCCAGCTGAACGAGTGCTGCCAGCGAATCCTCCATCCGGGCCTGCACCTTCGCGAGCGAGTCCTGACGCCAAAGTTCATATGCCTTCCTGGTCTCGAGGACAGCACGCATCTGCTCGATGTCGGCTGACGTCGGTCTGCCCGCCAGCGAGCGGAAAGCATCGCAGCCGCAGACCAGCAATGAGCACATAATCAGCGCAATGAAAACAATGTATCTGTTCTTCATAAAGCAAAATACAACAATTTGCAAATTTAATGATTATTACTTCGACAACAAAAAAAATGTATCTTTGCAGAGAAGCATAGAAAATACCGTGCCGATGCATCTGAAAAGAGCCATACTGACCTTCGTGTCCGCCGCCTCCCTGGCCATTCCGGCCCAGGCCCAGTGGAAGTATGAAATCCCCTTCCCGAAGCCTCTGCAAGCGGAATCCGACACCGTCACCATATCCTTCCTGGGTGACGTCATGATGCATGCGCGCCAGCTGGAGTACGACTGCACGTCCTTCCTGAGCGAGCTCGGAGAAATAACGAAAGGGGCCGACATCAGCATCGCGAACCTCGAGTACACCCTCGCTGGCGAACCCTACACCGGCTACCCCTGCTTCTCCGCACCGGACTCCTACGCTGCATACGCCGCCGACCGCGGCATCGACGTGTTCCTGACGGCCAACAACCACATCCTCGACAAGGGCGACAAAGGCCTTCTGCGGACCCTCGAGGTCTACGAAGGACTGAAGGATACCCGCGGGATCCAATACACCGGAACCGCCTCCAGCGCAGAGTCCGACACCCTCCTCAACCCTCTGATGGTCGTGGGAAAGGGCATACGCATCGCCCTAGTGAACTTCACCTACGGAACGAACAGCTCCTCCCCTTCCGCCTTCCCGAAAGTGAACAGGATGAAGAAGGAAAGCGTGAAGGCCCTGATAGACCGCGCAAAGGCCAAAGGAGCCGACTTCATCATCGCTCTCCCCCACTGGGGCAATGAATACCAGCTCCGCCATTCCGGCATCCAGAAGGAATGGGCGGAATGGCTTGCAGCTGAAGGAGCCGACCTCATCATCGGGGCCCACCCTCACGTCGTCCAGGACACCTCCCACATCCACGGCACCCCGGTAATCTATTCCCTGGGCAACGCCGTCTCGAACATGAGCGCCCCCAACACCCGCATCGAGCTGGCCGCGACAGCGCGCCTGGTAAAGCACTCGGACGGCAGCAAGGAAGTGCTGGAACCCGAACTGACCTTCCTCTGGTGCACGCTCCCCGGCACCCTCACCGACAGCTACTGCACCATCCCCGTCAAGGAATACATCGGCAGACGCTCCGAATGGAAGTCCCCCGCCGACTATGACAATATGATCACAACCTACAAAAGAGTAATAAAAGAAACCGGCATCAATGAAGAAGACAATTAAGCTGGAAGCCGTCGACCCTATCGCAATCTACGGCGCAGGGAACAGGATCCTGGAAGAATTCTGCACCTACTACCCGAACCTCAAGGTGGTCGCACGCGGCGACGAGATCATCCTCGAAGGGAAAGAAACCGAAATGGAAGACTTCGAGACCAAATTCAACGAGCTGATACAGCGCAGCCACAGGAAGATGAACCTGACCGTCTACGATGTAGAGGACATCTTCGACGGAGAGACCTCGCCCGAGAGGTTCAAGGTCGCCGGTGACGCCGTCATAGTACACAGTACCGACGGAAAGCCCATCCGCGCCAGGAACGCCACCCAGCAGCAGATGGTCAAGGCCTACTTCGACAACGACCTGATCTTCGCCATCGGCCCGGCCGGTACCGGAAAGACCTACATAGCCATCGCACTAGCGGTCAGAGCACTGAAGAACCGCGAGATCAAGCGCATCATACTCACCCGCCCGGCCGTGGAAGCCGGCGAGCGCCTGGGCTTCCTCCCGGGAGACCTGAAGGACAAGCTCGACCCTTATCTCCAGCCTCTCTACGACGCGCTCGGCGATATGATCCCGCCAAGGAAACTCCAGGAGTTCATGACTGACGGCACCATCCAGATCGCCCCTCTCGCCTATATGAGGGGCCGCACCCTGGACCGCGCCTGCGTCATCCTGGACGAAGCCCAGAACACCAACCTGGGACAGTTGAAGATGTTCCTCACACGAATGGGCTGCAACGCCAAGTTCATCGTCACCGGCGACGCCTCCCAGGTCGACCTCCCGAACAAATCCGACAGCGGCCTGCTCAAGGGCATCGACCTCGTCAAGGAGATCAAGGGCATCAGCACCATCCGTTTCACCAGCGAGGACATCGTCCGCCACCCGCTCGTCACTAAGATAGTCAAGGCCTTCGACCGCCACCAGGCCGAACAGCAGCAAGCCTCCGAGCAATAAAAAAACCGGCCTGGAAAGGTCGGCTTTTTTTATTGTCCGGAATGGATCTTACTCAACTGGAGCAGCTGCCATTGCAGCATACTTGTCGTACTTCTCCTGGAAGGAAGCATCCTGGTCGCGATAGCGGAAGCAGGCGTTCTTCAGATATTCAGCGACATCGCGCTTGATACCAGCGTCCTTTGTTACTTCGATTGCCTTCTCCAACGGCTCGATGCAAGCCTTGAGGGCCTCGTCGAACTTCTCCACGAGAGCCATGTACTTGGCATCGTCGAACTCGTTCTGAGCCTCCTCCTGGATTTCGAATGCCTGGTTGTAACGGAGAAGACCCTCTCCGATGTAGCCGTACTCGTATTCAGGGTTGACCTTTGCACACTGTCTGTATGCAGCAATAGCCTCATCATACTTACCGAGCTCCTTGTAGATATTACCTTCTACATTGTAGAGGGAAGCGTTGCCCGGCTCGTTCTTCTTTGCTCCATCGAGGAGGGAGAAGAGTCTGTCAGAGTCCTCACCGCTGGCGGTATAGTAGTTGATGAGACCGACGAGGATGGCCTGGCTTGAAGGATAAGCTGCGAAACCTTCTTCAAGGAGTGCTTTCTGCTCTTCAACATTGCCGAGGTCGGAAGCGATGATGGCGAGCTTTGCATATACATCACCGTCCTCACCGTAGTACTTGACATCGAGGCACTTGTGGAAGAAATCCTGAGCCTTTACGGTGTCCTTCGCAGCCCATGCTGTGAAAGCGCAGTTGTAAAGGGAGTTGGAGTCCACCTGGCTGCAAGGAGCGGTGGCAAGGGCGTCGGCGGCATTCTCGAAGAGTTTGCTGGCCTTGGCGTAATCGCCGAGAGTGTAGGCGTTGTAAGCCTCTTCAACGTACTTGCTGTTGACATTCTGGATGCCCTTGATGATGTCAACGGTCTTTGAACCGGCTGCATCAACCTTCGCGGCCTCCTTGTAGGCGTTGACAGCCTGAGCGAGAGCATCAGCTACGAGAGGCTTGGTAACGTTGATGATAGCAAGCTGACCGGCCTGATTGAAATAGTAGTCAGCTGAGTTGAAAGCCTTCTTGACATAGCTTGTTCCGTTGACCGT
The DNA here is from genome assembly GCA_045597895.1 of Candidatus Cryptobacteroides sp. GTDB lineage: Bacteria > Bacteroidota > Bacteroidia > Bacteroidales > UBA932 > Cryptobacteroides. The sequence continues at coordinate 46,421 of JAZLLA010000060.1, read as the reverse complement.
AACATTGGTCTCGGAAACAGGCTTCTGGTTACCCATTACGATAGCGAGCTCCTGAGGGGATGCACCTACCCAACCGTTACCCATAGGAGCAGTGTATGCGTCCATATAGGAAGAAGCAAGTTTGAGCCAGGTTGCCACCTTGGTAGCCTTCTTGGCGTTAGCAGCTGCTGCCTGAGCTGCTTCGAGAGCAGACTTTGCTGCACTTTCTGTCTTGACGTTCTGCTGCGCATTGGCAACTGTAACCGATGCGAGGACAGCCAGGGCTAAAAAAAGTTTTTTCATAAGATGATTATTGAGTTAATTGTTAATATTCTCCGTTTCCCCTGCGGATTCATCTTCAAATTCTTCCGATTTTGCTACTACAGAGACAGCCGCTATAGCGTCGGTACCTCTGAGATTGATCAGCCTGACACCCTGCGTGGCTCTTCCGGCCACCCTTATGTCACTGACAGCCATTCTGATAGTCATTCCCGAACGGTTGATTATCATAAGGTCGTTCTCTTCATTGACGGTCTTCATTGCAACAAGCGGACCAGTCTTGTCGGTGATGTCCAGGGTCTTCACTCCCTTGGCTCCGCGGCTGGTCACGCGGTAGTCCTCGAAGTGGGAGCGCTTGCCGTATCCGTTTTCGCTGACTACCAGCACAGTATTGCTCTGTGTCTCAGGATCGGAAGGATCGGCTGATATCATTCCCACGACCTCGTCGTCATCATCGATGTTGATGCCCCTTACACCAGCCGCACCACGGCCGAGAGGTCTTGCATCCTCTTCAGGGAAACGCACGCAGCGTCCCTTGCGGCCCGCAATCATAATCTCGTGGTTTCCATTGGTAAGGATAGCCTCGACAAGCTCGTCGCCCTCGCGGACGGTGATGGCGATGATGCCCTTTCCACGGCTGCGCTTGTTGGCATAAGCCTCGAGGGTGGTCTTCTTTATGGTTCCGCGTTTCGTAACGAGGACGACATAGTTGTTTGCGCAGTACTCAGGGTCCTCGATGGACTTGGCTGAGACGTAAGCCTTGATCCTGTCGTCAGGGTCGATCGCGATGAGGTTCTGGATGGCGCGTCCCTTGGAGGTGCGGGTGCCTTCAGGCAGCTCGTAGACCTTCAGGCGGTAGCAGAGGCCCTTCTCGGTGAAGAGGAGGAGCGTGCTGTGCATGTTCGCGACATAGATATGCTCGATGAAGTCCTCGTCGCGGGTGGCGCTGGCCTTCATTCCCACACCGCCCCTGTTCTGGGTGCGGAACTCGGAAAGGAGGGTGCGCTTGATATAGCCGAGGTGCGATATGGTGATGACCACGTCGTCGTCGGCATAGAAGTCTTCAGGGTTGAACTCCTCGGCGCTGAGGGTGATCTCTGTGCGGCGAGGGTCGCCGTACTTGGCCTTGAGTTCCTGGGATTCCTGCTTGACGATGTTGAGCTGCTCGGTCTCGCTGGCGAGGATCTCCTGGCAGCGGGCGATGAATTTCTCGAGGTCGTCGTACTCGGCCTGGAGCTTGGCCTTCTCCAGTCCGGTGAGCTGGCGCAGGCGCATCTCCACGATGGCCGTTGCCTGGGTCTCGGAGAAGCCGAAGGTTGAAACGAGCTCGGCCTTCGCCTCGTCGACACTCTCGGAGCGTCTGATGATGGCGATGATCTCGTCGATGACGTCGATGGCCTTGAGCAGACCTTCGAGGATATGGGCCCTCTTCTGGGCCTTTTCGAGGTCGAACTTTGTGCGGCGGACCACCACCTCGTGGCGGAAGTCGACAAAGTTCGCGATAATTTCCTTAAGTGAAAGCGTGCGCGGACGTCCCTTGACGAGGGCGACGTTGTTGATAGGGAAGCTGGACTGGAGGGCGGTGTACTTGAAGAGGGTGTTCAGGACGACATTGGCGTTGGCGTCCTTCTTGAGGATGAACTCGATGCGGATGCCCTCGCGGTTGGTGAGCTCCCTGATGTCGGAGATGCCTTCGATCCTCTTGTCCTCGACCATCTCGCCGATACGCTTGATCATGTCGCTCTTGTTCACCATATAAGGGACTTCGGTGACAACGATGCGGTCGCGTCCCCTCTCGTCCTCCTCGATCTCGGTCTTTGCGCGGACCACTACCTTGCCGCGGCCGGTGGTGTATGCGTCGATGATGCCCTGGCGGCCCTGGATGATGCCTCCGGTAGGGAAATCAGGTCCCTTGATGTGCTCCATCAGGCCCTCGACGGTGATGTCAGGATCGTCGATATATGCGCAGATGGCGTCGCAGCACTCCCCGAGGTTGTGAGGGGCCATGTTCGTGGCCATACCGACCGCGATACCTGCGGATCCGTTCAGAAGGAGGAGCGGTGCCTTGGTAGGCAGGACCGTAGGCTCAGGGATGGTGTCATCGAAGTTGAGCTGGAAATCCACAGTGTTCTTGTCCAGGTCGGCGAGGACATCCTCGGTGATCTTCTCGAGCTTAGCCTCGGTGTAACGCATGGCAGCGACCGGGTCGCCGTCCATCGAGCCGAAGTTTCCCTGTCCGAAGATGAGCGGATATCTCTGGTTCCAGTTCTGTGCAAGGCGTGCCATAGCGTCATATACGCTGGAATCGCCGTGCGGATGGAACTTACCCAGAACCTCACCTACGATTCTGGCCGATTTCTTAGTCTGTCCTCCATAGCTCAGGCCCAGGCCGTCCATTCCGAAAAGGACACGCCTCTGAACAGGCTTCAGACCGTCACGAACGTCCGGGAGGGCCCTGGAAACAATGACCGACATCGAATAGTCGATGTAGGCGGTCCTCATCTCGTGGTCGATCTCCACCGGTTCGATAATGCCGTGAACCTGCTCGTTAATCATTTCCTCACTGTCCATATTTCCTTTCTAAAATTTCAAATGCATATAAGTATGCAAATTTAGCAATTTTATTTGAAAATTCCGTACTTTTGTGAGCATAAAAAACCATCTGGAATGGAAATGAGAATATCCGATGAGCTGAACCTCATCCTGAAATATTCACGCGAGGAAGCGATGCGCACCGGGAGCTACGGCATCGGTGCGGACCACTTGATGCTGGGCATAATCCGGCATGCGGACAACCAGGCCTGCAAGGTCCTCGGAGCCCTCACCGCCGACCCGGAAGAGATGAAGCGCTTCATCGACCTGCACATATTCCATCAGGGCAGCATCCCCTACCCGGAGATAGACCAGGTGGTACTTTCCCGCGCAGCCCAGAGCATCCTCAACCTCACCCTTCTGGAAGCCACCAGGTTCAGACATCCGGAGCCGGACAGCCTGCACCTGCTCCTTGCCCTTAGCCGCTCTACAGAGAACTACACCCAGGCCTTCCTCAAGGAGAAAGGGATCAACTACACCGTCCTGGTGACCTACATCCAGGAGAACAGGCTGTTCGACGGCAAGGAGTCCGCCTCCGGGGAAATGAGTCCTGAGAATGAAGCCAGGCTCGAGGAGGCCGTGGGCAATGCAGCCCGGGACGTGGCCGAGGAGCAGCAGAACAGCGTCGAGGAGTTCGGCCTGGACCTGACCAAGGCCGCAGAATCAGGAGCGCTCGATCCGGTGGTGGGCCGCGATGCTGAAATCGCCAGGATCATCGAGATCCTCGGAAGGAGGAAGAAGAACAACCCTATGCTCATAGGCGAGCCCGGAGTCGGAAAGTCCGCCCTCGCAGAAGGTCTGGCGCTGAAGATCGCCGCCGGGGACGTACCGGCAGCGCTCAAGTCGAAGCGTCTGATCTCCCTCGACATAGCCTCCGTCGTGGCGGGCACACGCTACCGCGGGGACTTCGAGAAAAGGATCAAGGGCATAATCGAGAATCTCAAGGCCAATCCCGACATAATCCTCTTCATCGACGAGTTCCACACCCTCGTCGGAGCCGGAGGAGCCCAGGGCAGCCTCGACGCCGCCAACCTCCTCAAGCCGGCCCTCGCCCGCGGAGAGATCCAGTGCATAGGCGCCACCACCGTGGAGGAATTCACTAAAATCATCGAAAAGGACGGCGCCCTCGACAGAAGGTTCCAGAAAGTGGTGGTCGAGGCCACCGGGGTCGAGCAGACCATCGCCATCCTCGGCACGCTAAAGGACAATTACGAAAGTTTCCACAATGTCAAATACACCACCCAGGCCATAGAAGCCTGCGCGAGGCTCACCGACCGATACATCACCGACAAGGCCCTGCCCGACAAGGCGATAGACGCAATGGACGAAGCCGGGTCCATGGCAAGGCTCAGGATGGCGAAGGACAAGCGCGCCGCAAACACGGTCGATGCCGACGACATAGCCTGCGTAATCTCCAGGATGACGGGCATCCCTGTCAGCAAAGTTGCAGAAAGCGAAGGCCACAGGCTGCTCCTGATGAAGGACAAGCTCTGCAGGGAGGTCATAGGCCAGGACGAGGCGGTCGACACCGTCGTCAGGGCCATCAGGCGCAACCGCGCCGGCCTCAAGGACCCCAACAGGCCTGTCGGCACTTTCCTCTTCTTCGGTCCTACCGGAGTGGGAAAGACCAGGCTCGCAAAGTGCCTGGCAGAATATCTGTTCGATTCAGCCGAGAACATCGTCAGGATCGACATGTCGGAATACTCCGAGAAGTTCACCTCCTCACGCCTTATCGGCGCCCCTCCGGGATACGTCGGACACGAGGATGGAGGACAGCTCAGCGAGAAGGTCAGACGGAAACCATACTGCGTGGTGCTGCTGGACGAGATAGAAAAGGCACACCCCGACATATTCAACCTGCTGCTGCAGGTCCTCGACGAAGGACGGCTTACCGACAGCAACGGAAGGACCGTCAGCTTCAAGAACACGATAGTCATAATGACTTCGAACGTGGGGACCAGGGAACTGGAGGAATACGGCACCGGAGTCGGTTTCGTACACGCCGGGAAGGACATCGGCAAGGACCGGAAGTCAGTTCTGGAGAAAGCCGTGAAGAAACTGTTCCCGCCGGAGTTCATCAACCGTGTGGACGAGAAGGTCTATTTCAATGCACTGACCCACGATGACCTCGGGAAGATCATCGACCTGGAAATAAAAGGCCTGAAGGAAAGGGTGGAGGAGGCAGGCTACATACTGAACGTCACCCCTTCCGCAAAACAGTTCATCGCAGAAGCGGGATACGACCCGGCATACGGGGCAAGGCCGCTCAAACGCGCGATAACCAAATATATAGAGGATCCGGTGTCGGAATACATAATCACCGACAGGATGCTCAGGGAACAGGACGGCGACGCTGACATCAAGCCGAAGCTGCGCGTCTCCCTGACAAAGGACAAGGAAGGCACAAGGGTCGTCAGGCAGGCCTGACACCTGTGGGCCCGGAATCAAGGAAACAACAGAAACCATTATGAAGAACAATCGTTTCGCAGTCACTTTCGCCATGCTGATGGCATTCGGATGCCTTCACGGCAGCATATGCCGCGCCCAGGACAATCTCCTCAAGCCCGACGTCACTTACAAATTCGCCGAAAGGGACAGCCTCCGGCTGCTTATGGACATCTATTACCCTGCAGACGGAAGCGAGATGACCGTGAACGGAGTGAACAAGCCGACCATACTCTACGTCTTCGGAGGAGGATTCAAGATGGGGCACAGAAGCTCAAACGACGTGAAAGGCTGGTTCAAGCTCCTTACCGACGAGGGCTTCACAGTGGTCGCCATAGACTACCGCCTGGGGCTCAAGGATGTCACAAGAATGGGTGTCGGACAGCAGAAAACGCTCCACAAGGCCATCAACATGGCCGTGGAGGACCTGTTCAGCGCCACCAAGTTCATACTCGAATGGCCCGAGACCCTCGACATCGACCCGTCAAGCATAGTGATCGCCGGTTCCTCAGCCGGTGCCATCACAGCGCTTCAGGCAGAGTGGGAGCTATGCAACAGGACAGAGCTTGCTTCAGTGCTTCCGGAAGATTTCCGCTACGCAGGCGTTATGGCATTCTCCGGAGCCGTGTTCTCGAACAAGGGCAGCGTCAGATACAGGCACCTGGAGCCGGCCACCACCCTGATGTTCCACGGAACGTCCGACAAGATAGTGACCTACAAGCAGATAAAGTTCTTCAACCTGGCGTTCCAGGGAAGTTCAAAGATTGCCAGGGAGTTCAAGTCCAAGGGCTACGACTATAACGTCTACCGTTTCAAGGGCAACGGCCACGAAATCGCAGCAGCTATGGAATACACTTTCCCGGAGCAGCTCAGATGGCTTGAGACCAACGTCATAGGACAAGAAGAAAGGACCATCGACGCCACCGTCAACGACCCTTCCATCCCAAGTTTCTTCATCACGGACCTGAAATCCATCTACAAGCCCGCAAAGGAGGACGTCACTACCGAGTAAGCCTGTCAAGGACAAGCACTATCATCTCCTTCACATACTCCTTGTAGTCCGGCCGCGCATCCTTGAGATAGCGGTTGGCTATGGCTGTGCATACGGTTCCGGCATCGTGTCCGAGATGTGCCGCAAGGCCGGCGAGGGCGGAGCCCTCCATCTCGAAGTTGGTGATCCTGTATCCGCCGAAGCTGAAGCTCTCGTAATCCTCAATCATGTCAGGCATAGCGAGAGGAATCCGCACTACCCTGCCCTGAGGACCATAAAATCCGGGAGCGGATATGGTCATACCCTTGACAGTACAGTCTTCGAAAAGTTTTATGAGCTTGTCGCTGGCCTTCACGAAATAAGGGTCAGGAAGATGCTTGTTCCATTTCACGTGCTTCTTGAAAGCCTCCTCGAAGTCGGTCAGAGCTATGCTGTCCCTGTCGGCGTACCAGTTCAAGAGGCCGTCAACGCCCACAGAGATGTGGGAGAATATCGGAGCTCCGAACGGGATGTCCGGCTGGATGGCGCCGCAGGTGCCGACGCGCAGGATCGTCAGCCTGCGGTGCTCCGGCTTGACCTCGCGGGTGGCGAAGTCGATATTGGCCAGAGCGTCAAGCTCGGTCATCACGATATCGATGTTGTCGGTGCCTATTCCGGTGGAAAGGACGGTGATGCGCTTGCCGTGGTAGCTTCCGGTCACGGACACGAACTCCCTGGAGGCGCGTCTGAGCTCGATCGAGTCCAGAAGTTTTGCCACCATGTCGGTTCTGCCCGGATCGCCTACAAGGATGATTGTGTCGGCGATTTCCTCCGGTCTGAGATGGATGTGGAAAGCGGATCCGTCGCTGTTGATTATAAGTTCTGATTCAGGGATTCTCATTCTGCAAAAGTTTTAGCTTCTGCAAAATTACTATTTTTCTGAATATTTCTTATACCTGTCCTCGGCATCCTTCGCTCCCTGGGCGAAATACTTGTCCGCATTTTCAGGGAAACTGCGGTGCAGTGAAGAGTATCTGACCTCACCTTCAAGGAACTCCGCATATGGCATCGAAGGAGCCTTGGAGTCGAGGTGGAACGGCTTTTCGTCGGCAGGATTATAGCGGTAAAGCAGCCAGTAGCCGCTGTCGACGGCACGTTTCATCTCCTCCTGGACCTTCTGCATTCCCACGCAGATTCCGTGTGAGGAGCAAGGGGTGTATGCGATGATCACTGACGGTCCGTCGAACTCCTCTGCCTCCTTGACGGCCTTGACGAGCTGTGCCGGATCGGCGCCCATTGCGACCTGTGCGACATAGACATTGCCATAGGACATCATTATGGCACCCAAGTCCTTCTTGCGGCTCTTCTTGCCGGAGGAGGCGAACTTGGCGACAGCGCCGAGAGGCGTGGCCTTGCTGGACTGGCCGCCGGTATTGGAATACATCTCGGTGTCAACGATGAAGACATTGACGTTCTCGCCGCTGGCGATGACATGGTCCAGACCTCCGAAGCCGATATCGTATGCCCAGCCGTCGCCTCCGTACATCCAGAATGTCTTCCTGGAGAAGATGTCGCGGCTGGCGAGCAGTTCCCTGGCTTGAGCGGACCCATCCTTTTCAAGAAGGGAGATCAGGGCGTCGGAAGCGGCACGTGAGCTTTCTGCATTGTCATAGGCATCGGCCCAGGCATTGCAGGCCTCCTGGAGCTGAGCGTCCGCAGTCAGGGCGAACGCTTCCACCTTCTGCTTCAGGAGGGCGCGTCTCTGCTTGATGGAGAGGCACATTCCGAGGCAAAGCTCGGCATTGTTCTCAAAGAGGCTGTTGGTCCAGGCAGGACCGAAGCCACGTCTGTTCGTGGTGTACGGGATGCCCGGCATGGCAGCGCCCCAGGCCTGTGAGCAGCCGGTTGCATTGGCCCAGAACACACGGTCACCGAAGAGCTGGGTGAGCAGTTTCGCGTATGGAGTCTCGCCGCAGCCTGCGCAGGCTGCCGAGAACTCCAGCAGAGGCTGGCGGGACTGGCTTCCCTTGACAGTGTACGGGTCGAAGAGGTCGCCCTTGTCGCTTATGCCGAGGGCATAGTCGAAGAGCTGGCGTGATTTTTCATTGAGATCGGCAGGAACCATTTCGAGAGCCTTGGTAGGGCAGCTCTCGGCGCAGCTTCCGCAGCCTGTGCAGTCGTAGTCGGAGACTGCGAGGGCGAAGTGCAGGCCCTTTGCCTTGCCGTTGGCAGGAACAGTGGTGAAGCCTTCCGGAGCCGCGGCCTTCTCCTCGTCATTGAGAAGATAAGGGCGTATTACGGCGTGAGGGCATACGAACGAGCAGCGGTTGCACTGGATGCACTTCTCTGCGTTCCAGACAGGCACCTTGACGGCTATGCTGCGCTTCTCGTAGGCGGTGAGGCCGAGCTCGATGCATCCGTCCACATAGTCGGAGAATGCGCTTACAGGAAGGTCGTCACCCTTCTGGCGGTTGATAGGGAGAAGGATGTTGCGGACCGCTGCAGGAAGGGCGCTGAGGTCCTCTGCCTCCTGAGGCTTGAGCGAAGCCCACTGCGCAGGAACGGCTATTTCACGCACCTCGGATGCACCGGCATCGATGGCTGCGACGTTCTTGGCGACTACGGCGTCACCCTTTGCGAAATATGACTTCTTCGCGGCGGCTTTCATTGCATCCAGGGCCACCGAAGGGTCGATGATGCCCGCAGCGGCGAAGAAAGCGGCCTGAAGGACTGTGTTCGTATGGTTCCCGAGACCGAGGCGGAGTGCGATGGCTGTAGCATCAATGACGAAGAAACGGACGTGCTTTGTGGCAAGGGCTATCTTCACGTCGGCAGGGAGCCAGGCTTCAAGCTCCGCACCTTCCTTGCTGCAGTTCAGAAGGAAGACCCCGTTTTCCTTGATCTCTGAAAGTATATCGTACTGGTCGATGTAGCTCTGGTTGTGGCAGGCTATGAAATCGGCGTTCTTTACATAGTATGAACTCTCCACAGGCTTGCTTCCGAACCTGAGGTGGGACTTGGTGACTCCGAAGGACTTCTTCGCGTCGTACTCGAAATAGGCCTGGCCGAACTTGCCGCCGCACTCGCTCACGATGTGGACAGTGTTCTTGTTCGCTCCCACTGTACCGTCGCCTCCGAGACCCCAGAACTTGCAGCTGTAGGTGTCGGAAACGCTGTCCGTGAAAGGAAGGGACTCGAGGGAAAGCCCGGTGACGTCATCGTTGATGCCGATGGTGAAACCGTGCTTCGGATTCTCTGATGCGAGGTTTGCATATACTGCGAGGATCTGGCCCGGGTCGGTGTCCTTGGACGAGAGTCCGTAACGTCCGCCTATGATGCGGATCTGCTTTCCGCTGCGGCACACTGCAGTACAGAAGTCCTCGTACAGAGGCTCTCCTGCGCTTCCCGGCTCCTTGCAGCGGTCGAGGACTGCGACACGCTTGACAGTGTCAGGCAGAACCTTGAACAGATGCTCCGCGCTGAACGGACGGTAAAGGTGCACCTGTACGAATCCCACCTTGGCGCTGCGGCCGATCAGTGAATCCACGGCCTCCTTGATGGTGCCTGAAACGCTTCCCATCGCCAGGATCACGTCCGTGGCGTCAGGGGCTCCATAGTAGTTGAAGAGCTTGTAGTCACGGCCCGTTATGGCGTTGATGGCATTGAAATAGTTCTCCACAATGCCCGGAAGGGCGTCATAGTATGGGTTCGATGCCTCGCGGACCTGGAAGAAGATATCAGGGTTCTGCACGGTCGCGCGCATCTGAGGATGCTCTGGATTGAGGGCGTGGGCACGGAAGGCAGCCAGTGCGTCCCGGTCCATAAGGGCTCTGAGCTTTTCGGTGTCGATCATCTCCACCGTATTGATCTCGTGGGAAGTACGGAATCCGTCGAAGAAATGCATGAACGGGGTACGGCCCTTGACAGCTGCCAGATGGGCTGTGCCGGCGAGGTCGGAGGCCTCCTGGACGCTGCCGGAGCATATCATTGCGAATCCGGTGTTGCGGCAGCACATGACGTCGGACTGGTCGCCGAAGATGGACATGGCGTGCGTTCCCACTGTTCTGGCGGCCACGTGAAGGACTACCGGAAGGCGTTCGCCGGCGATTCTGTGGAGGACAGGGATCATAAGCATGAGTCCCTGGCTGGAAGTGAAGCTTGTGGCCAGGGTTCCGGTCTGGGCAGCACCGTGGACTGCGGCGATGGCGCCGGCCTCGGACTGCATTTCGGTGATGGTCACCGTCTGGCCGAACATATTGGTCCTGCCCTTTGCTGACCAGTTGTCGATGTGCTCCGCCATCGGGGACGATGGCGTGATAGGGTAAATCGCTGCTACTTCAGTGAATTCGTACGCTATGTTGGCGGCGGCTTCATTGCCGTCCATCGTTACAATCTTCTTTCCCATAAGCTTATTTTTCAAGGCCGAACTTTTCGACTGCGGCTTCTCTCATTTTATATTTCAGTACCTTTCCTGCGGCGTTCATCGGGAACGAGTCCACGAAATCGATGTATTTCGGGACCTTGTGCCTTGCCAGGCGCCCGGTGATGAAATCCCTCATCTCAGGCTCGGTCAGGGTCTCCCCTTCCTTGAGTATGATGCAGGCCAGGGCCTCCTCGCCGTATTTCTTGTCAGGGACACCGATGACCTGAACATCCTTGACCTTCGGGTGAGTGTATATGAACTCTTCTATTTCCTTCGGATAAATGTTCTCTCCGCCACGGATGATCATATCCTTCAGACGGCCGGTGATGCGGTAGTTTCCGTTCTCGTCCCTGCAGGCAAGGTCTCCGGAATGGAGCCATCCGTCCTTATCGATAGCCTGGGCTGTAGCTTCAGGCATCTTGTAGTAGCCCTTCATCGTATTGTATCCCTTGGAGCAGAACTCACCGTTCACTCCGGCAGGGAGCTCGGTTCCTGTCTCTGGGTCTATCACCTTGCAGAGGATGTGAGGGAAAGCATATCCCACGGTGTCACATCTCACATCGAGGCTGTCAGTCCATGCAGACATCGTATTTCCAGGAGCAGACTCGGTCTGACCGTATACGCTGACGATTCCTGTCATGTTCATCTCGTCCGGGCGTGCAGCCCTGCGCATAAGCTCGGGAGGGCAGCCGGAGCCGGCCATGATACCCGTACGCATATATGAGAAATCCGTCTTGCGGTAGTCAGGATGGTTGAACATAGCGATGAACATCGTCGGCACACCGTTGAAACAGGTGATCTTCTCCTGGTTGATGCAGGCAAGGGATGACTTGGCCGAGAAGTACGGCATAGGGCACATCGTGGATCCGTGGGTGACGGACGAGGTCATCGAAAGCACCATTCCGAAACAGTGGAACATCGGCACCTGGATCATCATCCTGTCGGCTGTGGAAAGTCCCATCCTGTCACCGATGCACTTGCCGTTGTTTATCACGTTGTAGTGGGTGAGCATCACTCCTTTAGGGAAACCTGTGGTTCCGGAAGTGTACTGCATGTTGCAGACATCGTCAGGGCGCACCTTCGCCGCCATTGCAGCCACCGTCTCCTGAGGGACCAGATTCTTCCTGGCCATAGCCTCCTCGAAGGTCAGACAGCCCTTCATCCTGAAACCGACTGTGATGACATTGCGCAGAAATGGAAGACGCGAGCAGTGCAGAGGCTTGCCCGGTTCGCTGTGTTCGATCTCCGGACAGAGTTCGTTGATGATGTCCTTGTAGTTGGAATCCAGGCAGCTCTCCACCATAATGATTGTGTGAGTGTCGGACTGGCGGAAGAGGTATTCCGCCTCGTGGGACTTGTAGGCGGTGTTCACTGTCACAAGGACGGCACCGATCTTCGTCGTAGCCCAGAATGCTATATACCAGGCTGGGATATTGGTGGCCCAGACGGACACCTTGCTCCCGGCCTTTACGCCCAGCGACACGAGGGCGCGGGCAAAATCGTCCACGTCCTTGCGGAACTCAGAATATGTCCTGGTATAGTCCAGTGTCGTATATTTGAAACAATACTGGTCCGGAAACTCGTCCGCTACACGGTCCAGCACACGCGAGAAAGTCTGATGCAGGAGTTTGTCCTTCTCCCAGACATAATAGCCTGAGCCGTCGTGGTTCGGATAAAGCTTGTATTTCTGGAGATGGTCATTTCTGAACCTCTCCATATAGTTCACATAATACGGGAAAACGACATCGCGGTCTGTAAGGTCCCGGGTCCACCCAGGCTTCCATTCCAATGAGATGAAACCGTCATAGTCGATGCAGCGCAGTGCGTTCATAACTTCCTCCACGGGGAAGGAACCTTCACCGATGACGGTATATGAACCATCATCCTGGCTGTCGCGCAGATGAACATGCTTCACGTAGGCTCCCAGGTTCGTGATGGAAACCGCAGGAGTCTCTCCGTGGTCACGGTAAGGATGATGGACATCCCAGAGGACTGCGAGCTGGTCGCAGGCGAACTCATTCAGCAGGTCACGAAGAAGGGTCGTATCGGAATAAATTCCGCTGGTCTTGATGAGTATGACTACATTGGCCGATTCGGCGACCGGTATGAGCTTGCTGATATTGCTCTTGATAATCCCCGGGGCATCGTCCTTCGCAAAGGCACAGACATAGGGACTGTGCATGTCGGCGGCGAGGGAGATGAGCCTGGACATCTCGTCCAGCATAGCGGGATCATCCTTGGAAAGGTCGTTGGACGAGTCGAAGCAAGGGATAGTTATGCGCTTGTCGCGCAGTTCCCTGTACGTAGGCGCCGAATTGAACTTATGAAAAGGCCCTCCTGCGTCCACGAATCCCTGGGACTTGAGCACATTATATATTTCAATACCTGTGAAACCCATCTCACAGGCACTGTCGAGGATCTCATTCCACTCGAGATCCATCCATCCGCGTGTAGAAAAAGACAGTCTCAAGGCTTATTCCTCCTCGTATACTATTTTGTTCACTGCATTGATATATGCCATAAGGCTGGATGCGATGATGTCGCGGGAAACACCGCGGCCGGACTGGACACGTCCTTCGTGGCGCAGGCGCACCACAGTCTCTCCCATAGCCTCACGTCCTTCGGCCACGGACTGGATTTGGAAATCATCCAGCTCGAAATGTCTTCCGACCACCTTCTCGATGGCCTGGAAAGCGGCATCCACCGGGCCGTCTCCCACACAGACGTTCTCAAGGAGCTCCTCGCCCTTGCGCAGACGCAGGTGGCAGGTGGCGGAGATGGTGTTTCCGGAATTGATGACAAAGCTCTCGAGACGGTAGGTCGGAGGGACCTGGAACGCCACGGATGCAACTATCGCATCAAGTTCCTTGGCTGAAACCGAAGAGTTCATCGAAGCGAGGCGCACGAAGGTCTCGTACACCTTCAGCCCGTCCTCCTCGCTGAGGTCGTATCCCAGCTGGCTGACCGCGCGGAGCACGGTCTGGAGATTGTCACTGACTGTGAGCTTGAGCTCATCGGAAACAGGCGTTGTAGCGACGAGCTTGGATGCCTTCCCGCTCTTTGACTCGCAGAGGATCTTGATCTGGTTGATCACCCTGTCCAGTTCGGTGAGGTTCACGCTGCAGCTGGCGTTGCAGACGTCGGACTTGGTGTTCAGGATCCTGGAGAAGCGTTTCAGGGAAACGATATCATTGCCGTAAGGCATTGTCTTTATTTCATCCGCGCCGGCACAGACTGCCGCAACGGCACAAGCGTCGGCGAGGTAAAGGTCATTGGTACAGAGCACTCCGAGACGGATGTCCCCCGGGAGGGAAGCCTTGGTGCGCTTCACGAATCCGGCGAAATCCTCAGGAAGCAGGGTGCAGGCCGAATCCCAGAAGGTTACGGTCTTTGCGCCCGCAGCGATGGCGGCGTTCACAGCATCGGTGAGGAAACCGTCGTCGCTCCTGGCGAAATCCTGGGCGATGAACTCGACGTCAGGGCACAGGGCGGCGCAGGTAGCCACCTGGGCGGAAATGAGCTGAAGGACGGCAGCAGGCTTGCGATGGGTGAGGTACTCCATCTGGACGGTGCTGACAGGAACTGAAACCTGGAGCCTCGGATGAGCGGCTCCGGCCACTGCGCTCCAGGCAAGAGCCGGACTCTCAAGGTCGGTGAAATCCACAGGCACGGCAAGAACGCTGTCCTTGATGGCTGACGCCAATGATTTTACAAGAAGGACGTTGGTCCTGTCACCCATAATCGGAGAGGTCTCGACCACCGAGACTCCGAGACGGTTGAGAAGCTTTGCCAATTCGATTTTCTGACGGAAAGACAGAGCGGATCCCTGCTGGGAGTCCGTCTGTTTCATTGTAACGTCACTGACGAGAATGTTTCGTTCCATATACATCCTGCTGACTAACCAAAATAATTTACTACCATCACAAATATAGGTTATTTATGGCGATTTTCCTATTTTTGCACAGAGTTTTTAAAATTTTTGATTTTTACTATGTGGCAGAGAATACAGACTTTGTTCCTCCTCATCGCCACCGCACTTATGGCGGCGATGGTTTTCAGTCTCAAGGCCGTCATCCCCGGAACGGACGGTGAATTCATTGAAACCTTCAAATACACGGCATACATCCCATATCTGATCCTCATCATCATTGCTGTACTTCTGGACTTCCTCGCCCTCACGACCTACCGTTTCAGAGTGTTCCAGATGAGGACAGCCGTGCTTGCAGCCATCATCACCCTGGCCCTCCAGTGCTGGCTCGCAGTGGATTTCTTCACCACCAGGGAGGACGTCCTGTTCAGAGTATCAGCCATTTTCCCTGTCGTGGCCGTCATCCTTGACCTCCTCGCTGCCAAGAACATAGCGTCCGACATTATGGTAGCGGAGAGCGTCAATCACCTCCGTACCAGAAAGAAGAACGGAAAAAGATAGGAGGCGCTATTCAGCGAAGAATGAAGAATTGAAGCGTGCGAGGACCTTCTCCTCGTACGTTTTCGTTACTTGTATAGGAGGGATGGAGTCATTGTCGAGCTCGAGCTCGTAGCAGTCCTTCTCCTTGCGCAGGACCTTGACCTTCTCCATATTGACAATGTACTTGCGGTGGCAGCGGATGAGGTTGCTGTCAGTGAAACTGTCCTCCACAGTCTTCAGGCGGCACCTGAGCATATACTGTTTCAGCACCCCGTGAGTATCTGTGTACCAGACTTTTATATAATTATCGTCAGACTCGATGTAATAGAGGTTGGTGGAGCTCACTGAAAGTTTCAGCACTCCGCTGTTGTCGAACAGGGTGATCTTCTTCTCGTCCTTCGGCAGCACCACTTCGTCGGAAACGACGTTCCCGTAGTTCATCACCCGGATGGTGTTGTTCTTGTCGATGATGGCGAAGTACATTCCGCAGCACACATAAGGCACGGCCAGCGACGTAGCGCAGTAGAGCAGCGACTTGAAGAAGATATGGTCCGGGGACTCGTTCTGTATGTTTATGATGCCCATCTGGTCGCCTTTCTCGGTGAAAGCGGTGTAAAGAAGACAGATGACCAGGATCTCGGCGAAGTTCCAGAGGATGTACTGCAGATAGGTCATTGTCTCCTCCCTGTTCTTGAAGTTGACGTAAAGCACCCTCTTGCTGACGATGACTACAAAGAGAGCTATCATGAAGAACAGCACCGTGAATCCGAACGCGTCCATGGTGTTCAGGTCGAACCAGGCATTATGCGAGAACGGAAGGCTGACCAGCAGGAACACCAGTGAAAACAGAGCCGTGAAAGTAACCGTGGCTATAAGTTGGTACTTTCCCAGAAGGTATGACGGTATTCTGTCGTTCAGTGAAAACATACCGCAAATATAAAAAATTTTTAGTACTTTTGTTTTCTGCAATTGTATTGAAACAACTGATATTACCTATGGACAAACGTGTAGTCATCACCGGTCTGGGAGTCATCTCCCCCGTCGGAAACGACGTTGAAACATTCTGGAAAAGCCTTGTCGAAGGCAAGTGCGGAATCGATGTCATCAGCGAGTTCCCTACCGAAAACCTCCCCGTAAAGATCGGAGGCAAGATCAAGGATTTCGACCCTGAGAAGTACGGCATCGACAAGCCTTTCACCCGCAAGCAGGACTGGTTCACCATCTACGGAGTAGCAGCAGCCCGCCAGGCTATGGACGATTCTGGCCTGAGCGCAGCCGAGGACGGCACGGGCAACATCGACCCGTTCAGGCTCGGCGTCTACGTGGGCTCCGGTATCGGCGGTTTCAATGTCCAGGTGCGCGAAGTCAGCAAGTTCCTCGAGGACCCTTCGGGTCAGTGGATCTCCCCTAACTTCGTCCCTACGATGATTTCCAATGCCGCAGCCGGCCACATCGCGATGCGCCACAATGCCAAGGGGCCTTGCCTCGACGTCGTCACCGCCTGCGCCACCTCCACGAACTCCATCGGAGAGGCCTACCGCGCCATCAAGCACGGCTACGCCGACGGCATCATAGCCGGAGGTACCGACCAGTGCACCATCCCCATCGGAATCGCCGGCTTCGCCAATGCCAAGGCCCTCACCCGCGCCGAAGACCCTAAGCACGCTTCCCTGCCGTTCAACGCCGACAGAGGCGGTTTCGTAATGGCTGACGGAGCAGCGGTGCTGGTAATGGAGGAGTACGAGCACGCAGTGAACCGCGGCGCACACATCTACGCTGAAATGGTCGGATACGGCAGCACCTGCGACGCCCACCACATCACGGCACCGCGCCCGGACGCGACCACCCAGGCCCGCTGCATCACTGACGCCCTCAAGGAGGCCTCCTTCGATGAGTCCCAGGACAATGTCTATATCAATGCCCACGGCACCGGAACCAAGCTCAATGACTCCGCCGAGACACTGGCGGTCAAGCTCGCATTCGGCGACTTCGCCTACAAGTGCCACATCAGCTCCACCAAGTCCACCCACGGACACATGTTCGGAGCCACAGGCGCAGCCGAGGCCATCGCAGCCATCCTGACACTCAGGGATTCAGTGATCCCTCCTACCATCAACCTCGACAACCCGGACCCGGAGTGCGACCTTGACTACACTCCTAACACGGCGGTCAGGTCAGACATCACCTTGGCTCTTTCCGACTCCTTCGGATTCGGCGGCCACGATGCCTGCATCGCCTTCAGAAAAGTGAAGTAGATCAGATATCCAGAATACGGAAAGGATTATAGGAGATGCCATCGTCGATAACGTCGGTGGCTTCCTTTTTCTTGAGCGTCTTCACCACATGCTGGGTGACGGGAAGGAGGACGGCTTCGTAGAGGACCTTCGCCAGTACCTGGCAGGCGATCATCAGCCCCAGCTTTTCAAAGCCTACTGACCAGAATACTATCGGCACGAATATAAGGGAGTCGGCAAGGTCCCCGGCGATGGAGGAGACGATGGCCCTGAGCCAGAAGCGCTTTCCGTCCGAAGCCCTTTTCATGAGGCTCATAACCGCAGCGTTTATAGTCGAACCGACAAAGAAGGCGGCAAGCGAAGCCAGCGCCACCTTTATCTCCATCTTGAAGATATAGTTGAAATGGACGCCTCCGTCCCAGAAGTCGGCTCCCGGGATGGCCACGACCACCTGTGCCACGGCCACGAAGAAGAAGTTCATCAGGAATGCCGCCCAGATGGAAAGGCGGGCCCTTCTGTATCCGTACACCTCAGCTATGCAGTCGTTGATGATATAGGATACAGGGAAGATCATAAGATCCCCCGTGAGGACGAGTCCCCACAGGGTGAAAACCTTCGTAGTGAATATGTTGGAAGCGATGAGACATACTGTCATCAGTACGCACATCACAAGAAACCTTACTGAGACCTCGTGTTTCACTATTCGCCAGCTTCCTTGAGACGCTCGGCGTTCTCAGCGATCTGCAGCTGGTCGATGCACTCCTGGATGTCTCCGTCCATGAAGACAGGGAGGTTGTACATGCTCCAGTTGATTCTATGGTCGGTCACACGGCCCTGAGGATAGTTGTAGGTGCGGATCTTTGCAGAGCGGTCACCGGTGGATACCATTGTCTTTCTCTTGGCTGCGATACCGTCGAGATATTTCTGATGCTCCATATTGTAGAGACGGGTACGGAGTTCCTCCATCGCCCTGTCAAGGTTCTTGAGCTGGGAGCGCTCCTCCTGGCACTGGACCACGATTCCGGAAGGGATATGGGTCAGACGGACAGCGGAATAGGTAGTGTTCACACCCTGTCCTCCAGGTCCTGAAGAGCAGAAGAGGTCCTTCCTGATGTCGTTAGGGTCGAGTTCGATATCGAATTCTCCGGCCTCAGGGAAGATGGCCACGGATGCGGCAGAGGTCTGGATACGGCCCTGGGTCTCGGTCTGAGGGACTCTCTGGACGCGGTGCACGCCGGACTCATACTTCATCACACCATAGACACCGTCATTGCCCGAAAGCTTGAACACCACCTGCTTGAAGCCGCCGGATGTACCCGGAGCCTGGTCGGTGATCTCGAGCTTCCAGCCTCTGGTCTCAGCGAACTTCGAGTACATTCTGAAAAGGTCGCCGGCGAAGATGGCAGCCTCGTCACCACCGGTACCGCCACGGATTTCCACCATGGCGTTCTTCGAATCGTCAGGGTCGGCAGGGATGAGCAGGAGCTTTATGTTCTGCTCCATTTCAGGAAGTTTCGGTTCGATTTCATTGATCTCGTCACGCGCCATTTCACGGAGGTCGTCATCCTTTTCATTGATAAGGATGTCCTTGGCGGCGGCGAGTTCTTCGACCATCTTCTTGTATTCGAAGCCTGCCTTGATGATAGGTTCGAGTTCCTTGTAATCCTTGTTGAGCTGGACGTAGCGCTTCATGTCGGACATCACGTCCGGGCTTGAAAGCTGGTCCTGAAGAGACTGGAACTTGTCCTGAAGTGAGAGGACTTTCTCGAGTAAGGTATTGTCTGCCATATAGGTGGTGTGTTTATTCTATTGTTTTCAGATAGCAGCGGCGGCGCATGAAAGGCTCGTGGTCGTAGGCGCTCCAGATGTTTACGGCGCTGTTGGTCTCGATCTGAGGGTTCGTGATGGCCCATTTGTTCCCGATCCTGCGCGCCTTTTCCGCCATATCGACGTAGTAGACCGCTGAAACGCCCTTGTTCTGCCACTCCGGCACGGCGCCGTTGACCATCAGGTCGGTGGTCTCGAAGTTCTTCATCGCCTTGAGGAGATGGATCCATCCGAACGGGAAGAGCTTTCCCTTGGCCTTCTGGAGGGCCGGAGAGATGGTCGGGAAGGAAATACCGAAGGCGGCGAGCTTGCCGTTCTCGTCCAGCAGGATGGTGCTGGCATCATCGGTGACGAACTTCAGTGTGGACGCGGCCTCTTCCTGAATCTCCTCGTCGGTAAACGGAATGAAGTTGTAGACTGCAGAAGAGAAGCTCTGGTTGTAAACGTCGAAGAAGTATTTAACCTGGGCCGGGTCCTTCTTGAGCTCGTTAAGACTTCCGAGGTGGAGATTGTATCTTTCCTTCACCAGTGCGGCCACGCGCTGTGTCTTCTCAGGCACACCGTGGTCCGCGGCCACTTTGTACTGGACCCAGTCGCACTCCTTCTCGAATCCGAGGGCAGTGACGAGGTCGTTGTAGTAAGGGAAATTATAGTAGCAGTTGAAAGGAGGGATGTTCTCATAGCCTTCTATGAGCATTCCCTGCTTGCCGAGGGTGTTGTAGTAGAGAGGTCCGTGGATCTCGTTCATACCCATCTCCTTGGCCCAGGCCTCTGCGGTGCCGATCAGCAGGCGGGCGACTTCGATGTCATTGATGGTGTCGAACCAGCCGAAGCGGGCGCGCTTCTTCGAATAGAGGACGTTGTAGCGGGGGTTGATCATCGCGCAGATGCGTCCGACGACCTTGCTGCCGTCCTTGACCATCCACATCCTGCGGGCGCAGTACTTGAGGGTCGAGACCTTGGTAAGGGACTTGACCTGATCTGAATGAAGGGCTGGAACATACTGCGGACAATCCTTGTACAGCTGGTCCGGGAATTTGATGAACTTCATCAGATCCCTTCTGCTCTTCACCTCTACTATATTGTATTTCGGCATATCGTTTTCAAAATTATGAAACAGACTGCAAAGTTAACAAAATCATTTGATTCCCGCAATCTGCCGAATCACGGCCTGAGCGCAGACAGCGCCGAACACGGCCGGAAGATATGATATTGTGCCCACCTGGGACTTCTTGTTGCGGCTTTCCTCCAGCACCACGGACTCCCTGTGAGGGAGTTCCGGGGAGAAGACAGCCTGGAAGCCGCTGCTGATGCCGAGCTTGTGGAGGCGCTTGCGGAGCATGTGCGCCAGAGGACACTGGTAGGTCTTCCCTATATCGGCTATCCTCACCGCCGTGGCGTCCACCTTCGCTCCGCTGCCCATCGAGCTCACCAGCGGAATGCCGTTCGAGAGGCAGTGCTGGATCAGCGCTATCTTCGGACTGAGGGTGTCGATGGCATCTACGACGAAGTCGCACACCGGTATGAGCGACGGGATATTGGCCTCGGAAACATACTCCTCCACGGTGGTTATGTCCAGGTCGGGATTGATGTCCAGCAGTCTCGCGCGCAGGACTTCGCACTTCGAAAGGCCGACGGTGGAGTGCAGAGCGAGCAGCTGGCGGTTGATATTGGACTCGGACACGGTGTCCGAGTCAATGATGACGATGTGCCCGACTCCGGCGCGGGCAAGCATTTCAGCGGCAAAAGCACCCACTCCCCCGATGCCGACGACGGTCACCCACGCGGCTTCCAGCCTCGTGAGGCCGTCGGCGCCGACGAGCATCTGAGTCCTTTCCTGCCAGGTTTTCATTGTCCTAAAGTCCTTTGGCCTTGCCCTCATCCCAGATGGCGTCCATCTCGGCGAGGGTCATGTCGGTGAGCTTGCGTCCCTTCTTCAAGGTGTTCTCCTCGAGGTAGGTGAAGCGGCGGCGGAACTTCGAGCAGGTCCTTCCCAGGGCCTTCTCAGGGTCGATCCCATAGAGGCGGGCGGCGTTTATGGTGGCAAACATCAGGTCGCCGAACTCCTCCTCGATGTGGTCCGGATCGTTCTCGGTGGCGGCCTCCTCAACCTCGGTCAGTTCCTCGTGGACCTTGTCCCATACATCCTCGCGCTTCTCCCAGTCGAAGCCGCATCCGCGGGCCTTCTCCTGCATGGACATCGCCTTCAAGACAGCCGGCATTGCATCCGGGATGCCGCTCATCACGGTCTTGTTGCCGTCCTTCTCCTTGGCCTTCACCAGCTCCCAGGTGTCGGCGATCTCCTTCGCGCTCGGAGCCTCCCCTTCCGGAACCAGGCTGCCGTCCTGCCTGAACACGTGCGGATGGCGGAAAATCATCTTCGCGCATATCCTGTCGATGCAGTCGGCGATGTCGAAGTCCCCGTTCTCCTGGGCGATGCGGGCATAGAATACCATATGATAAAGAAGGTCTCCGATTTCCTTGCAGACACCTTTCTTATCTCCCTTTACTATCTCGTCACTGAGTTCGTAGACCTCCTCCTCCGTCATCGGGCGGATGGACTCCATAGTCTGTTCGGCATTCCACGGACACCTCTCGCGGAGGCTGTCCATAATGTCCAGAAGCCTTCCGAACTGCGCGAGTTTCTCTTCTTTAGTATGCATAGCTGTCAATTTGCTGCAAAATTACGAAAAAGTGTATTACTTTGCTGTTCTATAAATCCAGATTATGAAAAATATCCATTTTGTCTCTGCAGACGAGGCGGTAAGCCATATCAAATCCCATAGTCACATACATCTGAGCAGCGTAGCCAGCGTGCCGCACGCCCTTATCCAGGCGCTCTGCCGCAGGGCCGACGCCGGAGATGTAGAGGACCTTCATTTCCACCATTTCCATACAGAAGGACCGGCACCGTATTCGGAGCCGCGCTATGAAGGCATCTTCTTCGACCAGGGATTCTTCATCGGCCCCAACGTCCGCGCCAACGTCAACGCCGGATACGCCGACTACCTGCCGGTGCACCTCGGAGAGAGCCAGAAGCTCTACCGCAGCGGCGTCATCAAGCTCGGAGCGGCCCTGGTCAATGTCTCCAGACCGAATGCAGACGGAATGGTATCCCTGGGGACTTCGGTTGACTGCTCGGTCGCTGCCATAGAAAGCGCGGAGCTCGTAATCGGAGTCGTCAACCCTAACGTCCCGTTCGCATACGGCGACCTCATCCCGCTCGACAGGTTCGACTATCTCGTGGAGGATGACACCCCGCTGGTAACCGCCAGCTTCGCGGAGCCTACCCCGACCGAGGTGCTGATCGGAAAGAACTGCGCAGAGCTCGTAGAGGACGGAGACTGCATCCAGATGGGCATTGGAGCGCTTCCTAACGCCCTCGCCGCCCAGCTCGGAGGCCACAGGAACCTCGGCCTGCACACCGAAATGTTCGCAGACGGTCTGCTGCGCCTGATCAAGGCCGGAGTCATCAACGGCGCCTGCAAGAAGATCGACACCGGAAAGGTCGTCGCCTCCTTCCTGCTCGGCTCCAGCGACGTTTACAACTTCATCAATGACAATCCCGACGTCCTTATGAAGGACATCAAATACACCAACGACCCTTGGGTCATCTCCCGCAACCCTCACATGAAGGCCATCAACTCCGCCACCGAAGTGGACTTCACCGGCCAGGCCTGCGCCGACTCCATCGGCACCAGGATCTTCTCCGGCACCGGCGGCCAGCTCGAGTTCGTGAAGGGAGCTTCAATGTCCGAGGGTGGAAAGTCCATCATAGCCTTCGCCTCCCGCACCGTAAAGGGCAAGAACAAGATCGTCTCAGCCCTCAACACCGGAGCGGGTGTCGTCACCCCTCGCGCCGACGCCCACTGGGTGGTCACTGAATACGGTGCCGTGGACCTATACGGCAAGTCACTACAGGAAAGGGCGAAGCTGATGATCAGCATCGCCCATCCCGATGACCGTGAAATGCTGGACCGCGAAGCCTTCGAGCGCTTCGGCCCGCATTATCACAATTTCAGTATCTAACGCTCCCGCGTCCCTACTGAACGCGCGCCAATACATTTTTTGACCCTACTTGCAGCTCGGGAGCTGCAAGTAGGGTCAAAAACTTTAGTTGTCTATTTTAATTGCAATCCGTCACAAGACGGACAGAGTAGCAACTGCTACGATGTCCGGAATGGGTTTCTGGAGTCACCGATACTTCGGTAAATGAGAGACAATTAGCGTAGTCTGGAGACTACCAAAAATAAGTGAAGAACTTGCACTGCCGGGGATGCCGCTTCTATGAGCCTGCAGAGGGTTTTTCAGTGCCCTCTAAAACGGCCATTTAAAAAATAACCGGCCAAAACCGATGGTATCTATCTGATAATCAATGTATTAAGACCATCATTTCACCATCATCCTTCACCAGGACTGTGCAAGATGATGCATTTTTCGCCTTCAAACCGCACTCAAACGGTAAGATTTATTGCGACTTTCCTCTCCATCCCTCACCCATCCAGCCCATGTGACCCAAAGTGCAAAACACCTAGAGCGGTCACACGGATTGAATCACTATCTGTTGATGATGGATGCCCTAGGAGAGAGGTAAATGCCCTCACCGGGAGCACCTGTATCCATCTGAAGAGGATGCATTGCCTATAGACGCGCTAGGTGATTTGTCGGCTTCTCCCTATTGGACAGACATTCTTATCCTGCGGAATTTTGCCGCAGGATGGAGGGGGATTGCCGTTATCCTGCGGATTTTTGCCGCAGGTTGGAGGAGGGGTAAGGGTGGAGCGGGAGAGGAGCGGGAGAGGAGCGGGGCCAGTTCCGGCGGACGGAGGTCCGCCGGAATGGCGGGCAGCGTATCCGGCCCGGGCTGTTTGGAGCCCAGGCCGACACTGCCCGCCACCCGTCCGGGCTGCCCCGTGTCTCTATTGGCAAAAAGGAATTTATCCGACTCCGGTGGGTCAGTCGCCCGACACTGAAGGTGCTCGGTCCCGTGGGTCAGGTGCTTCGACTACCTGGCCCATTTTTATACGGCGACAGATATTTACTCTTTCGCCTTGTTATCAGCAACTTAAACAAATATCTACCTCCTCAAAAGGAAGTAGACAATCCATCATCTTACTGATTATCAGACAAAGGAACAACTGTCCATAGACGGATATTTGGCAAATGAATGCCATCAGTGTCCGAACGACAGCATTAACCTTCGGGAAAAAGCCGAAGGTTAATAATATGATAATAATGTATGTTTCTGCAGATGCAGGAAAAGGACGGGACAGGCCCGGGCTTACCAGATATGCACGCGCTCTGATTCCGGACGGAACATCGGATCGCCTTCCTTGATGTCGAAGGCGTCGAAGAATTCCTGGAAGTTCTTAAGAGTTGCGTTCACGCGGTTGTTGCCCAGGGAATGTACGTCAAGCTTGGTGCGGCGTGCCATTTCCTCTTCGGTGATGTTCTGCGCCCATACGTGTGCGTAGCCGAGGAAGAAGCGCTGCTCTGCGGTGAATCCGTCGACCGGCTCAGGATGAACTCCGTTGAATGAGTTCTGGAGAGCGGTGTATGCTATGCTGATGCCGCCGTGGTCGGCGATGTTCTCACCGAGTGAGAGATGTCCGTCAGCGTGGAGGCCCGGGAGGATCTCGATGGCGTCGAACTGCTGGGCGAGGATCTCGGCCTTTGCATTGAAAGCGGCCTCGTCCTCCGGTGTCCACCAGGATGCCATGTTGCCGGTCTTGTCGAAGAGACGTCCCTGGTCGTCGAATCCGTGGGTCATTTCGTGGCAGATTACCACTCCGATAGCGCCGTAGTTGACTGCGTCATCAGCATCAGGGTTGAAGAACGGCGGCTGGAGGATGGCTGCAGGGAAGCAAATTTCATTGGTGGTAGGATTGTAATATGCATTGACGGTCTGAGGTGACATCGCCCACTGGTCCCTGTCGGTAGGCTGGCCGAGCTTGGAGAGGTTGTCAGCGACATACCACTTGCCGGCGGCGAGCTGGTTGTCATAGTAGCTGAACTCAGGGTCGATGGCGAGGGCTGAATAGTCCTTCCACTTGTCAGGGTAGCCGATCTTCACGGTGAAGGCTGCGAGCTTCTCGCGGGCGTAGGCCTTGGTAGCGTCGCCCATCCAGTCGAGTCCGGTGATGTGCTGGTCGAAGGCGGCCTGGAGGTTTCTGACAAGGGCAAGCACCTTCTCCTTGTACTCCTCAGGGAAATATTTGGCGACGTACATCTCGCCGACAGCCTCGCCGAGGATGCCGTTAGGGACGGACATCGCTCTCTTCCAGCGTGGCTTCACCTCTGTGATACCGCGCATCTGACGGCTGAAGAAATCGAATGAAGCGGCATAGTAGTCATCGCTGAGAGCGCCGCAGGCACCCTGGATGAGCTGTCCGGCCACATAGTCCTTGAGAGCATCGAGCTCAGTCTCAGCGAAGAGCTTGCTGAAGCCCTCGAAGAATGAAGGCTGGCAGACGATGGCCTTGTCCTGGGACGGGATGCCGCAAGCGGCAAGGTAGGTGTTGAAATCGAATCCGGAATACTCCTTGGCCATCTGCTCGGTGGACATAGGGTTGTACTGCCTTGCGATGTCGCGGTTCTCGACACTGGTCCAGGAGACCTGGGCGAGGCCTTCCTCGACGGCGAGGGCATTGTCAGCAGCGGTCTGCGCGTTCTCCATTCCGCTGAGGGTGAAGATCCTGGCGAGAAAATCGCGGTAGCCCTTCTTTATCTCAGCGTTCTCTTCCTTGAGATAGTAGTCGCGGTCGCCGATTCCGAGGCCGCCCTGGTTGAAATAGAGTGACTGGACGTCGCTGTTCATAAGGTCCTCCATGACTCCCATGGAGAAGAAAGAAGACTCACCGGTCAGATGGAGGCCGGCGATGACCTTGGCCAGCTCGGACTTGTCGGCTGCTGCATAGATGGTCTCGATGTGGGACTTGAGCGGAGCGCCTCCCTCGAGGTTGAGCCTGGTGGAGTCGAGGCCGAGCTTGTAGAGGTCGGCTATCTTCTGCTCGACAGAGCCCTGGACGGTCTTGAGGTCGACCATTGAGGAGAAGAGTTCGTTCAGTCGGATTTCATTGTCCTCGGCGAGGGCGTCGAAAGCGCCGTAGCGGGCATATTCGGCCTTGAGCGGGTTCTTCGCCTGCCATCCGCCGGTCGCATACATGAAGAAATCGTCACCGGGCCTGACGGTAGTGTCGAGGTCGGTAAGGTCGATGGCGGGAACAGCCTGGGAAACTGATGCTTTCTGGTCATCCTTGCAGGATGCAAGCATCATAAGGGGAATCATCATCAAAAGTGCTTTTTTCATGATAAGTATGTTTATTTTCTATTGAGTGCATCAAGCCTGGCCTTTGCAGCCGCCTTCTCCACGTCGGTGGCGCCGTACTGGATCAGAAGAGGGAGATACTTAGCCTCGAGCTTTACGTTCTTGTCGTGGCGGGCCATCAGCACGAGGTTCTTGACCGCCGTGTAGTTGCCCGGTTCGAGCTTGAGGACCTTGTTGTAATATTTGGTCGCGGTCTTGTTGTCCTTCAGTACTATGAAATAATAGGTACCGAGGTTGCTCAGGAACAGCGGGCTGTCCGGGCTGTATTTGAGCATCTTCTCGGACAGGGAGCGGAACGACGCATAGGACGAAGGGGTGCCTATGGCGTACATTACGGCGCAGTATTCCTGGATTCCGGACTCGAAGAGGTCCTTTTCAGCCGTCTCCTGACCGTACTTCCAGACAGGATGGGAAGTGCCGTTGTAGTCGATGAGCGCCGACAGCGTCAGCGTGGCCATATCAGGCGTTTCCTTTTCATAAGCGATCAGGGATGTGATCTTCCCGAACCTCAGGTCGAGACGGTCCGGGTACAGTTTGATGGCCTTGTCGATGGCCTGTGAGGCCTTTGCAAAAAGCTCATCGTCATAGAAGGACTCCTGGAAATAGTTCACGTCAGCGCCGAGCGAGTCCTTCAGGGTCAGCATCGGCCTTTCGCCCAGGAACCTGTCCTGGTCCTTGCGGACGGTTTCTGTAGTGACGGACTTGTCCAGATAGAGGTTGAACTTGCCCACGAGCATATCCGCATCGTCCGGGAACGCAGCCTCCCACTTGTCCAGGATGGTTTCCACACCGAGCCCGGAACAGCCGACACGCTTGACCTGGCTCTCATATCTGTTCTTGAACTCTTCCGAAGTGGTCTGAGCGGACAGAGATACGCCCGCGATGAATACGGCAACTGCCGTGAAAAGGAATCTTCTTATCATATATCCATTCTGATGCGGCGCGACTGCGGATGGAGGTTGTTGCATCTCGTTCCGAGATTCTTCACGAATCCGAGCGGCAGGCCGCGGTAAGTAATCACATTGTACCCTGCAGGTGCCCCCTGAAGGGATATGGTGTCCCTGTGCAGGAACTTCAGGGCAGTCTGCTTGTCGACAGCCGCCTCGGGATAGAGGGTTCTGTCGAACGACAGGCTCAGTGCCCAGTCCGGATTGGGAACAAAATCCTTGCCTTTGGTCTCACCCTTGCGGACCCCCATCCTAAGCGGGCGCAGGCGCGCAAGGACATCGGCGTCGGACGCCTTGCTCCGGCGTGCGGGTGAAAAGCCGCCGGACTTGACCAATGCTCCGCACCACTGCCCTTCGCCGGGCACCTCCCCCGGGACGAGCAGATGCCCGTGACGGGTCAGGCGGATGCCGAAAGGATTGGCCGGGGCCAATATTTCCCCGCCGAGCCCGCTTGCGACCCATTCGAGGTTGTCATCATTCTCGGCAGGCTCGAAGGTGCAGGTGGAGTAGACCAGCACGCCGCCGTCGCGCAGAGCGGGCCAGACGTCGGCCAGAATCCTCCGCTGGCGGGAGGCGCACAGCTCCACGGTCTCGGGCGACCAGGCCTCGACCGCCTTCGCGTCCTTGCGGAACATCCCTTCGCCGGAGCACGGAACATCCGTGACAATGATGTCGAAGAAACCGGCAAGAGACGCGAACGCCTTAGGGTCGCAGGAGGTTACGACAATATTGGGGTCCCCCCATACGGCGGCATTGTCGGAAAGGATTGAGGCGCGCTGGCGCATCACTTCGTTCGCGACCAGAGTGAAATCATCGCCGCAGACTTCCCTCAGGGACGCTGCCAGGTCGGTGGTCTTCCCGCCCGGAGCGGCACAAAGGTCCAGGACACGCAGCGGACGCTCCTCGAAGCGTTCGAGGATCCTCCTGAACTGCCAGCCCACGAACATGGCGGAGCTGTCCTGCACATAGTAGGCTCCCGCGTGGAAGAGTGGATGGAGGGTGAAGACAGGCCTTTCGGCCAGGATATACCCGTACGGGCTCCACGGCACCTTCGACGAGCCTTCCAGGATCGGAAGCTCGGAGTCCGGGCGCTTGAACGGGTTCAGGCGGACGGAAACGGACGGTGCGGAATGCATCGCCTCCAGTGCCTTCAGAGCGTCCCGCTCCCCGAGCACGGAAGTCAGCGAAGCGACAAACTCCTTTCCGTCGATGCTTTCCATTCTATATTACATATTGAAAGGACTGCCACGGAACATGGAAGGGTCCATTCCCTCAGGCATGACTCCATTGGATATGTCCACAAGTGAGTCAACTATCTTGTCAAGGGCGTCCTTGATCTTGCCTCCGAGCATCATCTTCATCATAAGGTTCAGTTCTGCGGAGACTTCGATGTAGAACTCCGTCTGTCCCTGGGTGCCGGTGGCATCGAAATGGAGGACGATCTGGAAGGCGAACGGAGCGCCGTAGTCAACGAGTGCTATTTTCGAATAAGGTACACGCTCAGAGACCTTCACTCCGATGCTGAATCCCTGCACTGTGGCCTGGAGAGTGTCGAAATCGGCTGTGACGCTGCCACGCTTGTCCTCAGGGAGCATCTGCTGGAAATTCCTGAGGTCGGTGAAAGCCATATACAGATCGAACGGGTTTCTGGAAACAATGCCGTGCTTGCTGTCGAACTTGGATGTCATATTTCTAATATTTATCTTTGTAGGAAAGGCAAAGATACAAAATTTTGCAATGCACAGGATTTATTTCGAGAAGAGATGCATAATCATCTGCTCACCGGATGACACGGCGCTGTCGGACCCTAACTCCGTGGAGTTCCATATCGGTGACAGTTTCAATATCCATATGCTGGTGGACATGTTCGAGTCCACCGACACCATAGGCAGGATCTACATTCCAAGCCCGAACATCGAAAGCACCTACCGCAGGGTCTGTGCCGAGTTCAAGGAAGTGAACGCTGCCGGAGGGCTCGTGAGCAACAGGCGCGGAGACTACCTCCTGATTAACAGGAACTCACTCTGGGACCTGCCCAAGGGGCATCAGGAGCCCGGGGAGGACATCAGCGTGACAGCACTGCGGGAAGTCCAGGAGGAAACCGGAGTACTCCAGCTCGAGCTCCGTGACCTTATCTGCATCACCGACCACTGTTATATAAGGAACGGAATCTGGCATCTCAAGCATACCTGGTGGTACGATATGCTCTATACCGACCCGGTGGACCTGACCCCTCAGAGGGAGGAGGACATCAGCAAGGCCGCCTGGATAGCAAAGTCCAGCCTTCCTCCGTTCCTGAAGAACACATATCCTTCAATAGTCGAAGTGTTCCGCGAAGCAAGGATCTGAAACTTTCTCCGCTTTTTTCCGTATTAGTAATGATTGACGATAATCATTCGAGCATTTTATGAAACTTTCACAATTCCAGTTCATTCTCCCGAAGGACAGGGTGGTCCAGGAGCCGACCCGCTGGCGTGACGAATGCAAGCTTATGGTACTCAACCGCAAGACGGGAGAGATCGAGCACAGACTTTTCAAGGACATCATCGACTATTTCGGAAAGGGCGACACCTTCGTGTTCAACGACACCAAGGTCTTCCCTGCCAGGCTTTTCGGAAAGAAGGAAAAGACCGGAGCTGACATAATGGTGTTCCTCCTGCGCGAGCTCAACCGCGAGCAGAGGCTCTGGGACGTAATCGTCGAGCCTGCAAGGAAGATCAGAATAGGAAACAAGCTCTATTTCGGTGAGGACGAAAGCCTCGTGGCCGAAGTCATCGACAACACCACCTCCCGCGGAAGGACCCTCCGCTTCCTCTATGACGGTTCATACGAGGACTTCAAGCAGACCCTCTTCAGCCTCGGCGAAGTGCCTGTCCCGTTCTGGGTCAAGCCACGCGTCACCGAAGAGGACAAGGAGAACTACCAGACAATATTCGCAGCCCACGAGGGAGCCGTCAGCGCACCTGCAGCCGGACTCCATTTCAGCCGCGAGCTGTTCAACAGAATGATTCTGAAGGACATAAACAAAGCCTTCATCACCGTCCACATGGGCATCGGCCATTTCAGAAGGGTCGACGTGGAGGACCTCTCGAAGCACAGGACCGATGCCGAAAGGATCATCATCCCGGAGGAAGCCGCTCAGGCCATCAACACCACCAAGAGCGAAGGCCACAAGGTCGTCGGAGTAGGAGTGACCGTTATCAGGGCGCTCGAGACCAACGTCACCCCTAGCAAGAAGGTCAATGCTGCCGACACCTGGACGGACAAGTTCATCTTCCCTCCGTACGAGTACTCCATCCCTGACGCCATCGTGTCAAACTTCCACACACCGGAGTCCACGATGCTCATGGCAGTGGCTGCATTCGGCGGTTTCGAGAACGTGATGCACGCCTATGAGGTCGCCCTCCAGGAAGGCTACCGCTTCGGACCTTACGGAGACGCGATGCTCATCATATAACATATAAAAAGATAAAAATCGTATACAGATTCATAAAAGGCCTTCGGAATTTATGATTCCGGAGGTTTTTTATTTTTGTTTTCCATACTTTTGGCCGTATGGAAAAGGACTATACAGAGAAAGTATGCGTGTGCACCCTGAACAGGGTGTTCGGATTCGAGCCGGCCGTATCCCACGGTCTGATCGCCGCGGCCGGCTCGGCGTGGGGAGCCTTCAACCTGACGGACGAGGAAAAGATGGAACTGCTTGGACCGTACTCGAAGGTCGCGCCTTTCCTTACCGGAAGGGAGCTGGAGATGACTGACATCGAGCTTCACTCATTGGAAATGAAAGGATGCAGTTTCATGACCTATGCCGATACGGGCTATCCAGAACTTCTGCGGGAGTGCGACGATGCGCCGGTCGGCCTGTACTACCGCTCGTGCGAGCCGCCGGAGAAGGTCTTCAACGTCCGCCCGCAGGTGGCGGTCGTGGGTACGAGGGACATCTCCCTCTATGGGAAGGAATGGTGCCGGAAAATCGTGGGCGCTATGGCATTGGCTGAAAAGAAGCCGCTGATAGTCAGCGGATTCGCCATTGGGACGGACATCATTGCCCATCTAGCGGCCCTGGAGGGCGGGCTGCCGACGGTGGCCGTGCTGCCGACCGGGATCGACGCGGTCTATCCTTCCCGGCACGGCCGTTATGCCGAGGTCCTGGCCGGAACGCCGGGCTGCGCGATCGTCACCGACTACCCGCCGGGCACGGAGCCGAAAGCCATCAATTTCATCAGAAGGAACCGCATCATCGCGGGGATGTCCTGCGGAACCATCCTGGTGGAGTCCAAGGCTAAGGGAGGCGGTATGATCACTGCGCGGCTGGCAGCCTCGTACGACCGCGACCTGCTGGTGCTGACAGGCAGGGCGGACGACGTGAGGTCGCAGGGATGCAACCAGCTTCTTCAGGAAAAGCTCGCCGAACCCATCACCGACACAAGACATTTCCTGGAAATCCTGGGACTCGGGACACATAACAGGAGGAAGAAAGCGGGGATCGCGGACGAGCTGGAGTGCCTGTACGGAGGGAAGATGACGGAAGACGGGGTCAGGGACATCAGGAATGTCGCCGAGTACATCCGGAAGAACCGGGGATGCACATCAGAGGACATCTGTGCCGCCACCGGACTGACGTACCAGGAAACGGCGGCCTATGTCGGAATGCTGGAAAGTGACGGAATTATCTCCACCGACCTGCTGCAAAGATGCGCCATCATCAACAAAATTTTGTAATTTTGCGGTCGACAACGAACGCAAATGGAATTCATCGACACACACTCCCACAACTACGACGAAGCCTTCGCCGAAGACGGGGACGAGGTCATCCGCAGAGCGCGGGAGGCCGGGGTTTCCATCCTTCTGCAGCCCGACGTGGATTCAAGGGAGCGTGATGCAATGTTCGCGCTGACGGACAGGTATCCGGGAGTCCTGTACCCGATGCTGGGCCTGTATCCCGGCTCGGTGGAGAAGGACTGGCGCGACGAGTTCGACAGGATGATGGAATACCGCGGCGGGAAGGTTGTGGCCATCGGAGAGATCGGCCTCGACTACCACTACGGAGCTGAATTCGCCGAAGAACAGAAAGAGGCCTTCAGGCTTCAGCTCGAGCTGGCGGCGGAGATGGACCTTCCTGTCAACATCCACCTGCGCGAGGCCACGGATGATTTCTTCAGGATAATGGACGACTGCGCCCATCTTCACCTGAGAGGGAACCTTCACGCCTTCAGCGGCAGCTTCGAGACCTTCCATCGCGTTCAGAAATATGGCGACTGGTATGTCGGGATCGGCGGGGTGGTAACATTCAAGAAAGCATCCCTGGCCGAGAGCGTGAAGAAGATTCCGCTGGACAGGATCATCCTGGAGACTGACTGCCCTTACCTGACCCCGGTGCCATACCGAGGGACGAGGAACGAAAGTTCCTACATCCCAGTCATCGCAGCGAAAATAGCAGAGCTGAAGGGCATCGGCATTGAAGAGGTGGCGGAGGTCACCACTGCCGGAGCCAGACACCTGTTCAACATATAACCACATGACAAACAACACATTGGCTTCAAGTCAGAAATCATCCGTGCTCCTGATCTACACAGGAGGCACCATCGGAATGAAGGAGAACCCGGTCGACCAGACGCTGACACCGTTCGACTTTTCCCAGATAATGGACGCTGTCCCGGAGCTTAGGAAATTCACCGGCCGGCTTGACTCGTGCACCTTCGACCCGCTGATCGACTCCTCCGACGTGGAGCCCGCGCTATGGCAGGAACTGGTCAGGCTCATCAAGGAGAAGTATGATGACTACGACGGGTTCGTGATACTCCACGGCACCGACACCATGTCATATTCAGCATCCGCGCTCAGCTTCATGCTGGACGGACTCGAGAAGCCTGTGGTATTCACCGGAAGCCAGCTACCTATCGGACGCCCGCGCACCGACGGCAAGGAGAACCTCATCTCCGCAGTCGAAATCGCCTCCGCCAAGGACGGGGACGGAAAGGCCATCGTGCCGGAAGTGACCATTTTCTTCGATTCCCTCCTCCTTCGCGGAAACCGTACCACCAAGGTCAGTTCCGAGAACTTCGATGCGTTCCGCTCCTACAACCTCCCGCCTCTCGCCGAGGCCGGGATCAACATCAAGTACAACCGCAACCTCATCCGCAGGCCCGTGGGCACGGGGCTGGAAGCATCCGAAGAACTGGATACAAGGGTATCCATCCTGAAGCTCCACCCTGGCATAACACCGCAGGTAGTGAGCAACATCATCCTCGGTGCCGAGACCAGGGCCGTAATAATAGAGACCTTCGGTTCCGGGAACGCACCGTCCAAGGACTGGTTCATCAACCTCCTGAAAATC
The DNA here is from genome assembly GCA_045597895.1 of Candidatus Cryptobacteroides sp. Classification (GTDB taxonomy): domain Bacteria; phylum Bacteroidota; class Bacteroidia; order Bacteroidales; family UBA932; genus Cryptobacteroides. The sequence continues at coordinate 12,650 of JAZLLA010000060.1, read as the reverse complement.
GCGGACGGAATGGGAAAGATTCTGGTCAATGTCACCCAGTGCCTTGAAGGCAAGGTGGATATGGACATCTATGCAACCGGAAGGAAGCTCAAGGATGCAGGCGTAATCTCCGGCTGGGACAGCACCACCGAAAGCATGCTGGCCAAGCTGTTCCACCTTATGGGCAAATACGGGGACAATGCGGAAGTCAAGAAGCATCTGGAGGAGAATCTGAAAGGAGAAATCTCCAAATAAATCATTGAGAAATCAATTTTTTTTCCTAAATTGCGACGGTATTTTGGATGGGTGCATAGTATCCAGTCGAAAAGAAAATTATAACTATTTAATACATTATTAATTAAAAACACATTCAAAAACGATTATGAAAAAGTTTTTCATGGTTTTGGCAGCAATGAGCCTTATGGTTCTTTCTGCAAACATCGCATCAGCTCAGGACGAAGAGCAGGCTCAGGAAGTTGAGGCTACCGAGCAGGTTGCCGAGGCAGCTCCAGCCGCAGAGGAGGCCGAGGAAATCGATCCTTTCAATGTAAAGTCCGAAGTTCCTCTCCACCAGGCTCTCAAGACCAAGTTCATCGAGGGTGGTGCAGGCTTCATGTCCCTCATCATCATCTGCTTGATCATCGGTCTCGCACTTGCAATCGAGAGAATCCTTTATCTCTCATTCTCAAAGGTCAACACCAAGAAGCTCGTTGAGAAAGTTGAAGAAGCTCTCGCCAACGGCGGTATCGAGGCTGCAAAGGACGTTTGCCGCGAAACACGCGGACCAGTCGCTTCCATCTTCTACCAGGGTCTTCTCCGTTACGACCAGGGTGTCGATGTAGTAGAAAAGACCATCGTTTCTTACGGTTCAGTTCAGATGAGCAACATGGAGAACGGTCTTTCATGGATCTCCCTCTTCATCGCCATCGCACCTTCACTCGGATTCCTTGGAACCGTTATCGGTATGATCCAGGCATTCGATGCTATCCAGGCTGCAGGTGACATCTCCCCTAACGTTGTTGCTGGTGGTATGAAGGTCGCTTTGATCACCACTGTAGGTGGTTTGATCGTTGCTATGATCCTCCAGGTGTTCTACAACTACATCCTTGCAAAGATTGACTCCATCTCCATCGACATGGAAGATTCTTCAATCTGCCTCATCGATGCACTCACAAAGTACAACCAGAAATAATTGTAGCGCCTTAAAAAGCATTCATAATGAAGAATTACGGTAAAACATTCAAAGTGATGATGCTGGTGCTGCTCATTATCAGTGTCGCACTCCTCGTCTGGGGCTTCATCGTAGGCTTCGAGACAAAGGATGCACAGGCTGTTAATGTTCTGCTCTACTGGGCATACGCAATGATTGCAATCGCTCTGATTGCATGCTTGGTCGTAGGCCTTATCATCAGCATCAAGAACAACCCTAAGGCTCTCGTGAAGTACGGTGTTGTTCTCGCCGGAGCAGCAGTGCTCTGCCTCATTGCATACTTGCTTGCAAAGGGAAATCCAGCAGTCGGCCTCACCACCGATCAGCCAAGTTTCCAGACTCTCAAACTTACTGACTCTATTCTCAACCTTACCTACATCTGCGGTGCCGCTGCTATCGTATCGATCATCGTCGGTGAAATCGTAATGGCAGTTCGTAATAAATAATACGTACTATGGGCAAAAAGAAAACACCTGGAATCAATTCAAGTTCTACAGCTGACATCGCATTCCTTCTTCTGTGCTACTTCCTCATGACTACAACCATGGGATCACAGACCGGTTTGTCACGTCGTCTTCCTCCTATGCCTGACCCTAATCAGAAAGTAGAGGACCAGAAGGTTAATCGCCGAAACATCATCATCGTGAAGATTAACTCAGCTGATAGACTTCTCGCAGGTAGTGAGCCTATGGACGTCAGCCAGCTTAAGGACAAGATCAAGGAATTCCTTACAAACCCTGCAGATGACCCTAACCTTCCGGAGAAGACCATGACGGACATCGAGGGCTTCGGCCAGTATCCGGTCTCCAAGGGCGTTATCTCCCTCCAGAATGACCGTGGTACCAGCTATCACGCTTATATCGCAGTACAGAACGAGCTTGTGAAAGCTATCAACGAGCTTCGTGACGACTTTGCATATAAGAATTACGGAAAACCTTTCATCAAGCTCACCGAGGAACAGCAGGACATTGCAAAGAAGGCCATCCCTCAGAACATTTCCGAAGCTGAACCTAAGGATATTTCAAAGAAATAACAGGAGGATAAAACTATGTCAAAATTCGGTGGAAGTAACAACAAGAAAGAAGTTCCTGCAGTAACTTCAAGTTCCCTCTCGGATATCGTGTTCATGCTCCTGTTCTTCTTCATGGTGACCACACAGCTCCGTGAAACAGAGAACAAGGTTATCGTAAAGATGCCTGAGGCCTCTGAAGTAACCAAGCTCGAAAGAAAGGACCTTTCATCTTACGTGAACATCGGAACCCCTACCAAGACCTACCAGGCACAGTTCGGTACCGACGCACGTATCCAGTTGAACGATTCTTTCAAGACTGTGGACGACATCCGTGACTTCATCGCTGCAGAGCGTGAAAGTATGAGCGAGGCTGACCGTCAGTTCATGACAACTGTCATCAGAGCTGATGAAGACGTCAGAATGGGTATCATTACAGATGTTAAGCAGGAGCTCAGAAGATGCTCCGCACTTAAGATCATGTATATGGCAAGAAAAGCTGAAAAATAACAGCATTTCTATATTTGAAAGAAGCAGTTCCATTTTCGGAGCTGCTTTTTTTATTGGCATTTTGGAGGGAAAAACTTATCTTTGTAGAATATAAAAACAAGATAAATCACACATTTTGAATATGGAAAAGATAGTTAGAACCAAAGTTAAGGACCTGCTCAAAAGCGAGCCGGGAAAAGACGTACTTGCCAAAGGATGGGTAAGAACAAAAAGAGGTAACAAGAACGTTGCGTTCATTGCGCTCAACGATGGTTCTACTATCAACAATATTCAGATTGTAGCCGACAAGACCATCTTCTCCGATGATATCCTCAGCAAAATCACTACCGGAGCCTGCATCGCTGTAACGGGAGCCCTCGTCGAGTCAGTCGGAGGCGGACAGGCTGTCGAGATCCAGGCAAAGGAAATCGAGATCTACGGAGAATGCGATCCTATGAGGTTCCCACTCCAGAAGAAGGACACATCTTTCGAATACCTCAGGACAGTGGCCCATATGCGTATGAGGACAAACACCTTCGGAGCAGTTCTCAGGGTACGCAACCAGATGGCTTATGCCATACACGAGTACTTCCACTCAAAGGGATTCGTATACCTCAACACCCCTCTTATCACAGAATCCGACTGTGAAGGGGCGGGCCAGATGTTCCAGGTTACAACAATGAACCTCGACCAGCCGCTTCCAAGGAACAAGAAGGGCGGTATCGACTATACAAAGGATTTCTTCGGAAAACAGACCAGCCTTACCGTCAGCGGCCAGCTCGAAGGTGAGCTTGGAGCTACAGCCCTCGGTGAGATCTACACCTTCGGACCTACCTTCCGTGCTGAGAACTCCAATACTCCGCGCCACCTCGCAGAGTTCTGGATGATCGAACCTGAAATGGCATTCTATGACATCAACGACAATATGGACCTCGCCGAGGACTTCATCAAGCATCTTGTCAAGTATGCTCTCGACAACTGCTACGATGACATCAAGTTCCTCAATGACAGATATGACCCCGAACTCATCGAAAGACTGCAGGGCGTCATCGGTACGGAGTTCGTAAGGCTCGAGTACACTGAGGGAATCAAGATCCTTGAGAAGGCTGTCGCTGACGGAGTCCAGTTCGAGTATCCGGTATACTGGGGAGTCGACCTCCAGAGCGAGCACGAGAGATATCTCGTGGAGAAGCATTTCCAGAAGCCTGTCATCCTCACCGGCTATCCTAAGGACATCAAGGCGTTCTACATGAAGCAGGATCCTGACGGAAAGACCGTCAGGGCAATGGACGTCCTCTTCCCTAAGATCGGTGAGATCATCGGAGGTTCCGAGAGAGAGTCTTCACTCGAGAAGCTTGAGGCACGCATAGATGAGCTCCAGATGAGCAGGAAGAACCTTGAGTGGTACATCGATACCAGAAGGTTCGGTTCCTGCCCTCACAGCGGTTTCGGACTCGGATTCGAGAGACTCCTTCTCTTCGTCACCGGTATGAGCAACATCCGTGACGTCATCCCGTTCCCACGCACTCCAAAGAACGCTGAATTCTAAAAACAGACAATATGCTGGTCATCGGAATAGCAGGAGGCTCCGGCTCAGGAAAGACTACTGTAGTGAAGGCCCTCAGGGAGAGTCTTCAGACAGAGAAGGTCGTAGTAATCCCTCAGGACTCATATTACAAGGATATCAGCGACCTTTCCGACGAGGAGAAGCGCGTACATAACTTCGACCATCCCGATTCCATTGACTGGGAGCTGCTTTGCGACCAGCTTGCTGATTTGAAGAAAGGAAAAACCATACAGCAGCCTATTTACTCTTATATCTCCTGCGGAAGGTCCAAGACCGAGACACTGAAGGTTGAGCCTGCGGACGTCATCATCATTGAAGGCATCCTCATCTTCACCTGCAAGGAGCTCCGTGACCAGATGGACATCAAGATTTTCGTGGACGCAGATGACGACGACAGGCTGATGAGGGTGATGGAAAGGGACATCGTGGAACGCGGAAAGGATGTCAGATGGATAATTGAACGCTACTCCCAGACTGTAAAGCCGATGCACCTTCAGTTCATCGAGCCGAGCAAGCGCTACGCTGACATAATCATCCCACAGGGCGGACATAACAAGGTCGCCATCAAGGTCCTCACTGCGACCATCGAGAAATCTTTGAACAGCAAATAAACGATCATTCCGGTGAAAAGACTCGAAAAAGAAGACAAAGCCGGATTATACATCACCGTGATAGTTCATCTCACGGTGATAATTGTTTTGCTTGCCAGTCAGCTCAGCATATCCCTCCAGAAGGAGAACTCCTTCGTTCTCGACTTCACCAAGCAGGAAAAGATGGAGAAGCAGAAGCAGGAGGTCGAGTTCAAGGAGCAGGTCAGCCAGAAGCTTGAGGAAATGATTGCAGCAGCCGGAGCTGTACCTATCAGGAACGTAGCGGTGGACAGAGGCGCCCTCAAGGACGACAGGGGCACCAATGCAGAAGAGCTGTACAAGGAGAACGAAAGGCTCCAGAAGGAAATGGAGAAGATCTTCAACCAGAAGCCCGAGAGTCCGGAGGACTATGTCCCTGTGAAAAGCGAGGACAAATCCGACTACAGCAAACCGAAAGAGAAGGAACCGGTCTATTCGGGCCCGTCAGTGGTCTCATACAGCCTGGACGGGAGAAAGGCCAGCCGCCTGCCCATACCGGCCTACAGATGCATGGGAGCGGGCCAGGTGACAGTTCTGATCACCGTCGACAATGCCGGCAACGTGATAATGGCAAAAGTGGATGAGAACATATCCTCCGACGACACCTGCCTCCGAAACTTCGCAATAAGAGCGGCACGTTCGGCCAAATTCTCGGCCTCCCCTACCGCTCCTGCACGTCAAGTCGGAAACATCGTCTATGCTTTCATCGCACAGTGATGATTTCGTGATATTTCAAAGCCTCCGCAAAGGTATCGTCGATCTCAAGATAGATATGGTAGAAGGCTTTGTCCCCAAGCTTTGAATAACGTCCTACAAGTGCTCTGACCTGAGGCATCAGATATGTCCTCGTATCCGCCCATTCACCGGGCTGCGGCACTAGCGCATCCTTGGACTTCGCGAAAGCCAGGAACCCTTCCTCGATGCTGGAAGACTCCAGGTAATCCAGAAGCCTGGCATAGTCATCAATGGCGGACAGCTGGTTTTTGTGGCTGTCGAACCAGTATGAGGCGAAGCGCATTGCCGTTGCCTTCTTGTTGCAGTCTATATAGAACTTGCTGGCGAGTGTCGTATCTATCGGCACGAACACGTCAGGGATGATTCCTCCACCGCCATACACCTTCCTTCCTCCGGCAGTATAGAACACCTCGGACTTGTCCACCTTGATGCTGTCCGCGTCAGTCATTTCGCCGTCGTTGTATCTCTTGAGGATATCATAATCATAGTCATCGCTGTATGGCTTCTGGATGCACCTTCCGGATGGTGTGTAGAACCTGGCGACGGTGATGCGCACTCCGGAGCCGTCGGTGAAGAATACAGGCTCCTGGACAAGACCCTTGCCAAAAGAACGCCTTCCGACAATCACTCCACGGTCATTGTCCTGGATAGCTCCGGCAAAGATCTCGCTTGAGGAGGCGGAGCCCTCGTTTATTAGGACAGTAAGTCCGACATCCTGCATTATTCCCTTCCCGTCAGCCTTGTACTCCTCGCGTTTGTGGTGGAGTCCCTGCATGAATACTATCATATCCCCCTTGTGAAGGAACATGTTGGACAGAAGGAGAGCCTGGTCGAAATAGCCTCCGGAATTGTCCCTGATATCGAACACCAGGTGCTTCATTCCTGAAAGCAGCAGTTCAGTGCCCGACTCAAGAACTTCCTTATATGTGGTGCGGGAGAACTTGGAGAGACGGATGTATCCGGTGGTGTCATTGACCATGAAGGACGCGTCCACGCAGTGGACAGGAATCTTCCCGCGGACGATTTCGAACGGGATCTCGGTTCCGTCGCGAAGGACGGTAAGGCTGACCTTGGTCCCGGCCGGTCCCTTCATTCTGCGGACCATGCTGTCCTGAGGGAACTTGACTCCGGCAATGACCTTGTCATCGACCTTCAGGAGACGGTCGCCTGCCTGCAGGCCTATCTTCTCGGACGGACCTCCTGGAATCACCTCCAGGACAATCGCTGTGTCGTTAGGCACATTGAACTGGATACCTATGCCGTCGAAATTGCCGGCGAGCTCGGTTTCAGCCTCCTCAAGTTCAACAGGGGGCATATATATCGAATGAGGGTCAAGCTTTGCAAGTGCAGCGGAAATTGCAGCCTCCGTGACGCTGTCATAGTCCACAGTGTCCACATACATCTCGTCCACCTTCTGAAGGACAAGGTTCAGTTTGCGCCAGTCAAGCGCCTCCGCACGATACCGGCGGTTCTTTTCCAATGCCTTGTCGACCACAAGAACGGCCAAGGCTCCTATCAATACGCCCAGTACGGCCACCCATACTGAGGAAATCCTTTTCTCAGACATTATTCATCCACTTTTTCCACCACGATACCGGCCCTGCGCAGGAGGTCCACTCCATCTGTAAGGCGGTATTCGTCCCTGTACACAACACGCTTGATTCCGGACTGAATGATGAGTTTCGAGCATTCCACACAAGGCGACGCAGTGACATACAGGGTCGCACCTTCGCTGCTGTTGCCCGACTTCGCCACCTTTGTAATGGCATTGGCTTCGGCGTGAAGGACATAAGGCCTGGTAACACCGTTATCGTCCTCACAGACATTCTCAAAACCGGATGGAGTGCCGTTATAACCGTCAGAAATAATCATCCTGTCCTTTACCAGCAAAGCTCCGACCTGACGTCTGCGGCAGTACGAATTCTTCGCCCAGACGGAAGCCATCTCGATGTAACGGGAATCAAACTTTTCCATTGAATTATGACCTTTGGTACAAATATCTCTTGATGCTCTTCTTCGGAGTCCTCTCGAAGTCCTCCGGCATGAACTCTATCTTGCGGATCTTCGCATAGTTCGGAACCTCCTTGTTGATCTCAGGAAGGGCGTCGTTGAGACGGGCCTCCAGATCGGCCTTGGCAATGCCGTCAAGCTCCGCCTGATGATAGTCAGGATAGATAAGAGCGGTAAGACCGCCATCCTCTTCTATGACAAGGGAATCCACCACATAGGAAACGTTGTTGATGACAGCCTCGAGTTCCTCAGGGTAGATGTTCTGTCCTGAAGGTCCGAGGATCATGCACTTGGAACGGCCGCGGAGGAAGAGATATCCGTCGGAATCGATGACTCCCATATCGCCGGTCTTGAACCATCCGTCTTCGGTGAAGGATTCGGCTGTAGCCTCCTCGTTCTTGTAGTATCCGATGAAGACGTTCTGTCCCTTGATCTGGATCTCTCCTGGAATCTTCTGAGGGTCAGGTGAATCTATCCTCAACTGACAGTTCGTGATAGCCTTTCCGCAGGATCCCTGCTTGGTCTTGTACCATTTACAGTATGTCACCAGAGGAGCGCACTCCGTCATTCCATATCCGATGGTGAACGGGAAATGTATCTTCCTCAGGAAGGCCTCGACCTCAGGGTTGAAAGCTGCACCGCCAAGGATGATCTCCTCGAAACGGCCGCCGAAGGCCTCGATGAGCCCGTTGCGTATCTTCTTGAGTATGAACTGGTCCAGGATAGGGATCTTCAGATATGTCTTGTTCCTGTCAACTATTGGCTTGAGCTGTGACTTGTAAACCTTCTCGATGATGAGGGGGACAGCGATGATGGCGTCCGGCTTGATTTCGCTGAAAGCCTTCAGGATAACCTTCGGGCTTGGCACCCTGGTAAGGAAATGGACGTGGGCTCCGATGGTCATTTCGAACAGGAACTCGAACATCATTCCATACATATGCGCAGTAGGAAGCATCGACACCATCTCGGAGTCGGCGCTCATCTGCGGCTCGGCCGTTTCACCAGCGAAACGGATGTTCGCATAGAGGGCGCGGTAAGGGATCATCACTCCCTTGGAGAATCCTGAAGTACCGGATGTATAGTTGATCATAGCCAGCTCTTCCGGCTGGTCATCATAATAGGAGATATCGTCCCTGGTGAATCCTTCCGGGTAAAGCGAAGCAAAGGTCTCCACGAGGTTGTCGCGAACGTTCTGCATCCCGATGTCCCTCGAGAAGATGAACTTCATTGTATTGATCTGGACGATCACCTGCAGTCCCGGCATCTCAGCCTCGCTCAGGTTCTCCCATATGACCTCGTCGACGAAAAGGACCTTGGCCTCCGAATGGTTGACCAGGTAATGAATGTTGCCCGGCTTGAACTCATGCAGAATCGGCACCGGAACGGCACCGTAGGTCAACGCAGCGAGGAAACTGACTCCCCAGTTCGCCTGGTTGCGGGAGCATATGGCCACCTTGTCACCTTTCTGCAAACCGCACTTTTCAAATGAAATATGCAGATGCTTGATACGTTTCGCCACTACTTCATAGGTCAGGGTGACACCCTGGTAATTGGAAAGCGCAGGACGCTCCCAATTCTCCTTGAAACTTTTCTCAAGCAGTTTGTTGACTGATTTGAATTCCATCATTATAGTTTAAAGGTTCTGGTTTTTCCGTCATTGCAAACGGCTTTGACGGTGTTCTTCTCCGCAGGTACGATTTCCGCGTCCCGACGGATCGATTTTGCGCCTGTCTGGCTGACGATAGGGTCACCGCCCTCGTAAGGGTAGATCAGCGTCTGCTCGTAGTTGCGCACAATCCAATATTTATTTTCGCCTATCTGAAGGACTTCAGGCAGGGCGATCATCTGTCCGGTCGCATTAAGCCCCTTCCATCCCTCGACAGGATTGCCTTTGAGGTCATAAAGCGCGAGTGAATTGTCCTTATGGAGGATAAGGGCAGCACGGCCCTCCACTCCGTTGAACTCACAAACCTTAGGTCCGAGAAGGACCTCATTTCCGAGATCCACCGGGAAACCGGTTACAAATCGGCCGAGACGGTCGATGAGATACATCTTCGTTCCGGCTGCGAACAGGAACTGGAGCTTGCCGTTTGCATAGAAGTCGACGGTCTCCACAGCGCCGCAGATAGGCTCGCTGAACGGTATGCTCCACAGTGCCTTTCCACCTTCCTCGCTGAGGGTCAAGCTGTTGTTGGATGACTGGTAGAAGTCATTGGTCTTACCGGTTCCGGAGTTCGTAACCTTGAACGGGCCGGAAGGTATGCCGATGCTGAGTTCCTCCGCGATGGCAGGAACATTGACTTTTGCATAGTTTGCTACACGGAAGACTTCCATCTGCAGGGACTTGCCCGAACAGGTAAGGATGCAAGGCTCAAGCGACGTACCCGCAAGCGTCGAGGTCACGCTGCCAAGCATCTGCGATGAGAAAACCTCTTCGGAAGGATATGCGCCCGCCGCAAAATACGCAGCAAATGTCCCCGGACGCCCCAGCTGTGATGCAGGTATGGAAGCATCCGCCAGCAGGGACTGAAGCTGATCGTCGGCATTGAACCTTCCTTCGAAATCAGCGATGTCCGACTCGCTTCCGCTGATGATCCATTCACCTGTATAGAAGCAATGTGTTTCCTCCGGAATGGTGAACAGCTTTCCGAACAGGACACCTGCAAAACCGGCGAATCTGTACGGCTGAAGGGTCATTTCCTGCAAGCTGCCGGACTTCTTGCCCGTATGTACGAAAATGGCCTGGCGCATTCCGGCATCAGTTTTCCAAACAGCCTTGGCCACCTCGGATACAGCGACTGACTTTGCCCAGTCCAGCGGATCGATACCGGCATCCTTCTTAAGTTCGGCGCAGCTGGCCATCAGACCTCCAAGCTCGGAGATATCATCCAGATAACGCCTGTATGCAGAAACATAGGACTGGTTGTTGTTCAAAGGAATGGAAACGCAGAAGACCGTCTCTGAAGGGACTATCTTCTGGAAAGATGGAGCGGACGGCTGCTGGGAGGCCATTATCTTTGCAAACCAGTCGCCACCGGAGCCGTATGCAAACGAACCCTTGGCCGCAAACTTGTCATCATCGCAGGAGTCTATGTTCAGAACCGTCCAGGAGGATAGGTTCTTGAGGAATGACCCGCTCCTGCTGACCTGTCTGGTGAAGAAGAACTGGAGAAGCTTGGTCGAATAGGCGTTGGATATGAAGAATACGTTCTTTCCCGATGCAGCTTTGACAGCATGCGCGAAATCCTTTCCTGAGATTATTGAAGCACCGTCATTCTGATGCCTCAAGGAAGTGTTCACCAGGGTCTCGGAAGAAGAAACAAGAACGATACCATAAGTCTCGGACTCACGGAATCCGGCTGCAAGTCCTTCATTTTCAGCGGCGGTTCTGATATCCACCACCTGCTGGGAATAGGCGGTCCCCTCCGCCATAGGGACATAAATCTCCACCATCGGGACAATGGAGCCGCTGTAATGGAGGGAAACGGACATAGGGGTCGAACGCAACGAAGCGAGGGAGCCCTCCTTCATGATGTCATCGAGCGAATGGAAGAAACGGATGTATCTGTCTGAGACCAAGGCGCTGAACGCCTTCGTTTCATCAGTGAAAAGAGCCACACCGCGTTTCAGCCCATCGGCACAAAGGACAGCGGCGGCATCGGACGGAACCGCCTGAAGGACAGGGAAGTTCTCCATATCCACTGAATCCAGTGACACCGTTTTCTCCGTTGCTCCGTGATAAAGGACAAGCACTCCGACGACAATGCCGAGAATGAGTACTCCCGCGATGGAAATCAATGCTATGAGGGTCCGTCTGTTCATAATCCGTCCATATTACATATAAACAAACAAAAATAACAAAAAACCGACGGAAAAACAATAGCGCAACTGGAGGCACACCTCGATTTCAAGCCGGAAACGGAATGGAACGGCAACGGGGTCCCCGGCTCAAGCCGACGACCCCGTTGCTTGGAATAAGTACTGCGTTTTTTATCCGAATCCCCTCAAGCTCAACCGCCCGGGTGAGGGATGATGCATCTTACAGGTTATACGGAATCAAAGCGATTTGTTCCAAGGTCAGAACTGACAGGATCCTCATCCGGACACATTTTGTCTTCTATTCGTGCCAGAAACACTGAAAATCCATCATCCGGGCACATTTCACCCTCACTTTGTGCCCGGATTCCGCCGGCAGATATTCGTTCATTCTGCAGATTATCAATGAATTAAAACAATGTCTGCCTTCCAAATAGGAGGCAGACAATTCATTATCTCACTGATTATCAGAACAATAAGACACTGTCTATCGACATGATTTTGGCAGGTGGATACCAGCAATAACCTTCGGGAAATGCCCGAAGGTTGCGGTGAGGGAGCGGGGCTAGTTCCGGCGGGCGGTGGTCCGCCGGAATGGCGGGCAGCGTAACCGGCCCGGGCTATTGGGAGCCCGGACCGACACTGCCCGCCACCCGTCCGGGCTGCCCCGATTGGAAAAAAATCGATTGGGTTTATTCGCTACATTGTTCTGCGACTCCCTGCAGAATTCATCAATATACAACAAAGGTGCGGAGCCGTTTTCGTAACTTCTGCTGGACGTTCTGGACAAATGCTAGAATGAAGAAACAATCGTACTCCACACCCGGCCGATATGAAGTACGTAGCAGTCAGAGGACCACCGGTCAACATAATCATAGACAGGCGGGGTGTAAGCGACCGACCCATTCTAGTTTTGAAAATTGTCCAGATTTCCAACAGGGCAGGCGAAAAACACCTTCGCAATATGTAGTGCTATCTTGCGATAGCAGAAGCAAATGCAGCAATTATTTTTGAAGCTCACTTGCAAATCAGAAAGATTCATTATATTTGCACCACGATAGTATGTCAACAGTGAGAGATAAGCGCCTCACACACGTTGAGAAACCCTAAACAGAGTACCTTATTCCAAACAAATAAAGTACTCTGTTTTTAAGTCCTACCGGATGTAATGCTTGCCCAAGGAAAGCCGCTCCGACGCTCCACGCT
>JAZLLA010000059.1:0-12587 GCA_045597895.1 Candidatus Cryptobacteroides sp. | reverse complement strand
CTGCTGAAAGGGCTGCGAAGGTGAGACCCTTGATTCCTACAGGGGTGAAGTTGCGGACGAGCCAAGGATAAGCGTCGTCAGAAACGTTGATGGAACCCATAAGGCCCGGGAAGGCATCCGGATGGAGGGAGATATAGTATGGGCAAACTCCTGGAAGGACGACGATGAACGGGATCAAGATCATGAGGAAACCTGCGAAGATGAGACCCTTCTGTGCTTCACCGACACTCTTTGCGGCGAGACCCTTCTGGATGATGTACTGGTTGAATCCCCAGTAACCGAGGTTGGTCACCCATACAGCACCGACGACTGCAGCGATACCAGGAACGTTAGCGAATGCGCTTTCTCCGTGGCTCTGCTGGACTACGAGGTGGAGGTGGCTGTCGTTGAGATGCTCACCTGTGGTAAGGTCTGTGAATACGTTGTGAAGACCTGCGAGGACACCGTCACCTGCACCTACCGCCTTGAGGGCGAAGACTGCGGTGATAAGACCGCCACCGACGAGGAACACTACCTGGAGCACGTCAGTCCATGCAACTGAAGCAAGACCTCCGTAGATGGAGTAGATACCTGCGATGATATAGAGAAGCAGGATGATGACCATTCTCATAGAGATGGTGAAGCTTCCGATCTGCAGCATTACGCTCTGAAGTCCGAGGATCTGCTCGATGGCGAGGGCTCCGAGCCATGCTACGGAAGTAAGGTTCACGAAAATGTAGAGGAAAAGCCAGAGGATGGAGAATGCGAGACCTACGCCGTCATTGTAACGTTCGCGGAGGAACTGAGGGATGGTGAAGATCTTGCGCTTGAGCATCGTAGGGAGAAGGAATTTTCCTACAACGATGAGGGTAACGGCGGCCATGAGCTCGTAAGCTGCGGTGGCGATACCGTCTGCGTAGCTGGTGCCGGACATTCCGATGAACTGCTCAGCGGAAATGTTGGCGGCGATCAGGGAAGCTCCTACTGCCCACCAGGTAAGGGTGTTGCCTGCGAGGAAGTAGTCATTGGCACTCTTGGTCTCGCCTTTCTTTGTACGGCCGAGGAAGAGTCCGAGGAAGATCAGCAATGCAAGATAGATGACGACGATGATGAGGTCGACTGTCCTGAATCCTGAATTGGCTATTGCTTGGAATGCGTTCATAATTTATATTGATTTATTAGTCTGCGATGCTGAATGCGAAGATGCAGTGGCTGGTGTATTTTTCGCCCGGACGGAGAACGACGCTTGGCCATTCGGCGTTGTGAGGTGTGTCTGGATAGTGCTGTGACTCGAGGCAGATGCCTGCACGCTGGTTGTATACGATGCCGTTCTTGCCGGTTACGGTTCCATCGAGGAAGTTTCCTGAATAAACCTGGACACCAGGCTCGTCCGTGTATTCTGTCAGGCAGATGCCTGTGACAGGGCTGGTGAGGATGGCGGCAGGGACGGTGATGTCACCGGCGGTGTCGAGGATCCAGTTGTGGTCGAAGCCGTTTCCGAGAGCGATCTGCTCGTTGTCGGTGGCGTTGATGTCCTGTCCGATGGTCTTAGGGGTTGTGAAGTCCATAGGACCGCCGAGGAGGGATGCAATCTCTCCGGTAGGGATGAGGCCCGCGCCGACAGGAGTGGTGGTGCTGGAGTTGATGTAGAGCACGTTGTCGAGGACGTTGGTGGTCGGGTCGCCGTTGAGGTTGAAATATGAGTGGTTCGTCATGTTGATCACTGTAGGGGCGTCTGTGGTGGCCTCATAGTAGATGTCGATGGCGTTCTGGTCGGTGAGGGTGTAGGTCACGTAAGCCTTTACGTTTCCAGGGAAGCCGTTGTCTCCGTCAGGGGAGTCGCGGAGGATCTTCACGTGGCTTTCGTCAGCCTCTACGACCTCATATACCTGGTACTGCCAGCCGGTAGGACCGCCGTGGAGACAGTTCTCGCTGTCGTTTGCAGGAAGCTGTACGGTCTGTCCGTCAAGCTCGAAGCTTGCACCGGCGATGCGGTTTGCGTAGCGGCCGATGGCGGCGCCGAAGTCGCTGGCGTTGTTCTCAGGGAAGTAGTCGGAAACCTTGTCGAATCCGAGGACCACGTCCTTGAACGAGCCGTCCTTTGCCGGAACCATTACGGAGACGATGCGGCCTCCGAAGTTGGTGATGCAGACTTCCATTCCGTTGGCGTTGGTGAGGGTGTACAGGCCGGTTGCCTGGCCGTTGTACTCGGAAACGAAGTTCTGAGGGTCGAGGCCTGACTTGGTCAGGACAGGCTCAGCCTGCTTTTCTTTGCATCCTGCAGCGAGGATTATCAGAGCTGCAGCAGCGATGATCTTTGTGGTTTTCATATTGGCTTTTGTTTATTTGATTGCGAAGGTGATGATGGACATGGCAGGCATTTCGACCTCGATTCCTTCCTTGGTGACCTTGTAGCCGGTGAAGGATTCAGGTGATACGAGTGCAGGCTTGTCGAAGTCGTTGAAGTCGGCGATGTTCTTTGCGCTGAGGATGGTGGCGCTGACATTGTCCTTGGAGAACTTGGCAGGCATTGAATCCCAGGTGAGGAGGAATTTCTGGCCGGCCTTGAGGTCGGTGTTGGTCACTGCCACGTTGATGACGCCGTCCTTGCGTGATGCGGTGGCGCTGATGGAAGGGACAGGGCCCATGTCGCTGTTGGCGATCTCCTCGGAAGAGTAGTCCACAGGGACGAACTCTGCGTCCTGGTGTACCTTATACATATTGAACACGTGGTAGGTAGGGGTGAGGACCATCTTCTCACCCTTTGTGAGGATCATTGACTGGAGTACGTTCACTACCTGTGCGATGTTCGCCATCTTGATGCGGTAGGTGTACTTGTGGAAGATATCGAGGGATACGGATGCCACGATGGCGTCACGCATGGTGTTCTGCTGGAAGAGGTGTCCCGGGTCGGTGCCAGGCTCTACGTCCCACCAGGTTCCCCACTCGTCGACGAGCAGGTCGACCTTTCTCTCTGGGTCGTATTTGTCCATTATGGAGATGTGCTTCTGGAGGCAAGGCTCGATGGCCACTGCTCTGCCGAGTGCGCGGTAGTACTCCTGGTCCGTGAAGTTGGTGGCCGAGCCCTTGCTTCCTGTCCAGGTCATGCAGGTGTAGTAGTGGACTGCGATGGCGTTCATCTTGTCACCGATGTTCTGCATGCAGACTTCTGTCCAGTTGTAGTCGGTGTCGGAAGCGCCGCTGGCGATCTTGTAGAGCTGGTTTCCGTAGTAGTCGCGGGTGTAGGTGGTGTAGCGTCTGAAGAGGTTCGAATAGTATTCGGGAACCATGTTTCCGCCGCAGCCCCAGGCCTCGTTGCCGATTCCGAGGAACTTCACCTTCCAAGGCTCCTCGCGGCCGTTCTGGCGGCGGAGGTTGACCATTGTGGAGTTGCTGCCGGAAGTCATGTACTCGACCCATTTCGCGAGCTCTTCAGGGGTGCCGCTGCCAACGTTTCCGCTGATGTATGGCTCGCAGCCGAGGATTTCGCAGAGGTTGAGGAATTCGTGGGTTCCGAAGCTGTTGTCCTCGAGGGTGCCGCCCCAGTTGTTGTTGGAGATCTTTGCGCGCTGCTCCACAGGGCCGATACCGTCCATCCAGTGGTAGTCATCGGCGAAGCATCCGCCCGGCCATCTCATTACAGGGACCTGGAGCTCCTTGAGAGCATTGAGAACATCGAGACGGTAGCCGTCCTGGTTGGCTATTTCGGAGTCCTTTCCTACCCAGAGGCCGCCGTAGATGCAGCTTCCGAGGTGCTCTGAGAACTGTCCGTAGATTTCTTTAGGGATGATCTGTCCGTTGGCTTCACTGTCCTTGATGTGGATTGTCTGCTGGGCCGAAAGGCCGGTTCCGGCTGTCAGGGCGAGAGCCAGGGCGAGGAGTCGGTAGAATGATTTCATATTGTTTTGTATTGCATTAGTTTCAGTGCGTCTTACAAATATAGTGTTTTTCCTCGAATTTTTTGTATTTTTGTCAATGAATCGGGGTACAGAAAGGTCTTCTGTTGAGAAATACCCGTAGAACTTGATGCGGTTCATACCGCCGTAAGGAATTTGCCTATGTCATTTTTCGGAGCGTTCACCGATGACTGCCTGAGCATCCGCCGGCAGTCTCCCCTGATACTGAATATCACAAATTACGTCGCGATGGGCCTGTCGGCCAATTCTCTGCTGGCCGCCGGCGCCTCGCCGCTGATGTCCGCCGAGCCGCTCGAGGCCGGTGAACTTGCCGCCCGCAGCGCCGCCCTCGTCATCAACATCGGATGCCTTGAGGAGCGCTCGATAGAGGCAATGAAGACGGCCGTCTGTGCGGCCGATGCCTCCGGCGTGCCCTGGGTCCTCGACCCTGTCGGCGCCGGAGCCAGCACACTGCGCACCCGGACCGCGCTCGGCCTGCTCCGCAAGGGCCCCGCAGTCCTTCGGGGCAATGCCGGAGAAATCATCTCCCTCGCCGACGCTGCTTCCCAAGCCGGTCCTACCGGCGCTAGGACTTCCCGCGGGGTGGACTCCATCGTCTCGAGCGAGGAGGCCATCGGGGCGGCGAAGGTATTGGCAAAGGAATACGGCTGCGTCGTCTCCGTGAGCGGTGCCACTGATTATATTACTGATGGTGAGAATGTTATCGGTCTTAAAGGAGGCAGTCCGCTTATGCCGCGCGTCAGCGCGATGGGCTGCACGGCGTCGGCATTGACAGGAGCGTTCCTGGCCGTGGACGGAGACCTGCTTCAGGCGGCGGCGGGGGCGATGGCCCTGATGAAGGCGGCAGGCTCCGCGGCCGCCGCGGCCCTGGGACCCGGCGAGTCCGTCGGCACCCTGCCCGCACGCTTCCTTGACTTCCTTGCTGCATTCGACCCCCATACGGTCTTGTCGGATAAATCCTCCTTGCAGTACTTCGAGGCTGGCGATAGTGAGTCGATTAATCCGTTGAATGATAATGTATTAAGGTAATGTCTATCTCCTTTTTTGCCTATAGATAGTTGCTTAATTCGTTAAATATTAACAATTTAACTTATTCCCTGTCGCCAGGGACTTGAGAGAATGAAAGAACTGAGACTATATCTGGTGACCGACCGGGGGCTCTGCCCGGAAGGGCGCAGCCTGGTGCAGACCGTAAAGGAGGCTGTCGAAGGCGGCGTGACGATGGTTCAGCTCCGCGAGAAGGACATCGACACGCGCCGCTTCATCGAGGAGGCGCTGGAACTGAAAGCCCTTCTGAGCCCTCTCGGAGTGCCCCTTATCATCAATGACCGCGTGGACGTAGCCTTGGCCGCAGACGCCGACGGCGTCCACATCGGCCAGAGCGATATGCCTTACGCCATCGCCAGACGGCTTCTCGGTCCGGACAGGATCATCGGCCTGTCCGTCGAGAATATGGACCAGGTGGCTCAGGCGGACGCCCTTGATGTCGACTATATCGGCATCTCTCCGGTCTTCGCCACCCCGACCAAGACCGACACCGCCCGCCCGTTCGGCCTCGAGGGCCTCCGCGAAGCCGTGCGGATCACAAAGCATCCCACCGTCGCCATCGGCGGTATGAACGCCTCCACCGCCGCTGAGGTGATGGCTACCGGCACTGACGGCATCGCGGTCGTCAGCGCCATCATCGCCGCCCCGGACCCTTCCAGGGCCGCATCGGAACTGAAAAAAATCGTAGACAAATGAAAAAAGGCGAATTCGAACTCATAGACTTCATCAGGAAGCAGTTCAATGCTCCCGCAGGCGTCACCGGCATCGGCGACGACTGCGCCGTCATGCCTCAGACTTCCGGTGACGAAACCCTCGTCTCCACCGACCTGCTCGTAGAGGGGGTTCATTTCCTTCTCACCGGCGGACACCCCATCGACCCGTACAGCCTGGGCTGGAAATCCGCCGCTGTGAACATCAGCGACATAGCCGCAATGGGAGGCACGCCGGCGGGCTCATTCCTCTCCCTTGCCATTCCTGAAACCGTCTCCGACGGCTTCCTGGAGGAGTTTTTCAAAGGCTACAAGGACCTTTCGGACAAGTTCGACTGCCCGCTTCTCGGAGGTGACACCACCTCGTCCACCGACAAGCTCTGCATTAGCGTCACGGTTACCGGCAAGTGTGTGCAAAGGAGGGCTCTCAAGCGCAGCGCCGCCTGTGAAGGGGACCTGATCTGCGTCACCGGCCCCCTGGGGGATTCCGCCGCAGGCCTGCACGCCATTCTGAACAACATTCCGGAGACGGACATAACAAAGTATCTGATCCAAAGGCATTTCCGCCCTATGCCGAGGGTGGATGCCGGCCTTGTCCTCACCGAGCATCACCGCACCGGGATAGGAGCGGCGATGGACATCTCCGACGGCATAGGTTCCGACATCCGTCACATAATGGAAGAGTCCGGGGTCGGCGCGCGCATCGACGTCAGCGCCGTTCCGCTCTCTCGCGAGCTGCAGCTTTACTGCCGTGAGAACGGTCTCGACCCGCTCGACTTCGCCCTGAGCGGCGGCGAGGACTACGAACTCCTCTTCACTTGCGCGAAGGGTGTCCACCTCCCGTTCGATTTCTGGGAAATCGGAGAGATCACTTCCACCGGCACCCTCGAATGGACCGGCGGCTCCAGGGACTACCAGGGTTTCAGACACTTCTAAAAGATTTATGACAATGAAAACATACCCCAGGGTACTTACAATAGCAGGAAGCGACTCCGGCGGCGGAGCCGGCATACAGGCGGACATAAAGGCCATCAGCGCCACGGGCTCATACGCCGCCAGCGCCATCACGGCCATAACGGTGCAGAACACATTGGGAGTCAGCGCGGTTCACAATGTTCCCATCGACATTGTCAAGGGACAGATTTCCGCTGTGCTCGGCGACATAGGCGCGGATGCTGTGAAGATAGGGATGCTCAGCACCGCCGGGCTCGTGCTGGCGGTGCGGGATGCCCTGCTGGAGGCGGGTGCCGTCAACATTGTCCTTGATCCCGTGATGGTCGCTACTTCGGGCGACAGGCTCATTGACGAGGATGCTGTGGAGGTGCTGGCCGGGGAGCTTGCGCCGCTCGCGAGGGTGCTGACCCCGAACATCCCTGAGGCCGAGATACTTGCCGGGGAGAAGATTACTTCACAGGCTGAGCTTCCGGAAGTTGCGCGGAGGCTGTCGGAGAAGGTTTCCACCGGCGCGCGCCCGGTTTCCGTGCTGATGAAGGCGGGGCATCTGGACGACGAGGAACTGGTGGATTATTTCTACAATGCCGAGGAGGACCGCATAATCGAGCTCCGCTCGCGCCGCTGCCGGTCGCGGAACACCCACGGTACAGGCTGTACCCTGTCATCCGCACTTGCTTCATATCTGGCTCAGGGCCAGTCCCTTGACGATGCGGCACGCAGTGCGAAGTCCTATATTTCCAGAGCGATAGAGTCCGGTGCGGGATATGAAATAGGCCACGGCCACGGACCGGTCGACCATTTCTGGAATTTGTCCGGAAAAAATGATTAACTTTGTCCCAATATGGATGACAGGAGAACAGAAATATACGATGCTTTCGAGCAGAAGCTGCGCAGCGAGCTGATGAAGCTCTGCACCCAGTTCCGGATGATGGAATCGCAGCTGCTGCGTTCCGACGACATTGACGCCAGGTGGGATGAGTTCGCGCGCGACTATGTCATCGACGCCGTCCATAATTTCAACGATTATCCCGAGTTCGCGATAGCCTGTGCCGGTTATCTGGGGATGGCCGTTGCCTGCCAGTGGGACTCCTGCTGGGGTGCCCACCATTCTGACAGATACCTGGATTACTACGGCTCCAAGGGATATGACGATATGGACGAGCATATCCTCAGGGATATCCTCGGCTACGCCCTCGATTCGGAAAAGGCTGCGCAGATAAACTCCCTTATGGCGAAATGCGCCGAGCTTACGCTCACCCTTGTCCGCCGTGAGGGGTTCGAGTCTCAGAGCGTCGAGGCCTACTATGTCCTCATCAGATGCGTGAAGGTGATGTTCCAGATAGGGGAGTCCATAGAGCTTTTCCGTCTGGGATACAAGTTCGAGAAAATATGTTCTTAACAAATATACCCCTATGTTCAAGATCGGAATAATCGGAGCCGGCTGGATAGCCGACAAGATGGCCGAAACAATCACCGGCCTGAAGGACGTACAGAAGTACGCCATCGCATCACGTGACCTGAAGAAAGCTCAGGATTTCGCCACTCAGTGGGGCTTTGCCCAGGCCTACGGAAGCTACAGGGAGCTTGTCGATGACCCTGACGTGGATATGGTGTACATCGCCACTCCGCACTCGCATCATCTGGAGCACGCTTCGCTGGCCATCGAGGCCGGGAAGCCGGTTCTTTGCGAAAAGGCCTTCACGGCGAACTACCGCCAGGCGGCGGAACTGCTTGAACTCGCCCACAGGAAGGGAGTGTTCATCACCGAAGCCATCTGGCCGCGGTATATGCCTGTAGCCCTCAAGGTGAAGGAACTCCTGGACAATGGAACCATAGGCGAGCCGTGCCAGCTTTCCGCCACCCTCTGCTATCCTATGATGGAGAAGGAGCGCATCCTTCGTCCGGAACTCTGCGGCGGCGCCCTTCTGGACCTTGGAGTATATTGCATCCACTTCGCCAGAATGTACTTCGGCGGTGATATTGAAAGGACAGTGTCATCGTGCCTGCTTCACGAAACAGGCATCGACTCATACAACCAGGAGACCCTCTACTACCGTGACGGCCGTGTCGCCAATCTCCAGTCCAGCGCCCTCTCCCGCGACAACCGCCAGGGAGTCATCACCGGCACGAATGGATATATGGTGATCGACAACGTCAACTCCCCGTGGGGTATCCACGTCTATGACCTGGATTATCAGCTCCAGCAGGAGTTCTCATCCCCTGCGGACATGATCACCGGCTACGAGTACCAGGTGCTTGCCAGCCGCGAGGCCATAGCCAAGGGCTGGCTGGAATCTCCGTACATCCCTCACCAGGAGACGCTTGAGGTTATGAAGATGATGGATGCCTTCCGTGCTGAATGGGGAGTCAGGTACCCGATGGATTAAAACAAAAATAAATTATATGCCAAGTGAAATCAGGAACGAAGCCCTCTGGCAGGACGGAGAGCTGAAGATAGAATGGGTCAAACATCATATGCCTCTGCTGAACTCCCTTGAAGAGGAGTTCTCGGCGGAGAAGCCTTTCAAGGGTCTGAAAATCGCCCTCTCGGTGCACCTTGAGGCGAAGACCGCATACCTTTGCAAGGTCCTCGCCGCTGCAGGCGCCGAGATGTTCGTCACAGGTTCCAACCCTCTTTCCACCCAGGATGACGTCGCCGCCGCGCTCGTGCACGACGGTCTGAACGTGTTCGCCTGGTACGGTGCCACCGCCGAGGAGTATGACCACCACATCAGCCAGGTCATCGCAGCGGGACCTAACATCATAATCGATGATGGAGGCGACCTCGTGAACATGATCCACTCGAACTACCCTCAGCTCATCCCTAACGTCATCGGCGGCTGCGAGGAGACCACCACCGGCATACTCAGACTCCAGCGCCTCGACCGCGAGAAGAAGCTCCTTTTCCCGATGATGCTCGTGAACAACGCTGAGTGCAAGCATTTCTTTGACAACAGGTACGGCACCGGCCAGTCCGTCTGGGACGGCATCAACCGCACCACCAACCTTATCGTCGCGGGCAAGACCGTCGTCGTCGCCGGCTACGGCTGGTGCGGCAAGGGAGTCGCCATGCGCGCCAAGGGCCTCGGCGCCGAGGTCATCATCACCGAGGTCAATCCTGTCCGTGCAATGGAGGCTGTGATGGACGGTTTCAAGGTAATGAAGATGCGCCAGGCCGCCGCTCAGGGCGATATCTTCATTACCGTCACCGGCTGTGACAATGTCATCACGCCTGCTGACTTCCTCGAGATGAAGGATGGCGCCATCTGCTGCAACGCAGGCCACTTCGACTGCGAGGTCGCTGTCGCAGAGCTCGCGGCAATGGCGGTATCCGTCAAGCCCGCCCGCAAGAACATCATCGGTTACACCCTTGCCAACGGCCACAAGATCTACATCCTCGCCGAAGGCCGCCTCGTGAACCTGGCCGCCGGCGACGGCCATCCGGCTGAGATAATGGACATGTCCTTCGCCATCCAGGCCCTCAGCGCCCGCTGGCTGGTCAGCCACAAGGACACCATTACAAGAAAGCCGGGCTCAATGGTCATTGAAATCCCGGCTGAAATAGACGATATGGTGGCACGGCGCAAGCTTGCTTCCTGGGGCTACGAAATCGACACCCTCACTGACGAACAGCGCCGCTATCTCTACGGAGAATAGCGTTACGCATTGGCCTGCGGCGAATCAGGATTGATCATCATAAGTTCGATCTTGTTCCCGTCAGGGTCGTGGATCCAGGCCTGGTAGTTCAGGTCTGCGGCTGTCTTCGGCTCCTGGTCTATTTGGACACCGATGGACCTGAGCCTTTCGACGTCCTCGAGGAGGTTGTCCGTTTCGACACATAGATGGTTGAATCCGCGGGAGTTCCAGCCTTTGTTCGGATTCTCCCCCTCGCCGTTCGGGATGAGCTCGAGATAGACACCGTCGGTGATGCGGACATAGTACAGCCAAGGCTCGCCTTCGTCATTGTTCTGGATGCCTATGAGCTTCAGTCCCAGCTTGTTGCAGTAGAAGTCCAGTGAGGCTTCCATATCCTTTACGACAAAGCAGGCGTGGCCTATGCCGACGTACCCTTCGCGGCCGAACTCGTAAGGTGCCTCGTTGCTCTTCATCTGAACCGATTCAGGGACATATTCCTGAAGTTCGATGCCGTTGCCGTCAGGGTCATAGAGCCAGATGTTCTTGTTCAGGCTCTTTTCTATTTCAGGCTCGGGAGAGTCGATATAGCCTTTCTCGTAAATCTCCTGCAGGATTTTCCGCAGGTCTCCGACCGTAACACAGAGGTGGTTGTAGCCTGTTTTCTTGAAGTCGAAGGCATAGTCGCGGTCGTTCAGACCGTCATAGAAGAGTTCGAGGAAATGTCCTTTGCATATCTTTACGTAGATAATCCAGGGATCCCCGTTCTCGTGGTGGAGTTCGAAGACTTTCTTCCATCCGAGAACATCCTCGAAGAACTTTACTGACCTGTCCATGTCCAATGGATTCAGGGCGATGTGTGCGATGTCCTTTATCATGGTTATGTCCGTTTTTGTACAAATATATTAACATATTTGATTTTTGTGCGTTTTGAAGAAAAATTGTTAATTTCAGCCGAGGAGAAAAAGAATATATGAACGAGAATTCACGCAGTTTGTATCTTGATAACCTGAAGCTGTTTCTGACGGTTCTGGTTGTATTCCATCATGCAGGCCAGGCCTATACTTATGGCGGTGGCAACTGGCCGTATGTCATGTCGAACCCGGATGAGCTTCTGCCTCATATCTGGCATTTCCACATAGTCAATGCGGCCTTCTTCATGGGACTTTTCTTCTTTATCTCGGGATACTTTGTTCCCGCCAGTTACGACAGGCAGGGCCCTGTCACTTTCGTAAAGAAGAAACTGCTCAGGCTCGGAATTCCCCTGACATTTATGACCGTACTCTTATCGGCTGTAGTCGGCAAGTACGAAGTGGGACATATGTGGTTTGTAGAGAGCCTTCTGGTGTTCTGCCTGCTATATGCAGCAGTCAGGCTGCTGTTCAAGCCTCTGCAGACTGGCGAACGCAAGGCTCCCGGCTTGTCCGCATTGGCGGCCGCCGCTCTTGTGATGGGGCTTGGCAGTCATCTCATCAGACAGGTAAGCCCTCAGGATCACTGGATCGACCTTCTCGGCTTCATACATATCGAGCCGGCTCATTACCTGCAATATGTGATGATGTTCATCGCCGGTGTGCTGGCCTATCGTGGGAAATGGATGGATACCATGAAAGATTCCACCGGAATAACATGCCTCAGCATAGCTCTCGCACTCACTGTCCTCGAATATACCCGCTACGGCTGGTGGTGGTATGACTTCGTCAACCGCTGGTACGGCTTCTATGACTCGATAATATGCATCACTATGAATGTCGGACTGCTCTGGCTGTTCCGCCGCTTCTGCAACTACAGCAGCCGGGTGTTGAAATGGGGAGCTGCTCAAAGCTTCGGTGCTTATGTATTTCACCTTCTGATACTTATTTGCCTGCAGTATGCGTTTGACAAGGTTTGGATGGGCAATGTGGGGAAATTCATTTTCCTCGGTACACTTACGTGCTTGTTGTCTTTCTTGCTCACCTGGCTGCTCCGCCTGATTCCTGGTGTAAAGAAGGTCCTGTAAATGTCTTTTTTAGTGTTCTTTGCTGATGCTTCACTATGAAAGGAAGAAAGGCAACTGATATTTCCGAATCTCTTATGCTGTATCGCGCCGCAAAACAAATAAGAATCATCCGTTCAGACGGGGAATCAGGAACGTAAGTTTTACATCTTGATCAGTTGTTGTGGATAAGATTATTTTCTAAATTTGCCTAGAATCAGTATAATTTATTTATGCCACAGGAGATACAACTGTTTGCCGGGAAACAGATTCGAACATACTGGGATGATAATGAAGAGAAATATTATTTCTGCATTGTTGATTCCGTTGAAGCTCTCACCGACAGTAAGGATCCATCTGACTACTTCAAAA
>JAZLLA010000058.1:0-12629 GCA_045597895.1 Candidatus Cryptobacteroides sp. | reverse complement strand
AATCGCCTTCACCTCCAGCGCATCGTCAGCTGCACAGACCATCAGCTTAAGCTCAGGCAAGGGGGTGATCAAGACCGGCTCATATGAATTCTATCATTCGGGTTCAGATGCAGGTTTCGGTTACAAATCAAACAAGGGCGCAAACAACCTGATGTTCTTCAAGCTCGACGGAGGCTCGACCCCTGATACCCCGATCCCTTCAACTGAGAAGGCCTACACGAAGACTACTTCCTTTGTTCCCGGAAAGAAATATGTCATTGTATATGATGGGAAGGCTCTTCAGAACAATGACGGTACTCCTGCCGCCTACTCTGTATCCGCAAGTGGCAACACCCTTAAGTTGTCATCAGATGTGGCATCCACTCTTGAATGGACAGCTTCCTCTGTTTCTACATATACTGAAAGCGGCCACTATTCCTTGACCAACAACGGCAAGTATGCTGCACGTACCGATGACGGTGAAAACGGATTTGAGTTCCAGACATCTGCAGTCCAGAAGGCCGTATGGGACCTGGACAATGACGGAAACGACCTGTATCAGAAGAACAGCACTGGCCGGTACACTTTCTATCTTACTTATAGCAGTTCCAAGTGGAAAGTCAGTTCCCAGAGCGAGAGCAATAAGACGGCTGTATATGTCGAAGACGGCGACACTCCTTCCACTCCTGAAACGGCCTCTTTCAACATTGAAAACGAAATGCTTGCAGCGTATCTCGATGCCGTGGAAGCAAGTCCTTATTTTACAAACAACAACTTCGGCAGCTACGACAGCTACTATACTTCATCCCTGATGAAGAGCAGCAAGTACTATAGTGGAAGCAGTTCCAGCAACAGGCTTGACCAGCCCACTCCTGTGGTAATCACCTGGTCCGGCAATGCCACAAAAATCGAGGTGTTCACAAGCTCCTCCAGGACTTCCAGCTCCAGGGTGGCTTCAGAGTCTTTCTCGAGCTCTTCCAGCGCCAGCATCTACAATCTCATCCCGGGACAGAAATACTACTACACTGCGACGAATGGCTCTACCACCGTCGCTACCGGTGATTTCACTCCTACCGGACGTCGCCGTATGATTAAAGTCAGTTCAAGCTTTGACGACAGCCATGCAGCCAACTGCCGTGATCTCGGAGGCCTCCCGACCGTCGATGGCAAGCACGTCAAATATGGCCTTATCTACAGAGGCTCGAACATTGACGGACTTTCCAATGACAACGATGCAAAGGATGTGTTCCTCAATACGATGAAAATCAAGTGGGACATCGACCTGCGTGCATCAAACGAGAAAGGATCGGCCCCGAAACTTGATGGAGTGTCGAAAGGAACAGAGAGCTATTCTGCACGCTTTGACGATAACAATCTCAGAAGCAAGACCAAAGTAGCAACGACTCTTAAGGAAATCATAGATGCGATCAACAAGGATACACCGGAACCAGTATATATCCACTGCAGAATAGGCTCTGACCGTACAGGATATATCTGTCTGCTAGTCGAAGCCCTTATCGGTGTGACTCAGAACTATTGCGACACGGATTACGAGATTACTTCGTTTGCTGGGAACGTAACCGGTACCAGATTCAGAGTGGATGACACATACGGCGGCGGAATGTATAAGAGCGGCATCAATTATTTTGCTGATTTCTCTGGCACAACCCTTCACGACAAGGTGTACAATTTCGTCACATCAGAAAGTGGACTCAACATCCCGAATGAAGATGTCGACAAGTTCATCAGTAGAATGAAAGAATAATAATTGGATTACATAAAAAATGATCAAGCAAGAAGAAACGTTCCGCGAGCAGTACTCTGCTCCACAGATGGAGTTCATCCCAGTAGAGATCCTGGGTGGACTTTGCCAGACCAGCCCGGGTAATCCTCTGGATGAAGATCCGTATGATTTCAATTAATGGAGAGCCTTATGAGAAAGTATGAATCACTCGCGTTCAGTGCAGCAACTGCCCTGACGCTTTTCCTGACAGCCTCCTGCCAGAAAGAAATCTTTCAGACATCTGATGGCTCCGCATCGTACACCGTTGAGTTCTCTATGAACGAAATGGCCACTAAAACTGCTATGGGTGATAAAGATGCCGAAAATAAATATCACACAGTCTGGAGCAGTGACGATAATGCGCGAATCACTTTTTATCAGAACGGCACCGCGTCGGAATCTGTAGCCATCAGCTCTGCCGATAACTACAAGCACGCCAGCTTCACCGCTTCATTCTCAGAGCAGGGCACCGCTCCGTTCAAGTACAAGGCCATCCTCGCCGGAACGGTAACTGCGAACGGCCTGCCTGTAGTTCCTGCAGAGCAGCACCCTACAGCCGGTTCCTTCGACCCGGACGCTAACGTCCTCGTCGGTCTGGAGAGCGAGTTCGCCTCAAAGCCGGAAAAAGTGGATCTGGTGTACAAGCACGCAGCTGTCATCTCCAGAGTCTGCTTCACCGGTATTCCGGATGACCTCACCATCTACGGTGTTCAGATCAATGCAGCAAACGCCATCGCAGGTGCTGCCAAATCAGTGGATTACACTAATGGTACAGTGGATTTCTCCGACGCATCGGAGAAGACCATTTCCCTTATCTATGACGAGACTCCATCATATTCGGATGGTAAGTTCGACGCCTACTTCGTCGCCATCCCTGGAACCGATGTCCAGATCAACGACATCAAGCTCATCACGGACAAGGGCACCTTCGTAAAGAATAACAGCAATAGCAGCAAAACCGACTTCGACGTTAACAAATTGAAGAGTGTCAACGTCACTGTCCCTTCCGCCCGCACCTTCTACAAGGCCACCAGCGTCGAGGCCGGACAGAACTATATGATTGTAACTGCCAGTACGCATGCATTGACAAATAATTCAGGCTCGGCTGCCGATACGGAGGTTAGTGTAAGCGACGATGATTCCATCGTTCTTTCTGATCCGTCAAAGCTTCTTTGGAATGCCTCTGACTCAAAAAAATTCACATTGAAGAATGAGGACAGTTTTGTTTATTATTCAACAGGATCCTATAGCCCGGGCATATCGCTGAGTACCTCCCAAAAGTTATCATTTAACTATGCAGGTACAGCATTTTCTGCAACAATTAACTCAAAAGAATACTACCTGTATTATAGTTCCAATAGCAAGGAATGGTCTTTCGGAACCAGTGACTATATAACCAATATTTTCACATCCAAGCTGCCACTCAATCTTTCTTTCAATGTCACTGAGGCCTCTTATGATATTGACAAAAGTACCTTCATAAGTTCTACCCCAATCCTCAACGGAGCTTCCAGTGCGGTGGAATATACATCCAGTAACACTGATGTTGCAACAGTAAATACTGATGGAACCATTAATGCAATAGCGGTAGGTACCACCACCATCACCGCCAGTCTTGCCTCAAACTCCCTCTACCAGGCTGTCAGCGCTTCTTACACCCTTAATGTTATCGATCCGTCAAAGGTTGTAACCTATGAACTTGCAAATACCATTGAATCCGGTGCCACTTATCTGATTGTATCACCTGCAAAAGAGCATGCTTTGTGCTATACTTCTTCTGACACAAAGAGCAATTATTCGGGTGTGAATGGTACCAGCGGAACTATTGTGGTCGATCAATCCTTGAAAGACTGTGAGTTTGTTATTACACAAAGTGGTGACAACTATACCATCTATAATACTGAAAATAAGAAGTATTTATATACAAAGACTACCTATAGTGGAACTTATATTGGATTCCAGACTAGCAGCTTTAACTTTACCCTCGATACTAAATCTGACGATTTATTCTCTTTCAAATCATCAGTACAAGTTAACAGTAAAGATGCTTGGCTATATTATAACTCTGATAATTATTTTAAGATAGGAGGATCAGGTAAGCCAAGTACAAGTGGATCTGGTGTCTACCTTTATAAATACAAAGACCCAAGGACTCCTCAGAACTTGACATTCACTGACACTGCTCCTACAATCGATCTTGCAAATTCAACAGCTTACAAGCAGGAAGTAAGCGGAGCTCAGACAACAGTTACATATTCAATCTCTACAACTCCTTCCGGGGCTGCCACCATCGATGCCACTACTGGCACAGTAACAGCAACCAAGAAGGGTACTGCTGTAATTACCGCTACGGCCGCCGCCACAACGGACTACCAGGGAGCATCAGCGACTTATACCTTGACGATAATCGATTCTGCTCATCCTGACAAGTACTACAACAAAGTCACAGATGGAAAGATTATCGATGGCGGCACCTACTTAATGGTGGATCATAATAATAGCTATGCATTCGATGCTTCAAAATCAGATGGGAAATATAATATTTTAGTTAATCCATCGAACGATAAGATTTTGGCTACTGATGATTTGGCCTCTGCAGGTGTAGAAATTACTCTCTCAGACGAAAAATATTACTTGAAGACATCTCAGGGCTATTTATATTACTCAAGTTCAAAAATTTCATTTGGTCAGAGTGCTAATACCGATTATCTGCATACCATATCTTATTCTTCAGAAGTGTTCCAAATAGTTCAAAACAGAAATAATTTTAGATACAGTAAATCAGGCGGCAAATTCGAGTATAATTCATCATCAACCGGTTCGTTTGATATATACCTCCTCGAGGGTTCAACCAAGCTTTCAAGAGATATAAAGTTCACAGAACACTCCATTATTAGAGACTTATCTAACACAGGTCCTATCAATCTCGAACTTATTGGAGAAACAGGTGGGGCTACTGTCAAATATGAATCCAGTAACGAAGAAGTCGCTTCGGTCGATAATTCAGGTACAGTTACTCTGACAGGCAAAGCTGGTTCTGTTGACATCACGGCTTCCATTGATGAGGATGACACCTATCGTGCATGGTCCGACAAATGCACCATCACTGTCATTGATCCTAATGCGAAAGTGTATTATACAAAAGTTACTGAAGCGCTTCCATCTGGTAATAGTAATTCATACCCAGAATGGAAAAATGTATTGTTTGTTCATGATAATGGAGATGGAACGGGCTATGTCTTCAAAGGCATTTATAATGGCGATGCATCCGAGGCTCCTGATGGAAAGACGAGTACTAACAAATGCTATCTAGAAACCGCTGGTAATGCAGTAAAGGTCTCTATTACCGATTCAGGAATCGTTGCTAGCGAGGAAGTTAACAAGTGCACGCTGACTATGACATTTAAGGAAGACAATAAGCACGATTTAAAGATGGATGAAGTCAACGGGTATTTCAGAATCCTTGCAGGCTCTAATCAGGGACAATTTGTAGTAATGTCATCTGCTGGATATAGAATGACATATTCAGTATCAGATACAAATGGCAATAATGTTACCGCCTATAGAAAGGATTCTACTGACAAGTATTATTTTTACTTCGATGGTACTAAATTCGCTTCACAAAATAATATCGAGGCAAAATTCAGTATCTACAGGATTGTTGAATAATTGTATTTAACCCTATCAGAAGTATATTTAATTATGTGGCAGCGATTAATCCCTCGCTGCCACTTTTTTGGTTCGTCGAAAGTAGGGTAAACATCCGAAGTAAGGTAAGCCAGTTGCATCTCACTTTGTCAATATGTACTTCTTCGGATGCTTACTATGAACGGGATTCTTTGTATATTTGGCATCCGGATATGGAATGCATTCATTTATGGACAAGATTGTCAATTTTATTTTTGTAGGGCTCGGTGGAGCTGCGGGAAGCATGCTCCGCTATGCGGTGACGCTGCTGGGGGCGGCAGCGGGCATTTCCAGGACAGTGGCGACATTCGCCGTGAACGTTCTGGGGTCTTTCCTTATCGGCCTGTTTACAGGGTGCTGCCGGGAGGGCTCTTTGTTGCTGCTCCTTACTGTGGGGCTCTGCGGGGGATTCACTACGTTCTCCACTTTCTCCTTGCAGAACGTGAGGATGCTTCAGGACGGGAAGATCGGGATGGCGGCTGTCTATATCCTTTCATCTTTGATAGTATGTATCCTGGCTGCCTGGCTCGGTTACCGGCTGGGGCAGTCAAGGTAGTTTAAATCCGATATCCTATGGGAAAGAAACATAATGAATACAAGATCGCCAATGAGATATTTCTTGAGCGGAAGTCAGAAGAGGAAGGGATAACCGCCCTTGACAGCGGCATTCTGATGCGTCAGCTGGAGAAGGGGACAGGCGACCGCAAGCCGCAGCTGAACAGCGTGGTTTCCGTTCATTACACCGGGCGTCTGATTGACGGAACCGTATTTGATACCACTGACGGGCAGGACATTCCGGCCTGTTTCAGGGTCAGGGAGGTGATAGTCGGCTGGCAGGCTGCACTTCTGAGGATGCGCGAAGGGGACAGGTATGAAGTGTTCATCCCCGCGAAATACGGCTATGGCTCGATGAAGCTTGACGATATTCCAGCCTGGAGTACGCTGTGCTTCGAGATCGAGCTGCTGAGGATTCAGTGACGCAGGTCTATTCTTCGAACAGGTGTTCTATTTCTGAAATCAGAGCAGGGGAGAGGGCGAAGCGCTTGTCTCCGCCGTCCACTGTGATGGCGCTGAGGAAGTGGGACCATTCGCTCTGGTAGACGCGGTGCATGTGGTTGTTGGACTCGTTGGCGCCGGCGAAGCTGTAGACCATATTGGCGTGGCGGTCGCAGAGCTTGATGAACGGGGCGAACGGCGTTTCGCGTATGCCGGCGTAGTATTTTTCGCCCGCGCGTTCTGCGCGTGTCCGGCCTTTGTCATTGGTCACGGCATAAACGATTTCCGCTGCGGTGAAGGCCTGCTCCTTTGACATATATTTCTCAGCCTCGTGGGTGACGTCGTTGTAGGTCATTCGGGCGTCCTCGATGCTGTCGTGGAAGAAGGCGGCGAACATTACCGGAAGCACGTCGGCTTCGTTTTCGATGACGTCGTGGCCGAAGCGCATCACGGCATCGGCGACCATTGACAGGTGGTGGCTGTATGGATGGCCGTCGTATAGGTGGTGGGCGTCGTCGTGCGCTATGTGCGCGGTGTAGCGGAATTCCTCGATGGCCTGCATATTGGCCTGGAGGATATCATTGAACATTTCTTTTTTCATTCGAATCTGTGGATTTTTACTGCGTCCGAGTATCTTTGTCTTCCTGCAGTCCATCATAGTTTCTTTATTGGGGCAAATATACTCCTTTTCTCGCAAGTGAGGAATTAAATGGGTATATTAGCAGTATGAAAAAAGATTCGAAGTGAGCAGCTCAGAGTATATCGCCATCGACCTGAAGTCTTTTTATGCTTCGGTGGAGTGCGTGGACAGGGGGCTTGATCCCCTGACCACGAACCTGGTCGTGGCAGATGTCTCCCGTACGGAGAAGACCATCTGCCTGGCGGTGTCTCCGTCCCTGAAGTCCTATGGCATCCCCGGCAGGGCCCGCCTCTTCGAGGTGGTCCGGAAGGTGAAGGACATCAATGAAGGACGACGCCGGAAGGCTCCCGGATGGCGGCTCACAGGCGGCTCCTATGACAATAATGCCGTACAGTCCGATCCGTCCCTCGCTCTGGAATACATCGCCGCTCCTCCGCGTATGCACCGGTACATGGAGGTGAGCACGCAGGTGTACGGAGTCTATTTGAAATATATCGCTCCTGAAGATATCCACGTGTACAGCTGCGACGAGGTGTTCATCGATGCTACCACATATCTGGGGACATACGGGTGCTCCGCCAGGGAGCTTGCGGTCAGGATGGTGCACGACGTCCTCGCCACCACCGGAATCACGGCAACGGCCGGCGTAGGCACGAACCTGTTCCTTGCCAAGGTAGCGATGGATGTTGAGGCCAAGCATTGTCCGGCGGACAGTGACGGTGTGCGCATCGCCGAGCTGGATGAGATGACATTCCGGCAGAAGTACTGGGAGCACAGGCCTCTGACGGATTTCTGGAGGATCGGCCACGGCCTGGCGGCGAGGCTGGAGCAGAACGGAATGTACACGCTGGGGGACGTCGCCAGGTGCTCCGTCACCTGCGAGTCCCGCCTTTACAAACTGTTCGGCGTGAACGCCGAGCTGCTCATTGACCATGCATGGGGCTGGGAGCCCTGCACCATCGCTCAGATCAAGGCTTACAGGCCTTCGACCAACAGCATCAGCGCCGGGCAGGTGCTGTCGGGCGCCTACACCTTTGAGAAGGCGAAACTGGTGGTGCGTGAGATGACGGACAATCTGGTGCTCGACCTCGTCGCCAGGAGACTCGTAACCGACCGGATGACTCTGATGGTCGGTTACGATATAGAGAACCTCACCGACGAGAGGCGCCGCATGGCTTATGCCGGTGCCGTGGAGAAGGACTGGTACGGGCGCGCGGTCCCGAAGCCGGCGCACGGCTCGATACGCCTTCCGCGCCAGACGTCGTCAACCGATATGATAACGGAGGCGGTGATGCAGCTCTTCGACAGGGTGGTGGACCGTGACCTGCTCGTCAGGAGGATGTACGTCGTGGCCGAGCATACGGTCGATGAGTCGGAGGCGGACCTCCAGCTCGACCTGTTCGAGGAGCACCATGATGACGGGAGGGAGCGCCGGCGGCAGGAGGCTATCCTGGCTATAAAGAAGAAATACGGCAAGAACGCGATCCTGAAGGGAATGAACTTCGAGGAGGGCGCGACCGCCATTGACCGTAACCAGCAGGTGGGAGGACACAAGGCATGAGCAGGTACGACGATATAATCAATATCCCTCACTGGGACCCCAAGCAATACCGGAGGATGTCCGTGCAGGACCGCGCTGCCCAGTTCGCTCCTTTCGCGGCGCTCACCGGATATGATGCCATGGTCAGGGAACGCGCGCGTCAAACGGATTCCAGGAGCGAGCTGGATGAGGAGCAGATCCTTGCCCTCAATGAAGCGCTCTCGACGATAATGGCCAGGATCAATGACCAGCCGAGAGTCGCAGTTACGTGGTTCCGGAAGGATGCACGCAAGCAGGGAGGTGCGTATCAGAGGACGGAAGGCGCTGTCAGGAACGTCGACCTGGCGGAACGCCTCATCATTTTCAAGGAAGGCGGCAGCATATCGATGGATGATGTCGCTGCTATTTCCATCCTGTAAACCGCGGGTCTTACCCTTGACTGCCATGACTTAAAGTTCGTCCTTTGCGTCATTATTAGCCAGCTCTTCACTGATGTCTCCGCGAACCGTTATTCGTCGGTTCCTGTTCCGGCATACTGCTCGCTGTATTCACGGTTGATCTCCGCGAGTTCCTTCCTGCCGTCTACGTAGTCGTCATAGAACTCGTCATATTCCCCGTCGAGAGCCTCCTTCACGATACGGATACGTTCCATCGGTGTTGTGTCTTTGATCAGTATACTTGCCATATCCGCTAATTTACGTTTTTTTATATAATCTTCATATCTGACCTATGAGATTATTCCCTTGTTTGATATTTTAACTTTTTTTGTTGTTGTCAGATGTTGCGTGATTTTCAGAGTTTTTTCCGTATCATTGCAGTATTATAGTATGATCACGCATGGCAGGGAAGAAGTTCAGAATAACGGTCGAGGATTATATCCTGGCTCAGAGGCGCGCAAGCCGTGAGGAGGAGATCCGCCTTCACGGCAAGCAGATCCGCGGACGCAGGATGCTCCACAAGTCCAAGAAGACCTACAGCCGCAAGAACAGGAACCCCATAGACATCGAGGGTTGACGAATGCAATTCACGCGAGCATATCATATGCCCGGCTTCAACATCTCCACTTGTGAAGGCAGTGAGAGCGTCTGCTACATCCTTCTTCCGGAAGGAGCCCTGGCGGCATAATGGCGGTGTATTTGGCGGTGTAAATTATTATTTGTATATTTGGGTTATGGATGAAATACTCAAATACGACAAGGTCGTTGAGCCTCAGAAAGCAAAAAAAGCGCAGATTTGGAAGACTGCAATAGGTCTGCAGGCCGTTGATGGTTTGCAGACTTCTGAATATCTCCTTGACGTTGCCCGCCAGCATATCGATGGCGATATCACCATCGATGAGGCTGGGCAGTACCTGAGGGAATACTATAAGGTGCGGGATGCCAGACTGGATCCGGATGAACGCCGCGAAGAAGCGGATATAGTTTCACAGAGAATTACAAAGGTCCTATCTGAAGGTGGATTTTCGTTGACTCCAGCTTTTTATTGTGGCATCCACCGGAAACTTTTTGAAGGAATCTTCAAATTTGCCGGCCAGATACGGGAATATAATATCACAAAGAAGGAATGGGTCCTTTCCGGGGATACGGTCATTTATGGCAATGCGTCCGATATCCCCGCCACCTTGGACTATGATTTCGGGGTTGAAAGGGCCTTCAAGTACAAAGGACTTGACAAACGTGGCATCATCGAGCATATCAGCCATTTCGTTGCGTATTTGTGGCAGATACATCCTTTCGGGGAGGGCAATACCAGGACGACAGCCGTATTTGCCATTCTGTATCTCCGCTCTCTAGGATTTGAGGCTGACAATGACTTGTTTGAGAACAATTCCTGGTATTTCCGGAATGCGCTTGTGCGGGCAAATTACAACAATCTTAAAAAGGGAATAGCTGCCGATCCAAGCTATCTTGAAGCATTTTTCGAAAATTTGCTGTATGATGGGAACAATGTCCTGTCAAACCGTTCCATGCACGACAGCCATCCATTGGAGAAGAAGGGGAGCGGTTCGGACAGGAAGCGCGCCATTTTGGATTTCATAGAGAAGAATCCTGGGCGCTCGGCCGTCCTTATTTCCAGAGAACTGGATATTCCTCTACGAACTACCCAGAGGGAACTTGCCGGCCTTTCTGATTCGATAGAACATAAAGGCAGCAGCAAGACGGGAGGATACTACCTGAAATAATTATTGTTCCGAAAATCGGAGCCTTTTTTGCCGGTGTCATTTCGCCCAAATCAATGAGTCGTCTGCAGCGTTCGATATTGTTCCAACACCAACCGCTGCGCTTGCGCCTCGGTGTGAAATGCTGAATCGGTTTACCGTCATCGATGCACTTCATCGTGCTGTCAATCCAGCCGAAGCAGAGAGCGACTTCCACGGCATCCACATAGCCGACAACGCCGGAAAAAGGCTCCATTGCGCGATTGGCACGAAGCCAGAAATCCGATACCTTGTCGTGATTCTCAAGATACCAGGCATGGAGTTCTTCTCTGGTGTGTATGTCGAGCAGATTGGTGACTTCCATTGATTTCCGGGATATAGACAACAAATGTTAGCCACAAAAAAAGGTGAGAGGCCTATTACTTGAACAAATCAGAATGAGTACCTGTATAGAGAAACAGTAGATTCAGCTCTTTGTCATTCTGCTCCCAGACCATCAGCCAGTCCGGTTCGATGTGGCATTCCCACTGTCCGCAATATTTTCCGTTGAGCATGTGCGGTCGATATTGAGTAGGAAGGGATCCCGTTTCTGCCAAGATACTGATGGCTTCCTGGATATGAGATAAATCTAGTCCCCGCTTCTGGCAGAGTTTCAAGTCTTTTTTGAATCGGTTGGTGAAATAGATACTATACATACTATGCCAGAACTTGCTTGAACATATCTTCTACGCTGGAAGCCTTGTAAACTCTTCCGGCCTTCACATCTTCCATCGCCTCACGATATGCATCGCAATCAGTTGCATCATAAGACACGCCATCAATCACACTCGCAACTCCGCGGAGCTGTTCGATAGCGGCCTTGATATTGGCAAGCATTGCAGCGTCTTCTACTGATACAATTAGCGTTGACATAATTACATACATTTATTCGACACTGCGAATTTATACAAATTCCTATAAACTGCAAAAATTAAACCCCTCCATAATTTTGAATTCTCCGCGGGAGTCACGATATTTGTGTTGCGCCTGGTGGAGTCAAACGCCCTTGCTGTATCGGCGAAGAAGCCAGGGACAACGTGAACAAGTCGTAAGTTGCCCAAAGTGGTCGGGCATAGGCATTCGCCTCAGTGGTCACAAATCAAAACCCCAATCAATTATGCGTAACAATGAAAGTTACTCTCTTTGTGCGGGAATCACGGGCTAAATCCTCCAAAGGCTCCGCGCAGCTCCCGCTCCCGCTTATCATCTGTTTCCGAAACGGAAAGATGAATCTGTGGCAGACCACTCGTCTGTCAGTCAATCCCGACTGGTGGGATTCAGGACCACCAGCAGCTAAAATTCAGGATGGCATTCAATCCGGAAATGAGGCAAAGCTTCAACAACGAAGCTGACGCTATCCGGAAGTTTGTCACCGATGCATTCTACTCCTGTCCTCATCATGAAGCCATAAATCACGATTGGCTTGAAAGGGTAGTGGCCAGGTACTACAGGGAGAAAGACAAGAAACCTAAACTTTAGGATATCTGAAAAACCCGGAATACCTTATCAACGGAGAAATCGGTGACCGCAAGGGCATTCATAGTGAGAAGGGGATTACTGATGCGTTCAAACGAGGTGTAGAACAAGGCTGCCGAATCATTGTTCTGGATCTTGACAAGCACATGTCCGACAAACTTCTTCATCCGACACAGATAGCTAAGTATATTGTAAGCGTTCACTTCTCCAACCCTTTGATTTTCAATGGGCGTTTGTGTAATTTTCTTTAACAATCGTTGATTTTGTCGGTTTACAGGCCGCAGTAGCACGGCAGGAGGCCTGTCAGGTCCTCGCCTTCGCGGGCGGTTTT
>JAZLLA010000057.1:0-23530 GCA_045597895.1 Candidatus Cryptobacteroides sp. | reverse complement strand
TCTCGGATGGCCGGTTTAGGAACGCGTACTACAATCAAATGGCAAGGAAACTTGCTAACGATATAAAGTATTGAATATAAACGATATAAAAGTAAAACCAAAATTTATGGATCCAATTTTATTTGGATTTTAACTGGAAAGTATGATAACAAAACTATGGGGAGGCAATGAGTTGTCTGTGCTGGCTATGATCCGTTTGCTGGCAATAACATCACTTGCTGTATGTGGCAATAGGGAAGAGTTGCTGGAAAACCTGGCCCATGATTCAGAGGAGTTGGCCCGGGTGATAAAAGAGGCTAACAAGAAGGCTCGGGCGGAGGGAATTGATATAATTGTGTACCCGCCTTATATGATGCCTCCGGACGGGAAGAGCTGAACTTCGGCTAATGGGTGATCTCTCGGGCGACCTCCAGAGGTGAAAGGGAGTCGGTGTCAATGATGACATCGGCGGCGGCTGCGTATGCGGCGGCGCGGGCGGCGAAGAGCTCGCCGATGTCGCTGCGCTGCAGCATTGGACGTCCGGCGGTTTCGCCTTCGAGACGGCGGCGGACGGTTTCCAGTGAAGTCCTTAGAAAAACACAGTGGCAGTACGCTGCGATCAGCGCTGCATTTTCAGCGCGAAGGATAGTGCCTCCGCCAAGGGAGAGCACCAGGTCCTGCGGAGTGGTGGAGGACGGGTTATGCCCGGACGAGAGGATTTCCGCCAGGCAGGAGGACTCCAGGGACCGGAACCCCTCCTCTCCGGAAGACGCGAAGATCTCAGGGATGCTCATCCCCGCCTTCCTGACAATGTAATCGTCCAGGTCAATGAAATCAGAAGAAAGCAGTGCCGCGAGCTCCCTCCCGACGCTGCTCTTTCCGCTTCCCATAAATCCTGTCAGAGCGAAGACCATACCCTAGAACAATGTCAGATCCTCGTCGTCATTCACTTCAGGCACGTTTATAGTGCTCATATCGATGTCCGGGATGTTGAGATCGTCGTCGGTAGGGTCGATGATGTCGGACATATCGATCTCGCTTGCGAGATTCACCGGTTCGCTCTCTTCCTCCTGTTCCTCAATCAGGTCCTCGGGCTTGACCAGAGGCTCTATGAACTCGACCTTCTTGAGGTCAAGGGCGTGACACTTCTTGCCCTTGGCAGCAAAGCCCTTCTTTGCAATGTATTCCTCAGCGTCGATCGCCTCCGGCTCCTTGTGCTCATATTTGCCTCCGAATGTGACGAGGACCTGCGGATGCTTGTCCTCGCTGAGGTCCACCAGATAAGACCCCTTGCTGTCGGAGATGAAGGAAAGAGGGTTGTTGTCACTCAAAGCGAATGAGAACCTCTTGATATAGAATGCCTTGACTGAAGCGTCCCAGTACAGGGCAGTATAAGTCTTGTCAGCATCGAACTTCTCGATCTTCAGCACGTCTCCCTGATATTTGTTCACCAGATCGAAAGAAGTGGTGTAGAAGGTTCCGTTCTTGAAGATGGCCAGAACCTTGTCCTGGGTGTCGAACTGGCCGAGATAGAGTCCCCGTGCATCCTCATTGAGTTTCTGGATGTCGGCATCGTACCAGATATCCTTTCCGGATATGGTGGACACGCCCTTTGCCTTCAGCTGGATCTTCTGGATAGGGTTCTTGGTCACAAGGTTGCCTCGTGACGCCTTTCCCTTGATGGCGAGAGTGGAGAAATCGTACTCGAGCGATGATTTCTTCAGCTTGGGGCGCGGACGCAGGTAGATGCGTACCGACTCGGCTTCACCGTTGTGGTTGGCCGTGAACCAGAGGATGGACGACCCCTCCTCGCCCGAGGTGATGTCATACTCCTTGTCGCGCGTCACGGAAGTGATGTTGAAGCGCTTGGCGTATGAAAGGGATGTCTTGCCCTGGCGGTAGATGACGTTGTATATCGTGCGCGAGTCGTTCCTGTTGAACACATTGACATAGAGGAGGTTCTTTCCGAAGAACGCCTTGTCGGTGATCTTCGTGATGATGTACTTGCCCTCCTTGTTGATGACGATGATCTCCGAGAGGTCGGAGCACTCGCAGATGAACTCGCCGTTGTCGTCCTTCTTGAGATTGAACCCGACGAAGCCCTCGGTCTTGTTCGCATAGAGCTTGGCGTTGTTGTTCACGACCTTGGTCGCGGTGATGGTCTCGAAGTTGGTGATTTCGGTGTGGCGCGGGAAGTCCTTGCCGTATTTCTTCTTGAGTCCCTTGAACCAGTTGACCGTGTAGCGGGTGATGTGGCTGATGTTGTCATTCACCTCGGCCATCTGCTCCTCGATGGCGCGGATCTTCTCGTCGATGACCTTTGCATCGAACTTGGAGATCTTGCGGACAGGCTTCTCCACGAGCTTGAGGATGTCCTCCATTGTGATCTCTCGGCGGAGAAGGTCCTGGTAGGTCTTCATATGGCTGAAGACATCGTCTATCTGGTCCTCCCAGGTCTTCTGGTCCTGTTCAAGTATCTTGTAGATCCTGTTCTCGAAGAATATGCGCTCCAGAGAGTCGTAGTGCCATTCGTTCTCCAGTTCGGCGAGCCTGATGCGCAGCTGGTTCTCAAGGATGTCCCTGGTATGCCAGGTGTCGTACTCGAGGATCTCGTTCACGTCCAGGAACTGAGGTTTGTTCTCCTTGATCACGCAGGCGTTCGGCGAGATGTTTATCTCGCAGTCCGTGAATGCGTACAGAGCGTCGATGGTCTTGTCAGGCGAAACGTCGTTAGGAAGATGGATAAGGATCTCCACGTGGTCCGTGGTCATATCCTCGATCTTCTTTATCTTTATCTTCCCTTTCTCCTTGGCCTTGAGGATGGAGTCGATGACGATCCCGGAAGTCTTGCTGTAAGGGATTTCGGTGATGGCGATGGTGTTCTTGTCGATCTTGTCGATCTTTGCACGCACCTTCACCACGCCTCCGCGGTGTCCCTTCATATATTTCGAGCAGTCTGCGAAGCCTCCTGTAGGGAAGTCCGGGTACAGCTCGTACGGCTCTCCTTCCAGAATGGCTATCGAGCAGTCTATCAGTTCGTTGAAGTTGTGAGGGAGAATCTTGGAAGCCATACCTACGGCGATGCCCTCGGTGCCCTGTGCGAGCAGGAGCGGGAAACGGACCGGGAGCTCTGTAGGCTCCTGGTTCCTTCCGTCATAGGAGGTCATCCAGTTCGTGACCTTCGGGTCGAAGATGACTTCCTTTGCGAATTTGCTAAGACGGGCCTCGATGTATCGCGGAGCGGCGTTGGAGTCGCCTGTGAGGATGTTACCCCAGTTTCCCTGGCAGTCCACCGCATACCCTTTCTGTCCGAGCTGCACGAGGGCTCCGAGGATGGAAGCATCTCCGTGCGGGTGATACTGCATGGCCTGTCCGACGATGTTCGCCACCTTGGTGAAAGCTCCGTCGTCCATCCTGTACATTGCGTGCAGGACGCGTCTCTGCACAGGTTTCAGACCGTCCACGATATGTGGAACGGCCCTTTGCAGGATGACGTATGACGAATAGTCAAGGAACCAGTCCTTGAACATTCCCGAAAGCTTGAACTTGCGGCTGTCATCGCCCAGAAGCTTCTGGTATTTCCCCGATGGCACGGCGGATTCGTCCACCATCTCCTCTCCTTCCTCGAACGGCTCCTCAGAACCGATGGTCTCGTCGTAGTTGTCTTCGCTCATATCCTATTCTTCGTATCCGAATTTTCTCAATTCCCTTCTGCTCTCCCTCCAGTCCTGGTCCACCTTCACATAAAGTGAAAGGAAGACTTTCTTCTGGAAGAAATCCTCCATTTCGATTCTCGCTTCGGTACCGACCTTCTTCAGTGCGGCACCCTTCTTACCGATGATGATCCCCTTCTGGGAGTCACGCATCACGTATATGATGGCGCTGATGTCATACCTCTCCGCTCCTTCCTTGAACGACTCCACGCAGACTTCGCAGCTGTACGGGATCTCCTGGCTGTAGTTCAGGAGTATCTTCTCGCGG
Organism: Candidatus Cryptobacteroides sp.; assembly: GCA_045597895.1. Taxonomy (GTDB): domain Bacteria; phylum Bacteroidota; class Bacteroidia; order Bacteroidales; family UBA932; genus Cryptobacteroides. The sequence goes on along the minus strand of JAZLLA010000057.1, from coordinate 19,570 downwards.
ATGATCTCCTGCGCGAAGAAGCGCAGGTTCTTGTCCGTGAAAGCGTCCTTGTCATACCACGGAGGGCTGACAGGAAGATGCTCCACTATAGTGTTGAAGATGCTGTCCAGGTTGAATTTCTCCTGGGCGGAGGCCGGAATGACCGTAGCCTTCGGAAGCTGTCCCTTCCAATACTCCATCAGCTCCATCACCTTCGGCTGGTCGCTGATGTCGATCTTGTTTATCACAACGACAACGGGGCAGTCCAGACGCTGCAGTTTCGCTACATATTCGGCATTCTTGTCCGCGGTTTCCACAGTGTCGGTGACGTATAGGATTATGTCCGCGTCTCCGATGGCGGTGTCCACGAAGTTCATCATGTTCTGCTGGAGCCTGTAGTTGGGCTTCAGTATTCCGGGCGTGTCGGAGTAGACTATCTGGTAGTCTTCTCCGTTCACGATGCCCATTATACGATGACGGGTGGTCTGCGCCTTTGCGGTGACTATGGACAGCTTCTCGCCGACCATGGCGTTCATCAGCGTGGACTTTCCGACATTAGGATTGCCGATTATGTTTACGAAACCTGACTTGTGACTAGACATAAGCTCCCATCTTGAGGATGTTCACTTCACCCTCTGTCAGATATCTCCATTCACCCTTGGCGATGCCCTTCTTTGTGAGACCTGCGAAATACACTCTGTCAAGTGCGCGCACGCTGTATCCGAGGGATTCGAAGATTCTGCGGACGATGCGGTTCTTTCCTGAGTGGATCTCGATTCCGAGCCTTCTGTGGTCCTCTGCGTCGATGTATTCGAGCTCGTCGGCTGATACAGGACCGTCGCTGAGCTCGATGCCCGCTACGATCTTGTCATAGTCCTCCTGAGCGAGCTCGCGGTCGAGGATGACCTGGTAGATCTTCTTCTTGTCGTATGCAGGATGGGTGAGCCTTTCAGCGATTTCACCGTCGTTGGTGAACATCAGCACTCCCGTGGTGGCCTTGTCCAGGCGTCCTACAGGGAACACCCTGGTCTCGCATCCGCTGAGCAGATCCATGACGGTCTTATCGGCGTGAGGGTCGCTGGATGTGGTTACATAGCCCTTAGGCTTGTTCATCACGATATATACTTTCTCTTCGCCCTTGAGACGCTGTCCGTTGAAGCGGATGTCGTCGGTGACTACATTGACCTTTGTGCCGAGCTCGGTGACGACCTCGCCGTTGACGGTTACCACTCCGGCCTGGATGAATGTGTCAGCCTCGCGGCGTGAGCATACGCCCGAGTTGGCGATGAATTTGTTCAGACGTACTTCGTCTGAAACCGGTACTCTTACGTAATCGTTGTCAGAATACTGTGAAGCGTCGAACTGAGGCTTGCGGCTGATCATTCTGTTGATTCCTGATTCAGCGCTCTCGTCGAACTGGTATTCTCCTCTCTTGCGGAAACCTCCCTGAGGCTTTCCATAGCCGCCGCGGCCGCCCTGCGGTCTTCCGTATGGCTTGCGGCCACCGTTGAACGGGCGTCTTTCGCCACCTCCGAACGAGCGGCGCTCTCCGCCTTCACCGAAGCTGCGTCCTTCGCTGTGGCTGCGGTGCTCTCCATAGCCGCGTCCTTCGCCGAAACTGCGGCGCTCTCCGTAAGGCTTGCGCTCGCCTCCGTTGTAAGGACGTCTTTCGCCGCCGCCGAATGAACGGCGCTCTCCGCCCTCGCTGTGACTGCGATGTTCACCATAGCTGCGTCCTTCGCCGAAGCTGCGGCGCTCTCCGTAAGGCTTGCGCTCGCCTCCGTTGTAAGGACGTCTTTCACCGCTTCCGAATGAGCGGCGTTCTCCATTCTCGCCGTGGCTGCGGTTCTCACCGTAGCTGCGGCCTTCACCGTAACTGCGACGCTCCCCGTAAGGTTTGCGCTCGCCTGAGTTGTACGGACGTCTTTCGGAACTGCTGTGTTCTCCGAAACTTCTGTGGCCATAGCCACTTCCTACTCTTTCGCTGTTTTCAACAACAGCCTTCTTTCTTGGCCTGAGCTTCCTGCCTTCTGCAGTGTAGCCGGCATTCTTGTTGTCTTCCATTGTCTTTGTGCCTTCCGGCAATTTTAAATAATTAACGTTCTGTGGTTCACACCACTATTTTGTCAGTTTGAAAATGTAAGTTATCGTTCCTTGCTGCAGGGCCGGAGCATCGGCGCTCTGGCTGAAATGCGTCTTCATCGCGGCATTCCTTGCAGCATTCCACAGTTCCTTGCTGGTCACCGTGGTCCCGTCGCCTCCCGGCTGGGCCTTCACCACGTTGCCGTAGTTGTCCACCCAGACGGTTACCACGACCGTTCCGCTTTCCTGCACTCCGTAGCTAGGGTGCGGCAGGGTGCCGAGTACGTTGCGGCCCTGCAGATGGGCATTGGCCTTCCCTTCGGTGCGGCCCTTGTCAGTATTGCCGGTCGGCTGACCGGCCTTGAATCCTTCAGATGCCTCCGATGCCGAGTGAGGGGCGGTCAGGGTCGTGTCCTTCTTGCTCATTCCCGGGAACAGGGCGTTCCGGTTGATCTCAGGTTCCTTCGGCGAAGGTACCTCTACGTCGCCGTGGGCGTCAGGAACGGCCTCTGCGGTAAGGTTCTGCCTGGTCGTGGTCTGTACAGGGGACTCGCTCCTCTGGACCAGCTCGATAGGGTTCGCCAGGTCCACTTCCTCGGCCATCGGCTCGGTCCCTCTCCTGCGCTGGAGCTCTTCGTCCTCGATCTCTTCTGTGAAGTCGATCACGAAGCTGTTCTCCTGCGGTGGCGGCCAGATGTATTTCAGCCCGGTGAAAGAACAGAGCAGAAAGGCGCAGAGGGTGATGCCCAGCGACATCCCCGCTCCGATAGTCATGGAGATCCTCTCCTGCTTCTGTCTTTCCCGGAAGTAAGGTTTCATATCATCATTCAGGCTGTGTCGCCAGAATCACTTTGTAATGGTTTCTCTTGGCGATGTTCATCATCGCCACAATCTCCTTCACCGGTACGCTCTCGTCGGAATAGATGGAGAAGGTAGGGTCCTCCTCGCTCTGGAGAAGTCCTACAAGTTCGTCCTCGGCCTCCTCGTAGGATACTGGGATCTCATTTCCGTTGATGTGGTAGGTGTAGGTGTCATTCCCCCAGTCCTTGATGGACACGCTGACCGTGGCCTTGGCTGAAACCTGGCCGGTGCTCTTCGGGAGAAGGAGCTTGAGGGCGTTCGGGTTCACCAGGGTCGAGGTGACCAGGAAAAAGATGAGCAGCAGGAACACGATGTCCGTCATCGACGACATCGACATTTCTGAAAGCACCTTCGTTGTTCTCTTGATAGCCATTTTCCAAAAGTTTTATTCGGCCTGTCCTGCAGGCTCGTGGAGAAGGTCCATGAACTCGATGGTCGCGCTTTCCATCTTGAATACGAGACCGTTTATCCTTGAAGAGAGGTAGTTGTACCCGAAGTATGAGAGGATACCGACGATAAGACCTCCCACTGTGGTCACCATTGCGGTGTAGATACCGCTGGAGAGGAGGGTGATGTCGATGTTGTTGCCGGCCTGTGACATGTTGAAGAAGGCCTGGATCATACCCACGACGGTTCCGAGGAATCCGATCATAGGCGCTCCACCCGAAGTGGTGGCGAGGAAAGCGATTCCCTTCTCAAGGCGCTCCACCTCTACGTTCGCTGTGTTTTCAACTGCTGTCTGGATATCTGAGAGAGGTCTGCCGATGCGCTCGATACCCTTCTCGACGAGTCTGGCGATAGGGGAGTCATACTTGCTGCAGAGCGTAAGGGCTGACTTTATCTTACCTTCGTGGATGTAGTCCCTGATGTCGTTCATGAAGTTCTTGTCGATCTTTCCCGCCTGGTGGATCATCCACCATTTCTTTCCGAAGATGTAGATGGCCACGAATGAAAGAAGGAGCAGGACCAGCATGAGCCAGCCGCCCTTGACGGCCATCTGAATGAGTGAATAGGACATTTCCTGCTGCTGTGGGAGAACCTGTGCGGCAGAATTCTCCGCTGCTGCTGCCAGTGTGGAGTCGATACCGGTTTGAAGGATGTTGAAAAGCATATCTTTGTAAAATTTTAATCAAAATGTCATACCGGACCCCGGACCTGCAAAAACCAAGCCTGAAGGGCACAATATTTCAAATTGCAAAGATAGCAAAAATATTCGGAATCAATAGTCAATTCCTGAAAGGAAAAGTGCGTTTCCCGGAACGGATTCGCCGGCCAGGGAACGCAGCGGAGTGCCTTCGGCATCCGTGCGCTTCCGACCATCGGAAACCGGCAGCACAAGGGCCGAGAATTCAGCGGCGGTGCGTTTCCCGCGGCCTACTTCCAGCAGCGATCCCACAACAGCGCGGACCATATTCCTGAGGAACCTGTCGGCGCTGATCCTGAAGTACAGATATCTCTCTGAATCAATGCCTTCGCCCGTCAGCCCAACGGCTCTGCAGGCCGGCCTGAACCCGGTCAGCGCCACGTGCGCCGGCTCGTATGCGGCCCAGAAAGCCTCCGTGACAGTGCAGATGGAGGTGTGGTTGTCGCTGCCGAGCTTCTCGAAGCAGCTGAAATCGTGGGTCCCGATCAAGGCCCTGGCGGCCTCGTTCATCGCCTTGACGTCGAGGCTCCACGGGCAGAAGAAAGAATGCGCTTCGATGAACGGGTCTTTCGTTCTGTGCAAAAAATATGTATATTCGCGGCGCTTCGCACTGAATCTGGCGTGAGGGAGTGATTCCATCGGGACCCCTTCCGTATCGGAAGCGGCCACCGAGATGTCGTGGATTACGATTGAAGGAGGCAGAATGGCATTTAATTTGCAGCCGAGTCTGTCCGTGTCTATGACTTTGTCATAGTCAAAATGCGCGACATAGCCGATTGCATTGACCCTGGAGTCAGTCCGGCCGGCACCGACCACGCTCACCCGCTCTTTGAGGAGAGTCGAGAGGGAAGCCTCCAGACATTCCTGAACAGTGGATGCGTTCGGTTGCACCTGCCAGCCGCAGAAAGCCGAACCGTCGTAGGACAGTGTGAGAAAAAAGCGCATAACGACCGCAAAAATACTAAAAATAACTGATATACATGGAAAGTGTAAACATCAAAGAACTCAACGACCGCATCCAGAAGGAGAGCGCTTTCGTTGATATCCTTTCTATCGAGATGGGCAAGGTCATCGTGGGACAGAAGCACCTCGTGGAGAACCTTCTCATCGGCCTTCTGGCCAATGGACACATCCTTCTCGAAGGTGTCCCGGGACTTGCGAAGACATTAGCCATCAATACTTTGTCACAGGCTGTGAACGCGAAGTTCAGTCGAATCCAGTTCACCCCTGACCTGCTGCCTGCCGATGTCACCGGTACCCTGATCTACTCCCAGAAGAACGAGCGCTTCGAGGTCCACAAGGGCCCTATATTCGCGAACTTCGTCCTCGCGGATGAAATCAACCGTTCCCCGGCGAAGGTCCAGTCAGCCCTTCTCGAGGCGATGCAGGAGCGCCAGGTGACCCTCGGTGACGAGACCTTCAAGCTCCCTGAGCCTTTCCTCGTGATGGCTACCCAGAACCCTATCGAGCAGGAAGGGACCTACCCTCTCCCTGAGGCGCAGGTCGACCGTTTCATGCTCAAGGTTGTAGTGGACTACCCCAAGAAGGAGGAGGAGCGCCTCATCGTCAGGATGAACAACTCCGGCGAGTTCCCGAAGGCACAGCCCGTAGTGAGCCCGGAGGACATCGTCCGTGCCCGCCAGGTGGTCCGCGACGTCTATATGGACGAAAAGATCGAACGCTACATCGTGGACATCGTATATGCCACCAGAACTCCTGAGGAGTACGGTCTGGCAAATCTCAAGGACCTCATCTCCTACGGTGCCTCACCGCGTGCCAGTATATCCCTCTCGATGGCGGCCAAGGCTTATGCCTTCATCAAGCGCCGCGGCTATGTCATCCCCGAGGATGTCCGCGCCGTCTGCAACGAAGTGCTCCGCCACCGTATCGGTCTGACGTACGAGGCCGAGGCGGAGAACGTCACCACCGAAGAGATCATCGCCCAGGTAATCAACGCCGTCATCGTTCCGTAATGGAGAGCAGGAATGCCACGGACCTTCTGAAAAAGGTCAGGAAAATCGAGATCAAGACCCGTGCGCTCAGCCATCAGGTCTTCGCAGGCGAGTACCACTCGGCCTTCAAGGGCCGTGGTATGGCGTTCAGCGAAGTGCGTGAGTATCAGTACGGTGATGACGTCCGCAATATGGACTGGAATGTCACCGCCCGCCTGCGTGCGCCTTATGTCAAGGTCTTCGAGGAGGAGCGCGAGCTCACCGTGGTGCTTCTGATCGACGTCAGCCGCTCCGGCCTCTTCGGCACGGATACAATGACCAAGCGCGACCTGATCGCCGAAATCGCCGCAGTCCTCTCGTTCTCGGCCATCCTGAACAATGACAAGGTCGGCGCGCTCTTCTTCAGCGACCACGTCGAGGAGTTCATACCTCCGAAGAAAGGGCGCAGCCATCTGCTGCATATAATCCGCCAGATAATCGAGTTCAAGCCGACCTCCGACGGCACCGACATCTCCGAGGCCCTCAGGTTCCTTACCAATGCCCTCAAGAAGAAGTGCACAGCCTTCCTCCTGAGCGACATGCTCGACGTCGACGGCTCCGGAAACCCTCGCTACGAGGACGCCCTGAAGGTCGCGGTGAACCGCCACGACCTCTCCGTGATGAAGATCTATGACCCCCGCGAGCGTGAGATCCCGGACGTGGGCCTCGTTCACGTAAAGGACTCCGAGACAGGCGGTGACGGATGGATCAATACCTCCAGCCGCCGCGTCCGCGACTCCTATTCAGAGTGGTTCCGCACCGTCGGACAGAACGAAACACGCCTCTTCAACAAATATCAGATAGACACGGTCGACATCGCCACCGGCGAAGACTATGTCAAAAGGCTGATGCTTTTCTTCAACAAGAAATGAAAAGGACAATAACCATAATCACAGCGGCCCTGCTTGCCGCCTGCTCATTGTCCGTCCGGGCCCAGGGCCTGAAGCGGATGGAAGGCTCCTTCCTCGAGCCTCTCGAGCAGCGCGACTCCATCCTGGTCGCCGACCAGCTCAGCTACGGCTTCGTGCTGGATGGCGTGGCGGAAGGTACGCAGTTCGGCTTCCAGGACTATTCCGAGGTCTTCGGAGACACTCTGGCCGTAGTCCGCAACTGGCAGATCGACACTCTTTCCGCCAGCAAGGCCGGACGCAGGTCAGCCGGCTCCGCCAGGTTCAGGATCAGGGGCAATGTCATAATCGCTCCTTTCGAGGCAGGGCACTATGTCCTCCCTGAAATCGCTGTTCTCCGCCAGGCTCCCGACGGACAGACCGACACTCTCGTCTTCGATGCTCAGGAAATGGATGTCACTACCATCCAGATAGATACCGCCACATTCCAGATCCACGACATAAAGGACCAGTTCCGCTATCCTCTGACCGCCTCCGAGGTCATCCCTTATGTGGCTGCAGCATTGGTCCTCGCTGCCCTTGTCTCCCTTCTGGTGGTATTGGTCAGGAGGCGTCGGGCGCGCAGGCTGGGGGAGAACGCCCACAAGGACCCTCCATACATCGTAGCCCTGCGCAGGCTCGACCATTTCCGTGGTGACAAGTACTGGGCTCCCGACAAGCAGAAGACCTTCTACTCCGGTATCACCGACACCCTGCGCGAGTATATGGCAGGCACGTTCGACATCGACGCCTGCGAAATGACCACCGCCGAGATCTTCGATGCCCTGAAGGGCAATGAAAGGATAGCCTCCGACCTCTACTCGGAGACCAAGGAACTCTTCGAACTTGCCGACTTCGTCAAGTTCGCCAAGCTCACAGTTGAAAATGACGACAACGCCCGCGCCCTCCCGGCAGCGGTCCGCTTCGTCACCGCCACCTACCAGGAAACTATCGGGCAGGAGAGCGCAAACAATGAAACAAAGGAGGCTGAGTGATGTTTTTCGAGTATCCTGATCTTCTCTGGCTTCTGATCCTTCCGCTTCTTCTGGTGGCACATTACGTGTGGCAGGAGCTTTCCGGGAGGAAGCCTCATCTGCGCGTCTCCACCATCGTTCCTTGGAAGAAGGAGGGGGGTAGCGTGCTGGCTTTCGTCCGCCATCTTCCGTTCGCGCTGAGGATTGCCGCATTGTCCCTGATAATCGTAGCCATCGCGCGTCCGAGGTCATCCTCGGAAATGGAAAAGATTGACACTGAAGGAATTGATATTGTCCTTACGATGGACGTCTCGACGAGTATGCTCGCCAGGGACTTCAATCCCGACCGTATCAGCGCCGCGAAGGACATTGCCATCGAGTTCATCGCCCAGCGTCCTACCGACCGTATGGGCATCGTCGTTTTCGCTGGCGAGAGCTATACCCAGTGCCCTCTGACCACCGACCGTGCGACTCTGATAAACCTCATGAAGGAGGTGCAGACCGACCTCATCGAGGATGGAACCGCCATCGGCAACGGTCTGGCCACCGCAGTGGCTCGTATGAAGGATTCCGATGCAAAGAGCCGCGTCGTCATCCTCCTCACCGACGGTGTGAACAACCGGGGGGAAATCTCTCCGCAGACAGCCGCCGAGATTGCAAAGACCTATGGCGTAAGGGTCTATACTATCGGAGTAGGCGCCAACGGCACCGCTCCTTATCCGGTGATGACCCCTTGGGGTGTGGAGCTCCAGAACGTTGAGGTCGAAATCGACGAGGAACTCCTCCGGAACATAGCTGAAACCACAGGCGGCAGGTATTTCCGCGCTACGGACAATACCAAGCTTGCTGAAATATACTCAGAGATCAACAGAATGGAAAAGGCCCGTACGACCATCGACAGCTTCCCTGTTTACAAGGAACTGTTCCCCCGCTACGCCCTTGCAGCGCTGTTCTGCCTTCTGCTTGAGCTCCTTTTGTGCATCTTAATCAGACGTCTGCCATGATAATGTTCGCACAATACAGATTCCTGCTCCTCCTGCTGCTCATCCCCGTGCTGCTCGTCGCTCATGCGGTGAAGCTCAGGCTGCGCCGTTCGCGCGCTGCGCGTCTCGGGGACGAGGCGCTGGTGAAGGAGCTGATGCCTTCCTGGTCCAAGTCCAAGAGCTGGGTGCGCATTGTCCTCTTCTGTCTGGCGTTCTTCTGTTTCGTCCTCGGTCTGGCGCGCCCTCAGATGGGAGTCAAGCTGAAGGAGCACGAGGCGAAGGGAGCGGAGATAATGATCTGTCTGGACGTGTCCAACTCCATGCTTGCCAGGGATTATTCCCCTGACCGTCTCGACCGTGCCAAGCTGGCCATCTCCAGGCTTGTGGACCGCCTCCAGGATGACCGTATCGGACTGATAGTGTTCGCGGGCACCTCGTTCGTGCAGCTGCCTATCACCACCGACTATGTCTCGGCGAAGATGTTCCTCAACAGTGTGAACACCGAGTCCGTTCCGGTCCAGGGAACCGTCATAGGTGACGCTGTACTCACAGCCATAAAGGGCTTCAGCCCACAGAGCGAGAAGAGCAGGGCGATAATCGTCATCACCGACGGTGAGAACCACGAGGATGACCCTGTGGACGCAGCCCGTCAGGCGGCGGAAATGGGTATCAAGGTATATGCGATAGGTGTCGGTTCGCTCCAGGGAGAACCTATTCCTCTGAACGGTGAGCTGATGAAGGACCGCGACGGGAACATCGTTGTGACCAGGCTTGACGAGAGCACCCTGCAGCAGATGGCTTCTGCCGGTAATGGTGCATACGTCCACGCCGGAAACGAGGAGTTCGGTCTGAACCCTATCATCGATGACCTCGAGAAGCTTGAGGACGAGAAGTTCAGCTCCGTGGTGTTCGAGGAGTACGACGAGCAGTATATGTACTTCTTTGCTGCCGCCCTGTTCTTCTTCATATTGGAAATGCTGGTGGGCGAAAGACGCCATCGCAGAAAACTGTTTGAACAATGATGAAAACCCTTTATATATCCCTGGCCCTTGTGCTGGCCTGCAGCTTCACGGCGGCGGGTCAGGTGGACAGGCACGACGTGCGCGCTGGAAACCGCAAGTTCCGCAAGGACTCCTTCAAGGAGGCTGAGATCGACTACCGCAAGGCCGTGGTCAAGGACTCGACCTCGATGGCGGGGGAGTACAACCTTGCCAATACGCTGTATCGTCAGAATGACTTCGAAGGCGCCGGGAAGCCGTTGGAGGTGGTGAAGGAATCAGCCGCGGCTGTCCAGCCTGCGCCATTGGCAAAGGACAAGGCTGTGGTGGAGCAGGTCGGCAAGTCGGCCGATTACTTCTACAACCTCGGCGACGTCGCTCTCCAGAAGAAGGACTATGCCGCGGCCGTGGACGCCTTCAAGGAATCCCTTCTGAGGCGTCCGGGAGACATCGATGCCAAGGAGAACTATATCTATGCCAAGCTGATGCTTCAGAATCAGCAGAACGGCGGCGGTGGCGGTCAGAACGACCGGAACCAGGACCAGCAGGATAATCAGGATAATCAGAATAATCCTGACCAGCAGAACCAGGATCAGCAGGATAATCAGCAGAACCAGGATCAGGACAACAACCAGGATCAGAATCAGAACCAGCAGCCTCAGGAGTCCAAGATTTCCCCGCAGCAGGCCCAGCAGATGCTCCAGGCTGTCCAGGCCAAGGAAAAGGAGACCCAGGACAAGGTGAACAAGGAAAAGGCGGCGATCCTCCAGTCCCGCCAGAAAGAGAAGAATTGGTAGAATATGAAGCGACTTATCAGCATATTGGGCCTTCTGGCCATCACAGTTTCAGTTTTTGCCCAGTCTATCAAGGTACAGGCGCCTAACGTTGTGGCGGCTGACGAGCAGTTCAACATCACCTTCATAATAGAGGGCGAGGACTCTCCGTCATCGTTCTCCTGGGATGAGGGGCAGGACTTCCAGCTCGTCTGGGGCCCTCAGAAGGGCAGTTCCACCAGCATCACGATAGTGAACGGCAAGCGTACGAAGTCCAGCCAGTATACATATACATATATTCTGCTGCCGAAGAAGACAGGTACGTTCACCATATCCGAGGCCCGCGCGACCGTGGGCGGGGAAACCGTCACATCTTCCCGTGCCACGATAGAAGTCGTTTCAAACGGTTCCTCTTCCCGGGGGTCTTCTTCCCAGAGCACCCAGCCGTCGGGACCGTCCTCTTCTTCCAGCCAGGGGAACGCTGCCTCTACAGGTGAAATCCCCCGCGACGACCTGTTCCTCCGCTTCAGCCTCAGCCGCACCAATGTGGTCGTCGGCGAGCCGATAACCGCCACCCTCAAGCTCTACCAGAGAGTGAACATCGCAGGGTTCGAGGACGCGAGGTTCCCTACCTTCGACGGCTTCTGGAGCCAGGAGACATACGCTCCGAGCAATATCGACTTCCAGAGGGAGAGCTTCAATGATATGATCTATGAGACAGCAGTCCTTCGAAGCTATGTGCTGATCCCTCAGCAGGCCGGCACACTCGTGATAGACCCTGCGGAGCTCGTGTGCCTGGTCAATGTCCGTACCTCCTCCAGCCGCTCGAACAGCATTTTCGACAGCTTCTTCGCCGATGATTACCGGACCATACGCAAGAGAGTTACTTCCCAGTCGGCCACCGTTCACGTCTCCAAGCTCCCCGCAGGGGCGCCGGCGTCATTCGGAGGCGGAGTGGGCAGTTTCTCCATATCTTCAGTGTTGAGCAATGACAAGCTCAAGACCCACGATGCAGCATCGCTGGTCGTGACTGTTTCGGGCAAGGGGAATGTCTCCCTTCTCGAGGCCCCGAAGGTGGATTTTCCACCGGACTTCGAGGTCTATGACGTCAAGACCACCGAGAGCACGGACGCTGCCAACGGCCGTACTTCCGGCTCCAAGACCTTTGAATTCCCGTTCATTCCGCGCAGTCACGGGAAGTTCGAGATACCGTCCGTTGAATACAGCTATTATGATGTAAGTGCAGGGAAGTATGTCACCCTTCATACTGAACCGATGACCGTCGAGGTGGAGAAGGGCAACGGAGCGGAAGCTTCCAGCGACGGGCAGATCCTGCAGGGAACTGTCCGCAAGGACGTGAAGAGCCTCGGATCGGATGTCAGGTATATTGCGGTCAAGCCGGGCGCATTGTCCCGCAAGGGTGCGTTCTTCGTCGGCTCCGCCGGCTTCTGGGCCTTGCTGGCTGCGGTTATTGGCATAGCCGTGGCCGCCTGGTATCTGCTGAGGAAGCGCGCCGAGCGGCAGGCTGATGTGGTGGGCTCGAGGAACCGCGCTGCGACCAAGATGGCGCAGAAGCGCCTTGCCGTCGCCCAGGGCTATTTGAAGAACAGCCTGCATACCGCTTTCTATGAGGAACTGCACCGGGCTCTGCTGGGATTCGTTTCAGACAAGCTCAATATCGACTCCGCCGATATGTCCAAGGACAATGTCTCCTCGGCCCTCGGGGCTGCTGGCGTCAGCGACGCTCTGGCCTCCGAGTTCACAGGCCTTCTCGACGCCTGCGAATTCGCGCGCTATGCTCCGGACTCCGGGCACGACGCCATGAACGCGCATTATGAAACGGCAGTGAATGTCATCTCTTTGATCGATTCCAGTATGAAGAAGAAAAATAACGCAGCCCTGCACAAGGCAGCACTGATGCTTGCAGTCCTGCTGGCCATTCCGGCGTCCGGTCTTTCAGCCCGTACTCAAAGTGCCGATTCGCTGTGGAATGCCGGAGTCTCCGCTTATGAGGCCGGGGACTGGCAGGCGGCCTGCAGGAGCTGGATGGCAGTGGAGGAAATGGGGCTTGAGTCCCCGGAACTGTATAATAATATAGGAAACGCTTTCTTCAAGGACCGGCAGACAGCGATGGCGGTTGTCTATTACAGCCGCGCCCTCAAGCTCGACCCGTCCTTCTCCGATGCGGAGCACAACCTTGAGTTCGCTTCCAGCTTCACTCAGGACAGGATAGAGGAAGTGCCGGAGTTCTTCCTTAAGTCCTGGCTCGGCAAGGTCGGAGGCATCCTTTCTTCCGATGGATGGGCCGTGGCGTTCTTCATTTTCCTGGCGCTCGCGCTTGCCGGGGCCGTGCTGTTCCTGTTGAGCTCGGGGGCCGGGCTGCGGAGGACCGGATTCTTCACCGGCATCGTATTCCTCGTTCTGAGCATAGTCTGCCTGGCTTTCTCGTTTGCCGGGAAGGCTGATTATTTCCGTCAGGACGGCGCTGTGGTGGTCACTCCTGTGGTGTCTGTCAAGAGCTCTCCGTCCGAGGGTTCCGCAAAGGACCTCTTCATCCTTCACGAGGGATCCCGGGTGAAGGTCATCGATTCGGTGGGTGACTGGATGAACGTGGAGCTGTCTGACGGCCGTCAGGGCTGGATGCGTGCTTCCGAGCTGGAAATCATCTGACATTTCTAAAATTTTTGCATTTTTTCTTCACTTCGATGCAACGAATCCGTGCGATGTTGCATCTTACTGCTGTGCAGTACCGTTTGAAACGTATTGCAGCGCTGTTAAAAAATATCGGGGATTATTGCATTTGATAAAAAATCTCCATATCTTTGTGCATTGAGAATTATGCCATAATTGTGTGGTATAGTGCCCAGACGGCTCTCAAACGGCGTTTTGTTTGATTGAAACAAAGTAAATTATACTAATAATACTTTAATTAACTTTTTTTTAAATCTATCATTTATGAAAAAAATTTTTAGAATGGCTTTAGTGTTCGCCCTCGCAGGTGCTACACTAATGTACACGGGCTGTACTAAAGATTACGATGAGGACATCAATGCTGCAAATCAGAAGATTGAGTCCCTCGTAGCTCAGCATGCTGCAGACGTGGCTGCACTCAAAAATGACCTCAGCGCTGCAGTAAGCAACCTCGAGGCTGCTTACAAGAAGGCTGACGACGCTGTCACCGCAGCTTACAAGGCTGCTGACGCTGACCTCAAGAATGCTATCGACGCTAACAAGGACGCTATCGATGCTAACAAGGCCGCTATCGACGCCAACAAGGACGCTATCCGTGACGCAAACGTGGCTATCGAGGCTATCGAAGAAGAGCTCAAGACCTTTGCAACCGAGGAAGAACTTGCTGCTGCTGAGGAGGCTCTCGAGGCTAAGATCGGGGCTATTGCTGAAGATCTCGCCGGTGTAAAGGCTAATCTCGACAAGGTTGCTGAAGATCTCGGCAAGCAGATCAGCGACCTCGACGCTAAGTTCACCACCGCTCTCGCTGAGCAGAAGGCTGACCTCGAAGGCCAGATTGCTGAGGCTCTTGAGGCTGCAAAGACCGACCTCGTTTCTGCAAAGGCTGAACTCGAGGCTGCTCTCGCACTCCTTGGCAACGAGCTCAGAAGCATTGTAGTCGATCCTGATCTCTACTATGCAGGTGTTGAGGCTTATAACTACACTTGGACTAGTATCCGTCCTCTCGATATGTATCCTGCAACGGGTGATCATGAGTTCAAGGGCGAGAACGGTGAGAATGTCACCTTCAAGAAGGATGCTGAAATCTACGCTGTTCCTGCTGCTAAGCTTGACCCTTATACCCTCAGCCAGCTCGCTACCGCTAACTACAGCCTCAACCCTTCATCTTTCGATGTTAACAAGGCTGAGTGGGCTCTCACTGGCCGCGACTACGAGTACCTCGTACGTGCTGACGAGAAGAAGGCTTGGAAGCCTGAATTCGTGAAGTGGGACAACGGTGCTGTAAGATACACCATCGCTAACCCTGAGCTTCTCCCTACCACTGTTTACGCTTCCAAGAATGGCATGCCTAGCCTCTTCGATGGCTACTTAGATAACACTAAGGATCAGATGAAGGCCCTCCTCGCTGACGCTGGTCTCGACGCTCAGAAGTATCAGTGGATCACTCTTGCTGACATCCTCAACTGGCTCTATGGTAACGAGACTCAGCCTGAGATCAACCAGAAGTTCAACGATAACTTCGATGCTATCGCTAAGGATATTGAGGCCCTCAAGAATGGTATCGTTGCTGCGAATGCTGACATTCAGTCTCTTTATGCTGAGGTTGATAACCTCTATCAGATTTGGAAGGGTCAGCAGATGCAGATCGCTAGCCTCTATTTCCTCTCATCCCTCAACTACAAGGGCGTAGGTTACATCCCTACAATGCGTCTTTCCGCTAAACTCGGTGAGGCTAAGGAAAAGGAAGTAGTTTCTTACGATGCTGCTATCGTTTCCGATCCTGAATTCTTCGCAGCTCTCGCTTTCAACTCCAAGTCAGAGTATAAGGCCAACGCATTCTGCAAGGCTGGTTCACACCTCTATCTCTCAGCTCCTGAGGCTGTTCAGAACGCTGCTAGCGTACCTGTAGCTTATGACAAGACCCTTGACCTCAACTTCGTCAACATCCATATGTTCGATGCTTACAAGGGTGAGTTTGAGACCACTCTCGCTGAACTTAAGAAGGTTTATGAAGGTCTTGATATCCAGTTCAGCCTTGTAGACTACTATGATGGTGACAATAAGACCGAAGAGTCAATGTACGGACGCATCGATGTAAACGATGTATTCCATCCAATGTGTGTCATCGGCGGCAAGCAGACCGAACCTAAGGATGCTCCTAACGGTGGTATCTCTTCAGTAGGCAGAAAGCCTGTCGTTCTCGTTAAGCTTATCAACAATGTAGAGACTGAAGATGGTGTTCGTGAGGATGTTGTCCTTGCTGGCTACTTCAAGATTGAAATTGTTAAGGATATCAGCACAGATTCTATTGACTTCCCTGCTTTCGATGAAATTCCATTCTACTGCAACACTCAGGTACTTTCTACTTCATGGGATCAGTTCTCAGACCTCGTAGTTGAGTATCTCGGTACCACTTACAAGCAGTTTGTACGTGATTATAAGCTCGATTCCAAGTGGTATGGTGAGAAGTCAGATATCGACCAGGGAGATTATGACAGAGCAGTAGTATACGAGCTTGATGAGAATAATAACTATGTAGATACTTATGATGCTACAAAGGGTGACTATAAGTATGCTAATATCTATTATTTTGCTGATGGATATGGTGATGGTGTAAATGACATCTTTGAAGTTTATGTAACTTATGACCAGCTTAAGGCTATCGGAGCAGGTAACTCAAAGACTCTCTACATCAAGTTCTCTGAGGATCTCTACAACGTTGTATACATCTCATTCACTATTAAGGTTGCTGAGACAGCTAAGTTTGACTTCGGTGCTAATAAGATCAAGAATGAGTGGTACGATCAGATCGATCCTGAGGTCTTCAATACTGTTCTCTTGAATATTGTAGTTCCAGAGAAGGAGAATGATTATATTTACATGCACCCTTATTCTAGAGACCTTGATCATTATTTCGTAGGTTACGAACCAAGTAAGGTTCTCACTGCTGATTCACCTGAGGTTTACCTGGATGAGAAACTTTATGATGAAGATGGTAATCCTGTCTATGGATTTGCTCCTCGTTATGAGTATTTATTCAATGAAGTGCAGTCTTGCAAGGCTTTCAAGTTTGTTGCTTCTGAGGATGGCAAGAACCTCTATCTCAATGAAGTAAAGGATGAAAATCTTATTGCTTACATCTCTTATAGGACTTTGGTTTATGCAAACAATGAAGTTTCTAGGGCAGTACTCAACAAATTTGCTCACGATGAGACTGATCCTGAGAAGATGGTATGGGCCGACATCCATGTAAACGTTACTTATGGCCTCTGTGATATTGAGGCTGGTTCTGCTGACTTCCATGCTCGTTTCCTCCGTCCTCTCAATGTCAAGTTCGCAGATCAGGACATCAAGGAAGAGTCTCAGGTTAATGGTTCTAACCTCTATGTTAAGAACTTCCTCAGCACTATCGTTGACTGGAACAATCAGGATGTAGTTGTTAAGGATAAGAAGGGTAACCTTGTAGAGAACGTTATCAAGGAAAAGGTTAATATGTACAAGTACTACTTCTTCAGTGGTCTTTATATCGACCTTGATCATGCTACACGTAACAACTGGAATGTTGCTGATCCTGATGAGTTCGGTATCATGAAGGATAAGACTCCTGAGGCTAAGCTTACATTCGGTACTGCTGATGATCATGATTACTTCACTCCTTCTTATTCTGTACCATTCAAGTATTGGAATTATGGCATCTATAATCTTGCAGATCTTGATGGATATGTAATCAATTATAAGAATGATAGTGCTAACGTTGAAGAGTTCACTATTAAGATTCCTGTTAAGGTTTACTATTATTGGGGAACTATTGAGGAGGAAATCACTGTCAACGTTAAGAAGACCACTGAAACAGAACCAGGTAAATAATTATTTATCAATGATGTAATGTAGAAAGGGCGCGTCGAATGGCGCGCCTTTTCCAAAAAAACTCTTTGACATGAAAAAGCTCTTTATCTTTTTTGCTTTTGTCCTTCTTGCAGTCTCCTGCGGTCACCATTATTCCGGTCCAAACGGAGAGAAGACCGAGATGGATGCTGAGAAGGAATTCACTGAAGGCTTGACACAGTCAGATTCTACAGCTATGCTTGTTGAGTCGGACAAGTTCATAAAGAAGCTTGTAGGTGGGCAGATCGATGAGGCAGTCGACATGTTATATGTTCTTTCCGGCAGTGAGCTGTATGAGAAGTCCGCTGAATATACCCAGGAGCTTGTCGAGCGTTTCCAGATGTTCGATGGTTCCACTTATGAGATGGATTTCTATGCATTCACCACACAGGGCAACAATGATGTCTGCTACAGATTAAGTTACGGTGATGACGGACAGTCTTTCATCAGATTGACCCTCAATCCTGTTCTTATCGGTGGAAAATGGTATCTTACACTTAAGGATGGTTCCCAGACCAGCCATGCTATGGCTCCTGAAAAGCGGATCGATCCTAATGCTCAGGCCCCTGAAGAGATTACTCTTCATAGAGATTAGTCAGGAAAGAATATAAATTATACTTCAAACAAGATTTTATGAAAAAAGCTATCCTTATTATCGCTTCTGCATTGATGCTCAGCATCAGCGCATCAGCTCAGGATTTCAACCCAGGCTGGTATCTTCAGCTCCGTGGTGGTGTAGGTGAGACCGTTGGTGAAACCAAGTGGACTGACCTCCTCTCACCAGCTGCAGACCTTGCTGTAGGTTATCAGTTCTCTCCAGTCTTCGGACTCCGTGGAGACGTCCTGGCATGGCAGGGCAAGGGCGCTATCACTACTACTCAGACTTCAGTCTATAAGTTCAATTTCGCCCAGCTCGCTCTCGACGCTACATTTGACATCTGCAATATTTTCAATGTTAATGCTAGCCGTGTTCTCAGTCCTTACGTTTTCGTAGGTATCGGTGGCAACGCCCGTTTCAACAATGATGAGGCTATCGCTCTCTCACAGAACTTCGATGGTTTCGAGTATCTTTGGGATGGCTCCAAGATCAGTCTTGTCGGACGTGCTGGTGCCGGTTTCGACATCCGCCTTTCTGACCGTGTAAAGCTCAACCTTGAGTATGGCGTAAACGCTCTCAGCGATCACTTCAACTCAAAGAAGGCTTCCTCAAAGCTCCCTATGGACTGGAATCACACTGCTCTCGTCGGTGTTAAGATCGCTCTTGGCAAGAAGCCTGTACCTGCACCAGTTGTTGTTCCTGAACCGGAACCAGCTCCTGCACCTGCACCAGCTCCTAAACCGGAACCTAAACCGGAACCAGTCGTAGAGCCAGCTCCAGCACCAGCTCCAGTTGAACTCCAGGAGAACATCTACTTCGTTATCAATAAGTGGGACATCCAGGCTTCTGAGGTCGCTAAGCTCGACGAGATCGCTGCTTTCATGGCTGAGAACCCTGAGACCAACGTTAAGCTCACCGGTCACGCTGATAAGGCTACTGGTACCGCTGCACGCAACATGTTCCTTTCAGAGAAGCGCGCTGAGATCGTTACCAACGAACTCGTTAAGAGAGGCGTTGACGCTGCCCGCATTTCTTCTGAGTTCAAGGGTGACAATGCTAACCCATATGCTACCCCTGAGGAGAACCGTGTAACTGTTTGCTTCGTTAAATAATCATTGACGACATATTTTAAAAAGAGCCGGGCTGTTGAAGTCCGGCCCTTTTTTTTAACCTTTCCCTATAAGCCGCACAGTATGTTCCCTGATATGGCTTATGATCCGTGTGCTCGAGACATGTTCCCGGCATTTTTACACGGTTAACCTTCGCCTTTTGGTAGAGGGTTGCGAGAGGGAACCTGGCAGAGGCGGGAGGAGAGGTGCGGGCAGTTCCGTCGGACGGTCGTCCGACGGAATGTCGGGCAGCGTAACCGGCCCGGGCTTTTCGGAGCCCAGGCCGACACTGCCCGACACTCGTTCCGAGCTGCCCGCTTCCGCCCTTCCTGCACATCTGGTTTCCGGGATGTGCCACGGAGAGCTGTCTGGGAGGGGTGGATGGAAACCAAGGGACCTTGGGACGGGTATGGTTTCCTGGATGTGCCGCTGAGAGCTGTCTGGGAGGGGTGCATGGAAACCATTGACCTCTGGGACGGGGTTGGTTTCCTGTATGTGCCACTGAGAGCTGTCTGGGAGGGGTGGATGGAAACCATTGACCTCTGGGACGGGTATGGTTTCCTGTATGTGCCGCTGAGAGCTGTCTGGGAGGGGTGGATGGAAACCATTGACCTC
>JAZLLA010000056.1:0-7994 GCA_045597895.1 Candidatus Cryptobacteroides sp. | reverse complement strand
GGATAAGCTCAGGGAACAGGACAACAGGACGGCGTTCATACGCAGGAGCCTCAGGAAAGCCATAGAGGAGAACGAGCGCGGTCCCGTCTCGCTGGGCACCGTCACGCCTGCATCGAAGGTGCGCGGCATGCACCTTCCGTTCTATGACCAGAGGGTGACGGCTGGATTCCCCGTGCCGCTGGACAATGACGAACAGTCTCAGGACATCAACATACTGAGCATGCTCTGTCCTCATCCGGAGGCATCGTATCTTATACGCGTAAAGGGGGACTCGATGATAGATGCAGGCATCATGTCCGGGGACATAGTGATAGTCGACAAAAGCAACCGGAACCCCGGTCCGAAGGAGATTGCCGTGTGCGAGCTCAACGGCGAGTATACCCTCAAGCACTTCGTCGAGGAGGACGGCATCGGATGGCTCGTTCCCGACAATCCGGACTACCCGAAGTTCAAGGTGACGGAAGGGGATGACTTCAGCATCTGGGGCACGGTGACATACATCATTCACAAGGCAAGGGACTAGACTATGGATCTCGGAACACTCAACTCAAGGCAGAGGGAGGCGGTGACCTCCACGGAAGGCAGGATACGCGTGGTGGCCGGAGCTGGCTCCGGAAAGACCAAGGCGCTTTCCTACAGGTACGCATATATCGTCAACGAGGTCGGCATCGACCCCGCGAACATCCTGTGCCTGACCTTCACCAACAAGGCGGCCCAGGAGATGAAGAGCCGCATCAGCCAGCTCGTTCCTCCCGGCTACACCAATGACTTCGTGTGCACCATCCACGGCTTCTGCGTGCGGTTCCTCCGCGAGGAGATACACCGCCTGGGATACCCGAAGAACTTCCAGATCCTCGACGAGGAGGACTGCAAGACCCTGGCCCGCCAGGTCCTCACCGAGAACAACACAGAGCGCAGCGTGAAGACGGTCCGCCAGCTCCTGGAAGCCCTTGCCGGACTCAAGGTCAAGGGCCAGTACATACAGCAGTACCTCGTGCCAGTGTCCCCGATGACGGGCCGCACCGAGCTCTCTCAGAGCGTTCAGCTGCTCTACAAGCAGAAGGACAAGATGGCCCTCGACTTCGACGACCTGGTGTTCTTCACGGCATATATTCTTCATGAGTTCCAGGACGTGAGGGAGAAATGGCAGGAGAGGATGAACTACGTCATGGTGGACGAGGCGCAGGACTGCAACTCCACCGACTGGGACATCGTCGAGACCCTCTCCAAGCAGTGCGGCAATCTCTTCATCGTGGGCGATCCCGACCAGTCCATCTACGAATGGCGCGGCGCCAAGCCCGACATGTTCGTCGCCTTCAGGGCCGACAGGGACATAGTCCTCGACGAGAACTACCGCTCGACACCGGGCATCCTCGACGTGGCCAACTCCATCATCGTCAACAACCGCAACCGCATCGAGAAGACCATGTTCACCCGCAGGGGCGCTGGTGACACAATCATACATTTCCACGCCCCAACGGAGGCCATGGAGGCCGCCTGGGTATGCACCGAGATTGTGAAGCGCGTGCAGGAGCAGGGCTGCTCGTACTCGGACTTCGCTGTGCTCTTCCGTGCCGCTCACCTGTCGCGTACAATCGAGCAGACCTTCATCCGTGCGGGAGTCCCGTACGTGATGTGGGGAGGCGTGCGCTTCTTCGAGAGGCTGGAGGTCAAGGACTGCATAAGCTACCTCAGGCTCGTGGCCACCGATGACGACCTCGCCTTCGAGCGCGTGGTGAACACCCCGTCCCGCAAGGTCGGCAAGGTCACGCTGGAGCTGATATCCGCTTATGCGGCGCAGGAGGGGACCTCTCTCTATCAGGCGCTGAAGAACCACCTCGACGACCCGAAGCTGGACCGCGAGGCGCTCCACGCCTTCGTCGGCCTTATCGAGGAGAGCCGCTCGAACATATATTCATCCAGCGTCTGCGCCATGCTGGAGTATATCCTCGAGAAGACCGGCCTGAAGAAGGAGTACCGCGACGACAACGACGAGCAGAGGCTGGAGAACATCACGGAGCTCGTGAACTCCATCCGCCTCTACGAGCAGGAGCACATCGAGTGGGAGAGCCTCCCGCTCTACGACTACCTGCAGGACATCGCCCTCTACACCAACGCCGACTACCGCAAGGAGACCAACAAGGTCAAGCTGATGACGGTTCATCAGAGCAAGGGCCTGGAGTTCCCGTACGTGTTCATCATCGGCCTGAGCGACGGCATCTTCCCGAACGCCCGCAGTATCCGCGAGCGCAAGAAGAACGCTCTGGAGGAGGAGCGCAGGCTCATGTATGTCGCTACCACCCGTGCGGAGAAGTGCCTCTTCATGACGGAGTCCGAGGGCTACAACGTGCAGGCGCAGCAGGAGAAGCTGCCGTCACGCTTCCTTGCCGAGATAAAGCGCGACCTCTTCGTCACCGAGGGTGAGATGGACGAGGCCCTGTGGCAGCGTCTCCAGGACCAGGTGCGCAGCGAGAACCTTGGAGAAATGACTCAGCCTGACAGGCCGACGGAGGACTCGGATAGAATAAAGGTCGGATCCATTGTCAGCCATAAGGTCTTCGGTGACGGTGAGGTGCTGGAGATCTCCGACACCGGCTCCTGCAAGGTCCGCTTCGAGGGGAACAAGATTCGGTTCCTCCGTAACACGATGCTGGAGCTGAAGAAGACCATCCGGATAGCTCTCAATACTGACCGCAAGAATCTCTCATAGTACATCCCATGTGGGCGCTCGTTGACTGCAACACCTTCTTCGCTTCGGTGGAGAGGGTCTTCCATCCCGGGCTCCGTGGGAAGCCGGTGCTTGTGGCCGGGTCCAACGACGGCATCATAGTGGCCCTGACCGCAGAGGCCAAGAAACTCGGCATCAAGCGTGGCGACGCCGTCTTCAAGGTGCGCGACATCGTGGACAGGAACAACGTGGCCGTCTTCTCCGGCAACATGATGCTCTATGCTGCCATGTCGAAGCGGGTCGTCAGCATCATAAGGCGTTCCGTTGAGAAGGTGGACCAGTACAGCATAGACGAGTGCTTCGCGGACCTGTCGGGATATGACAGCCATTACGACATCACCGAGTACATGAGGGATGTTGCCGACAGGATACGCCAATGGACGGACATCCCGGTGAGCATCGGAATCGCGCCCACTAAGACGCTCGCGAAGATGGGCAGCAAGTTCGCCAAGCAGTATCCGGGCTACCGCTCCGTGTGTCTTATGGACACCGTGGAGAAGCGCCGGAAGGCCCTCTCGATGTTCCCGCTGGATGATGTCTGGGGCATTGGACCGAGATCCTTCGAGAAGCTGCTCTCCCTCGGAGTCAGGACCCCTCTGGAGTTCGCGGACAAGCCGGGCGACTGGGTGGAGAGGCACTTCCACAAGCCCGGTGTGCAGACCTGGAAGGAGCTGAACGGGTATTCCTGCATAGACACCACCGAGATACTCCAGCGGCAGAACATCAGCACCAGCCGCAGTTTCGGGCAGTTGGTGACGGACCTCGGGAAGCTCAAGGCCTCGGTGGCGTACTTCACCTCCAGCTGCGCGAACAAGCTGCGGGCCCAGGGGAGCGTTGCGAAGGCGGTCACGGTGTACGTCTGCAGCAACCGCTTCCGGGAGGACCTGCCGCAGTACTTCAATGCGGCCACGTGGAAGTTTCCCGTTGCCACCTCAGATACCCTGGAGTTGACCAAGGCGGCGCTTGATGTCCTGGAGACCATATACCGCCC
This sequence comes from Candidatus Cryptobacteroides sp., assembly GCA_045597895.1. Classification (GTDB taxonomy): domain Bacteria; phylum Bacteroidota; class Bacteroidia; order Bacteroidales; family UBA932; genus Cryptobacteroides. Next base: position 4,275 of record JAZLLA010000056.1, on the reverse strand, counting down.
CGGCATCAGCTACAAGAAGTCCGGGGTCATCCTCGGGGACATATCATCCGGGAAGGGGGTCCAGCAGGACCTCTTCGACACGATTGCCAACCGTCCGGAAAGAATGGAACTGTCGAAGGCAATAGATGTGCTCAATCACAGGTACGGATTGAAAACCGTGGGCCTGGCCGTGGAAGGGGAGCGCTCCGATACATGGCGTGTGAAGAGCGAGCACAGGAGTCCGAACTACCTCACGGACCTGGACGACATCCTTACGGTGCAGATATAAAAATCCGCGTAGATTTGCCCGGACTTTTGAGACCTTCGTTTTCGCGAGTCAAATATCGAAGAGTTTCCAGATGCTGTACGAGATGTCATTGTCATAGACATCCGTCTGCTCGTGCTTCTTTACCCAGGCCACGATGCGTATTGTAAGCGGGAGGACGATAATTTCATATGCAGTCTTGAGCAGCACCTGGACTAGCATGATCCAAGGCAATTCCTCGGCAGGAACGACACCCCAGAAAGCCAGCGGGAAGAAGATGAGCGAATCTGTGGTCTCTCCGAATACCGTACTCAATATGGCGCGGAGGGAGAAACGCCTTTGTCCGTCACGGACCTTCATCTTCGACATGATATATGCATTTACAAAGCTCCCACTCAAGAAGGCAATGAACGAGGCACCAGCAATGCGTGGGGCAAGTCCGAAGATGGCGTGGAATCCTTCGGCGTTATCCCAATAGGCAGCACCTGGGAGCAGGTCGCAGAGCGCCCCGGCACCCACGAAGAAGAAGTTCATGACAAAACCCGTCCAGATGAGCAGGCGCGCCTTCTTGAAGCCCCACACCTCACATACAACATCGTTGATGATATATGAAATGGGGAACACGATCAGGCCACCTGTCTGGCTGTGGCCGAAGAATGCGATTTGTTTGGTTTCGAACAGGTTTGCCGCGATGAGGCAAACGCAGAAGAGTATGCTGAAAAGCATGAACAGCACACTCAAGGAGTGGTTTTTCGCTTCCATTTTCTTGTTTTTTAAGAGGTTACCAAGCACTCTGTATTGAAATTTCTGTAAATATAGGCATTATCTCAAAAGAGACAATGCTATTTCTTCCTGTCGTCGACCTCCCACGTGGAAGAATGTCGATTGATTTTCGTAAATTTGAATATTAAATTGGAGGAAGGAAAGAATGGACATATTGGACGGACATACATTTGCGATTGTGGCGGCTGTGGCCGCCGTGGCGCTGACATGGGTGCTGACATACCTCTTTGGAGTGAGGAAGTGGAAAAAGCTGGCCTCGGCCAAGGACGAGGCGTTGAATCAATACGAGAGCAGGCTTCTTGCTTCCGAGAAGGAGCAGGAGGGAAGGCAGGCCCTTTTCGACGAGAGGCTGAAGGCCGCCGAGGCTCTTTCAGGTGAGAGGATCCTTGCTCTGGAGAAGAAGCTTCAGGAGCAGAGGGCTGAAGCCGACAGGGCCTTGACGGAAGAGAAGAAGCGTTCCGAAGAATCAAAGGCCGAGCTCAGGGGCAACTACGAAAAGACCCTGCAGGAGATCAAGGACAACCACAAGGAGGCCATGAAGGAGCAGGGAGAGGCTTACGGGAGGCAGAGCGAGGCGCTCAAGCTGGAGATGATGGCGAAGACTGAGCAGATCCTCAAGCAGCGCCAGGAGGAGCTGGATAAGAAGGCCGCGGAGACCTTCGAGAGCATCACGGGCAATCTCGGCAAGGATCTCAAGGAAATGAAGACGGCCTTCGAGGAAAACAAGACCAGGAGCAGCGAGGACTCGGCATCGATGAGGGAGAAGTTTGAGAATGCCGTGAAGCAGCTTGCCGAGCAGACACGGACCATCGGCGACAAGGCGGACCATCTTGCGGATGCGATGCGCGGCCAGAAGAAGATGCAGGGCTGCTGGGGCGAGACCATACTGCAGAATCTGCTCGATGCCGAGGGCATGGTCGAAGGACGGGACTACGACAAGGAGGAGACGCTGCGCGATGCGCTTGGGATAGTGCTCCTGAACGAGGACACGGAGAAGCGCATGCGCCCCGACTATCTTCTCCACTTCGTGGACAACCAGGACGTGGTCGTGGACTCGAAGGTGTCGCTGGCCGCGTTCGCGGACTATCTTGAGGCGGAAACGGACGAGGCTCGCTCCGAGGCGGCCGCAAGGAACCTTGCCGCCATCAAGGAACAAGTCAAGAAGCTTGCCGTCAAGAAATACAGCGAGTACCTGAAACCCGGCAGGAGGATGGTGGACTATGCGATAATGTTCGTGCCCAACTATCCAGCCCTTCAGCTTGCGTACAACGCCGAGCCGAAACTCTGGCAGTGGGCCTATGGACAGAAGGTCCTCATCACCTCAGCGGAGACCCTGATGCCTTTCCTCAGGACAATCTTCCTTGCGTGGCGTAACGTCGAGCAGGTGAAGAATCAGCAGAAGATCATCGACTCGGCCCAGAACATGATCAACAGGGTGGCGGACTTCGCCTCGTATATGCAGACTCTGGGCAAGAAGCTGGAGGAAGCGAAAACCGCCTATGAAGATGCCGATAAGAAGCTCAAGAACTCCGGCCAGGGTATCCTAGTCAGCGCGCACCGGATTGCGCAGCTCGGTGTGCCCCTTGCGGCAAAGAAGGTGCTGCCGGAGGCTGACTGCCATGAAACAGAGGGTGGCACTCCTGCAAATGAGCAACCGTAATTAAAGCCTATGGTGTCAGCGCATGATGGAGTTGTTATACAATTGACATTAATATGGGAATCTAAGATAAATAGGAACCCCATTTAGGCAAATACTGATATTCAGATCTTTGTCAACATATGGGGTTCCGATTTATTTTGACTCATGGTTTGGACGCTATAAATATGCGTACAACTGATATTGGAGAATTAATTGTATCTTTATCCCGATAAATAGCAGCCATATGAAAACATTTTCTCTTGTCTGGGATATCTTCATGATCATTCTTTTCATTGTCCTTGGGGTTATCTTTATCCTTGATTATCGCAAGACAAAAGACAATGCCGAAATAACTCCCGAGGATTTAAAACAACTGCGCAGAACTAATTTTATCCTGCTAATGTTATTATGCGTGACCGTATTAGTAGAGCATATTGATAGACTTTTCTAAGACCTCATGTTTGCTAATTAACTAATAAACTGCCGTATATCTCTCATTGAATTATGAAACCCAGAAATTATAAACTCGAAATAGCCAAGAATATCATCTACGCTTTTTGTTTTCTTGCAATCGACATATATTACTGGTGTCAGATACCGAAAGACAGTTCAATATGGATTCTTGCATTCGGATTCGCCATTTTCACTGTCTCTAGAATCCTCGATGCCATACATGATATTAACGAGGCAAAAGTGATAAAAGGCATGGGAGAGCTGCAATATACGCAGAATCGGTTGTCTCTTTTTCTGGACTTCTGTGGTTGCGCCGTTCTTATCGTATGCGTTATTCTCTTGTGTTGTAACCTCTTCGGCAATTAAGTCCTTGATGCATATCTGAATCAAGCTGTATGCTTGGTGATATTTACTTGCTGAATTTTAGTTAATGTTTATTAAAATTTAATAAATTATTCTTGCGATTCAGCAATTTGTATTTATATTTGCAGTGGCACATCCAAATTATTCTTTAGAAATTATGACCACTGCAAAGAAAATCAACCTCTTCAGCATAATGCTGATTGCTGTGACGGTGCTTGGCATCACTGCTGATATACTTTCAAAAGTAATCTGGTTCATGAACAACTCAGACCCTGCCGGATCTGATGCATATCGCTCAGGGTATGAAGCTGGTCGCGCTGCTGCAGACGGCTCATTGCCCCTCACATTTGCACAGGGTTTTGGCGCGTTCATGATTGTACCTATTGTAATTGCGTTCTTCCGCCTGTGGATCAACTTCATTGGGATAATGGCTACCGTCAAGAAAGGTGAAGTGTTTTCCGAATTGCTGGAATGGCGAATCCGCCATGTCGGCATAGCAATGGTCGTGATCTATGTGTGTGGCTGGATACTTTCTATCTGCATGAACATCTATCTTATTGGCCCCATGTGCTCCTCTGTCTGCTGCGGCGTGGGCTTCATAATCGTGTCATACATATTCGAACTGGCCCGCAACATCAAGGAGGACCAGGAATTCATGGTATAGAGCTATGATAGTCATCAATCTCGACGTAATGCTTGCCAAGCGCAAGATGACATTGAGCGAGCTCTCCGATCAGGTTGGCATCACCTTGTCCAACATGTCGATCCTGAAGACCGGAAAGGTCCGTGCCCT
>JAZLLA010000055.1:0-14457 GCA_045597895.1 Candidatus Cryptobacteroides sp. | reverse complement strand
TTGAAGTCCGCTTCCTATAGTTTGTACTTCCCACCTTTGTAAACTAATGCAGATACTTGCGGCTCTTGCTAACTGGGATGTCCGCTTTGGAAAGTCTGTTTACCGAAGGATTATTATCGAGCCTCTGAATCACGACCATCTCGGATGGCCGGTTTAGGAACGCGTACTACAATCAAATGGCAAGGAAACTTGCTAACGATATAAAGTATTGAATATAAACGATATAAAAGTAAAACCAAAATTTATGGATCCAATTTTATTTGGATTTTAACTGGAAAATATATGCTAAAGGTGCAACACAAGGTAAGGCTGCACCTATTTCTACGGAAAATTCAGCAGATTGCCATACGGCTGTTGTAAAAATTAAGGGCGGGTATCTGCTTTCTCCTGTTAATGTGTTCTTCATAAACGACGAACCCGATAATATTAATTTGGATTTGAGTGAATTTGGCGGCTTCTATTCAAATGTGTGTAGGATCCGAAAAGATGGAGATTCTCAAGGAGATTTGCAAACTCAATTTTGGGACCTTAGTACTTGGGGCGGAATCGAAATAGGTGGTAAATCTTTCAGAGCCGATTATGGAGGCGATGAAAGCGGCTTTTTTATGCCATTATTTTCACAAAACACTGGCCCTTTGTACAAGATATTACCATGTGCAGAGTAAGTTCTTTAGTTGAGATTTTGCTAATAAGTATATAGGAATAACTCCATGCTCCCTCAGGCGGCAACACACACATAGAATATTTGTTAATACACACATCACACACATGATGTCCGGGAGACCGGACGCCGCCTGAAGGAAGAAGGGGACTCGGCGTGAGTCGGGAATGCTGGTAATATGATAATTTGGGCTAGGTCCCCTGGTGACAGGGGAGACCTAGCCCAAATGGTGAAAGTTGACAGGTCGTTTATAACAATCCTATATCCCGAGCACGATGGCAGGAGATATGGATAGCTCAAACATTCGTTCTTTGAGGCATTCCTGTAGTGTCGGGGTGCCCAGATCAAAGTGTTCGTCTGAATAGTCCGCTACCAGGTTTGAGAGGAGACAGTATTCTATTTTCAGAGGATCATTATCCGGCATTTCTTCGGTCACTGAGTCCACCAGCGATTCCAGCCGGCTCAGTGCCCATTCGTATTGTTCTCTGGTTTCAATCTTGCTCATAATAAGGTAACGTCTTTTATCTTACTATATTCAGAATGAGTTCCAATCCATCTCACTAGAATGGACTTGGGAGTTACCAGTCGAAGTTTTCTTCGTCGAAGCCTTCGTTGCTGGAGTTGCCGATAGGGTCGCTCTGGCAGATGATGCTTGAAGCGTTGAGCGTGATGACCTGAACTGCAGGTGTGATATATTTCAATTCTTTCATACTCATCTCCTTTTTAGAAATCCAGGTCAAGTGTGTTGTTCTCTTGTCCATACTTGCTGCCGCCTGTCCAGGCTACGGTGTTGCTGCGCCACTGGGCAGGTGTCCACTGAGTGTTTGCCGTGGTGAGCACTTCATCTTTACCTCCCTTGCCGTCGCTGCCTGTACGCCTGTTGTTCGGGGTGTCTTCGTTGAGGGTAGGGTAGCAGTAGCAGTTATTGGCTTTTCCGCTGAGGGAACATTTGAATACAGGATGGTCCTTGTCCTTCTCTAGCCACCAGCACCAGTTCAGGGTGCCGTTTCCGCAGCTGATGGTCGCGACGTACGGTCCGGAAGCTCCGGCAGGGACGGATGCGCTGAGGGTTCCGATATTGACACAAAGGGCGAATTCGGTGGCGCTGTTGTCGCAGAAGGCGATGCCGGCGGCGTGGGCGTCCTTGCCATTGGCGGTGATGTTGCCCTTGTTAAGGCAGTTGTAGAATCGTGGGTTGGCGAGTTTTGTTTTGCCGTCCCGGTCATGGCCGTTCACCTTGTCGAAGGCGAAGAATCCGGCGGCGTAGACTGAGGAGCAGTCATCGCCGGGTTCTGCGACGATATTTCCGGAATTGACGCAGTTCGTGAACGATACAGTGCTGGCATAGAGGAAGCCGTCATAGCCATAGCTTACGAATCCACCGCAGTGCACGTCGCTTTCCGCGACTTTCTGCTGGAAGGTGATGTCGCCGTTGTTGCGGCAGCGGTCGAAGCTGGTGGTGGAGTTCTTGCTGGAGCAGTACATCTCGCCGACGAAGCCTCCTATGCGGTAGTTTGTCCCGTCTTCTATGGTGTGTTCATAGCAATGCATCTCTTCATCCCACTCTTCGTATTTGTATTCGGTGAAGGTGAAGTCGGCGTCGTTCGTGCAGTTCTGGAAATAGAGCGCATCGCAGCTGTTGTCGCCGACGAAGCCTCCGAAGACCAGCTGCGAATTCTCGTAGAGGTTGAATGAAATCTCTACCTGACCTTCCACACGGCAGCCTTCGATGGTGGTAGGCTGGCTATCATACTGAACCAGGGCTATGAATGGACTGACGTAGGAATAAAGGTCGAAGCTCGCCTGGATGAGGGCGGCCGGCCTCAGGGTCAGATCCTTGAAAGTGGCGCGGTAGACCTTGTGGAAGAGGCCGCGGTACTGGTCGTATGTAACGACGTACCCTCTTTCGTCCGGAATCCTGTTTGTAGACGGCAGGTAGTTGGAGATGGTGTGGCCGTTGCCGTTGAATACGCCGCAGAACTCCACTTCCTTGTCGTCCTCTATTAGGGCCTTGCCGCCGCAGTCGATGTCGGCGGTAAGGGTGTAGTATTTGCCGCGGTAGCTCGGGTCCCCGTCGTCTGCAAGGCGCTGGAGGAAGAGCTTGAGGTCCTCGACGGTGCCCAGCAGGTATGGGTCGGCCTGGGTGCCGGAGCCGTACCAGCCCTGAGGCTTGTATGGCTCCCCGGTGCCCTCTACGACTCCGAGGTTGAGGATCTTGCTGCGCTCGAGGGTGACGTCCTTCTCAGTGTTCTTGTAGGTGGCGAAATAGCCGCCGGCGAGGGCTTCCTCGCTGTCGTAGAAGTAGAGCGCGAAGCCGCCTTTGAGGGTGCATGGATTGACGGCGATGTAGTACCAGTGGCCGCCGGTGATATTGCCCTTCAGGGTTACCTCGTTTGTCTGATAGTCGTCAGCGGCATTGTAGAATGCCGGGACATCATCCATCGTGTAGTAGAGGTCTCCCGTGAGGACTGCATTGCTGCCGGTCAGCAGGACGGCTGCGGCGTAGCTTTTGTCCTCCGGGACGGAGAACTTGATCAGGGAGCAGACGTTCTTCAGGGCGAGGTTGTGCTTGCTGAAGTCGATGCTCTCCGTGCGGCCGATGCTGACATTGGCCTTAGGGTCGAAACTGTCGGCAGTGGCGGTCTGGACGTTCGGGATGTGCACTAGCACCCGGTTGTCTTCGAGGGCTTTTCCTGCCTCGGAAGGGTAAACGGTGTAGTAGGAGTCCTGAGGCGTGGTGATGAAACCGGAGAAGTCGGCGCTGCCATCGGGATAGACTTCAGATGTGCTGAACTCGCGCACCTTTGTGCCGTCGAATATTGTCAGTATGTCGCCGCTGACGAAGGATACTCCGTTGTCAGCGTCCAGCACGGTTCTGGTCTTCGGGGTATTGGTCTCAGGCTGTGCGCAGATGGTGAGCCTGGTGCTTTCCACAATCTCCTGTGTGCAGGCCGTTGCAAGGCAGGCTGCACACAGCAGGGCAAATCTAAGATTCTGCATAATCATTTTCATCATTCCTAATCGCGATTCTGCACGCAAAATTACTCAATTTTTTTGTCAAAGAAAACTTGCCTTAGCTGTCCGTTCCCACCTTTCCACCCATATGGTTTCCATGGTAGACCCTGGAAGGCAGTCTGTGCGGGGAATGTGGAAACCAAAGGGGCCCGGAGGGGGGCTGGTTTCCGCGAAGGGCCATTGACGATGTTCTGTGGGATAGTTATGGAAACCATCTATCTTCAGAGCCGGTTCGGACTTTGTTGTTGATTGTGATGGAGATAGGGAACAGGTTAAGTGATTGAGGGGCAGGGAAATGATCTGTTACCTATGGCCGATTTTGGCGGTAGGCATTGGTTTAAGTTGTTGAAAATTAGGAGATTGAGCGAATGTCTGGCGCCGCGGGTGAGCTGCGGAGTGAAAAGGTTAATGTCTGGTCCCGGTGATATGCTGCGGAGTGATGAGGTGAACGTCAGGTGATTGGCTGTTGATAAGGGGATGGTGAACAAAATGCCGGATTTTGTTCAGGGAAAGGCTGGAAAAGAAGTGTCGATGAACAAAAATGGCGATTTTGTTCAGGGAAGAGGCGGAAAATGGACATCGGTGAACAAAAAGGGGATTTTTGTTCACCGATGAGTTGTCTGGCGCTGTCGGAGGGCTTGTCAAGAGTAATGCCCGCCGGACCGGGGATTACCTGGCGAGGAGCCAGGACTTGAAGGAGGCGAAGTCCTTCGGGAGAGGGACGCTCTGCTTCGTGCCTTTCATGAAGGCCTGGAGCTTGGCGGGGATCTCCACGGACTGGCCGATGATGCCTTCCACCGTGTCCTTGAACTTGGCAGGATGGGCGGTCTCGCAGAAGACGCCGTGCTCTCCCGGCTTGAGGCCCTCCGACAGGGCGCGGTAGCCGCAGGCTCCGTGAGGGTCGCAGAGATAGCCGCAGGAGGCGAACACCTCGCGTATGGTCTCCGCTATCTGTGCATCGGAGTATGTCGCGCCGGAGATGTCGGCGCAGATGGCTGCGTGGCTCTTTCCATATAGGTCATACACGCGCGCGAAGTTGCTCGGGTCGCCTACGTCCATCGCGTTGGCGATGGTCTGTACGGACGGGCGCGGACGGTATTCACCGTCGCGCAGGAACTCGAAGAAGACGTCGTTGGCATTGTTCGCGGCGATGAAGCGCTTGACAGGGAGTCCCATCTTCTTCGCGAAGAGTCCCGCGCAGATGTTGCCGAAATTGCCGGACGGCGTGCAGATCACGAGCTCGTCGCCGAGGCCCTGGCGCTTCATCTGGGCGTATGCCCAGAAATAGTAGAAGGACTGAGGCAGGAAGCGGGCGACGTTGATGCTGTTCGCCGAGGTCAGGCGCATGTGCGCGTTCAGCTCCTCGTCCATGAAGGCGTTCTTCACGAGAGCCTGGCAGTCGTCGAACACGCCGTCGATCTCGAGGGCGGTGATGTTCTGTCCGAGGGTCGTGAACTGGCATTCCTGGATAGGGGAGACCTTTCCCTTAGGGTAGAGCACATAGACGTGGATGCCCTTCACGCCGAGGAAACCGTTCGCTACGGCGCTGCCGGTGTCGCCGGAAGTGGCGACGAGGACGTTGAGCTCCTCTCCAGAGGTGAAATACTGGAGCAGGCGCGCCATGAAGCGGCCGCCCACGTCCTTGAACGCAAGGGTAGGGCCGTGGAACAGCTCCAGCGAGTGGATATTGTCATTGACCTTTACAACCGGGCAGTCGAAGCTGAGGGTGTCGCAGACGATCCTGTGGAGCGCCTCCTTTTCGACGTCCTCGCCGAAGAAAGCGTCCGCCACGGCACACGCCACCTCGTGGAAGGTCATGTCCTGGATGTTCTCGAAGAATGAATCGGGGAGCCTCTTGATGGTCTGAGGCATATAGAGGCCCTTGTCCTCGGCGAGGCCTTTCACTACGGCCTTGCGGAGGGATGCTACTGGGGCCTTACCGTTTGTGCTATAATAGTTCATGGGCAAGAAGTTTTGCTCCCTTGTTTGTAACCTTGACTACATATACCTCGCACTCGATTCCGCGTGAGGCGAAGTGGGCCTTCATTATCTCACCGGCCCTGTTCGCGGTCTCGCGCTTGTCCGAGAGTGAGAACACTGAAGGGCCGGAGCCGGAGATGTTCATCGCCATGGAGCCGGAGGCGAGGATCTTCTCGCGGAGCTCGTCGAAGCCAGGGATGAACTGCTTGCGATACGGCTCGGCGACGGCGTCGCGCATCGCGCGGCCCACGAGGCCGATGTTGCCGGAGTAGAGGCCGGCGATCAGGCCGCCGACATTGCCCCACTGGCTGATGGCGTCGTGCATTGGCACGGCCTTAGGGAGTATGCTGCGGGCCTCCTTGGTGGAGACCATTATCTTCGGATGTACGACGGCGCAGTAGAAATTGCCCGGGATAGGGAGCTGGACGATGTCCAGAGGCTCGTATCCGCGGATGAGGATGATGCCGCCTAGAAGGGCGGGGGCTGCGTTGTCGGCGTGGTAGCCGCCGCTCGCGAGGTTCTCTCCCTCCATCGCGCAGACCACCATTTCCTCGTCGGAGAGCGGGCAGTCGAAGAGCTCGTTCATTCCGTAGGCTGCGGCCGCACTGGATGCGGCGCTGGAGCCGATGCCCGAGCCCGGGTAGATCTTCTGGCAGACATTGACGTCGATCTGCGCCTTCTGGCCGGTCATTTCCAGGAACTTGCGGATCACCGGGGTGATGACGTTGTCCTCGATGCTGGCAGGGAGCGGGACGTCCGTGCTGTTTGTGATGGTGATGCCGTCGCCTTCGCTGGCGGTCATCTCCAGGATGTCACCCACCTCGTCGAGGGCGAGGCCCATGATATCGAATCCGCATCCGAGGTTTGCGATGGATGCCGGGGCGAATACTCTGACTTTCTTCATAGCCTTATACGTTTGCGATGCTCATTATGTCGGCGAACACGCCTGCAGCGGTGACGCTGGCCCCGGCGCCGTAGCCCTGGATGAGCATAGGGTGTTTGTTGTACCTTTCTGTAGTGAGGAGGATGATGTTGTTAGAGCCCTCGAGGTTGTAGAACGAAGTGCTCCTGTCGAAGGCGCAGAGGGAGACGGTGTACTCGCCGTTCTCCATCCTGGCGACCACTCTCCAGTGCTTGTCCTGTGCGGCGATCTCCTTGCGGCGCTTCTCGAAGTCCGCGTCGAGGCTCGGGAGTTTCTCCCAGAACTCGTCGATGGAGCACTCGAAGAATGAGGCGGGGATGAGGTTCTCGCACTTCACGTCGCTCTGGCTGACCTTGTAGCCCGCCTCACGGGCGAGGATCACGAGCTTGCGCACTACGTCGGTTCCGGAAAGGTCCACGCGCGGGTCGGGCTCTGAGAATCCCTGCTCCTTCGCCATCCTTACGGTCCGGCTGAACGGGATGTCCTCGGACAGGGTGTTGAAGATGAAGTTGAGGGTGCCGCTGACTACGGCCTCGATCTTGAGTATCTTGTCGCCGCTGTGCTTGAGGGCGTTTATGGTGTTGATGACCGGAAGACCGGCACCTACGTTGGTCTCGAAGAGGAACTTCACGTTGCGCTTGAGCGCGAGGGCCTTCAGCGCGGCGTAGTTCTCGTAGTCGGAGGAGGCTGCCACCTTGTTCGCCGCGACCACGGATATGCCGTGCTCGAAGAAGTCCTTGTAGAGGGTGGCGACTTCGGCGCTGGCGGTGCAGTCCACGAAGACGGAATTGAAGATGTTCATCCCGATGACCTCGTCCCTGAGGGCCTGCAGGTCAATCGCCTTGCCCTCGTCGAGGGCTGCGCGCCAGGTGCTCAGGTCGATGCCGTCGCGGGTGAAGACGCCTTTCGAGCGGCGTGCGATGCCGACTATGTTGATCTTGAGGTTGTTCTCCTTCATGAGCTTCTTCTGCTGGCCGGCGATCTGCTCGATGAGGTTGCCGCCGACTGTGCCGATGCCGCAGATGAAGACGTTAAGCTCCTGGTACTCGGACAGGAAGAAGCTGTCGTGGATGACGTTGAGGGACTTGCGCAGGAACTTCTTGTCCACTACGAACGATATGTTCCGTTCCTCGGTTCCCTGGGCGGCGGCGATGATGCTGATGCCGTTGCGGCCGAGGACGCTGAAGAGCTTTCCGGCGATACCGGCGTTGCTCTTCATCTTCTCGCCGACGATGGCGACGGTGGCGAGGTCGCGCATCAGCTGGACCGGAGCCATGGAGCCTTCGGCGATCTCGTGCGCGAACTCATTGGCCAGGACCTTGCAGGCGAGGTCGGCTTGCTTGTCGCTGATACCCAGCGAGATGTGGGTCTCCGATGAGGACTGCGAAACGAGGAACACGCTGATGCAGTTGTCGGCGAGGACCCTGAATATGCGGCTGTTCACACCGATGATGCCGGCCATGGAGGTACCGGCGACGGTGATGAGGCAGGTGTCATTGATGGAGGAGATACCGGTCACGGTCTTGGCGGACCGGCTGTTCTGGCGGATGACGGTACCCTTTGCCGAAGGGTTGAAGGTGTTCTTTATGAGCACCGGGATGTCCTTCGCGCAGACAGGGTAGATTGCAGGCGGGTAGATGACCTTCGCGCCGAAGTTGCAGAGCTCCATAGCGTCGGAGAAGCTGAGCTCGTCGATGACGTAGGAGGTCTTTATGATGCGCGGGTCGGCGGTCATGAAGCCGTCCACGTCCGTCCATATCTCGAGGCATTCGGCGTTCAGGGCCGCTGCTATGATGCTGGCGGTGTAGTCGGAGCCTCCGCGGCCGAGGTTGGTGATGTTGCCGCTGGCCGAGTCGGTGGATATGAATCCCGGGACTACGGCGACTTCGCCGCGGCTTTCGATGCCGGCGAAGGTTTCCTTGACAAGTTTGTCCGTGATTTCGGAGTCGAGGGCGTTCTTGCCTTCGATGACCACTGACTTGATGAACTTCAGGGAGTCATAGAGGACGGCACCGTCGATGAGGGTGCTGACTATCATTGAAGAGATGCGTTCGCCGAAGCTCACGATCTGGCACTTTGTCTTCTCTGGGAGGACCTTGAGCGTATATACTCCTTCGTAGAGTGACTTGAGCTCGCTGTGGCGGGCTTCGATGTCAGCGACAAGTTCCGCCTTGCGCGGGTCGGAGGCCTCGAATATGCTCTCCACCATATCCAGATGGCGCTTGCGGATGGCCTCGAACGAGCCGCGGAAGCCTTCGTCGCCCTTTTCTGCCTGGGAGGAAGTCATCAGAAGCATGTCGGTGACCCCGCCTAAGGCTGAAACAACGACAATGACGCTCTCCTTGCGTGAAGATACGATCTGCTTTACATTGAGGATGGATTCTACAGAACCGACTGATGTGCCTCCGAATTTAAGTACTTTCATATATATCTACGTAACTAACGAATGTGAAGTTATGAAATAATTTTAATAATCGCAAAACATTTTGTCTTAAGTGCATAAATATGCGCGATTTATGAATAATCTGCACTTTTTATCCGGGTGATATTGGAATAATAAAATTTTTTATTAAATTCGCAGATAGTGGTTAGTTAACTGTGTATTTGAATTATGTTTGATTTTGAGATGGTCAGGCACCATTACGAGCGATATGGTGCAGCCGTAAAACAGGCCCGCGACGCAGCTGGCCGGCCGTTGACACTTGCCGAGAAAGTTCTTTTCTCGCATCTTTATGACGAATCATTCACCAGGATTCCTGAAAGAGGGGAGTATGCCTCCTTCAGGCCTGACCGTGTGGCCATGCAGGACGCAACGGCCCAGATGGCCCTCCTTCAGTTCATGAATGCGGGCAAGGACAGTGTCAGCGTTCCTACCACGGTCCACTGTGACCATCTTATCTGCGCTCAGGACGGCGTCGAGACAGACCTCCAGGCCGCCTGCCATATAAATAAAGAAGTATATGATTTCCTCGCATCCGCAGCTTCCCGCTATAATATCGGTTTCTGGAAGCCGGGCGCCGGGATCATCCATCAGATAGTCCTCGAGAATTACGCCTTCCCAGGCGGAATGATGGTGGGCACTGATTCGCACACCCCCAACGCCGGCGGTCTTGGAATGTTTGCCGTCGGCGTCGGCGGTGCTGATGCTGTCGATGTGATGACCGGAATGGAGTGGGAGCTCAAGGTCCCGCGCATCATCGGAGTGAAGCTCACCGGCGAGCTGAAGGGCTGGGCCAGCCCTAAGGACGTGATCCTCAAGCTGGCGGGCCTGCTGACCGTCAAGGGCGGCACGAACTCGGTCATCGAGTACTTCGGCGAAGGCGTCAGGACCCTCTCCTGCACAGGCAAGGCCACTATCTGCAACATGGGCGCCGAGGTCGGAGCCACCTGCTCCCTCTTCCCGTTCGACGCGAAGATGGTAGCCTATCTGAAGGCCACCGACCGCGCATCCATCGCATCGCTCGCGGTGATGAACGAGGAGAACCTCCGCGCCGACGACGATGTCATCGACCATCCTGAGAAATACTACGACCGTGTGGTCGAGATCAATCTTTCCGAGCTCGAGCCTTATGTCAACGGCCCGTTCACCCCGGATGCCGCCTGCCCTCTCAGTGAGATGCCGGGGCGCGTCGCCGAGTGCGGCTTCCCTGACAAGGTCGAGGTCAGCCTCATCGGCTCCTGCACGAACTCCTCCTACCAGGACCTCGCCAGCGCCGCCGACGTGGCACGCAAGGCTCTCGACGCAGGTTTCAAGCCTGCCGGCCGCCTGATCATCAACCCTGGAAGCGAGCGCATCAAGGCCACAGCCGAGCGCGACGGCATCCTCGCGACCCTTCGCGAAGCCGGCGCAGTGATCATGACCAATGCCTGCGGCCCTTGCATCGGCCAGTGGAAGCGCAAGACCGATGACAACACCCGCAGGAACTCTATAGTGACTTCGTTCAACCGCAACTTCGCCAAGCGCGCGGACGGCAACCCGAACACCCACGCATTCATCGTATCGCCTTCAGTGGCAGTGGCTTTCGCTTTCAGCGGCAGCTTCGCCATCGACCCGGTACTGAGCGCCCCGGTGGCTCCCGAGCTGCCTCCTAGGGGCTTCGCCGACTGTGACGCCGGCTATGTGGCCCCTTCAGCCACTGCCGGCGAGGTCTACATTGACCCGAACAGCTCGCGCATCCAGCGCCTCGAACCGTTCATCCCTTGGGACGGGCAGGACTTCGAGAGGCTGCCTCTGCTGATCAAGACCCAGGGCAAGTGCACCACAGACCATATCTCTATGGCCGGCCCGTGGCTCAAGTTCCGCGGCCATCTGCAGAACATATCCGACAACCTCCTTCTCGGCGCCATCGATGCTTTCACCGGCCAGGCCGGCCCTGTCGCCCCCCGCGCCAAGGTACTCGGCCGCAGCATCGTGGTCGCTGAAGACAACTACGGCGAAGGCTCCAGCCGCGAGCACGCCGCCATGGAACCGCGCTACCTCGGGGTCAAGGTCATCCTGGCCAAGAGCTTCGCGCGCATCCACGAGACCAACCTCAAGAAGCAGGGCGTCCTCGCCCTTACCTTCGCGGAGCCTCTCGACTACGCCAAGGTCCAGCAGGACGACGTCATCGATGTCCTCTGCGCCAATGTGACCCCGGGCGTTCCTGTGGATGTGGTACTTCACCATACCGACGGCACCAGCGACACCATTTCAGCGGTGCATACATACAATGAACAACAATTGGCCTGGTTCCGCGCCGGCTCAGCACTTAATTATCTATGCAGAAAGTAACAGTTCCTTTTATCAAGGGTGATGGAGTGGGACCTGAGGTCACCGCTTCCATGCAGGCAGTCCTCAATGCGGCTGTCGCAAAGGCTTATGGCTCATCGAAGGCCATCGACTGGCTCGAGGTCCCTGCCGGTCAGAAAGCATTCGAGCAGCTGGGCTCATATATGCCGGACGAGACACTGGAGGCTTTCCGCAAGTACAATATCGGTATCAAGGGCCCTCTCATGACCCCGGTAGGCGGCGGTATCCGTTCCCTGAACGTATATCTGCGCCAGAACCTGGACCTTTACGTCTGCCTCAGACCGGTACGCTGGTTCAAGGGTGTCGAATCCCCGGTCAAGCATCCGGAGAAGGTCGATATGGTCGTGTTCCGTGAGAACACAGAGGACATCTATGCCGGAATCGAGTGGGAGAGCGGAAGCCCCGAGGCCGCGAAGTTCTATGACTTCATCCACAACGAGATGGGTGTGACCAAGGTGCGTTTCCCTCAGACCAGCGCCTTCGGCGTGAAGCCTGTCTCCATAGAAGGCAGCGAGCGCCTCATCCGCGCCGCCTGTCAGTACGCCCTCGACCACAACCGCCCTTCCGTGACTCTCGTCCACAAGGGCAATATCATGAAATTCACTGAAGGTGGCTTCAAGAAATGGGGCTACGAGCTCGCGGAGCGCGAGTTCGGCGACGCCATCGCATCCGGACGCCTTGTGATCAAGGACTGCATCTGCGACGCCTTCCTCCAGAACGCCCTGCTCAAGCCGCAGGACTACAGCGTGATCGCCACGCTCAACCTTAACGGCGACTACGTCTCCGACATGCTCGCCGCCCAGGTAGGCGGCATCGGCATCGCTCCGGGCGCCAATATCAACTACTCCACCGGCACAGCCATCTTCGAGGCCACCCACGGCACCGCTCCCGACATCGCAGGACAGAACATTGTCAATCCTTGCTCGAACCTGCTCAGCGGCGTGATGATGCTCGAGCATCTCGGCTGGAACGAAGCCGCAGCCCTCATCTACGATGCTCTCGAGCGCTCGTTCGCGCAGGGCTACGCCACCGCGGACCTCGCCCGCCTTATGGAGAACGGACATTCACTCAGTACAACCGACTTCACTGCCAAGCTAATAGAACTCTTATGACACAGAAGAACAAGAAAGAATATCTCATCTACAAGCTTTCCGACGAGATGAAGAACTGCACCAGGATGGATGCGGCCCTCTTCAAGAAACTAGATGTCAAGCGCGGCCTGCGCAATGAAGACGGCACAGGTGTCCTCGTGGGACTCACCAACATCGGTAACGTTGTGGGTTACGAGCGCGACGCGGACGGCAATCTCATGCCTGTCGACGGAAAGCTCTATTTCCGTGGTTACGAAGTCAAGGACCTTGTCCACGCCATCGTGAACGAGGGACGCTTCGGCTATGAGGAGATCTGTTTCCTTCTTCTTTCAGGACGTCTTCCCGACCATGAGGAGCTCCAGTCCTTCAAGGACCTGATCTTCGACAATATGCCTCTCGAGCATATGACCATCCTCCATATCCTGGAGCTGGAGGGCGACAACATCATGAACATCCTCGCAAGAAGCGTGATGGAGTTCTACACCTTCGACGAAAACCCTGACGATGTGTCCAGGGACAACCTCATGCGCCAGAGCATAGAGCTTATCTCGAAGTTCCCGACCACCATCGCCTATGCGTACAATATGTACCGCCACAAGCATCACGGCCGTTCCCTGCATATCCGCGACGCCCAGCCGGGCCTCTCGCTCGCAGAGAACTTCCTCTATATGCTCAAGGGCAATGACTACACCTCACTGGAAGCCCGTACGCTTGACGTGCTCCTTATCCTTCACTCGGAGCATGGCGGTGGTAACAACTCCACATTCACTGTCCGCGTGACATCCTCCACCGGTACGGACACCTTCTCTTCCATCGCGGCCGGCATCGGCTCCCTCAAGGGCCCTAAGCACGGCGGTGCTAACCTGAAGGTCTGTGACATGCTCGACTATCTGAAGAAGTCCGTGAAGGACTGGAAGAATGACTCCCAGATAGCAGAACAGATCCGCACCATCCTCTCCGGAAAGGTCTGCGACCGCTCCGGTCTCGTCTATGGAATCGGCCACGCCGTCTATACCAAGTCCGACCCGCGTACCATCCTCCTCAAGGAGATGGCCCGCGAACTGGCCAAGGAGAAGGGCCGCCTCGAGGAGTTCGAGTTCCTCGAACGCATCGAGCGCGTCGCCATCGAGACCATCTATGAGGCCAAGGGACGCGGGAAGATCCTCTGCGCCAATGTTGACTTCTATTCAGGCTTCGTCTATGACTGCATCGGCATCCCTCGCGAGCTCTATACGCCTCTGTTCGCAATGGCCCGTATTGTAGGCTGGTGCGCCCACCGCAACGAGGAGCTCAACTTCGAAGGCCGCCGCATCATCCGTCCGGCATACAAGTGCGTCACGGAAGAGCGCGAGTACGTGCATCTGGCAGGCCGTTAGTGCATAAGCACATTTGAATAATCCATACGCTTTTTTCATTAAAATAGCGATGTCTGTTTTTGTCATTCAGCAGGAATATCCTATTTTATAAGTTTTTGATTATCAGTATGGTATTTTGTCATATCGTTCCCGCTTAGGTCTTTGTCGCCCAGGCGGGAACAAGCGTATTTGTAAGTGGCTGATTATCTGTATGGTTTTTCGGGATGTCGATGATTGTCATGCTTAACGGTCTGATGCACGTCATGCTGAACTTGATTCTGCATCTTTCGAAGGAGATTGCGGGTCAAGCCCGCAATGACGGGTGTTTCATCCGACCACACGGACGTTTTAACAGCTAGTTGTCTCTTATTTTCTCAAAATACCCTCAATTACCGTTCTGAGTGCAAAGAATCGCCATATTCTTTACACTCACCAATCTTTCCATCCCATATCACGGAAACTGCCGGCTCGTTTTGCTTAGTTGGTTTCCACGTTACCCCAGCCTAATGTTACAGGACTTCGTGTCGCGTGAAGCGCGATTTGGAGTCCTATTGAGCTAAGCCCTGCCGCGGCTGGACGTACATTATATATTGGGTAAAAAGGAAAGTGCCCGTTCCTTGCATTGAGGAGAAGAGTCCCGGGAG
>JAZLLA010000054.1:0-16102 GCA_045597895.1 Candidatus Cryptobacteroides sp. | reverse complement strand
ACCCGGGCAACAACCGACTGGCAAGCGGGCCTTTACCCAGAGCCCGGCGCAGCCTGTCGTGTTGTAGCCGCCGAGGGGCCTTTATCGAGGCGGCGGTGCCATCCTCTCTTTTATTTGGATTTCAAACATAGGTACTATAGGTTCATGCCTTGTGTCTGATAAGGGATCGGATGGTGCTTCTCCGCCCGGCCAGGTAACTGTAAGTGTCGAAGGATTTTCGCTATCTTCTGAACGGCAAGCAACGGTCGGAATATCTCCCTCACTGTATATCACACCACCTGATATCGTACATTTTGCACCCCTCAAAATCTGTATTGTTTCTGTGGTATTGCTTTTATTATTAATAATGCCACCACACACATACCCATTAGCTTCCTTGTTAAATTCAATAGCCCTGCCGCCGCCAGTGTTTGTGATTGTGCCATAGTAGACATTAAGAGTTCCACCTGCAGAACAATAAATAGTAGGGGTATCATCAAATCTTGAGTCGCTGGATATCATTATGCTTTTAGGCGCAGCCGGATTTTCTTCGCCGATGGTCAACTCACCATAGTTATCAATTACATCGTAATTATGTGCCTCAATAGTTCCTCCTAATATTTGTGCAAATGCTCCCTCTTCGTTATATATTGCAAACAGATTTTCGGACTCTATCGTACCACCTGAAATTACGAGACCTGGAATGGTTTCATCTTCAACAGTAAGGACAGAATAATTTTCAACAGTGCAACAATTATGTGAACACAATGTCCCGCCAGAGATATTTAGGGTTGCACCTTCATCATTGAATACTACAGAGTAGTACTCTTCCGAGTACTCGTCAGATTCCGCTTGAGATTCCAGAAAACCACCATCTATATTGACCGTACCATAATTTTTTACCAAATTTGTATTACTCGTTAAAATAAAATTTCCACCATTGATATTGACAACTCCAAAATTTTCAAATATGGAATTCCCAGAATCAGAGCTGATGGTTCCGATATATTTCCCAAGATTATCCAGACCATTACTGTCTGTAATCGTGAAGGTTGCTGGAGTTATTTCGTCGATAATAGTGACATAAAACCCTTCGGACCCGGAAAGGATAAACGTGCAGCCGTTAAGGTCAAGTGTCACATTGTAATCGATATCATATGAACCCACCATATGTTGTGAATCGTCACTTGTCTGCTCTCCGAAGCCGTTGATTTCCTTCTTTATTAGAGTAACGACGTTTTGCGCAGCAGAACCATATCCACTCTCTGAGAGTACTTTAGCATGGTTAAACGCTTCCTCCACGGTCTTGAAGCACTCGCCATCGGCTGTCTTGGCAACGACAGGCTGGGCACTGATAACGTAGCAACGGCCACCGGCCAGGCTCCTTTCGCCATAACTATAAGATGAGTATTTTATTAATCCCACTTCAGTAGAATTTGCTGCGCAAACAGAGATTTCTTCTTTCGTAGAATTAGGGGCAACTGCAATCAGTATCTTTTCTCCTTTAGGACCACTGACATCTCCATCCTTGCTTACAGTCCAACCCGTCGGCAGACCAAATTCATATTCAGAGTCGAGAGACGCGGGATTACTCTCAAAAATTAATGTTTCACCACTGAATGAATATGAACCGCCCAAAAGGAGATTGGTAATATGCACCGCAGAAAGTGGTAATGAGGTTTCATTTACACCTGGCCAATTTTCAGCAAAACCGGTCAGACTGTCAATTTCGATGAGGGCACAGTCGTTCTGGAAATTGAACTCCAGGCTCTTGTTCCCATCTCCATCAACCTGAAGTTCCGCATGGGCATGCATGCAACCAGGGACCCTGTTAAGCGTCTGCCCACTCAAATCCACATTGATACCGTTGTTAGTGAACGGAAGTTTAGTTAAATCTTTCTCACCCGTGTATACCAAATCAACTTGAGTTCCTCCTACCGTTGCCTCCTCAATCCAATCAGCGCCAGATACGGCCTCAAGGGTAGCAACTCCAGTGTTGGAATCTACATCACTGACCTCAAAAACTATCGGATTGGATGTAACTCCGCCATAAAAACCGAAGAGGATATCACCTTCCTCCCATTCCTGGGTGACCGTTCCAAGATCAGAGTAATTATAGGCTACCCTCGTCTGGATGATGCTGGCAGTAATCCTGAAATCTGACTGCTGCTGGTCAGGACTCTGAGGGGTCTCTATTTCTTCATTATTACAAGCTGCGGTGATAATTAGCAAAATCGCCGAGGCTAAAAGTCTGTATATATGTTTCATAACGGAAGAATTCTAAAAATAAATCTTGTCAAAAGGACCAAGGGAACCACCGGTTATATTTGTATCTACATCCGGACCTTCTCCTGGGATAATCTTATATTCGAATATTAATGTACCCAAAACCGGATCGGTAATAGACGTGCCATCCAGATATTGTACAGGCACCAAATTATGTCCTGCAGTCTTTTTGAAATCAAAGTAATGAGGTTCATTATTATTAGGATTAGACGCCTCGTTAGTATAGAAATAGGTTCCGTCAGGTCTCTCTACCTTGCTTTCACCTGCAATAGAATAGATAGCATCATCACTAGAATATAAATACCCGCCGGAGATTTCAACGATAGCCCAGTTGCATTTGTCGTCATCGACTTTTCCGTCGTTATTTACATCTTCGGGATCCTTGTTGCATGTAGACACCGCGCCGAAAGACTTGAAGCCGTCAAAAACTTGTGTAGAAGAATAAACCAATGGTCCTCCGTCATCCTCATTTTCTCCATTGGTCCAGGTAATAATTAAATTCGGGACATCAATATCATCTTTGTCATCAACTCCCGTGAAACAATAAATGGCAGGTTTCTTGGTACTTTCGTTCTTGATTGTTCCGCCGGAGATCGTACAGGTACTGTTCTCAATATACAAGGCATATCCGTCCTCATCTTCCTCCTCGCCTTTACTTTCAATATAACCGCCAGTTATCGTACCGGTGCTTTCGCCCGAAAGCGAGATCGCTCCTGCAATTCCGGATACTGTCCCACCTTTCATAGTAAAGTCACTATCGTCAATTATTATTGCGGCATATTCAGAACTTGATGATATGTAACCTCCTAAAATCATTGTTTCTGAATATTCCGAAGAAATAATAGCACTATCCGATTCTGATGAAATCTCCACTTCATCGACCGCTTCATCGATTTCCAAAGATCCTCCTTCAAAAAAAAGAGTATAATAGCCAATAAATGTTCCGCCATGTATATTAACATCTCCCTCTTCATTTCCTATGGCGTACATTTCTGCCACTAATTCTCCTCCGTTAACCGTCACTGTTCCACCATGATTTTCAACAACAGAATCTTCAGATAAAAGTTCCCCGCCATTGACAGTCAAGTCCCCATAATTGGTAATCACGACATCCGAACTAGAGATTTCAGCACCGGCGTTAACAATCAATTTGGCAGTAATTCCGCCATAACTGAGGTTATTGACCACTCCGTACTCACAGTTAATGGTGCACTTACCAATATTGACATTGCCAAAACTGTTTATTAAATTAACTTCTGATTCAGAAGAAATAACACCTTTGGAAGCTGAATAGTCTGTAATATTGAATGTAGAAGCAGTTTGACCACTCGGTATATACTCTTCACTGTCTTCGTCTTCGTCTTCGTCGCCTTCCTTTTCGTTCAACTTACAATTAACATGGAAGCATTCATCGCCATCGAGTTCAAGCGTCTTGCCGTTCAGGTCCAAGGTGACATCATACCCGTCAATCTCTATCGGTTCGCTTGTCCCGACAAGGGGCTTATATTCACCATCCTCCGGTTCCACTCCAGCAAGCCCGCAGTCACGGACAAGGGTAACGATGTTTTTCGCGGCTGTATTATAGTCTGCATGATATAGATCGTCAGCATGCTCAAAAGCATCGGTAACCGTTTTGAAGTAAACGCCGTCGGCAGTCCTGGCAACGACCGGACTAGCCATGATATAGTATGAATTTCCACCTACAAACGTCTTATTATCAAACGGAACACTAATATTATTTATACCTCCAATAAGTTTAGCCGAGACAGTGAAGCTCTTATCTTTAAAAGGCACAGCAGCAATGAAGACCGGTTTTATGTCACCATTGTATATGATATCCCCGTCTTTTGTAATAGACCATTTGCTGCTGTCTAAAGTAACAGTTGTCGCGCCAGTTGTCGTTCCTGAAATAAACGTCAGACCACCTTCTGTATTGAGAGTATAAGAACAGTCCTTGATGAGGCCAGAGACTTGTATAGAAGCCAACTTAGCACTATCACCAGTAATGCTTTCACTTTCAGAAGTACCGGTCAAGCCGAACACCTCAATGATAGAACAGTCGTTTTCAAACAGAAACGTAACATAAGTAACATCATCCTCTGTCCTACTTGAAAAATTATTGGCGTGCATGCAGGCAGGAATACGTTCTGTTCCCTGGCTGGTCATATCGACTTCGATGGTGCCATAGTTTTGAAAGGCTGGTGGAATTTCCGATGTTGTACAGCCCGTATATACCAAGCCGACTGGCAGACTGTTATTGGCTTTAAATGCAGATAAGAAACCGCTCCAGCCGGACTCAGGTTTTAGAGAAGCGACTCCTGTATCTTCATCCACACTCTCCACTGAAAATACAATCTTATTGGCAATGTCCCTTCCATAGAAACCATAGATTGCATCACCTACCGTCCATTTCTGCTCCAACTTCTCGCCGTTGATAGAATACTCAACGCGAGTCTGCTTGATACTTGCCGTGAGCTGGATATTGTCGGTTATCTGCGGCTTGTCCGGATTGTCTTTATTCGGATTGTCAATCTCGCTGGTATGGCAGGCAACTGCAGAAAAAACTACCAGTGCTGCATAAATGAACCTAGATATTCTATTCATAACAGAGAAATATTATAATGCATGCCTATCATAGGCATTAAGGCCATCCAGGTCATATGTTTTAGTTTCTCCGGTGGCTTCCGCCTTTGTAGAACTCTGGCAAAGCCTTGTCTGGCCGGAGATTTCGACCACCTTCACCACAGGCTCGGTGAATTCCAAATTCTGTTTCTTTTTTTCTTCCATAGCAGTAAACACGATAACTTATTTAACGATTCGGGCGTTCAGGACACGGGGAAACGGGCGGCACCGTAAGGAGTCGCCTAGGCCGAACGTATGTAACAATGTGACAATAAGTTACCTCCCCTCAGAGATATACCGAAGGGAGGAGTGCTCATAAAATATGACACACATATACACATCACGTCGCGAATATACTCATTTCCAAACAATTATCCAAATCATCAGCCCCAGTAAAATGTCTCCATCGACTGTTCAGCCATTATGTAACTAAATGTCGGCAGTTCCTGATATCTCCCGGCCGTGTCCGGAACGAAGAAATCGCGCCCTGCGGACACACTTTTGCCCAGAAACGTGTCCGGAACAAGGAAATCAAGCCCTGCGGACACACTTTTGCCCAAAACGTGTCCGGAACGAGGAAATCACGCCCTGCGGACAAACTTTTGCCCAGAAACGTGTCCGGGGATCTGATTTGATGGGCCAGGTCCACCCTGCTACCGGGGGACCTGGCCCGCATTGAAAACATAAAAAATTGGTATCCAATATGTTACAAAACAGCAGCGGGCCAGATACCCCACCACCGGAGGGGACCTGGCCCAAAGAAGCTGAATTCCAGCCCCGTATCACCGCATTATTAAAGAAATCATCCGCTTTACAATCAGAAAATCAGTCTTCTATGCGCGTCAGGCAGCGTATTCAAACATTATCCTTGAGTAAACGGACAGCTAGAGCAGGAAGAACATGGCGACACCGGTGATGGTCACGAGGGTGCCGAGGACTTCCTGCAGCTTGATGCGCTGCTTGTAGATGAGGGAATAAGGGACAATTATCAGCACGGGGGTCAGCGCCATCAGCGTCGAGGCGATGCCCGCCTGGGCGTACTCGACGGCCATCAGCGACAGCGAGACGCCGATGAAGGGCCCGAAGATGGTGGCCAGAAGCGCGAAGCGCATGCCGCGCCTGTCCCCCAGCGCAGTCCCCACGTCACGCAGCTGCCGGCGAAGGCACAGCAGAATGAAGAATCCGATGAACCCGAAGACGGCGCGGATGAAAGTGCCCGCGAAAGGCATCGCAAACACCACTGACTCGGGAGTGCCCGCCGGAAGCGCAGTGGCATAATGCTCCAGGCCTATCTTGCTGAGCACAAGCCCCACACCCTGCCCTACTCCGGCGCCGATTCCGAACAGGATGCCCTTCAGAGGCAGCTTCAGCCTGAGCCTCACACGCCCGGGCCCGCTCCCCGTATCCTTGGCCAATATGGAAATGGCGATACCCGCCAGCGTCACCACCATCGCGATCCACGAGTGCCAGCTCATCCTCTCGCCCAGCATTATCCACCCGGAAATGCCGGCCATCGGAGGCGCCAGCGTCATGAACAGCTGCCCGAACTTCGAGCCGAAGATGACATAGGAGTTGAAAAGGCAGAAATCCCCGAACACATAGCCCACCAGCCCGGAAAGCGCCAGCCAGAACCAGGTCTTCGGATCCGCTCCCACAGGTGCCGGGGAGCCGGTGACCACCAGCAGGAACAATGCCAATAAAAAGAGCGACAGCCCCATCCTGATAAGGTTGAGGGGCTGCGCTCCGATTCTATGGCTGGCAATGTCCGCGCACAGCGCCGTGGCTGTCCACGAAAGCGCCACTACCAGCGACAGTATTTCACCTGCGTAGTTCAATTATTTGTTCAGGTACTGGGCGATCTCGTCGCACGCGAGGCAGAGGAGAACGTAGTTAGGAGCTGTGTTGATGCAGCACTCGTTCTCGCCCCAGTGGAACGGATAGTCGTCCTTGTTCTCGAAGAAGTCAGGATTCTTGACGACCAGACCAGGAACGATACCGCCAGGGATGACGGTGTAGTCGGCGCGGTTGTTCGAGTAAGCGACCTTCTTTGTATTGACACCTACCGAGGTGACGAATGATACGTTGCTGTAAGGGTGGCATCCGAAGAGGAAATTCAGACCTGCGAGCACGTACTCAGGGTCGATGGCGTCAGGGAAGAGCTTCCATATCTTGTAGCAGTTGTAGGCGCTGGTGATCACCTGTGAGTTGCCTGCCCAGCCGGCACCGGTGATGGCTACGCCGTAAGGATTGTCCTTGCCGCCCTGGGTGAGGATCTCGACGTATCCAGGGATGGCGTCCTGGACGAGCTTCTGGAACTTGGCGTCCATATAAGGATAGACCTTGAGGGCTGCGGAGATGCCAGCGTAGACCTGCATCGCTGCGAAGTTCGCGCCGTCACCGCCGCCTACGTTCTGACGTGGAGCCTGAGGCTTCGGAGCTGTCTTAGGGTCGATCATCTTGGTCAGGATAGGGGCGAAGAAGTCCTTGTACTTGGCATCGCCGGTAGCGAACCAGAGGTTGATGGCGGCATTGAGACGAGGGTCTCCGCTGACGCGGCGGTTGTTCATATTGGCATTGACAGCCTTTGCAGGGTCAGCTTCCGGGGCCCACTTGTCCCAGAGCATGATGGCGTTCTTGAGCGAGCGCTCGGCCTCCTCAGGATAGTAGTCCTTGAGGACAGGATATGCTGCGGCGAGGGATACGATGTCCTGCATGACTCCCGCAGGGCTGAAGCGGCTGGTGAACACGAAGCGGTCGTCAGGGGTTCCGGAGCGGCCGTCCTTGACCTCGTATGGTGCGAGCGATGGGTCGTAGATGAGACCGTCGGTGAGGGTCATCGCGTCACCGAGGTGGTGGTAGTGGTGCATGTCCGGCTGACCGATGACCTGGGCGACGAAGCCGATGTTCTCGACCTGGGCGTTGATGTTGAGGGTGCCGTGCATGGTAAGCTGTACGATATCAGGAACTCCGTCAGGGACGTGGATGTCAGCGTACTGGGTCTTCTCGTCGATGAGGGTCTGGTCGCGCATCGGCTTGAAGGTGCTCCAGATGGTGGCGAGGTCCTCGGTGGTGTTCAAGACGGAATTGGCCTGGATGTCGAAGTCACCGGCATCGTACCAGCCGCCGATGGCGAGGCCAGGGATGTGCTGGAGAGGCTCGTAGGCGTCGTTGGTCTCGCCGAGCTGGGTGTAGCCGTCGTGGAGGCGGACATTGGCAGGAGCCTGGAGGGCATCGTCCATGTTGGCGCGGCCGTGCCAGATGCGGTAGGCTTCATTGACCTCCATATGGTCCATGTTGACCACGAGGGAGATGTCGGTGGAAGGGTGCCACTTGTCGGAGTAGACGGCCTTGTCGATAGGGAATGCGTTGGTCTCGGTGCCGTTGTAGAGGATGCTGTAGATGCCCGGCTCGCGGACGTCCGAGAAGTCGATCTGCACGTAGTTGTAGCGGTGGTAGAACACGCCCCAGGTATTGACCTTGACCTCCTTGGCGACGGTCTTCGTGCCGTCGGCATTGACCTTGAGGATCTGTGCGGTAGCGGCCGGGGTGTCGTTGCGGTCGAGCTCTGCGACTGCGACCTTCTTCTGTGCAGGGGTGTAGCCGACCTGGGAGAAGCCGATGTTAGGTTTGCGGACCCAGTCCTGGGAGCCGGAAGGCTCGATGTACCACTCGAGGACCACGCCTGTCTTGTCGGCAGGGAGGATGGAGCGGACCACGAAGGTTCCGTTCTGAGCGAGGAGGCGGCCGTCATAGAGGCTGACGTCGAGGTTCGACTGGATGCCCACGCGGAGGTTCTCGTCCTCAGGGGCCATTACGATCCTATGGCCGGTGGCGAGAGGCTTGGCTACGAGGAAGTCTCCCCTGCCGCGGTCGTCGAAGGTGGACTCGCCGAAGTACTGAGGGATCTTCTCGGCTACAGGATGCACCTCTGTATCGTGCATAGGATACTTAGGAAGGATCCTTCCGAAGTCGTCCACGAGGAAGTTCTTACCGAAATAGGAGGCCGGGAAGAACTCGAGGTTCATTCCTGCCTTGCCGACGAGCTCTGCCGGGACCGGCTTGTCGAGGATGACCTGGAGGAGCACGCCTTCGGCGCCGGGCCTTACCTTGATGCGCGGAGCGAAGTCGTAGCTGTGCTCTGCATAGTCGAGGGTGACTTCGATGCTGCTGTCATCGCGGTTAACTGTGCGGGAGGTCATCTTTCCGAAGATGTCCCACTGCTCCGGGGTGTTCATCAGACGGATGCCTCCGCCGGTGCTGATGCGCTCGCCGCGCTGGATGATTTCGATGCCGGCGAATTTCTCGTCATAGAAACCGCCGTTGTAGATGTTGCTGTAAACCAGAACATTGGTTCCACGCTTCTCGTAGTAGTCGAGGTCGTTCAGCTTCATCGGCTGAGCCTGTGCGCAGAACGAAGAGATGGCCAGTACGGCCAGGGTGATAAGTCCGTTTCTGTTCATATAATTGGTTATTTGGGTTAGTATTCCGAACAAATATAACAATTCGCGGGGACTTATGGCACCTTTATAGGAATATTTTGAAATGACTATGGAAATCATTAACTTTGAACGATTCGAGACCATAAATCTTTTTTTGCACTATGGATGAGTTCATCGAGACCATCACAGCCGGCAGCAGCCGTTTGCTGAACACTATTCTGGACCGCCTCACAGCGGACTATTCTTCAGCCTACATAGTTAATTTCAAGGATGAGTCCATCCACGTCTTCCGTCAGAGCGAGGAAGTCAGGCGCAGATACCCCGACCCTACCTCATACCTCGAAACCCTGGACGAATATATCAGCCGGGACGTTATGGATGAGGACCGCGACATGATGCGCACCACCGTCACGCCGGAGAACATAAAGATGCTGATGGGAGACAGCAACACCTGCGTCATCAGGTTCCGCGACATCTCCACAGGCCACGTCCGCTGGCACCATATGCGCGTAAGGAGCCTCAGCGATGACAACGATGAGCTCCTCGTGGCATTCGCCGACAGGCACGAAAGGATCATAGAAGAGCTCGTAAGGGACACGGTCTCCAGCGACCTGATCTCCTCATACTACTGCAACCTTCTCAGCGACAGCATCACCGTCGTACACAAGTCCGAAGTCTACAAGCCTACCGGCAAGTATGACGTCAGCCGTTTCAGCGAGATGATGAAGGACAAGGTCTACCTGATGGACGATGAGTTCAAGGAAAGCTGGCTGAAGTTCAGCAGCCCGGAGCACATCAGAGAAACACTCACCAGCGAAAGCAGGATGGAGTTCATCTACTCCTCGCACGTGACCGGCAAGCAGCGCTGGGTCAAGGCTATCTTCTATCCTATGGTCAAGAAGGACGGAGTGCCGATCATCGTCACCCTCGCCTACAAGAACGCCAGCAGGGAGACCATCGAGGTCATCAACCTCAACAACGAGACCACCCGCCAGAAAAAGAACCTCGAAGAGGACCTCAACGCCATCAAGGGCCTCGCCTCGGCCTATGCCCTGCTCGCCATAGTCGACACTCAGACAGGCAGGTTCAAGACCTTCACCGTGTCCCAGAGAATCCCGGAGGAAGCGATCAGCGCCCTGGAAAGAAGCGACCGGATACAGTCTGTCTTCAAGTATATGCTGGACAATTTCATCCATCCGGACGATTATGAGGGGATGAGCGGACTGCTCGACCTCGACTATCTGAAGGAAGCGCTCGCCCAGAAGAAGAACCTCTCCAGAAGGGCGAGGATGCTAAGCAACGACGGCACCTACAACTGGGAAGGGGTCACAGTCATCAAGTTCGACGATGAGAACTCCCCCGCCACCAGGATCGCCATAGGCATAGAGGACATCGACGACGAAGTCAGGATGGAGGAGGAAAGGAAGGAAGCTCTCGAGCAGGCGAAGAAAGCCCAGGAGGCCAGCAAACTGAAGACCCAGTTCGTCCAGAACATCAGCCACGACATCCGCACTCCCCTCAATGCGATCGTGGGTTTCTCCCAGCTGCTCGGAATGCCCGACGGCTGCATCACGGAAGACGAGAAGGAGGAGTTCTCCGGCTACATCAGCAACAGCGCCGACCTTCTGACGATGCTCATCGACGACGTGCTGAACATGTCCGACATCGAGAACAACATACTCAAGATAAACAAGGCTGAGTGCAGCTGCAACAGCATCTGCGACAAGGCCATCAGCTGCTCGATGATGCGTGTACCGGCAGGAGTGAAGCTCTACTACACCTCTGACTTCTCCGATTCGTTCAAGATATACACCGACTCGCGGCGCGTCCAGCAGATTCTGGTCAACCTCCTCTCCAACGCATGCAAGCATACGGCGGAGGGAGAGATCCACGTCCACTGCTCCCCTTTCGAGAATCCGGGATACATCACATTCTCCGTGACCGACACCGGCACCGGAGTCGCCGATGAAGTAGCCAAGGACCTGTTCAAGAGATTCATTACCAGGGATGCCGGTGAAGGCGGCCACGGAATGGGACTGGACATCTGCAAGGACCTCGCAATAAGGATGGACGGAGACATACGTCTGGACACCACTTACAAGAACGGAGCAAGGTTCCTCCTTCTCCTGCCTCTGAAGAACAGTGTGACGTTAGGCAAGGAGGCCCTTGAGAAGATAGAGAAGGACATCGTGGGAAGCTGGGTCTACGAAAAGAACGCCTGCTACGTCATCGGGCGCAGCGAACCGGTCTGGACGTCAGGCACTCCGATCATTTCGGAAGCCATCATCCGCCCCGACCACAGATATATGGCGAAGAAGGTCTACGCGGACCCGGCCAAGCAGCCGCAGATGATCCAGGGCCATTTCGAGATAATGGACGACGGCAACATCCTGCTCGACCGTATGAACTATGACGGGAACGTGCACAGTTTCAAGCGTATGATACACCGGTCCGGGGAAGATGAGCTCGTCCTCCGTATAGAAAGGAAGGAGTTCCTGCTCAACGTCGGCAAGGAGAACTACGCCGACTTCCCTGTATTCGACTACGGTCTGTATTATTTCAAGAGGAAATAATACAGACCTGCGATAGAAAGATTGTCCACCATTCGTAATTCATCGGTTCATCCGTGTTCTTCCATCTGGTCGTAAGAAGATCACCATGTACGAAATATTCATTGAGCACGTTCTTGCCCGGGACCCACTGTCCGGCCCTGTTCCTTTCATAATAGGTGAAAGTACCATCTTCGTGATATTCCCACAGGTGGTTTGAATTGCCGAAAGTTTCATCTCCTGTCATGGCAACACCCTTCCACAGTCCTATTATGCGGTTCTTGAAATCCAGACTGAATGTATCTTCTTTGAGCCTGACCATCGATGTCGATGATGTCATAGAATTCTTCTTTTCCCGGGAACCTTTCCGATACTTTGTTTTCTGAAATGGAATAGCCTCCCTTGCTCCCACAATACCATCGGAGATTATATTTTTCTGGTGACTTTTCTTTTTGTTTTCAGATATTTGCCTATATTTGATACGGCTAACAATCTGAACCAATACACGTTACCATTATGCCCAGCTACAAGAAAATCAAAGATATCGAAGACGCCGCCAAGGAACTCCTCGGCGCATAAAGTACAAATGTCATGCTTATTGTACTGCTGATAATCGCGATTGCGATCATCGTCCTTTCGACGACAAAACTCAAGCTGCACCCTTTCCTGGCCCTGATCATAGCCGCCATCGGCTTCGGGCTTCTTTCGGGCATGCCACTCGGTGACATCATAAAGTCAGTGAACAACGGCTTCGGCAACACAGTCGGTTCCATCGGCATCGTGATTGTCGTCGGCTGCATCATAGGCACCTTCCTGGAGGAATCGGGCGGAGCCTATGTGATGGCGAGGAGCGTGTTGAAGCTCGTGGGTGAAAAGCGCGTGCCTCTTGCCATGCTTCTCCTCGGCTATTTCATCTCCATCCCTGTCTATGCCGACTCAGGCTTCGTGATTCTGACTCCTCTCAACAGAGCTTTGACGAAAAAGGCGAAAATCTCTTTTGCCAGCACTGCCATCGCACTCAGTCTCGGTCTCACCATCACTCACTGCCTTGTTCCTCCTACTCCGGGTCCTGTTGCTGCAGCGGGTATCATGGAGGCAGATCTCGGCCTTGTCATCATGACCGGAGTGATGGCCAGCATATTCGCTGTCATCACAGCCTATTTCTTCGTGACAAGATATGCGAAGAGATATCAAATCGACCCGGGCGCGGACGAAAACGAGAACGACATTGCTGAAAAACTCAAGGAAGCTCCGTCCGGCACAAAATCATTCCTGCCGGTCGTCATCCCTCTGCTGCTTATCGTGCTGAAGTCAGTTTCCGACCTTCCTTCCGCACCTTTCGGCTCAGGTCTGTTCAAGACCATCATGGGATTCATCGGTGAGCCTGTCATGGCGCTCCTGTTCGGTCTCGCCATAGCTATCTTCCTTCCTAAGAAACTTGAGAAAGACATGCTGTCCACCACCGGATGGGTCGGCAAGGCAATGGCATCTGCGGCCATCATCATCATGATTACCGCTGCCGGAGGCTCCTTCGGAATGATTCTCAGGGATGCCGGCATCGCCAATGTCCTCGGAGACTCGTTCGCAAACTTCAAGTTCGGCATATGGCTGCCGTTCCTTATCGCTGCCGCACTCAAGTCAGCACAAGGATCTTCAACCGTTGCCATCATCACCACGGCATCCATCATCGCTCCGCTTATGGGAACGCTGGGCTTCGTGACTCCATTCGAGGTCGCTCTTGCCGTCACCGCCCTCTGCTCCGGAGCCATGGTCGTGTCACATGTCAACGACAGTTTCTTCTGGGTTATCACCCAAATGTCCAACATGAGCATCAAGATGGGATACAAGCTTCACACATTGGGAACACTGCTGTGCGGTCTTGCATCCATGATCGGTGTCTGGGCCATCTATATTATCTTCTGTTAGTTCACCATGCAAAAAAAAGTAATACTTAACATAAAGTCAGTCTATACTGCCAACGCATTCCCCGTTGATGAAGACTTTTATGTCGGTGCCGGTTCCGAAACCACTCCAGCAGTATATCTCCACAATCCCGCCACTGGCGAGTCAAGTCTTGTGTCCGACTGCCCGGGCGGAGTAATGAGTTTCGTCCCGCTTCCAGGCCATCCGGACCAGTTCTACTCAATAATGGGTCTTTTCCCTCCTTTCGTCGGAGCTAACGCCGGTGTGTTCAGACATACCAGGACCGCTGACGGCTGGAAGACGGAAAAAGCCATGGCGCTTCCTTTCGCACACCGATGCGACATCATCAACCAGAACGGAAAGAACTATCTCTTCGCGGCTTCCTGCAGCAAGTTCAAGGCAAACCCGGCAGACTGGTCAAACCCTGGCGAAATATATCTCATCCGTTTCGATGAGAACGGCGAACCTCAGGTACCTGAACTCGTTTTCGGCAGTCTTTTCCGCAACCACGGCATGCTCAAGGCCAAAGTCGACGGCATCGAGCGCATACTCGTCTCAGGTGCGGAAGGCATCTTCTATTTCGACGGCCTCGACGAGGGCAAGTGTGAAGTGAAGCAGATCTTCGACCACGAAGTAAGTGAGTTCGGTATCATCGACCTCGACGGAGACGGAGTGGACGAACTTGTGACCATCGAGCCGTTCCACGGCAACACCTTCAACATGTACAAGCGCTGCGGTGAATCGTGGGAGCTCAAATATCAGGACGAACTCTGGTTCGGTCACGGTCTTAGCTGCGGCATGTTCAACGGCAAAGCCATTGCTATGGTTGGAAACAGGCGCGGACCGCTGACCCTGAACATGTATCAGGCGGAAGACCTGGCAGCAGGAAAGGTCATCAAGGAGACTCTCGAAGAGGAAACCGGCCCGACCCAGACCCTGGTGTTCACAGCAAACGGAAAGGATTATATACTCAGTGCCAACCAGTTGAAAGATGAAGTGGCTCTTTATTACCAATAATCAACAATCACAATGGACAACAAAGACAAAAAAATAGGCCTCATCGGACTCGGCGTAATGGGCAAACCGATGGCTAAGAACCTGCTCAAGGCAGGATACAATCTCACTGTTTTCGATATCAAGCCGGAACCTGTGGCTGAAGTGGTGTCGCTCGGCGCTAAGCAGGGAGGATCCCCTGCGGAAGTGGCTGCAGCATGCGACATCATCATCACCATGCTGCCTAACTCTCCACACGTGGAATCTGTAGTATGCGGTCCTAATGGTATTCTCGAAGGCATAAAGCCGGGCAGCATCTACATCGACATGAGTTCAGTCTCTCCAGTTATGTCAAAGAAGCTCTGCGGCATTGTGGCTGAGAAGGGAGTTGAGATGCTTGATGCTCCTGTCAGCGGCGGAGAGCCTAAGGCAAAGGACGGCACCATGTCCATCATGGTAGGAGGCAAGCAGGAAGTCTTCGATGTCGTGTTTGATGTGTTCAAAGCCATGGGAGATGCTGTCACCCTGGTGGGCGACATCGGCAGCGGCAACACCTGCAAGCTTGCCAACCAGATAATGGTGGCCATGCACCTCGCCGCCGTAGGCGAAGCAATGGTTTTCGCCGAGAAGGCGGGAGTGGATCCTGAGAAGGTATATGAAGCCATCCGCGGAGGGCTGGCGGGCAGCACGGTCTTCGATGCCAAGATGCCTCTTATCCTTGACCGCAACTTCAAGCCGGGCGGACCTATCTGGATGCACACGAAAGACCTTCTGAATGTGCGCGACGCAGCTTTGGCCATAGACGCCCCTATTCCTATCACCACTCAGATCCTCGAGATCATGAAGGCCTGCAAGTGCGACGGAAAGGTGAATGACGACCACTGCGGAATCATCCAGTACTGGGAGAAACTCGCAAACGTCACCGTCAAGAGAAGAAAATAAGATTCTGATAATCATTTTGATAATTGCATATTAAAATTTGGATACCATTTTGGTTTTCAATATTTTTTGTGAAAATTATGAAACAATGACTGTAATCAGCATTCGAAAGTTCAGATTGGAAGGAAATAGTTGAAAAGTGGGTGACGTTCTTTGTCTATAGACAGGAGATTTCAAACACCAAAATCAACAAGAAAATCAAATAGGATGGGCAGATTGAAAATCATAACAGCAAAGGCGAAAGGGAATCTTTGTGTCGAGTTGGTGTTCAATGACAACACCTGCCAGATTATCAATGTCGGGCAGTTTATACGCTCTCATCCGCACCCGCAATACAACAAATATCTTGATGAAGCTGAATTCGAGAAATTC
>JAZLLA010000053.1:0-101633 GCA_045597895.1 Candidatus Cryptobacteroides sp. | reverse complement strand
CTTCCGTGGCACATCCTGGAAACCAAGGACGCAGGGAGGGCGGAGGCGGCAAGCTCGGAACGAGTGGCGGGCAGTGTCGGCACGGGCTCCAAACAGCCCGGGGCGGTTACGCTGCCCGACATTCCGGCGGACGACCGTCCGACGGAACTGCCCGCCGCCTCTCCCAAACTCCCCACAGCACAACCTTCGGGCATTTCCCGAAGGATAATGATGTTTTGCCACTTTTCCTTCGCAACCTTCGGGAAAAGCCCGAAGGTTGACGCAGTCAACGACGGCGGTAGGTAGTGACCTATTTTGTTGATAGTCAGCGAAATGATGTATTGACTACCTCCTTCTTGGGAGGCAGACAACTGCTTAACTTATTGATATTGAAACGAATAGGCGAAAGACTATCGCAGGAGGCAGGAGAGCGGGGTGTGGCAGCCTGTCGGCAGAAAGGATTGGGGTCTAGCCTATCTGGGCACCGTTTGTCAGAGTTTCAGCAGGGGTGACGAAACGCATCTTGCCGTCGTTCTGGCGGGCCATAAGGATCATGCCCTTGGACTCGATACCGCGGATGACGCGCGGAGCGAGGTTGGCAAGGATACAGATCTGCTTTCCGACCATGTCTTCAGGGGAATAGTATTCGGCGATGCCGGAGACAATGGTGCGCTTGTCGATGCCCGTGTCGATGGTGAGCTTCAGAAGCTTGTCGGTCTTAGGGACACGCTCAGCCTCGAGTACTGTGGCGGTACGGATGTCCATCTTCTCGAAATCGTCGAAAGTGCACTCCGCCTTCTGAGGGGTGACCTGCTTGGCGGCTTCTGCCTTGGCCTGGGCCTCCTTCTCAGCCCTGATGGCTGCGAGGCGGTCGAGCTGTGCCTGGATGGCGTCGTCCTCGATCTTTGCGAAGAGGAGTTCAGGCTCCCCGAGCTGATGTCCGACAGGGACGAGTTCGTCCTTGCCGAGATTCTCCCAGACTGACTTTATGCCGAGCATAGCGGAGAGCTTCTCAGTAGCAAACGGAGTGAAAGGCTCGAACGCGATGGCAAGGTCGGCGCAGATCTGCAGGCATACGTTCAGGATGGTTGCAGTGCGCGCCATGTCGGTCTTGGCGACCTTCCAAGGCTCGGTGTCGGAGATGTATTTGTTTCCCGCGCGGGCGATGCTCATAGCATCCTTGAGGGCCTCGCGGAAATGGTAGGTCTCGATATTGTGCTCGAGCGAAGCGCGCAGGGCCGGAATTTCGGCGAGGACCTCGCGGTCGACGTCCTGAAGCTCGGCACGCTCAGGGCATTTGCCGTCGAAATACTTGTGCGTGAGCACGAAGGCGCGGTTCACGAAGTTGCCGAAGATGGCGACGAGCTCGCTGTTGTTGCGGGTCTGGAAATCCTTCCAGCTGAAGTCATTGTCCTTGGTCTCAGGAGCATTGGCGGTGAGCACGTAGCGCATTACGTCCTGCTTGCCCGGGAACTGCTCGAGGTACTCGTGCGCCCATACGGCCCAGCCGCGGGAGGTGGAGATCTTGTCGCCCTCGAGGTTCAGGAACTCGTTTGCAGGGACGTTCTCCGGAAGTACATAGCCGCCGTAGGCCTTGAGCATGGCAGGGAATACGATGCAGTGGAAGACGATATTGTCCTTGCCGATGAAGTGGACAAGCTTGGTGTCCTCGGACTTCCACCACTTCTCCCAGTCGTTCGGAAGAAGCTCCTGGGTGTTGGAGATATAGCCGATAGGTGCGTCGAACCAGACGTAGAGGACCTTTCCGTCAGCGCCCTCGACAGGCACCGGCACGCCCCAGTCGAGGTCGCGGGTCACGGCACGCGGCTGGAGGCCGCCGTCGAGCCAGCTCTTCACCTGGCCGTAGACATTCGGACGCCATTCCTTGTGACCTTCGAGGATCCAGTCACGGAGCCACTGCTCGTAGTCCTGCAGAGGCAGGTACCAGTGGGTGGTCTTCTTCTTTATAGGTTCTGCTCCGCTGAGCTTTGATTTCGGGTTGATGAGCTCCTCAGGACTGAGGGTGCTGCCGCACTTCTCGCACTGGTCGCCGTAGGCACCTTCAGCGCCGCACTTAGGGCAGGTGCCGACGATGTAGCGGTCGGCGAGGAAGGTCTTTGCCTCAGGGTCGTAGTACTGCTCCGACTCCTTGGTGATGAACTTGCCGTCCTCGTAGAGCTTGCGGAAGAACTCGGATGCGTTCTTCTCGTGAACCTTCGAGGAGGTCCTGCCGTAGATGTCGAAATGGATCCCGAGCCCCTTGAACGACTCGTCAATGATATTGTGGTACTTGTCCACGATATCCTGAGGTGTGCAGCCCTGCTGGCGGGCCTTGATGGTGATAGGTACGCCGTGCTCGTCGGAGCCGCATACGTAAAGCACCTCCTCACCTCTGAGTCTCAGATATCTGACATAGATGTCAGCGGGGACATATACACCGGCGAGATGGCCGATGTGGACGGGACCGTTCGCGTAAGGGAGCGCGCAGGTCACCAAAGTTCTTTTATATTTCTTTTCCATAATCGGGTGCAAAGATAGTCTATTTTTCTCTTCCGAGTTTCACTTTCACCTTTTTTTGAGCGGCCTTGAGCTTCTGCATCTCGGCCATTATCTCGATCTGCCTGTCCTCCGAGGCATCGGCAAGCTCCCGGATCAGCTCGTTCAGACGGTTCTCGATACGCTTGTCCACATATACCAGGATGGCCTTGGGAACGAAGTTAACAAGCCAGGAGGACTTGGTCGTAAGGGCCTTCTCGAAGTTCTCGACGGTCAACTGATGCCTCTGGGCGGAAAGTTCGGCGGTCACGAAGGCGAGCTCCGTGTCAGGCGAGTTCAGAAGCGACCTGATGATGTCAGGCTGGTCATAACCCTCGTCATATTCCTTCATATATGCATCATACACCTTCCTCAACGCGGAATTCAGGAAAGTGGTGCCGTCGGCCTCGAGCGAAGAGCGGATGAAGTCCGCAACCGTAGGCTTGTCGCTCTCATTGCCGGAATAGTAATCGGAATCGCTCTCGAAGTCGAGGATCTCCGTTCCGTCCGCCAGGATGAAGGACAGCAGGTCCTTCTCAGCCTGGGCAACGATTTTATTTTCTTCAATGTTGACCCGCGGCTCGGCCCGGACTGGGGCGGGAGCCTCCTGCTGAGGATTGTACTCCGGATCCAGACCGGCCTCCACGCGCCTTCTGGCACGCTCCTCCAGCTTGCGCTCATCCTCGGCCTGATGCAGCCGGTCCACTCTGACGCGGCTGGAGATAACACTCCTGTCAATGTCGAAGCGGCGCGCCAGTGCGTCCTCGAACACCGAACGCTTCACCGGATCGGGGATGACAGCGACCATATCGGCTATATCATTGATAAGGTTCGCCCGCTTGAGAGGGTCGTTCGCAGGAACGGGATTCACCAGGACCATATAGGAGATGAAATCCATCTCGTTGCTTGCAATGAACTCCTTCACCTCCTCCAGGGTATGCTTCCTGCAGAAAGAATCCGGGTCGTCCCCGTCAGGGAAAAGCACGAGGGAGACGTTCATCCCCTCTTTCAGAATCATTCCGATAGCCCTTTGGGCGGCGTGTATGCCAGCCTTGTCACCATCATACATCACTGTGATATTTTCAGTGAATTTCTTGATGACCCTGATCTGCTCCTCGGTAAGGGCTGTGCCACAGGAGGCGACCGTGTTCGTTATTCCGATCTGATGCATCGAGACCACATCCACGTTGCCTTCGGCCAGATAGCACCGGTCGGACTTTGAGATCTCCCCCTTTGCCAGATAGATTCCGTACAGGGCGCGGCTCTTCACATATACCGGGGTCTCGGAGGAATTGATGTATTTCGCGATGTTCGTGTCCGACTTCAGGGTACGGCCGCTGTAGGCTATCACCCTGCCACTCAGGGAGTGTATCGGGAACATCGCCCTCTCGTGGAAACGGTCCATCAGGCGGCCGTCCTCGTACTGGTTGCAGAGGTTCGCCTCGATCAGATATTCGGGCTTGTAGCCTGCGGCAATGGCGGCGTCCGCCAGAGCGGTGCGCCCGGAAGGCGCCCAGCCCAGCCCGAAACGGGCAATGGTATCATCGTCCAGGCCGCGGTTGTGAAGATAGCTCAGGCCCACGCCGAAATCGGACTTGGACAGAAGGCTGTCCACATAGAACTTCTGGGCGAACTCCATCACGAGCATTATGCTCTCCGTCTTCTGCTTCTGGGCCAGATCCTCGGGAGACTCATCCTTCTCCTGTATTTCGATATGATATTTCCTTGCAAGATACTTCAGAGCATCCACGTACGAGCAATGCTCGTGCTCCATTATGAAGCCCACCGCCGAACCGGCCTTGCCGCAGCCGAAGCACTTGAATATGCCCTTGGACGGAGTCACATAGAATGAAGGGGTCTTCTCATTATGGAAAGGACAGCAGGCGACGAAACTGGCTCCGCGGCGTTTCAACGTCACGAAGTCACTCACTACCTCATCGATTCTGGCGGCATCCAGAATCTGGTTTACTGTCTCCTGTGGAATCATTCTATGAAGCTATTTCACAAAGGAACTTGATGCGCACGAGGCGTATCTCCATCTCATCATAGTCGGCGGCGAGAGCGTCGATGGCCTCCTGCTTGGAGTCGGACCTGGCCTCATCCCTGAAGTAGTCATATATCTCGTCCACCACGTCGTCGTCGATGTTCTGCTCGATGAAATAGTTAAGGTTCAGTTTCAGTCCGGACGAGACTATGGCCTCTATCTCGGTGACCAGTTCGTCCATATCCAGTCCCTTGGCCTCTGCGATATCCTCGAGGGACATCCTGCGGTCTATGCTCTGGATGATGTATATCTTGTTCGCCGACTTGTTCGGTACTGACTTGACTATGAAATCGTCAGGACGGGTGATTTCGTTCTCGTCCACATATTTCTTTATGAGTTCGACGAATTCCTTTCCGAACTTCTTCGCCTTTCCTTCTCCCACGCCCTGGCAGTTCTTCAGTTCCTCGATGGTTACAGGATACTGAATGGACATATCCTCAAGGGACGGGTCTGAGAAAATGATCCAGGCCTGAAGCTTGAGCCTCTTGGACATATCCCTGCGGAGGTCCTTAAGAAGGGCGAGCAACGTCGGGTCCCCGCCTCCGCCGCCTGCACGGGAAGCGGCCGCCGCTGCAGCCTCCTCCTCGTCATCGTCGGTTCCGTCGGAGAATTCGCGGTCCTCGACAAGGTCCAGCCTGTATGGATTGTTGAAGAATTCCCTGCCCTGCTCAGTCACGGAGATGAGGCCGTAGGTCTCGATCTCCTTGTCCAGAAGGTGAAGGATTATTCCCTGATGCATCACAGTGCACCAGAACTTGAACGAATGGTCCTTTCCTGCACCGAAAAGGTCCAGGGTATTGTGCTTGTATGACTGGATCTTCGAATTCAGGGTTCCGGAGAGGATGTTCGCCAGATGCTCGATCTTGAACTTCTCAGGAAGGGAGTCCACCAGCTTTATGACAAGGCTCATCTCCTTCCTGCCATCGAAAACAGGCTTGGGATTGGTGCAGTTGTCACAGCATCCGCAGTTGTCGGTCTGATAGTTTTCCCCGAAATAATTCAGCAACAGGCGTCTGCGGCAGCGGCTGGACTCGGCGTAGGTGACCACCTCCGAAAGGAGTTGTCCGCCGATCTCCTGCTCGGCCACAGGCTTGCCCTGCATGAACTTCTCCAGCTTCTGTATGTCCTTGTAGCTGTAGTAGGTGATGCAGCGGCCTTCCTGGCCGTCACGGCCGGCGCGGCCTGTCTCCTGATAATAGCTTTCTATGCTCTTCGGTATGTCATAATGGATGACAAAGCGCACGTCTGGCTTGTCGATGCCCATTCCGAATGCTATGGTCGCCACGATGACGTCGATATCCTCCATAAGGAAGGCATCCTGGTTCTCTGCCCTGACCTTGGCATCCAGACCGGCGTGATAAGGAAGAGCCTTGATGCCGTTGATGGACAGAAGTTCAGCAAGCTCCTCCACCTTCTTCCTGCTGAGGCAGTAGATGATGCCCGACTTGCCCGGGTTCTGCTTTATGAAACGGATGATATCCTTCTCGGGATCCTTCTTGTCACGCACCTCATAGTAGAGGTTCGGCCTGTTGAAGGATGATTTGAACACCTTCGCATCAGATATTCCAAGGTTCTTGAGGATGTCGTGCTGAACCTTCGGGGTGGCTGTGGCCGTCAGGGCGATGATAGGGGCGCGGGCGATATCGTCGACCAGAGTACGGATGCGGCGGTACTCGGGTCTGAAATCGTGACCCCACTCGGATATGCAGTGGGCTTCGTCCACTGCGTAGAACGATATGTGTATTTCCTTCAGTATGGCTACGTTCTCCTCCTTGGTGAAGGACTCCGGAGCGACATACAGAAGCTTCGTACGCCCCGCCACGAGATCATCACGCACTTCCTGGATCTGTGCCTTGTTAAGGGACGAATTCAGGAAGTGGGCGATGCAGTCGTTGCCTGATACAAATCCCCTGATAGCATCGACCTGGTTCTTCATCAGGGCGATCAAAGGGGAGATGACTATGGCGGTACCCGGCATCAACAGCGCTGGAAGCTGGTAGCAAAGGGACTTTCCTCCTCCCGTAGGCATCAGGACGAATGCATCGTTCCCATCTACAAGATGCTTTACGATGCTCTCCTGATCGCCCTTGAAGGAATCATAGCCGAAAAACTCCTTCAGCTTGGCGTGTATTGCTGCCGAATCTATTGGCATAGAAGCATTTTACACTAGTTTATGGATGGCGAGGCCGGAACGCAGCTTAGGCTCGAACCAGGTTGTCTTCGGAGGCATGATGTTGCCGCTGTCGGCAATGTTTATCAGCTGCTCCATTGATACCGGGTAGAGGGCGAACGCCACCTTCATCTCACCGTTGTCCACTCTGCGGGACAGTTCGCCGAGTCCGCGGATTCCTCCGACGAAGTCTATCCTCTTGTCGGTGCGAAGGTCCTTGATGCCAAGGATTTTGTCCAGCACGAGGTTGGAAAGGATAGTAACGTCGAGGACACCGATAGGGTCGGCATTGTCGTACCTTCCTGGACGGGCGGTAAGCGAGTACCACTTGCCCTCGAGATACATTGAAAAATTATGAAGTTCTTCAGGACGGTAGACGTCTGTGCCCTTGCACATCACGTCGAAATCGTCACCGAGCTTTGCGATAAGCTGGGTTGCAGTGAGACCGTTGAGATCCTTCACCACGCGGTTGTAGTCAAGTATCTTCAACTGGCTCTCTGGGAAGCAGACGGCCATGAAGTAATTGTACTCCTCCGTTCCGTTGTGGGCGGGGTTGCTCTCCCTCTTCTCGGCTCCCACTCTGGCGGCAGCGGCAGTACGATGGTGACCGTCAGCTACATAGAACGCCTCGACCTCAGTGGTGAAGAGCTCTGTGATGCGGGCGATGTCGGCATCGTCGTCAATGACCCACATATCGTGGCGGAAATCGTTCTCGTCGATGAAGCTGTACTCCTTCTCTTGGGCGATGTACTTGGCCACGATGGCATTGATGCACTCATTGTCCTTGTACGCGAAGAACACAGGCTCGATGTTGGCGTTCTGGATCTTCACGTGGATCATACGGTCATCCTCCTTGTCCTTGCGGGTGAGCTCGTGCTTCTTGATGAGGCCGTTTGCATAGTCATCCGTGTGGGCGCAGAGTACGAGTCCGTACTGGGTGCGGCCGGCCATTGTCTGTGAATAGACATAGTAGCAAGGCTTGCTGTCCTGGACGAGCCAGCCCTTGTCCTGCCAGTCCTTGAAGTTCTTTACAGCCTCGTCATAGACGCGCTGGTCGTGGTCCGGAAGGATAGGGTCGAAGTCAATCTCCGGCTTGGTGATATGCAGGAGCGATTTCTCACCAGCCATGTCCTTGGCTTCCTGGGAATTGAGGACATCGTACGGTGGAGCTGCCACTTCTGTGACCAGAGACTTCGGCGGACGGACCGCCGCGAACGGTTTTACCTTTACCATATTGACTTTCTATTTGTTGACCTGGAAACGGGTACAGCCTGTCTCGAAGAAGGCTGCGATCTGACGGGCGGCGGCGAGGCCGGCGTTGATATTGGCCTCAGCGCTCTGGGCGCCCATCTTCTTAGGGGTTGCGAACACGCGCAGACCGAACTTCTCCTGGAGGGCGGCGAGGTTGTCAGGGGCCACGTCGGTGACGTACTTGAGGTCAGGACGGTCCTCGAGAGCCTTCTCGAGGCCAGCCTCGTCGATGACTTCCTTGCGGGCGGTGTTCACGAGAGTTGCACCCTTAGGCATCTTTGTGATGAGGTCGTATCCGATGGAACCGATGGTCTCAGGGGTTGCAGGGATATGGACGGAGACATAGTCGCAGCTTGCATAAAGGTCCTCGAGGGACTTTGCAGGCTCTGCGCCTCCGTCGACGATCTGCTCAGGCTTGAGGAACGGGTCGATGGCCATCACGCTCATTCCGAGAGCCTTGGCCTTCTGGCCGACGAGACGGCCTACGTTTCCGAATGCCTGGATGCCGAGCTTCTTGCCCTGGATTTCAGTTCCGGTGGCAGGAGTGAACTGGGTTCGGGCCATGAAGATCATCATGGCGATGGCCAGTTCGGCGACGGCGTTGGAGTTCTG
The DNA here is from genome assembly GCA_045597895.1 of Candidatus Cryptobacteroides sp. GTDB lineage: Bacteria > Bacteroidota > Bacteroidia > Bacteroidales > UBA932 > Cryptobacteroides. The sequence continues at coordinate 93,042 of JAZLLA010000053.1, read as the reverse complement.
ACCAGGGGTGTTCATCACCACCACTCCGTGTGCCGTGGCGGCGGCGAGGTCGACATTGTCATAACCGGCACCGGCGCGGACTACGATCTTGAGCTTGGAGGCAGCGTCGAGGACTTCGGCGGTGACCTTGTCGGAACGGATGATCATTGCATCGACGTCAGCTACGGCTGCGACGAGGTCCGACTGCTCTGCATATTTTTCGAGGAGGACCACTTCGTGGCCTGCTCCTTCAGCGATTTCCTTGATTCCAGCCACTGCAGCTGCTGCAAATGGTTTCTGGGTAGCGAGAAGTATCTTCATTTCTATTTGTGCAATTTTTCAAATTCCTGCATGCAGACTACGAGAGCGTCCACATCCTCCTGTGAACAAGCGTTGTAGATGGAAGCCCTGAAGCCGCCTACTGAACGGTGGCCCTTGATGCCGACCATGCCGGCTTCCTTGGCGAATGCCATGAACTCGTCCTGGAGATCCTCCTTGCCAGGAGCCATTACGAAGCAGACGTTCATGATGGAACGGTCTTCCTTGGCTGCTGTTCCGACGAACATGGAGTTGCGGTCGATCTCATTGTAGAGGGTCTCGGCCTTCTTGACGTTGATCTTGTGCATGGCCTCGACACCGCCGATGCTCTTCACCCACTTGAGGGTCTCGTTCATCACGAAGATGGAGAATACAGGAGGGGTGTTGAACATTGACTCCTTGTCGATATGGGTGCGGTAGTCAAGCATTGTAGGGATGTAGCGGGAAACCTTTCCGAGGGCGTCCTTCTTTATGATGGCGAAGATGACACCGGCAGGACCTGCGTTCTTCTGGGCTCCACCGTAGATCATGGCATACTTGGTCACGTCCACAGGACGGCTGAGGATGTCGGATGACATATCGGCGATGAGCGGAACAGGGCAGTCCATATCCTCCTTGATCTCAGTACCGTAGATGGTATTGTTAGTGGTGATGTGGAGGTAGTCGAGGTCTGAAGGGATCTCGAATCCCTTAGGGATGTATGAATAGTTCTTGTCCTTGGAGCAGGCGATGGCGTATGCCTCTCCGAGACCTTCGGCCTCCTTGAGAGCCTTGTGGGCCCATACACCTGTATCGAGGTATGCTGCCTTCTTCTCGAGGAAGTTCATTGCGACATAGAGGAACTCAAGGCTGGCGCCACCACCGAGGAAGACCACTTCGTAATCCTCAGGGATGTGGAGGAGCTCCTTCCAGAGCGAACGGCACTCATTCATGGTAGCCTCCCACTCCTTGGTGCGGTGAGAAATGGAAAGGACGGACACACCCGTGCCCTTGAAATCCTTGATAGCTTCAACGGAAGCGTCATAAACGGCCTGCGGAAGAATGCATGGACCGGCATTGAATACATGAACTTTTGCCATAGCAATGATTTTTAATTTACCTTCTTTTGTTAAAGGTTACACTTATAACTAACATTAAACAATTTCATTCACAATCACTCCGTCAATGTCCTCCATCCTTTCCCCGAAGGTTTCCACCTGCGAGAGCCGCACCCGGAGCTCCATGCTGCAGCTCTCAGCGAACGACTGGTTCCTCTGCGGAAGGTTCAGGTCCTTGACCACCTTCATCACGGAATTCATCGACAGATAAGGGAACTCCACCACAAAGTTCCGCCCGGCGATCTTCTCCACCACCCCAGCCTGGGCCAATGCATCAGCGGTGGATGACTTATATGCCCGGATCAATCCCGGAATCCCAAGCTTGATACCGCCGAAATACCTCACGACCACCACAAGGATGTCACTCAGTCCGGCCGAATCGATCTGCCCGAGTATCGGGCGTCCGGCCGATCCGGAAGGCTCCCCGTCATCGTTCGCCCGCCAGCAGCCGCCGTCCAGGCCGAGCCTGTATGCGTAGCAATGGTGCCGCGCGTCGTGGTATTCCTTCTTCAGTGCATCGACTATCCCCTTCACTTCAGCCTCGGTCTCCACGGGGAATGCCTTGGCTATGAAACGGCTGCCGTTGTCCTTGAAAAGGCCTTCGGCGGGTCCTGCGATGCTCGAATAGGTGTCCTTTATCTGCATGGACGAAGTCTGTTCCATTTTCAAAATTACAAAATTTGATGATTATTTGCAACCATATTTAGAGTGCGAGAAGAAATAATTTGTACCTTTGAGGGCCGAAATTGCAATTAAAACGATTATGACATATTCTTTCAGAGTCACCCTGACAGGCATCAAGGGTTTTTTCAGAGTCTATCATCTCAATGAGGACAACACTCTTTATTCCTTCCACAAGCAGATGAGGTCCGATATGGAATTCCCTCAGGACCAGCTCATCCTCTTCAAGGCATTCGACGCCGCGGGGGACGTTGTGGCCAGATACGGTCTGTTCGACCTCGGAAACGGCGCCGTGGACGAGATCACAGTCGCCATGATAGCGAAGAAAGGCATCAAGTCCTTCGTCTATTTCTACGACGTCACGAACAAGAAGAGCGTGAACATCGAGTTCGAAGGAGAGGTGGAGGGCGCCCGCCCTGTCAGCTGCCCTGTCCTTTTCGAGTCCAAGGGTCCCAACCCTATCGACTTCGAGAACGGTTACGTAGCCTTCGAGGACCTTCCTGATGACCAGAGACATCTCCCGAGCGAGAGCGACAAGAACAGAAAGAAGGGCCTGGACGCACTTCTGAGCGCCCTCAAGGAGGACGACGATGATTCTGACGGCTCAGGAGCCGATGACGAGGACATCATCGAAGACGAGGAGGACGAGGACAACGAGCTCGACGATCTGAGAAGCGGCGAGGACGGAGTGGAGATCTTCGACGGAAGCGAGGACCTCACCCTCTAGCAGGCTGGACCGTGGGCCGGAAACTCATCATCGTGCTCGGACCGACCGCTGTAGGGAAAACGGACTACAGCATCGGGCTCGCGCTCAAATACGGCTCACCGGTAATCTCCTGCGACTCGCGCCAGATATACAAGGAAATGACCATAGGGACAGCCGTCCCTTCCGCTGCACAGCTTTCCGCCGTGCAGCATTATTTTATCCAGACCAGGTCCGTCACCGAATATTACACGGCCGGAATCTACGAGGCCGAAGCGCTCGAACTGATCGGGCGCCTCTTCGACGAGGGGCACGAAACGCTCGTGATGACCGGCGGCTCGATGTTCTACATCGACGCCGTCTGCGGCAGGACCCTCAGCCACATCCCGACCTCGGACCCCGCCATACGCGAGGAGCTCCGCCTCAAGCAGGAGGCCCTGGGCAATGACTACCTGCGCTCCGAGCTCGCCCGCCTGGACCCTGTGGCTTACGCCAATATGGACCTGGACAATACCCAGCGCCTTTTCCGCGCCGTCGAAATATGCCTCACCTCCGGCCGCCCGTATTCCGACTTCAAGGAGCCGTCGGAGCAGCCGAAGCGCGACTTCGAAATAGAGAAGATCGGCATCTCACGCCCTCGGGAGGAGCTTTACGGACGCATCGACAGGCGTGTGGAACAGATGGTTTCTGACGGCCTTGTGGACGAGGTCCGCTCGCTCACCGGCTACCGCCACCTCACTGCACTCCAGACAGTCGGCTACAAGGAAATCTTCGACCATCTCGACGGCGCCACCACCCTCGACGAAGCCGTAACCCTCATCCAGCGCAACACCCGCCACTACGCCAAGCGCCAGCTCACCTGGTGGCGCCGCGACCCCTCCATACACTGGCTATCCTTCTAACTCCCGGACTTTCCGTTTCAAATCCTCCATTTTTTACACCTTCAACTACATTTATTTTTATTTCACAACGAATATTTGAGTATTTTTGAAACAACAAAGGCTGGCCCCAGGGGTCAGCCTCAATAATATCATTGGTCCAAAAAGACTCTAGAACGGAAGGTCGTCCTCGACGATGCCGAGGTCCACGGGCATGTCGTCAATGGACGGCGCCGGGGCGGCGGGCTGAGGAGCGGCATAGGCAGGCTGCGGGGCCGGCTGGTAAGCCGGAGCAGGAGCAGGAGCCGGAGCTGCCGGAGCGTATGCCGGGGCGGCCTGCTGGGCAGGCTGACCGGCAGGAGAGATCCTCCAGACGCGGAGGTCATTGTACCAGCGGCCGGAATACTCACGGGCCTTGATGTTGAATGACACCTTCACGGCATCACCCACCTCGAAGCGTGCGAGTTCATCCACCCTGTCCTGTCCCCAAGCAGAGAAACAGGCCTCGGCAGGATAGTTTCCGTCCTGGTACTCCACGACGAAATCCTGCCTTGTCCATGCACCGCGGGCGCTTGTACCGCCCTGTGCAGGGAGCTTGGTCTTTACTTTTCCTTCAAGTTCGAGTGTCATACCGGATTACTCAGCGTCCTCAGCTGCAGGCTCAACGTAAGGGTGAACCTCTACGAGTTCAATGTCGAATACGAGGGTTGAGTTAGGCTCGATGCCGTTGGCTCCACGCTCGCCGTAACCGAGTTCTGAAGGGATGTAGAGCTTGGCCTTTCCACCTTCGCCGATGAGCTGCATGCCCTCGGTCCATCCTGGGATGACCCTGTTGAGGACAAGGCTGATAGGCTCTGCACCGGCAGGGACCTCGTCAAATACGGTACCGTCTACAAGAGCTCCCTTGTAACGTACCACTACGGTGTCCTGAGGACCCGGCTTAACATCGTTACCGGCCTCGATGATCTGGTACTGGAGACCGCTTTCAGTCTGCTGTACGCCTTCGTTCTTGAGGTTCTCTGCGAAGAAAGCGGCAGCCTCGGCCTTGTTGACGGCGTTGGTGTACTCGCTTCTCTTCTCGAGGAAGCTGTTGAAGAGGTCGTTCATGAGTTCAGGATTGATCTTGAACTGCTTTACGAAGTTGGTGTCGTTCTGGTTTCCTTCTGCGTTGATGAAGTCGACGATACCCTTCTTCATTTCAGCATAGTTGAGGTCGTCACCGAAGTTGTAGCCTTTGAGGAAGCTTCCGAAGTTGATACCGAGGAGGTAGCTGACTGAATCGACCTGGGCCTTGCTAGGAAGGAGGTCCTTTGCATTGGTTCCGTCAGGAAGTACTGTGCTGTTCTGTGAACAAGCGACTGTTGCCATGCTCAGTGCGAGAGCGGCGATAAGGAATTTTCTTGCTTTCATTGTTTTTTAATTGTTTGTTTATTTGTTTGGATTGTATTTCATTAAAGCTCCCACGCAAGGGCCGAAGCGCCGAGGATGGCGGCGTCGGATTCCTTGAGCTGGGAGAACACTATCTTGACCTTGTCCTTCCAGATGCTGAGGACATTCGCGTTCATTGCCTTGAGCATCGGCTCATAGAGGAACTCCTTCGAGCGGGCAAGGCCGCCGAACAGGACGATGGCCTCAGGAGCGCTGAAGGCGATGAAATCGGCGAACGAACGGCCCAGGAGGGTTCCTGTGTAGTCGAAGATCCGGAGAGCCATCGCGTCACCGGCCTTGGCGGCATCATATACGTCCTTGGAGGTGATATTCTCACAGTCGCGGAGCATTGAAGGCTCTTCGCTGGACTCGAGCCACTCGCGCGCCGTGCGGGCCACGCCGATGGCGGAGCAGTAAGCCTCGAGACAGCCGGTCTTTCCGCAGCCGCAGGTACGGCCGTTGTAGCGGACGACATTGGTATGCCCGAGCTCACCGGCGAATCCGTCGTGTCCGTAGACCACCTTCCCGTCAATAACGATTCCGCTGCCGACACCGGTGCCGAGGGTGATCATTATGAAATTCTTCATTCCCCTGACTGCACCGTAGGTCATTTCGCCGACGGCTGCGGCATTGGCATCATTGGTAAGGGAAACAGGTATGCCGCCGAGCCCGTCGGTGAGCATCCTCGCGAAGTCCACCGAGCCGTTTGCAGCCCAGGCGAGGTTCGGTGCGAAAGCCACCGTCCCGGTATAATAGTTTCCGTTAGGAGCACCGACGCCGACGCCACGGATCTGATCCTCCTTGCCTGCATCCTTGATGACGCCGAGGATGGCCGCTGCCAGCGCCTTGATGTAAGCGCCGGCATCAGACCCGAATGTATCCGAACGGATGACTGTCTGGGCGAGTACCTCGCCACGGGCGTCCACCACACCTATCTTGGTGGTCTGTCCGCCTACGTCAACTCCTACTACAAAATTCTTGTCCATATGCTATTATTCAACTGGTATATCCGTGTTAACGTTCCTGCAGCCCCGGACTGCATAGAAGAAGAGGTAGCAGAGCATAGCGACCACAAGCCAGTATGACTGCATGTAGCCTGCCCTGTTTGCGATGAACTCCTGGATGGCGGGCATTATTGCGCCACCGACCACCATCACCATGAAGATGCCTGAAGCCTGCTCAGTATACTTGCCAAGCCCCTCGATGGCGAGATTGAAGATGCATCCCCACATCACCGAGGTGCAGAGGCCGCATAGGCAGAAGAGCAGTGCGCTGAGCGGAACAAGGTTCATGCAGAAGCCCTGGCCGGCGATGAATCCCGGCATCTTCAACAGAATGTCCTTCGGCATAAAGATACCCGCGACCACCAGAGCGATGGCGACTGCGCTGACGACAGCCATCTGAACCTTGAGGCTGACCTTTCCCGATATGATGGAGCTGGCGAAACGGCCGAACATCATAAGGAGCCAGTACATTGCAGCGGCTGCACCGCCGATGGCCGCCGCTCCGACGAATCCGGCGGGGAAGGCTCCGTTGCCGTCAGGGTCGGCAAGGAAGAAGTTCAGCTGCGACGGGATACCGACCTCGATGCCCACGTAGAAGAAGATGGCGATGATTCCGAGAACCCAGTGACGGAAGTTCCAAGGACTGTGCTCATATTCTGCGGCACTGCGTTCCAGAGCGGGCTCCGGAATCCTGACAAAGGAAATGATGACGAACGCTATTGCGAACACGGCCATTGCGATGAAGAGCAAAGGAGCCACATCCTTCATCGAAGTGCCGGATGTGACCGTGCCTATGAGGACACCCACCAGGAACGGCGTAAGGGTGCCTGTTAGAGAATTGAGCGTACCGCCTATCTGGATGTACTGGTTGCCCTTGTTTCCGTTTCCGCCGAGGATATGGAGCATAGGGTTGACTGCGGTGTTGAGCATGCATACACAGAAACCGCATACAAACGCACCCAGAAGATATACGTAGATGGCGCTGCCGCCGAGGAAGGCCCGGCTGGAGAGCCACTGGATCACGATGCCGAGGAAGCCGACCGCAAGGGCGATGAGGGTGGTCTTCTTGTAACCCACCTTGACAAGCATTTTCCCGGCAGGGATGCCCATAAAGAGATATGCCAGGAAATTCATGGCGTTGCCCATCATACCGGCCCAACTGTACTGCCCCTTCCAGATGTTTCCGAAAGGAGCGGCCATATTGGTCACGAAAGAAATCATTGCGAAGATGAAGCACATCGTCACAATCGCAACGGTATTGGTTTTCTTTCCGGTCATTTCTTTATGGTCTTATGTCTGATTCACAAAAGTGATTTCCTGAAAAATTACAACAAAACGCCCCAAAAACTATAAAATTTCGGACAAAAATCATTGCGCATGTCGGAAATCTGACTAACTTTGTTCTGGACATCGGAATTCCCGTTCCGTGTCTATTTGTTAAGTTCGTTTTATATACGGGGACCGCGCTTTTGGGGAATGGCGCGGTCTCTTTCTTTTTACGCCTTCTCCGGAGGGAACAGACCGAAGAGCTGGGCATCGATCATATCGGTGACCTTCTCGAAATCCTCAGGACGGTTACCGAACTTGATATTGTCGGCATCTACGATGAGAAGATTGCCCTCGTAGTTGTCGATCCATTCATTGTATCTGTCGTTCAGACCTGTCAGGTAGTCGATCCTTATACCTTTCTCATACTCGCGGCCGCGCTTCTGGATCTGGGCCACGAGGTTAGGGATGGATGACTTGAGATATATCAGGAGGTCAGGCGGATTCACCATCGACATCATCAGGTCGAAGAGGTCCGAATAGTTCTCGAAATCACGGGTGCTCATAAGTCCCATGCTGTGAAGGTTCGGGGCGAAGATACGCGCATCCTCATAGATGGTGCGGTCCTGGATCACTATGTCGTCCTGCTTGGATATGTCCACTATATCCTTGAAACGCTTGTTCAGAAAATATATCTGGAGGTTGAACGACCAGCGCTCCATATCCTCGTAATAATCGGCGAGATACGGATTGAAATCCACGGACTCGAACTTCGGTGTCCACCCGTAGTGGGCGGCCAGCATCTTGGTCAGGGTCGTTTTTCCGCTTCCGATATTTCCTGCGATTGCAATATGCATAGCTCTAATTATTAAGTAACTTACAAAGTTAACAATTATTTGGAGAACAACCCATACAGACGGGCGTCAATCTTGTCCGTGATGAACGAAAAGTCCTCAGGCCTGTTCTTGAAGTCAAGATTGTCGGTATCTATGACGAGGACAGGGGCCTCGTAGGACTTGATCCACGCCTCATAGCGGTCGTTGAGGCCCGTAAGATACTCTATGCTCATAAACTGCTCATAGTCACGGCCTCGCTTCTGGATCTGCGACACCAGATGTGGAATGGAGGACCTGAGATAGATCAGAAGGTCGGGCGCCTTGACAAGGGACATCATCAGATGGAAAAGCTCCATGAAGGTTTCATAATCCCTCTCGGAAAGGTTTCCCAGCGCCCTGTTGTTCGCCACGAAGATGTTCACGCCCTCGAAGATGGTCCTGTCCTGGATGATGACCCCGTCGGTCTTTTCGATTTCCAGCACGTCCTTGAAACGCTGCTTCAGGAAATAAGTCTCCAGAGCGAACGACCAGCGCGGGATGTCCTTGTAGTAGTCCTCGAGGTAAGGATTGAACATAACCGACTCATATCTCGGAGTCCAGCCGTAATGCTCGGCCAGCATACCGGTCAGAGTGGTCTTTCCGCTACCTATGTTTCCCGCAATTCCTATATGCATATGTGGTGTATTTTCGGTTATTTCAGCAAATTTAGCAAGCTTTTTCTTATTTTTGCAGAACCTAAAGGATTAATATGCTCAATATCTCCTATTTTCATTTCAATGTCTTCGAAGTCAACTGCTGGGTGGTATGGAACGATGCCCGTCAGGCTCTCATCGTGGACCCGGGTTACAGCGACGCAAAGGAAGCCGGAGCCCTCTCCTCATTCATCGAGAAGGAAGGCCTGGTGCCGGAGGCTGTCATCATCACCCACGGGCACGTGGACCACGTCCTCGGGGCCGCGGATTTCTGCAAGCGCTACGGGATAAAGGCATATATGAGCCCCAGGGACGCGGAAGTGATGGAAATCCACGGCAAGGTGGCGCACCGCTTCGGCTTCACCTTCGACCCTGCGGCCCTGAAGACCGAACCGGTGAACGACGGCGACGTCCTGACCCTTATAGGAGAGCAGTGGAAGGCCATCGCCACCCCGGGCCACTCCCCCGGCGGCATCTGCTGGTACAATGAAAAGGAGGGGCTCCTCTTCAGCGGCGACACCCTCTTCAGGGGCACCATAGGCCGCACCGACCTGGAGTGCTGCAACTATGACGACCTGATCGTCTCCATTATGGACAGAATAATGGGGCTCCCGGGATCCACCGACGTGCTCCCCGGCCACGGCGCTCCGACCAACATAGCTGACGAGAGGACCCACAACCCTTTCCTGGAGCCGTTCAATGAGCCCGAGCAGGACGGAATCGACTGGGAGCAGGACGGAATCGAACTCAATGGATAACGAAGAATACATAATCATCGAAGGCGCGAAGGCGCACAACCTCAAGGACGCGGACCTCAGGATCCCGCGCCACAAGTTCGTAGTGATAACCGGACTCAGCGGCAGCGGAAAGTCATCCCTTGCCTTCGACACCATATACGCGGAGGGCCAGAGGCGCTATATGAACACCCTGTCCCCTTACGCGAAGCATTTCATGGGCATACTCGAGAAGCCCGAGGTGGAGAACATCACGGGGCTGAGCCCTATCATCGCCATCGAACAGAAGACCGTCGGTTCCAATCCCCGTTCCACGGTGGGAACCATCACCGAGATATACGATTTCCTGCGTCTGCTCTACGCCAGGGCGTCACGCGCCTACTCCCCCGTCACCGGCAAGGAGATGGTGCGCTACAGCGACACCCAGATCGTCGAGCTGATAATGGAGCGCTACAATGGAAGGAAGTGCATCCTCCTCTCCCCTATGGTGCGCGGCCGCAAGGGCCACTACCGCGAGCTCTTCGACCAGCTGCGCAAGCGCGGGTTCGCCCAGGTCCGCATCGACGGCGAAATCCTCGCGCTGAACGACGTGGATGCCCTTGACCGCTACAAGGCCCATTTCATCGAGGTCGTAGTGGACAAGCTCAAGCCCGGCTCGGGAGACGAAAAACGCATCAAGGACTCCGTCATCAACGCCCTCAGCATCGGCAAAGGAGCGCTCGCCATCCTGGACATCGAAACCGGAGAGCTTCAGCACTTCTCGAAGCATCTGGTCGACCCGGACAGCGGCATCTCCCTCCAGGAGCCGGCGCCGCACAGTTTCTCCTTCAACAGCCCGGAGGGCTACTGCCCTCACTGCAAGGGACTGGGAAAGATAGTCGATGTCAATATCGACACGATCATCCCCGACCGCTCGCTGAGCATCGCCGCCGGAGGCATCGCGCCTCTGGGCAAGCTGCGGGAAAACCGCAAATGCGAAACGGTGCGCGCCATATCCCGCAAGCATGGATTCTCCCTATACGACCCTGTCTCAGAGCTCTCCGACGAGACTGTGACCCTGCTGGTCTTCGGCTCCGACGAGCTAGTGCGCATCGGGGAGGGCAGTTCGGCGGAAATGGTGTGCTGGAACGGCGTGGTGGATGATATCGAGGACAAGATCGAGTGCCCGGTATGCCACGGGACCCGTCTCAATGAGAATACAAACTACTTCAAGATAGACTCAAAGACCATCTCGGAGGTTTCCGCGATGGAGATTTCAGAGTTGAAAACCTGGCTGGCTTCGCTTCCTGCGAAGTTCAATGCCCGCGAGAACGCTATCGCAAGGGACATCCTCAAGGAACTTACCGACCGGGTGGATTTCCTGATGGACGTGGGGCTGGAGTACCTGTCCCTGGACCGTCCGACTGCGTCTCTGTCCGGCGGTGAGAGCCAGCGCATACGCCTCGCCACCCAGATCGGTTCGAAGCTTGTCAATGTGATCTACATCCTTGACGAGCCTTCGATCGGACTGCACCAGCGTGACAACCGCAAACTGATCGCTTCGCTCAAGAAGCTTCGCGACGAGGGCAATACCGTCATCGTCGTGGAGCACGACCTGGAGACAATGCTCTCGGCCGACTGGCTCGTCGACGTCGGTCCCGGAGCCGGTGCTGGCGGCGGCGAAATCTGCTTCTCAGGTTCTTTGACGGAGGGTAGTAGCCCTCTGAAAATGTCCTGCTCCGCAGGACCCCTCCCAGCTGACGCTGGGCCCCTCCCTCTTACGATGCCGAGGGTGGCACGATTTTCAGAGGGCTACTACCCCCCGTCAAAGCCGTCAACTACATTGGAGTATCTGTCCGGAAAGAAGGAGATTGAGGTGCCGAAGGTCAGGAGGAAGGGCAACGGACTGACGCTCAGCATCCTGGGAGCAAGCGGAAACAACCTGAAGGACGTCGACGCCCACTTCCCTCTCGGCTGCCTCATAGGAGTCGCCGGAGTCAGCGGAAGCGGCAAATCCACCCTGGTGAACGAGACGCTGATGCCTATCCTGATGAACAAGTTCTACCGCTCGAAGCAGAAGCCCCTCCCATACAGAGCGATAGCCGGAGACAACAACATCGACAAGCTCATCGAAATAGACCAGAGCCCTATAGGACGCAGCCCGCGCTCTAACCCCGCCACCTTCACCGGCGTCTTCAATGACATCCGCGCCCTCTTCGAGGACACCCCGGACGCAAAGGTCCGCGGCTTCAACGCCGGCCGTTTCTCCTTCAACGTCGCCGGAGGCCGCTGCGAGGAGTGCAAGGGCGCCGGCATCAGAGTCATCGAGATGAACTTCCTCCCATCGGTCAATGTCGTCTGCGAAGAATGCCGCGGCCTCCGCTACAAGGAGGACACCCTCGCTGTCAAATACAAGGGCAAGAGCATCAGCGACGTCCTGGAAATGCCGGTCAGCGAAGCCTACGAGTTCTTCAAGAGCATCCCTAAGATAGCCCAGAAACTCAAGGCGCTGGTGGACGTGGGCCTGGGGTACATACACCTGGGACAGTCCGCAGTCACCCTTTCCGGAGGAGAGAGCCAGCGTATGAAACTGGCGGCCGAGCTCTTCAAGAGCGCCACCGGCAACACCCTCTACATCCTCGACGAGCCTACCACGGGCCTCCACTTCGAGGATATAAAAGTGCTGATGGGAGTGCTCCAGAAGCTGGTGGACCAGGGAAACACCGTAATAATCATCGAACACAACCTCGACGTTCTGAAGAGCGTCGACTACATACTGGACATGGGTCCGGAAGGCGGAGCCAGGGGCGGACGCATCATCGCGTCCGGTACTCCTGAGGAGCTCGCCCAGAATCCGGCCTCAGTCACAGGACCATTCCTAAAGGAGATACTGTTATGACAAAGATTGAAGCCGCAAGGCAAGAATACGCAGACTGGTGCTCTGCAGTAGGCATCGACACCATCGACAAACTCAATGAAGTCCTGAACCAGGGCAAGGGAATAGATCTGATCAACCTCTGCGAGGCCCGTCAGGAACGCAAATACGCCGAAGCGGCCAACCAGATCTCCTGGCGCAAGCACGAAGCCAGCATCGTAATGATGTCCGGCCCATCCTCCAGCGGCAAGACATCCTCGTCGCTGCGCATCGCACAGCAATGCCGCGTCCTGGGGCTCAGCCCGAAGGTGATCGAGCTGGACAACTATTTCGTGCCGCGCGAGCAGACCCCTAAGGACGAAAAGGGCGAGTACGATTTCGAAGCCCTCGGAGCAATGAACATCGAGCTTCTGAACTCGAACCTCAACGACCTTCTCGCAGGCCGCGAGGTCATCATCCCCAGATATGACTTCAAGTCGGGCACGACAGTATTCGAAAAGAACAGGAAGATGAGGCTCGGCGAACGCGACATCCTTATGATGGAAGGCATCCACGCCCTCAATCCTGAACTTACCCCGGGAGTGGACCGGAACAGGATATTCAGAATCTACATCTCAGCACTCTCGGCCCTCCCGGGAGGAGAGAAGGTGCACAACTCCACCACCGACAAGAGGCTCCTGCGCCGCATCGTGCGTGACAACCGCACCCGCGGCATCTCACCTGAGAAGACCCTGCTTCTCTGGCCGAGCGTCAGACGCGGAGAGACCAGGAACATATTCCCGTTCGAGGAGAATGCCGAAGTGGTGTTCAATTCATCCACCCTATATGACCTTCCTCTGCTGGAATACTACGCAGAGCCGCTTCTCTATGAAGTGTCCGAGTCCTCCCCTGCCTATGAGAAGGCACGCCGGATGCTGGACTTCCTCGCACACGTAGTGGCACTCAAACCTAATGAAATCGCAGCCGTCCCTCCTACCTCCATCATGAGGGAGTTCATCGGCGGACAGACACTTTAACCGTTGGAAGGTATGTGGCTTTGGATGACACTGGGCTCAGCGTTGATGCTGGGCATTTATGACGTTTTCAAGAAGCAGGCGCTGAAGAACAACAGCGTACTCTGGGTTCTGCTGGGCGCTACCGCCCTCTCAACACTTTTCCTTTGCCCCTGCCTGACAGCGGGCAGCTGGAGCGACCATTGGCATCTGATGCTGAAGGGAGTGCTCGTCACCACTTCCTGGGTCAGCGGGCTGATAGGCTTGAAACTGCTTCCTATCACCACCTGCAGCACTCTGAAGGCCTCCAGACCGTTCTTTGTGGTGATATTCTCCATCATCTTCTTTGCGGAGAGGCTTAATGGATGGCAGTGGGGGGGAGTCGCATTCGCCCTGCTGGCCATCATCCTCCTGAGCGGAATCAGCAAGAAGGAGGGAATACGTTTCTCAGAGAGCAAAGGCATCGCCGCCATGGCCGTATCCATCTTCTCCGGAGTGGCCAGCGCCCTGTATGACAAGTATATCCTGTTCGATATGGAAGCCCTGTTCGTACAGAGCTGGAGCAACTTCTACATCACGGTCCTGCTGCTCCTGTGCATAGCGTTCAAGGCTATCAAGGACGGTCAGGACAGGGAAAGGTTCCACTGGGACTGGAGGATACTCCTTATCGCCGTCTTCATCACCGGAGCCGATATGCTTTATTTCTTCGCCCTGAAGCAGGATGACGCTCTCCTTTCTGTCGTCTCACTGCTCCGCCGCTGCTCGGTCGTCGTGACCTTCGTGCTCGGCGCCATCGTCTTCAAGGAGCATAAAATTAAGGAGAAGGCCCTGGATCTGGGCATTCTCCTTATAGGTATGGCTCTGCTTCTCTACGGCTCCAGCCTCTAGAGGAGGCCGCGGCCGCGGAGGAAGGCCTGTGAGTCAGGCTCGCGGCCGGCGAATGACTTGTAAAGGGTCATAGGCTCTTCGCCACCACCCTTCTCAAGGAAGGTCTCCTTGAATTTCTTAGCAAGTTCGAGATCCCATACTCCGTTCTCTTCGAAGATGGAGAAGGCATCCTTGTCCAGCACTTCAGCCCAGAGATATCCGTAGTAGCCTGCGGAATAGCCGCTGGAGAAGATATGGTTGAAGTAGGTGGTGCGGTAGCGCGGGATGATCTCGTCGATCAGACCCATCTCCTTGCACACCTTGGCCTCGAACTCATCGATGTCGATCCCGTCGACGGAGGTGAGCTCGTGCCACTTCATATCGAGGATGGATGCAGCGCAGAGCTCGGTGGTCATGAAGCCTTGGTTGAACTTGGAGGCAGCGATGATCTTGTCCACGAGTTCCTGAGGGATGACCTCACCGGTCTGATAGTGGACGGCGTACTTGGCCAGGAGTTCAGGCTGGAAAGCCCAGTTCTCATTGAACTGTGAGAAGGTCTCGACGAAGTCGCGGGTGACGGAGGTGCCGCTGACTGATGGATAACGGCACTTGCTGAGGAACCCGTGGAGGGCGTGGCCGAACTCGTGGAACGCTGTCTGCACCTCATCGACGGTGAGAAGGGCCACGCCGTTCTCGTCCGGAGAGGTGAAGTTGGTGATATTGACGATGATAGGGCGGATCTCATTGCCCTCGGCGTCGACATACTGCTCGCGGATGTTGTTCATCCAGGCGCCTCCGCGCTTGGAGTCGCGAGGGAAGTAGTCGCAGATGAAGATACCGATGAGGGAACCGTCGTCGTAGGTGAGCTTCCAGGCTTCTGCAGCGTCATTGAAGAGGCTGAGGTCCTCGAGCTTCTCGAAGTTCACGCCATAGAGGGTGTGGGCGGCTTCGAAAACGCCCTTCTGGACATTGTGGATCTCGAAATATGGCTTGGTGAGCTCCTCGTCGAGGTCATATTTGGCCTTGCGGACCTTCTCGGCATAGTACCACCAGTCCCAAGGCTCGATCTTCGAGCCGGATGGGAGAAGGCCTGCCTTCACGTCCTCGTCCATAACTTTCTGCATGTCGGCGATTTCCTCCTTGGCCTTAGCCACCGAAGCCTTCATTATGCCGTCGAGGAATGCATCGACGGTAGCGGCGTCGTGGGCCATCTTCGGCTCGAGGATGAAGGCTGCAGGAGTGTCATAGCCCATTATCTGAGCCTTCTCGATGCGCAGGCGCATAATGTCGAGGACGAGCTGGCGGTTGTCATATTCATTGCCGTTGTGGCCGCGGGAGGAGTAGGCCTTGAACATCTCCTCACGGAGGGACCTGTCCTCGGTGGTGGTCATTGCGGTCGGATAGGCGGAGACGCTGATGCCGAATTTCTCCTTGAAGGCGTTGGACTCGGCGAGAATGTTGTTGCCGAGTTTGTTGGTCTTCATCGAGGTTTCGGAATTGATCTCGCGCAGGCGGGCCTGCTTGTCTTCTGGGAGGCCGATGCCGTTGCGCTCGAAGGCCTCGTACTTCTTCTTGAGGACCATCTGCTGCTCGCGGGTGAGACCGCTCTGGTCAGCGTTGTAGACGGCGGCGACTTTCTCGTAGAGGGCCTTGTTCATATAGATATTGTCGCTGTGCTCGGACTCCAGAGGGGTGGCCTCCTCGATGATGGCCTCGAGCTCAGGGCAGTTCTCGGTCTCAGCGACGTTGTAGAGGACTCCGCCGACCTTCGCGAGGATGGAGCCGGCGTTTTCCATGGCGGCGATGACATTGTCGAAGGTCGGAGCCTCCTGGTTGTCGATGATGGCCTGGATCTCAGCGTCCTCCTGCTCGATTCCGGCCTTGATGGCAGGGATATAGTCGGAGTATTCGATCCTGTCGAACGGAGGGATTCCGTAAGGGGTGTCCCAGTCCTCGAGGAACGGGTTCACGCGGGTTTCTTCAGTGCAAGCGGTCATAGCTAACAGAAGTGCGGGGATGATAAGTGTCTTTTTCATAGCCGTAAAGTTACTGATTTTCAACAAAACGAAAAAGAAAAAAACATTTGTCAGCTATTGCTTTCGCTGAAATCGGTCGTGAAATGAGGATTCGATGATGCGCTCTCCCTTACTGGAGGCATAAAGAACCACCAGCAGGATAAGGATAAGCAGGATAAGCAGTCCAAGGATAACGGAAACAATGATTTTCAAGGCCATTATCAATCAAAAAAAGCAATGCTGCGCACCCATTGACGATGTGCTATGATGCAATTAATATGTGTGTGCGTGTGTATGTGCAAAAATGTGTGTTCGATTTCTGTAGAAGAAGAGTGCGCAGATTGCTGTTTGTAAAAAAACTTTTTGACGGCTGTCAGTTTTCAAAAATATAAGGAAGGTATCTCACCGAGCCAGTCTGGAACGACTTCAACAGTCCACTTGAGAGTGTTGGTCATGAAGGATCCGATGATATTGGTACGGAAGTTTCTCTTCAGAGGTATATTCTTGAAGTCATAAGCAAGTTCCACATCACCGGTATTGAATGCAAAATCAATATCACGGACATCCTTGTCCCAAATGCTCGTCGGCTTGCTCGTGAGGACATAAACCATATAGAGGGTCGTAATCTCCGAGGCAGTGTCATAGTCACCGTAGCAATGATTGACATCATCCTCCGGAGTGATAGTGATCTCCTCCTCACCGGAAGTCTCACCTGTAAAGGCATTGAGTACAGTAGGAACGGTCAGCTTGAAGGAATAGTCCACAGGCTCATAGAGGGCATAAGCCTCAGGAGTGGTTGAAGACTTCAGTTTCGGGAGATCGGTAGTGACGACATTGACCTGGGCGAAAGAGCGATACAGGCGTGCGGAGAGCTTATCGTCTCCGTCCACAACATGGCGGACACACCTGAAGAATCCGTCGAAATCGTCTGAGTTGCCAATCTTTGTCACATCCTTGCACTCTACGGCTGTAAGGTCTTCAGTATTGTAGCATTCGGCCCTGTCAGCCCAGAAAGCGATGTCATAAGTGTGTTCAGGGATGAGATAAAGGTCGAAGGTCTGCTCGAGAACGCCCTCGTCGCCGGTCTTCTCTGCGTGGTAATAGACGGTCTCCATATCGAGGATGTCCCTTACCTCGACAACCCAGTGATCAACCTTGGAGCCCTTGCCGTCATTGTCCCACGATGCCCTTGTCGAAGGGTCTGTAGCATTCTGAACCTGAGCGGTCACACATACTTTCACTGTGCCTTCACTGCCAGGTATGTTCTCTTTAGCGCACCCGGTAAACAGAAGTGCAGCTGAAGCAATGATCAATATCTTGTTTTTCATAAATTGAAACGTTTATCTATCGAAGCTCTGACCATTAGTACTCGTGGGTTCCCAGCCAGGCAGGAATGATTTCCACTGACCACTCAGCGTCATAACTGAGCAGGTTGCCGGTGATGTTCGTACGGTAGTTGCGCTGGACAGGGACATTCGCAAAGCTGTATGAGACAGGTACTTTATTTGAGACGAAAGAGAAGGAAAGATCCTTGAGCTCTTTTTCAGTCTTGGCGAATACATAATCCATGAAAATGGTGCTTACCTCAGCGTGTGCGGCATAATCGGCATAGCAGCTTGCAAGGTTGAGCACATACGACTGGACATCCGAGACCTCTCCGGTCAGAACATTGAACTGGTTGTATGTCTCACCTGTGAGTTTGATCTCGGTAGGAATAAACTTGTCATAATTCGCAGTCGTCTCTGCCGCTTCCATCTGCTTATAAATCTTGTCGAGATCGAGAGTCACGACATTGATCTGTGCGAACGGGCGGTAAAGTTCCGCCGTGAGAGTCTCGCTCTTTGTGGAAGTATACTCCTTCGCTGCAAAGAATGCGTCCCTGCTGTCGCGGCCAGCCTTGCGGGAAACCGTCTTGACGGCACGAAGGTCGGCTGTGTCGTACATATCCTTCGTGTCCGCCCAGAAGGCGAACTTATAGGTCTGGTTCTTTATGAGAGCCAGCTCGAATGTGTTTGTAAGGCCGGACTGCCCGCTTTTTTCCTGACGATCGAAAAGCAATCCCTGAGCATCATAGACCTCCATAATCCAGTGGTCCACAAGCGCACCTTCACCATCATGGTCCCAGGTGGCCCTGGTCTGGCCGCCGTTCTGCAACTGCGCCATGACGCTCACCTTGACGGTCTGCCCATCACCTGCCGGGCTTGATATCTGTTCCTTGGCACACCCCGCAAGCAGGAGTGCCATAGAAGCAATCGCAAATAATGATTTTTTCATAAATATAGTTCTTCGTTTCAATTTGCTCCCGGGCGGGCTTGATCGCCCGCCCGGGAAAAAAGATTAGTTAGCTGCTACCACTGTCCAGGTACCGTCGCCATTATTCTTGCAGGTGTAGCCTTCTGCTACAATTCCTGATGCCGCAGACTGATCATTTGTGATGTCGGAAAGCATCTGGTTGGTTGAATAGGTACCGCCGGTGAGGGATGCAGTAATGTTGGCATTGGCCACGTTGCTGGTAATGCCCACACCAGCGTTGATTACACGCTCCCAGGTTGCAGGTTTGGTTCCACTACTCTGCCAAGAGTAATAAGGATAGATAAATTCTCCACCGCTTATGTTACAAACGACATTCTCGCTACCGAATGCGCTGGCAAAAATAGGAAGTGATGATCCCGCATATGACCCATTCGACATATAATTATTGGCATGACTTTCTGAATCCAAAGTCTCCAATTTGCCGCCATCGATATTTATGGTAACATTCTTGCCCATACTCAGATTGATGGCATTGATATCAGCTGTGATTGAACCTGAGTGAACATTGATTGCCGTACCGGCAAGGCTGCAGTAGATACCTTTTGCACCTTCTGCTGATGCATTCTTATAGTCGAATGTTAGGGTCTGGCCTGATTTTCCACCGATACCGAACACGTATTTATTGGTCGCTGCATTTTCATATGCCTTGAAGTTGCCTCCATTGATATTAATAGAAGCGGTATTGGCCTGACTGCTTGCAGAATAGTGGTATACGCAGCAGCTCTTTGCCACAAATGTTCCACCATTAATTGTTAGGTTAGTGCCATCAGACATGTTTACAAGAGCATTGTGATGATAATCTCCTTCAAGATCACCGATTGTACCCTCTCCATTGATGGTGAGGTTGGCATAGTTGATCAGGGTTGCACCATCGAGAGAAGTGGAGCCTGTCAAAGCGGTGATGCCTCTCATATAGCCTGTGATACTGTGGCCGTTGAGGTTGAGAATAACAGTCTTTGCTCCGATGTTGTTCTTGTCTCCAAGAGTTGCGGCCTTAGCATCGGCAATAAGAGTGATAGTGGTTTTTGTTCCGTCAGGAACGGCATCAAAAGCGGCCTGCAGGGTTTCATACTCAGTTTCACCTATCTTTGCAACAGGAATAACAGAAACCTTATATACATACTGCTTTCCCTCAACAGTCTTCAACTCTGACAAGGATGAAACCTTGATGTCCTCTGCCTGCTTTGCTACGAATGTACCTGCGGTGAAGCCGTTGGTAGCGTTGCCGGTAGCATCGATAGCCATTACGCCACCGTCAATCCAAGGATCATCGCCAGTGAAGTTGGCGATATCACAAAGTTCGCCATCTTCAACGGAACAGCCTTTAAGAGACACAACAACATTGCTTCTTACAGTCAAGCCATCATATTTGTATTTTGACAAATACTCTTTTGAGAAAGTGCAATTGGTAAAGGTAGTAGCGCAATAAGGACGAATTGTAGCAATAACGCCATTGTATTGATCCGTAGTTGAATAGAAGTGTGTATTTGTGAATGTTGCACTCTTTGTTTTGTCACCATAGGAAACCCAACCATGGATTTCGCAGTCTGAAACTTCGAGTACAGATTGACATTCTGCAGTGTGGATAGCATATCCGTGAGTTTCGAATGTACAATTCTTGAATTTCAAAGTACCATCACCGCCAGCAGAACCATAATAGTGCCCAGAACCAAGGCCCTTGTAGATAATGTTCTCATAGGAAACATTCTTGCCTCCACAGGTAGTGGCAAGAGAAGCTCCACGGTAATTCCTGCTGTCTAGAGTCATATTCTTGAGAATAACATCATTACCTGATACTTTAATCATCTGGAAACTGCCATATCTCTTACTAGTTCCATCTACAAGATACGGATCAAGGCTGGCATCAGTCTCATCGATAGCGATTGTATGACCCTGACCATCGAGGACGACGTTATTCTTGTTGATTGCAAGAGAGCTTGAATTGATAGCCACGTCGCTCATCACTTTGATGGTAACAAGCTCAGTGTTGTCTGCAGGAACAGCTGCAAGAGCTGCGGCGATTGAAGGATACTCAGCCTCACCGATCATAGCGACTACAGGGAGTTTGTAGATGTTGTATTTCTCACCGACAAGCTCGTAGGTGTACATAGGATAATCGATATAGTCGTGACCTTCTCCCTTGATGGCTGCAAATACATCTGCGCTCAGGCCTTCGCAAGCGCGGAAGACAACTTCTTTACCTTCTTCAGGGGTAACGGTAAGGTGGTTGACAGTTCCGTGGATCTCTACGGCACCCTTCTTGACGATAAGTTTATCAATAGTTACGCCTGCAGGAACGACAAGAGTTTTGTCACCGGTAGAGGCAGTAACCTGCTCATACTCAGTACCATTCAGAGTTACATGCGAATCCGGTGCTTCAATGGTCACATTAGTTCCTTCAGGAGCGGTTACGTTTACATTCTTAGTAGGATATCCTTCTTCGTAAGTAATCTTCCAACCTGTGCAACCTGCATCGATAACATCTTGTGGGATTGCAGGAAGGGTGAAGTTGACCATATCGGCAGGAGAATGGGTCGTCAACTCAAACTTGATTGTATTATCTTCGTCATCAATGTCTTCCGCAGTAATGGTGGCTTTGGAAAGATCCACGACCTTTGACGTCTGTGTTCCTTCAGCTTCAGGTGCAATATAGCTCTGAGCTTCAGCAATTGTTGAAGCCGCAAGGAACGGAACATCATATTCAGGAGTTGACCAGATAGGATCAACCTTAACATTCCACTGGGCGCCTGCACTCATGAACTCACCGAGGATGTTGGTGCGGAAGTTGCGCTGGAAAGGTATGGATGTGAAGTTGTGTGCGATGGAAACACCCTTTGACACGAAGGAGAAGTCGATGTCAACTACGTCCTTGGTGTCCTTGGAGGCAAAGATGTAGTCCATATAGAGAGTCTCCTTGGCACGATGGGAAGTATAGTTGCCAAGATAATCCTTAGCGGCTGTCATTACAAGAGCGGTCTCTGCAGGGGCACCGGCCTCCTGGGTAAACACGTTGAATTCTGTAGGAACCTTTGCCTTTGCAACAAAGTCAACGGGTTTGAACTTTGCATACTCATCAGAATTATTCATCGTCTCATACAGCTTCTTCAGGTCTGTGAACACGACGTTGAGCTGAGCGAAGGGGCGCTTGAGGGTGATGTCCTTCTTAGAGGCGACAGTGGTGGAGAAATCCTTGACCACTGCACTGAAAGCGTCGAGGCTGTCGGCGTTTGCCTTGAGGTATGTTTTCTCAGAACGTTTTACCTGGCGAAGGTCTGTAACTACATAACTGTCCTTGGTATCAGCCCAGAAAAGAATGTTATAGGTCTGGCCTTTGACGAGAGGGACATTGAAGGTGTGAGTTGTATTTCCCAATTCGCCGCTTTCTGCCTTATGATGATATACTCCACCATCCGAATCCATAACCTGTATCACCCATTGGTTGATGTTAGCGGCTTTACCGTCATTGTCATCAACGGCTCTGGTTGCAATTGATTCTACACCTACGGTGAAACTTACGGTCTGTAAACCTTCACCGGCCACATTCTCTGCGACCTGTTCCTTGTTGCAGCCCACAATGAGAAGCGCTGCTGAAGCAAGAAGTAACAAAGTTTTTTTCATATTCGTTTTTTGGTTTTCTATAATCTGTTTTCTTTCTATTTGCTCCCGGGCGGTCAAGCCCGGAAGGGGAAATTTTGAATTATTAATATTTGTTCATACCTTTACACCCGTAAGGCGATTTTAAGTCGAGAGGAGGCAAGCTCTCGTGCTCTAAGTACAACAGGACATTTGATTCATTTTGAATAGGTGTCCTGTTTTTGTCTAAACGGATGGAGTACTCTATTTCAAGCCGCTCCTTGTTCTCAGACTTAAAAATTTCAATATTATGAAAATTGCCCTTACAATTAAGAACACGAGAGAGCGCCTTACGATAGTCTGTGAGGATGAGTCTCGCCGCAAACCGGTCCGTGTCAGAGGCCACTTCCGAGTGGTTAATGGCCGCAAGGTTTACGTCAAAGCCCATTACCGGAGACGGTAATTGAACCATCTTCTTCCCATCCGTTCGGGAGCCGCCTGCTTGCCTGCAGGTGGCTCTCGTTATGTTATGGATACGCCCGGTCATGCTATTTTGTTGATTTGATTTGTTATGTTTCCTTTGGATCCCGGTCGGGCGGTCAGGCCCGCCCGGGAAAAAGTTATGTTAGTTATCTGCAGGTCTAACATCAACACCATTCAAGAGACAGTTGCCTTGACCCTTGGCGGTGACTTCGTTGAAATTGTACATTTCCGTACAATTCACTACAGAGTTTGCATCATAATTCACGTGGATGAATCCATACTTATTAAGACTTGCGCTAACATCTGACTGAGTTGGTATGCAATCATATCTAACCAGCCGTCCGTTTCCTGTCAATGTGGAATTGGTGATATTTACTTCAACACCAGCATTATCTTCTCTAGTAGGGAATGAAGAATCACTAAGAGCATCATTTGCCCAAATGCTGAAGACACTTCCAGGGAAATTCTTAACAGTACAACCATCCATATTAATCTGTATGTTGTAGCAAGTTACGATAAACAGATTCTCACCATTATTTTTCAGTTCCCCGTCAAAAGTTACATTTCTGAAATTGAAATGATAAATAATCTTATTTTCAATATTCGCTTTATAACGATTATACAGACGGAAGAAACGTGCTTTCGAAGAAGGGCTTCCCCACGGTTTAATTACAGTTTTCCCTTTCTTTCCCAATAATGTTATATCGCCATACATATCATATATAGGGCCATTATTGAGGTACATAGTCTTTGCTGGCAACACCAGCACATCACCACTCTTCAGATACGAGCCGGGAGCGTCAAGACGACTTGCACTGCCCAGCCACAATGTCTGGAATGTCATTGAATTTACAGCAGGAGCAGTATTTACCTTCAGCGAAGCGTTTGTTGTAGGGCTTCCTTCATTGACAAGTTCCACAAGCACGAGTCGTCCTGTTTTGTTGGTAGCATCGACATAGCAGAAACCGTCATCAGACTTGGTGAAATTTGTTGTTCCATAGACATTGATGACATCACCTGTATTGGCTGCCTCAATGGCTTCTTGAACAGTAGCATATTTAATACCATTGACAGTTGCGAGCTCATCCATCACAATCTCCCAATTTCCATGAGTATCCTGTTCGGCTTTCTTGCCATCTGCAATGTAGCCGGCTTCAGGAGCCTTGTTGTACTGGCCACCGGAGATGAATTTGGCAGGCATTGCAAATGCGTCGCCTTCTGCAGCATTGTCGATAAAAATAACAGGGATGCCTGAACCGCTGGTGAACTTTCCTCCGTTGATAGCAAGATCAACACCCTGCTTGAGGGCAACAGGCTTGGATTCCGCATAAGAATGTGTCACAAGAAGGGCGGCATTATTATCTGCCAGGATTTCACCACCTTCAATGTTTACCTGTATTTTTGCCCTATCTTCAAACAAATCGTGAGTATAGTAGCTGGTGATTGAAATAGCAGCACCTGATGCCTCGGCTCCGCTGTTCACAGCCTGGACAGGATCTATTTTTGAGCCATTGGATTTGATGGTTCCACCATATACGTGCAAGTTGCCGGACTTCATTGCAAAGCCCTCAGCCCCCTCAATGTATGCACCATCATAAACGTTAACGCGGGCCATGCCGCTTAGAATGAATGCCTGGCACTCTTCTTGAGCATAAGTGCTTCTCATTTCTCCATAAATGTTTACAACGGGACCGTAGAGGCTCATCGCCTTGCTCGGAGCACTGATTCCGGCAGGAAGATTGGCAGAAATGTCAATATTGCCTATATTAGCCTTGTAATTGTCAAATCCAATGTTCCCACTTACCTGTGCAGGAACGTTCAAAGCCTTTCCATAGAAATCAACCTTTACACCATATGCAAGAGGATAATATGTATCTCCATTGACGCTCATTATGCCAAGAGCGCAAACTGCACCGTCAAGGATGACATCGCTTTCAACTTTCACATATGAATAAATACCATCCTTATACTGAGGGTCCTTTGAGCCGTATACGTTCAATGCCTGATTGAAGGAACCGGCATTGATTGTACCGTTCTTCACAACCAATTTGGCGCCGTCAACATTTACACGACCGGTGAGGGTCTTTCCACCAAGGTCAAGGGTGAAGTCCTTGCCACCGTTGATGACAAGTTTCTTATCAAGTGTGGCATCTGAAACCAGAGTGAGTACATCACCAGCCTTTACAGCTGCAAGAGCCTCTTTGACAGAGAAATAGATATTATCTCCAACTTTGGCTACAGGGTAAAGAGGAACGAGTTTCTCATTCTTTTCTGTCTCAACTTTCGTCCAGGTAGAACCCTGGAAGAGGTAAACATAGACTAATTCTTTAGCATCTTCTGTCTCAGCAGTTTTATTGACAATAGAATTAACCCTTCCGTAAACTTCCACATTACCCTTCATCACTTCGAGAGTTTCGATAACGGTTTCCTTCTCAACGATAATGGTCTGAGGTGCGCAAGAAGCGATAACGGTGCCATACTCACCACGTACGGTGACGGTTGACTTGCTGGTGAGAATCTTCACCTGAGTTGCAGTGGTTCCTTCAGGTACGATTACTACAACTTCGCCTTCATACTCTTTGGCACCATTTGCAGCATCATCCGCATCTCTCGGATGCTCTTCGTCACGAATCACAATCTGAGCACCGGCCGACAATTTCTTGAAGTCTAGGATAATTTCAGGAGTTTTTTCCTTAGGAGTATTGTCAGGAATGATGATATCGTCGTTGGTCGGGCCTCCGACTTCATTGTTGATGGTCACGGAAATCGGCTGTCCGTCCTTGGTTGTATCTTCTTTCTTGTCCTCGATAACACCTTTGACTTCAGAAGCCTCATTTACCGTTGTGTAGTAAACATTGATATCCTTGCTTCCGTCATTGAGTGAATCCCAAAGCGGATCAATCTCTACTGTCCACTGGCCCTGGGTTGTAAGGAGGGCTCCCTTGATGTTGGTGCGGTAGTTGCGCTGGTAAGGAACTGCTGCGAAAGTGTGCTCTACATCGGTATCGCTGCCGTGGAGGGCCTTCCAGTCGATGTCGATGACGGCTTTATCTGCAGAAGCGAAGAGATAATCCATTGAGAGGGTCTTTTCGGTTGTAGATACGGGCTCTTCAGGAACAGGTGCAGTGTAAACAGCTGCAGTATAGGTCAAGGAAGGAGTGTTCGCGTCAGCAGACGCCTCGCCGGTAACGGCGTTGAACTTGACCATAGGGTTCTTGAGGATGACCTGCACTTTCTCAGGTATGAGGGCTTCTACAGTAGTAACCTTGTCCCAATCGGTGGTGATGACGTTCATCTGGGCGAACGGACGCTTGAGCGTTGCAGAGAATGCACCTCCTGTCTGCTTAACCGTGAAAGGTTCGCATACGAAGAACGCATCACGTGCATCGTCGTTGCCGACATAGGAGCTCTTGAAGGTAATCTCCTTAAGAGATGCTGTATTGTAATACTTGTCAGCTGCAAGACCAGTATCGGAAGTTGCATCGTCGACGCGGTCCGCCCAGAATGCAACAGTGTAGCCTCTGTTGGATACTACCTGAGCATTAAAGGTGGCCTGCTTGTCCGTAACCTTGGCAATCTGCCTTGCATAGAGGGCATCACCGTAGTAGATTTCCATAATACAGCGGTTGACATTGGCAGCAGCACCATCGCCGTCAGCGACAGCCCTGGTGGCGACTCCGCTTTCAAGATTGGCGGTAAAGGTGGCGGTGATCATTCCGCCGTCCGTGCCATTGGACATTTGCTCCTTGTTGCAGCCCACGATGAGAAGCGCTGCAGAAGCGAGAAGAAAAAAAACTTTTTTCATAGTCTTATTTTATTTAGTGATTGTTACTGAATTTGTACCGTCGGTAATCTTGCAGTTACCTGATGCTGTCCAGGTGTTACCTGTGACGTTCTCCTGATAACCGGCTAGGAAGGCATCCCATTGTCCGCTGCGGACATTGCCAATCAAAGAACCACCGTTGCTGACTGTGGCATCAATGCAGTTGTTCTTGATGGTCCATACTTTTCCGGTTCCGCACATAATCTGGCCTACAACACCTCCAGCATAGATATCCCCTGAAGTTGCAGAGCCTTTTATGATGTTACCTTCAATCTCATAAGAACTGTCCACATTTGCTTTAGCGGCAAGAACACCGACACGTGAAGTTCCACTTACTGTAGCATCAACCTTGCAATTCTTAATGTGGCCGCAAGAGAGATATCCTATGATGGCACCCACCTGCTCTACGCCTGAAACGGTGCCGCTGACAGTACAATTGTCGAAATGAGCATAACCATTGCCGGCAAGGATGCCTGTGTAGTCTGCACCGGTGCTTGTTACATTGGCGCCTGAAATTGTGAGATCCTTGATGTTTGCTTCCCACACACTACCGAAAAATGCAGTGCTGTTGGCCTCACCTGAAATTTTTAGATTGGAGATTGTTTTTCCGTTACCATCGAAGGTGCCGCTGAATTTACCCTTGGTTCCAATATAATTGTCAATGGATGCAAGGTTGAGGTCTTCCAACAGTTTCACCGTCTGGCCGGCAAAGGTGTTGCCGCCAGTAACCATATAACGGAAATAAAGCAGACCCGGCACCTTGGAAACCTCATAGAGCTTCGCGTTTTTGGTATAAATGAGACCGTCGGCGAGAATACGTTTGATAATAACGTTGTCGTATGTATTGTTGGACAACTCTCCAACTTCCTGATTGCCGACTATTTCGCCAAAGGTAGTGATGTCATCATTTTTATATGCATTGGTATTATCTTGGATAATAACACAGTTTGCAACTGAACAATTGCTGATATTGTTTTTGTTATATCCCACGATTCCTCCAAGGTCACGATATGCCTTAATGGTCAGGTTCTGAACTCCGCAGTTTGTAATACTGCCTCCTTGACCAGCATAACCCAAAATGCCACCAACCTTATCACCATTGTCAAATGTACTTCCAATCAACTCAGGACTTGAAGTGATTGTACCTCCATTGATGTTGCAATTCTCTATGACAAGCGGACTTGCAGAACTGTATGCGACAATTCCACCTGCATAATGGCTGCTTGTTATTTCAACATTCTTGAGCGTCAAGTTTTTAACAGTTCCCGAGTCGCTTGTGCTATTACCAGAAATGCTTCCGAACAAAGCGGCACAAGCGTGATTTGGAGTATTATCCGTACATTTAAGGTTAGAGATAGTGTGGTTCATTCCATCGAAAATTCCTGCAAAAGAAGCCGATGGATAAGAAGAAACATTTCCAATCGGGGTAAAAGGAACGCTCTTGAGGTCAATGTCATTGACAAGGGAAACTTTCTTTCCCGCGAAAGTGGTTCCGCCATTCACGAGGGTTGAGAGTTCGCGCAGAGCTGTTTCGTTCAGAATGCAGAGGCTGCCGGCCCAATTTGCTGATTCCTCGAGAGCGACTTCAAGGGTGGTGCAGAGAAGTATGTTTTCTGCAGCTTCGTCAGCTCTGATGGCAGCATTGATTGCTACGGGCTGGCCGTTTGCATCAAGCCAATTCTTGGCTGATTCAATATGATTTGTCCAGGCACCGTTTTCCTTGTTGGCTATACATACGGAAATCTTGTTGCCGTCAAGGTAGTTGCCTGAGATGTTGACCTTGTTGAAATCGGTCGGGCAATATAGCTCGATTGCAGCATTCTGAAGGTTGTATATGCCTGAGAACTTGTTGCCTGTAATTTCGGCCTTCAGATCAACATTGGAATAGTTGTCTGTCTGAATATGGATGAAGCGGTTCTGCTTGTCGGTCTTATCAACAGCCTTGAACTCATTGTCCTTGATGACGATTTCGGCATTTGAAGAGTTTGTGGTAATCTGGATGGCATCCCAGTCGGAAATATCGAAAGTACAACCGGAGATTTCGGCCTTGCCTGCAAGGGATTGGGCATAGGCAGCTGACTGCTTGTTGCTGTCATTGTGAAGATTCTTGAAGACTACGTTCTTCACTGTGCCGCCTTGAGCAGCGATATATATCGGTGAAGCGCCGGTAATCTGATGGCCGTCGCCATCGAAGGTGACACCCGCAGGGAGGTTCATCACACCTGTATCTGAAAGATCTATCAGAAGCTTTATGGTCTGCCCACTTTGGGCTGCTGTCAATGCGTCGGTGATGTTGTAATAAACGTTCTCACCTATCATAGCGGTCTTGTCGGCAGCAACGATATCCCATTTGTCGCCGTTCTGCACAGCTTTGTATTGAGGGGCGTCGATGTAATTCTTGAGCGCGTTGTAAACGCTTGTGCTGAGGTCTTCGCATTCGCGGACCTTGACATCTTTTGTGAGGCCTTCGCCGATAGTATTGACAGTTCCGTGAATCTCAAGTCCGCCGGCGGTGATTTTGATGGTCCCGACAGTCACACCTTCGCTGATGACGAGGGTGTTGGCGGAGAAGGCACCCTGAATGGTATCATAGCTTGTGCCGTTGATGACAACGTGTTGCTGCGGCTTTTCGAAGACAAGGCTGGTGCCCTCCGGCGCGGTGATAGTCAGAGACTTAGGGCCTGCCGCTCCGTCAGCATTGGTAAATGTTACTGTCTGGCCTGAACCCGCAAAGCTGAGGACAATATCCTGAAGGTTATTGACAGAAGTGAAGGTAACCTTCGAGCCGTCAGACGTAGCAGGCAAAGTGACCTTAATGTCGTTGGCGCCGACAGCGAGCACCTCGTTGAGAGAGGTTATGCCTTCCACCTCCCTGAGGTTGACATTGCGAGAGTCGGTCCAGTCCGGAGTTACCGTTGCAGTCCAGGTGCCGCCGACGGTAAGGAGCTGTCCCTTGACGTTGGTGCGGTAGTTGCGCTGGCAAGGGAGATTGGTCAGGCTGTGGTTCATCACAACCGCATCACCGTTCTTTGTCTTGAAGGTCACGTCTATCATTGACTTCTCTGCCGGTGCGAGGATGTAGTCCATGGAGAGAGTCAGTTCCTTGTGGGTAGGAGTTACTGTCGCCCACTCGCCGTAAACGGAGGCCTCATATGCGTAAGCCTCTGAGCCGGACACTTCGCCTGTGGCGACATTGATCTCTTTGGCCCCGGTGTAGCTGACAGAAACCTTCTCCGGAAGAAGGTCGATGCCTGTTACGGTGTTGTCTGCACCCACATCGGTGGTGATGATGTTCAGCTGGGCGAAAGGACGCGTGAGAGTGGCATCGTAACTGCCGCCGCCCTGAGGCACGGTATAGTCGTCACTGAAGAAGAATGCGTCAAGTTTGTCATTGTTCTTACTCTTAAGCGCAGTCAGGAATGCATCCTTTTTGAGCTTGACAGACTTGAGGTTATCAGCATCGAAGTACTTGTCTTCAAGGCCGTCGCCGCAGTCGGCCCAGAAAAGAATGCGATACTTCTTTCCTGCGACTACAGGAACATCCGAGAATGTCGCCTTCTGGGCGGACACAGGCTGCACGAGGCGCTTGTAGAGCTGATCTCCATAGTAAATCTCCATAATGCAGCGGGTGACATTTGCGCCGTTGCCGTCATTATCGGCAATCGCCCTCGTAGCGGCTGCATTTTCGAATCCGGCAGTAAAGGTGACTGCCGTCAGCCCACCGCCCTGCTCTGAAACCGGTTCCTTCGCACAGCCCACGAGGAGCAACGCTGCGGAAGCGAGAAGTAATAATGCGTTTTTCATAATTCGGTAAGGTCTTATTTTATGATATTTGTTACTTTATTCCTTTCTATCGGGATAGAAGCAGTGATTGGTTGAGCTCCGCCCAAAGTAAACGAATAATCCATCCGCCCCTGACTCTCATCGGCAAACACATAATCGAATGCCGCCACCCCGGAATCGGTCGGAGCTATGGTATACTGGAATTCCCTGGAGCCTGACACCACGCCGGTTTTGAGGTCGAGCGTGGTGGCTGCCGTAAAACCGATCGTTGCCGGCGAAGATACACCGGCACTGAAGTTCAGCCTGGCAAACGGCCTTTTCAGAACGACATCGCAGACACCGCCACCCTGGCTGCTGTGTATTTGCGTGTATGCGAAGAAAGCATCAAATCCAGGGGTCCCTCCGTCATAATTCGTTTCAGCATTCAGGCTCACGCTACGCAAGTCATCCGTTTTATAGAATCCCTGGCAGTCCACCCAGACGAAGACATCATAGTCCTGTCCACCGGCAAGCCTTACATTATCAAATGCAACCCGTTTCGCACCCGGCTGCATTCCCTTCTCCTGACGGACCTTCAGGGAACCGTTCATCCAGATTTCAAGAATGGCGTGGTCAGCGACGACAGGCTCATCTTCCGCTACACCGGAACGCACGGTGACCTCGGGCTCTATGGTAGCGCAGAACCGTGTATCCACCCCGCTCCCGACCGGATCCTTGCTGCAGGAAACCAGTACAAGAGCAATTGCTATCAATATGCAGGACTTTCTATACATATACGTTGAACTCTCCGTCAAATCCAGGATTGATACCTATTCCAGGGACACTTTCCTTTGTGAAGAACTTATATATCACCACCGTTTCCTTTCCCCTTTCCACCGGAACGACGATGGTACTGATTTCATTGATGAACTGTCCGCTCCCGGACTTGATCCTTACAGTGAGGGTCACGGAAGACTTGTCGTTGTTGACGAACACATAGTCGAAACCCATACGGGTGTAATCAATGCCGTCCAAAGAATAAGGATACGTCAGGCATGAACTGAATCCGTATCCCGGTTCCGAGTCATTCAGCTTGCCGGTGAAGGCGTTGAAGCCTGTCGGATAGTACCCGTCATAGCTGACGTCGACGATTATGTCATCCGCCAGAGCTGAAAGCGGCCCCGTGTATCCTATGGAAGAAGCATAATCCTCGAAGTCACTTGCAAGGATGGTGATTTTCGCTACCGGACGGGAAAGAGGAGCGGTTATGGACACACTCTCAAACCACTTTCCGGAATAGGAAGTCAGATCGATATCCGAAACGAACGACTGCGCGTCCTTGAAATCGCTGCATGCAAGATAACTGCGCGCAGAAGGCTGATGGATGGCGTTCAGCATCTTGCCGTCGCCTGTCTGATAATACAGGTCCTGCCCAGTATCCTTCCGTACATAATCCATCCAGACGACCAGCCTGTACTTTCTCGCATGAAGTTTCGTTTCGATGAGAAGGTCTGAGACATCTTCCGCCTCGCGGTATACAGTATGCGACTCCACCAACGTGTCAGTGTATTCCGCTGCATATATATTCACGACATAACGGCGCTCGTAATCAGAAGCAGATGCCTGCGACTGAGGGTCCGAGAACACTGATCGCGTGATGATATCGTGTACCGGAACCTCGACCTTGCACCTGATGTCGATACCGGCTCCAATCTCTGTAGGATCAATGTCCCTCCCCTCCATAGGGAACTCGTGTATCTTCTCGCAGGAGCAGATAAAGAATGTGGCAAGGCTCAAAGCCATAAGTATGGACGTCATTCTCCTCATGGCTTAAAACTGATAATAAATGGACATCCCTATCCTGGTGGGGCCCCACCATTCACGGGTTACCGTGGTAAACTTTGCGCCGTTCTCGATGTTGTAGAAGCAGTCATAGACAAGTTTCGCGTATCCGGCACTGATACTGAAGTCCATACCCAGATGTCTGTTGAATGAAACGACGTATCCATAACTGAGGCCCGCACCCCATAGAGGTGTGTTCCCGTCCCTGTCCTGATACCTGTCCATATCGCAGATGGCGATATTGTACCATCCATAATGACCCTCTGCGCCCAGATAGTGCCCCTTGAAACCCTTCGAAAGATAGCAACGGAGCTCCGGCTGAAGAAGGAGGGCCCTGAATTTAAGGTCTGGCTTGATGTCCCAGGGACTGAAAGCAGAGGAGAGATTAAGCGCCACACGTCTGGCGAAACCGATTTCCAGTGAAAGATTGGCAACAGTGGCCACATCATACAGGATATTGGTTCCCAAACGGCACTCTGCACGGCTATTAGAAGGCTCCTCACGCTTCTCTGCCTGTGGAGAAGAAGGGCCCCTAACGGATACAGAATCCTTGACCTCCTGCGCAGACAACGGAAGGCTGAACAGAATAAACACCAGAAGGAGTGACTTCTCCATAATGAGTGTTTTCAGTGTTCTGTGACTATCAAACATATTACCATTGCACAAAGTCAAGCAAACAAACGCGACGAAACAACAATACACGGGCAGCTATATCACTGCCCATTCTTATATCCCCCCTCTTTCTGATACTGAACGTCCTTCAAATACCACTTCTTCTAGAGATAAGACGTAATCGAGTCAACCAAAATCAGGAAAACTCACTATTTTCACACTGTTCAGTTTGTCATGTTCTATGAAAGAGACGAAACAGTGGCAAATATATAGGAAATTTTAAGATAGAACAAACATTTTGGTGATAAATTTTCATTTTCTGTAATGAGCTAATTTCAAAAGTATAATGTTTGACTAATCTACAAGGCCATTGTTCGTCTCTTTCATAGATACGAACAAATATCCAATCCTCTTCAAAAGCTTCACATTTGCTTCATCTATAAGACTCTCATCAAAAGATGCGAGGTATATTCTGGTTGTACGCTCGCTTTTATGGCCCAGGCCCTCGCTGATTATGCTCATTGGAATGTTTGTATTTCTGGCCGCAGTTGCCCAACTGTGCCGGGCTACATATGTAGTCAGTTTGAGCGGCTCATCAACCATTGATGCCAATGTCTTTAACTTTCTATTGAAAGAAGCCAGTTTTGACTGATAATGACGATATACCTCCTGTTCGTCATCTGATGATGCCCCTTCAAGAATCGGGAAGACATACTGACTATTCGGATTGGTATATTTCTTGATCAGTTTATCGATTTGATCTTCTATTCTTATCTCCAATCTTGTACCTGTCTTCTTCCTGCAATATGTTATATATTTTCCGTGGATGTTCGCTTTCCTAAGATATGCAATGTCGACAAATGCCATCCCTCTAGCAGCATAGCTGAACACAAATAAATCTCTTACCATTTCAAGAGTTTTATCATATGACAGATTCAATACAAGGAGTTTTGCAATTGTGCTCTCTCTTATTGCCCTGTTGACTGTTTTGTCCACACCGGTATATACCTGGTCAAACGGACGCTTGTCGACCAGATGGTATTGCTTTACGGCCTTGTTATAAATCGAACGAAGCACCCTGTTGTAAAAAGAAATGCTATTGCGGACAAGCCCTCGTGAAAGAAGATATCCGTTGTATCTTCCAATCATAAAACTGTCTATGGATTCTATCTTAACGGATTCTTCTTCCATATTATCCGATTCTTTGAGAAAACAGAGGAAACTGGATTTGGCCTTTATATATGACTGGGCAGTTCCTACCCTTCCTTCCACAATAAGAACTTGTACAAGAACATCGATGTAGGGAAAAAAAAGAATTTGAGATTTGGAGGTTGTCTTCATTATAAGTTTCATAAAAAAAAGCGCGACCCTGTAGGGGACCACGCTGAAGATTAATACTATATAGGAATTTGCTCTTATTCCAAAGAAGGTAGCACGGATACCAGCATCTGTGACTGTTTGGTATTAGTTCCAGAGCCAGGAGAGGGTAGCAGGGTCGGCAGACTCGATTGCGGCGGCTTCGTCATTGCCAACGGCAACAGGAAGGTTCACGAAGAAGTCGACTCCGACCTTCTTCTCGAGGTCTCTGATGGACATCGACGAGGACTTGACAGTCACGCCGCCTGCAGGTTTCTTGTTTTCCATATAGAATGCCGCACCACTGTAGCCATCGTTCTTCGAGTATCTTAGAACGGCCTTGTAGGCACCTGTAGGGACAGTTACATGAGCTCCATTATTGTCGAGAACATATGTAGTGCTGCCCTGGACGTCGACTCCGGTAACCACATACAGGGTGTCACACTGGTTGGACCAGATACGGACATCCTCTTCGAGGTCACTCCATAGGCCTTCATTGAATTCGGCATTCTGAGGGAATATGTTGGTGCAAAAGAAGAGGTCGAGGTTGTCCTTGTAGTTGAGCCTGTCAGCTGAAGGGACCTGATGGCCTCTGACATAAGAGCCACCGTTGCCGGTCCTGAACGAGCTCTTGGAAACATTGAACTGTTTGTCCTCCGGGATAAGCGGATTGAGCGCCCAGGCATCGGAGCGGCTGCCAGTGCCTCTGGACTTGAAAAACAGAGGATAAGCCTCCCAGAGGGAAACGCGGTTCTCATAGTCCCAGTAAATGGAATAACTTCTGCCGTTCAAGCCGTCAGAGTGGAACATATGCACAGCAATGTCGTGACCGTCAGCGTCAGAAGTGGCAGGAAGTTCCATCCAGCCGGCCTTCGTACTGGAAGCACGCCATCCGTCATATTTTCCCGGAGTGTCCTTTTCAAGATAGGATCCACTGGCCTCGATAACACCCTGATAATCATTTCTATATCCTATGAGGGATATTCTGTCCCCAGGTTTGATGCCGAGGGATGCGAAAGTCTGGTCATTCTCCGCAACCTTAGTGGCGGTCAGACCGTAGACATACAGATAGCCTGTATCATCGACAAGGTAGAGGTTGCCGTACTGATAGTTGGCGATGGAAGCAACCTGAGCGACCACTCTGTAGAAGGTGTTCTTGTCAGACTTTTTGTTTCTGAACTCCTTGATAGTCAATGTCCGTATGCCGTCCTCATCCTCCTTCGCGGCCTGGCTTACCAGCACATTCTTGGAGATGTTGCCCACCGAGATGGAAACAGTGGCTTTCCTGACTGTATACTCGTCGTTCACAAGCGCACTGACAGAGACATTCTGGGCCGATGCAGAGCCGGAGCCCGATTGAAGGCTGAACTGAAGCCATTGCGAGTCGCTAGTGATTGTCCAGTTCATATTCGCAGTAAAAGTGATAGTCGATGAGCCACCCTCGGCAGGAAAATCAATTGATTTAGTCTCAATGTTCAAGGAAGCTTTGACAACCTCGGGTTCAGGTTCTCCGCAAGAGAAGGCAAGTAGCGCAAGGGCTGCAGCTGCGAATGGTTTCAGCATCTTTTTCATGGCCGTAAAGTTACTGATTTTCAATAAAACGAAAAAAGAAATCATTATATTTGTATGAACTGAAACCAATCAATAACCCATATGAAAAGAACATTCTTCCTCCTCGCGTGCCTGGCTGTAATGGCCACCGCGCAGCCTGCTGACGCCCAGAGACGTCCAGATGCACCTCTCCCGAAATGGGAAGGCCTCGCAGAAACCCCTCAGATGGGATGGAGCTCCTGGAACAAGTTCCAGACAAACATCAATGAAGAACTCATCAAAGCTACCGCCGACCAGATGGTCGAGCTCGGCCTGGTGGATGCCGGCTATGTATATCTGAACCTCGACGACGGATGGCACGGAGAGCGTGACGAGCAGGGATTCGTCCACGAGGACCTCACAAAGTTCCCTTCCGGGATGAAGGCCCTGGCCAACTATCTCCACTCGAAGGGCATCAAGCTCGGAATCTACAGCGACGCCGGCACCAATACCTGCGCCTGCTACACCGGCAGCCTCGGACACGAGTACCAGGACGCCTATATGTATGCCCAGTGGGGTGTGGACTATCTGAAATACGACTGGTGCTACACTAACAACATCGACCCGAAGGGTGCATACACCCTCATGCGCAACGCCCTCCGCAAGGCCGGACGCCCTATCTTCTTCAGCATGTGCGAATGGGGTTCCAACAAGCCTTGGGAATGGGCAGCCGAGGTGGGCCACTCCTGGCGCACCACCGGTGACATCGGAGCCCACTTCCTCGCCGACCCTATCACCTACGACGAGAACGGCCGACCTCGCTGGAGGTCCCTCGGAGTGCTCGAAATCATCGACCTCAACGAGCCTCTTCGCCAGTACGCAGGTCCGGGCCACTGGAACGACCCGGATATGCTCGAGGTCGGCAACGGACTGAGCGATGCCGAGAACCGCGCCCACTTCGCCATGTGGTGCATGATGGCCGCCCCTCTGATCCTGGGCAACGACATCACCGCAATGTCCCCGGAGACCCTCGCCACCATCACCAACAAGGACCTCATCGCCATCGACCAGGATCCTCTCGGCATCCAGGGCCTCAGGCTGAAGAAGGACGGAGACCTCCAGTACTGGTTCAAGCCTCTGGAGAACGGCGACTGGGCATTCTGCCTCCTCAACGGCGGCCCCGACCCTCTCAACGTAGTGCTCAAATGGTCCGACCTCGACCTTGAGGACAGCCTGAGCGGACGCTCCACCGATTTCAACGGCACGAATTACAATGTAAAGGATCTCTGGAACCCTGAAGCCAAGCCTGTGAACACACTCTCGAAGGGCAAGGGCAAGAACCGCGGCAAGATGGTTTCCAACACCTTCAACGTCACTGTAGCATCCCACGACGTGGCAGTCTACAGACTTTCACCTGTACCATCGAAAAAGAAATAACCTATGAAAAGAACAGTATTCATCCTTCTGGCAGTCATCGCGCTCCTCGCGGGATGTACGGCCGCACAGAACAGCCCCGTCCTCACCATTGAAGGAGGACAGGTCCAGGGACTCCAGGGCGAGCTCCCTGGAGTCACCATCTTCAAGGGCATCCCTTACGCAGCGCCTCCTATCGGAGACCTCCGCTGGAAAGAACCTCAGCCGGTAGTCCCTTGGGAAGGGGTCAAGGTCTGCGACACCTTCGGCCACCCGGGCTTCCAGGTCACACACTACCCTGGCGGCTACACCACAGAATGGGGCTACGGCGACGAGCCTGCATACAGCGAGGACTGCCTCTACCTGAACGTATATACCAAGGCGCCGGGAGCCACTGACAAGAAACTCCCTGTCGCCCTGTGGATCCACGGCGGCGGCCTCAAGGAAGGCTGGGGCTTCGAGCCTGAGTTCGACGGAGAGGAGTGGGCCGCGAAGGACGTTGTCCTCGTGACCTTCAACTACCGCCTCGGAATGTTCGGATTCATGTCACACCCTGACCTCATCGCCGAGAACGAGCACGGCTCGTCAGGAAACTACGGAATAATGGACCAGGTCCAGGCTCTAAAGTGGATCCAGGCCAATATCGCCCAGTTCGGCGGCGACCCTGACAATGTCACCATCTTCGGACAGAGCGGCGGCGGCCGCAGCGTCAGGACCCTCAGCGAGTCCCCTATTGCCCGCGGCCTCTTCCACAAGGCGGTCATAATGAGCGCCCAGGGTTTCGCGATGCCGATGCCTGCCATCCCTGGAATGCCTGCAATGCCGGCTATGCAGCCTCAGACCCTCGAGCAGCAGGCCGCCCACTACAAGGAAATAATGGACTGGGCCGGTCTCGACACCATCGAAAAGATGAGAGCCTGCTCCACCGAAGAGATCTTCTCCCTTGTCAATATCTACAACCGCGTCAACGGGCTCCGTGGCGGAATGGGAATGTTCGCACCTGTCATCGACGGATACGTCTGCAAGCAGGATTTCGACACCGCCGCCAAGGAAGGAAACCTCGCCGATGTACCTTATATGATCGGCTTCACGCTCAATGACGCCGGCAACATGGCTCCGGGCATCGCAGCCTTCTGCCTGGACAGGAAGGAGAAGGGCGACCCGGCATTCGCCTACCAGTTCGCCCGTCCTCTCCCGGACGACGGTTCACACCCAGAGGACTACCTGAAGGGAGCGTTCCACTCGTCAGACCTCTGGTTCGTCTTCAAGTCCCTCAAGCACTGCTGGAGGCCTTGGACCCAGGGAGACTGGGACCTCTCCGAGAAGATGCTTACCGCCTGGACCAACTTCGCCAAGTACAGCGACCCTCAGGGAGACTGGAAGGTCTGCGAAGGCGAAGACCAGTTCATGGTGTTCTGCCTCGATGAAAATGACGCCGAGGCCTCATTCTTCGGCACCCCTAAGACCGCTCAGAGACCATGAGATCACTTAAGACAATACTTATTGCAACAGCCGCGCTTGCGGCTGTTTGCTCCTGCGGACCGTCCGATCCGCTCATCGTCCGCACCCGTGACGGACTCGTCAAAGGAATAGAACAGGATAGCACGATGGCCTTCCTCGGCATCCCATATGCCAAGGTGGAACGCTTCATGCCGCCTCTTCCAGTCGATAAATGGGACACCGTGATGGTCTGCGACCATTTCGGCCCTCAAGTGATGCAGGGAAGCGGCATGCGCGAGGTGCCTGACAGCATTATGTCGGAAAAGAACTCCTGCGTTCTGAACGTCTGGACCACTGACACGAAGGCCAGCAAGCCTGTGATGCTCTGGATCCACGGCGGCGGCTTCGACTCCGGCTCGGCTGCCGGCAGCCCTGGAATGGGCCTCGCAAAGAAGGACGTAGTCCTCGTCAGCCTCAACCACCGCCTGAACATCCTCGGCTTCCTCGACCTCTCCACCTTCGGCCCTGAGTACAAGGACTCCGGAATGGTCGGAATGCTCGACATTGTCCAGGCCCTCGAGTGGATCCGTGACAATATTGCCGCTTTCGGCGGCGATCCTTCGAACGTAACCATCTTCGGTGAGTCCGGAGGCGGCGGCAAGGTCGGCACGCTTATGTGCATGCCTGCAGCCAAGGGCCTCTTCCATAAGGCAATAATTATGAGCGGCACCATCCTCAATGTCAATACCAAGGCGATGACCGAGGAGCTCGGCCGCGCCGTGGTCGCCGAGCTCGGTATCGGCGGAGATGAGCTGGAGAAACTCAATGACGTGCCTTACGGCGAGCTTGTGGCAGCAGGTCAGCGTGCAATGGCGGCCAGCATCGGAACCCGCACTCCGGGTACTCCGATGATGTGGGGATTTGGACCTTCACCTGACGGGGAAACCCTGCTCCAGCAGCCGTTCCAGCCTGATTTCGCAGAGATTTCGTCCGATGTTCCACTGATGATCGGAACCACTTTCAACGAACTTCAGAGACGCTGGTACGGACAGAAAATGACTCTTGAAGAGGCCAAGGCTGAGCTTCAGGCCACCTTTGGAGACGATACCGACGCCTATGTCGAGGCCTTCGCAGAGGCCTGGCCGGACTACACCCCTCAGGACCTTCTCTCCATCGATATGATGTTCAGACCCAAGACCATCATCACCGCTGACGCTGTAGCTGAGACGAGACAGGCTCCGACCTATGTCTATATGTGGACTTGGAGATCCCCTGTGGACAACGGTTCCGTACACGGAAACGAACTGAACTTCTGCTTCAACACCCTTCAGTTCCATAAAGGGGCCCTTCCGGAGCCTACGGAGCTTGACTACCGCCTCGCCGACAGGATGGCTGACTCCTGGTCCAATTTCGCCAGGACCGGTGACCCTAACGTCGAAGGACTGCCTGAATGGAAGGCCTACACAGCAGAGAACGGCGAATGCTTCATCTTCGACCGCGAGGTTTCCGTCAGGAACAATTTCGACCGCCGCCTGGAAGAGATCATCAACTCCCACTGCTTCACCAAGCTCGAGGAGTTCTACGCCACCCATTGATTAACATTAATTCCTATCGCAAATAAATCGGCAAATATTTATAGTATTTGCCGATTTATTTGTATTTTTGACGCGTATGGAAAAGAAACTCGAAATATTACTGGACGGTAAATCTGAAATGACGACTTCTGACTTCTTCAGACTGTTCCCCGGAGTTCCCACCCAGACCGTGTACTCAAGAATAAGGAGGCTCATTGACTCCGGCAGACTTGAAGCTGTCGGAAAAGGCAAATACCGAACATTGAAGGGTCTGGACATGCGATACAGTTTCTCGCAGGCCTTGCTCGATATCCATAGGAACATGGTGGATGACGCAGAAGGCATTTCATTCTGCCTTAGCGAAAAAAACGGAAACGTCTTTGTTGAAGTCCCATACCACAACATCGACAACGTTGTG
Organism: Candidatus Cryptobacteroides sp.; assembly: GCA_045597895.1. Classification (GTDB taxonomy): domain Bacteria; phylum Bacteroidota; class Bacteroidia; order Bacteroidales; family UBA932; genus Cryptobacteroides. Next base: position 52,559 of record JAZLLA010000053.1, on the reverse strand, counting down.
AATATTCTTCGTTCCCATCACATCCTTGCATTTCGGGATAATGAAGCGGAATTCCCGATGGCTGACATTTCCGGCATTACAATAGTCAAACCTCTCGTTTCCGAATCCCCTCTTTCCCTATACGGCGGAGTACCTGTTCCATCCATTGAAAAGAGCCTTGTGGATATGGCTGCAGAGAACACGGATCCAGTATCTTTGAAAAAAGAGTTCCAATACTGCTTTGAAACATATACTGTCAACCAGAGCCGGTTATTAAGATACGCCGGGCGCCGCAACAAACGTGCGGAAATACAATCATTGATGGATGGAGTCGATCAGGGACGGGTAAAGATGTTCTCAGACATCCGGAATTATCTCAGGACCATCCCAGTTGAAAAAGCTTGGGTGTTCGGATCCTACTCCAGATGCGAAGAGACAGAAAACAGTGATTTGGATCTGCTTGTTAAGTATTCCTACGATGAATCCCTTTTGAAACGGATAAGGTATCGGCTCGATCTCGAAAATATTGTAGGACGAGAAGTCGATTTGATTGAAGACGGGCAGCTGATTCCCGCAGCTATTTCTTCTGCAAATACAGATAAACGCCTCGTCTATGAGAAATAAAATCAACGATCAGGCACGCCTGGAACTGATTCTCGAAGCTATTGACAATATCGAATCATTTCTCGCGGACACTGAATCAGAAGATGCTTTTGTCGCAGACAAGATTCTATGTCATGCTGTTGCCTATAATGTCCAACACATAGGAGAATGTTCATACATGCTTTCAAGAGAGTTTGTAACAGTAAATCCAGAAATAGACTGGGAAGCGATTGAGGGCCTCCGTCATATTCTGGTACATGATTATTATCGGGTGAGGTTCCAGACAATCTGGAGAGTATATACTGATGACATACCTGTCCTCAAACAGTGGATTCTCGACTACCTGTCCCGTACAAAGTAAGAATCGTATGTTTCGTAAATCTTCACAAAGCTCGAGGAGTTCTACGCCACCCATTGAGGTTTTAAGCATAAGAAAAGAGGTCGGCTGGAATCAGCCGACCTCTTTTCTTATTGAGAATGGATTAGTATTCTACTGGGTGGAAATGGATTCGTGGGAGACATACATACCGACTACCTGGGCATTGCCCTTGTAGGAGGTCTTGTAAGCGACGATAGTAATGATGTCACCTTCCTTCACGCCGAGAGTGTCGAACTTCTTGGTCTCACCCTTCCATCCGGTGGATACACCGTAGACAAGGACAGCGCCGGTTTCATCGACGAGGTCGAAATTACCGTAAGGAGCGATGTCATAGTTAGGGTTCTTGGCAACGACACCTTGAAGCATGATGTAGTTCTGAGGGTCGTTCTTGTCGTCGTCAGCAAGAGCGTCAACGTCAGCAGCCTTGACAGGGGTGACAGTCTTGAATGACTGGAGTGCGCCATTGGCCATCTGAGGAACGCCCTTGTATGAAGATCTCTTTCCTACCAATTCGACGATGTCACCCTCCTTTGCTCCGAATGAAGCAAGGGTCTGGACATTGCCATCCTTGTCGGTAGTACCATAAACGTAGGTCTCACCTGTAGCGTCCTTGACGTAAAGGTTTGCACCATACTTCTCAGAATCCGAGGATACGGTGGTGATGATACCGGAGATGCGGTACTGGGTGTCATCCTCTGCGGCCTCGAGGTACTCGGCGATGGTGCAGTCGATGATAGCACCGGCCTGAGCGATGGTAGCAACGGAAGAATAAGTCTTGCCGGCAGATGTGGTAACGAAGGTAAGTTCAACCGAGCGGTCTCCACCTGTGTTAGGAGCTGCTACGAAGGTAACGGTAGCAGTGGTACCTGAAGTCTGGATACCTGTTACTGAAAGCCATGACTTGGCCTCTGCAGGAATGTTTACGCTGACACCGTCACCCTTGCAGGTGAGCTTCACGTCGAATGTACCACCCTCGAGAGCGACTGGCTCCTCAGGAACCTCGTCAACCTTGATAAGGGACTTGGTAATGGAGATGACAGCTACGTCAACGAGCTCCACTGTTCCATTGTAGGTGGACTTAGGACCTTCGATGGTCACCTCGTCACCGACCTCGATACCCCATGAAGTGAGAGGGTTGCCCTTTGTGTTACCGCCTTTGTCGAGGGTACCGTAGATATAAAGGGTACCGGTCTCATCGGTAATATACCAGTTTCCATAAAGGACTGCATTGGAGTTGCCTGCATCATAAGAAGAGACAACACCCTTCACACGGTAGGTAACGCCGTCGGCACCTGCGTTCACGGCAGCTACAGAAGAGATGACAGGGTCAACTTTCTGTGCAAACTGGATAACGCTGATATGCTGGGTCTTTCCTGCGCATACGATCTGGATGTCAGCCTCATTGGTGGCCTTTGTAGAACTGGCTGAAAGGGAGAGCTTGCTCTGGCCTGCAGCACCTGACATAGGTGAAACGGTAAGCCAGGAAGGAACTGAACTTTCAACGACCTGCCAGCTTTCTGTGGCAGTGATATCAATAGTGGCAGATCCACCATTTACGTCGAGGGAAGCATATGACTGAGATACCTGGATCTCGTCAAGTGTGCTGATCTCCTGCTGCTCGCAACCTACTGCAAGTCCAAGAAGAAGAGCTGCTGCAATAAAAAATCTGAATTTCATATTGTAATTGGCTGCGGATTAGTTGAACAAATACTTGATACCGATGGATGCATACCAGCACTGGCCGATACCTGTGTTGTGAACGAATGTCTCGGTGCTTCCATTGATGACACCAGGGGTGGAGAAGGTCGGATAACCTTCAGCGTCCACACCTTCGTACTGAAGGATACGTGCCTCAGAACCAATCTGAGGGTTGAGGTACTTGCTTACACCCCAGCTTGAGTTGAAGAGGTTAAGAAGATTCTTGACATCGAGGCTGAGCTGGAGGGTGTTGGTGGTATTACCGAGCTTGAGCTGGAAATCGTGCTTGTAGCTGAAGTCAACTCTGTGAACCCAAGGTGAGAACACTGCATAACCTTCTGCATATTCGCCCTTGTGCTTGCTGAGATATGGGTCATTGTTCACGAAGTCCATGAAACGCTGGGCATCATCTGGAGAAACGAACCTGAACTCACCGTTAGCGACCTGCTCTTCGGTAGGGATGAAGAGGGAATCGTACTTGTAGTTGTCGGAGTTCATATCGTTGGTAAGCATATATGAATAGTTGTAACCGCCTCTCCAGGCCTCATAGATGAAGCCGAAGTGGTTGTGGCTCCTGTCGTTGTGGGTAATGGAAGCCACTACACGGTCAGGAGTTACGTTCTGTGCTGAATGCAGGGAAGTATAGTTAGGACCCGCAACGGTAGGAACATAGTTGAAGATGGATGCAGGGTCTGATCCAGGGAGTGAAGTAAGTTCCTTTGAAACAGTGTGAGTGTATGCAGCCATGATGCTGAGGCCCTCGACAGGAGCCATGTTCACAGTGATGTTCCCTGAATAGCCATATCCGAGATGGGTATTGGTAAGTACGTATGCAGGAGACTTGGTATAAGTGTAGTTTGCAGGATAGATAGGACGGCTGTCAGCACCGTTGAACCTTGCAAATCCGTCTACAGGGATCATGTTCCAGTCTTCCATTGTAGAAGCGTTCACGTTCTTGTTGTAGATACCTTCAACAGTAACGGTGAATGGGAATGAGGTAGGGAAAGCATAATCGATAGCGATGGAAGTCTTCCAGACCTGAGGCATCTTGAAGTTAGGATCGACTGCTGCGAGCTTTGAAGGGATCTTACCGTCTTCTGCAGAAATCTCCTTAGGATAGCCGAGGTCATACCATTTCTGTCTCATTACCTCTCTGTCAGTGATGAGTCCGCCCTTGAAGGCCTCCAGGTTAGGATCAGGAGTGCCTACACCATCCTTATACTTGGTGGTGATGATACCGGCATACTGGTTCATTGAAGAGTTTGAAGGCATGTTGGTGAGGAACACGAGAGGAATACGTCCTGAGAAGAGACCGGTACCTCCACGTACCTTGAGGCTCTTGTCACCGAGAACGTCCCAGGTGAAGCCGATACGAGGGGAAACGATAGGAACGGCCTTTGGCCACTTGCCGGTATCGATGTGGCGGATGTTGCCGTCAGCATCAGGATACTCGAGGTCGTAAACGGCCTGGTTGGTGATGATGTTGCTGTTATCGAAGAAGAAGTCGTCGATACGGACACCAGCGGTAAGCTTGAATCTTGGGGTTACATCCCAGTCGTCCTGAGCATAGATGCTGGCCTTGTGATACATTACACGGCTTGCAGGATCGTCACGCATGAGGTTCTCGTAACCGTAGGTGAAGTTAACGGTCTCAGGGGTTGCTCCTGTGAGGAAGTCCTCGAGAGAGTTGTAACGGTAGTAACCTGTACCGTTTCTGAGGTAAGCGTTGTCAGCCATCTGGTACTCGTAAGCGAGACCGGCGGTAAGTTTGTGGGCGCCCTTGTAGATGGTGAGGTCATCCTTGAGGTTGAACACGTTGTTATGGTAACCGTTCTGCCATGTGAAGAGCTCGTAACCGAGGGACATGTACGGAGTGATGGTTCCTGTTCCGTCGAGGATATCCACGTGAGGGAAGTAGTCTGAATCGGTTCCACGGGTAGTGTCAAGCTTTGAATAGGTAGCCAGGAACTGGTTCACGATGTTGTTTGAGAAACGGCTGTTCAGGTCGAGTGAGAAAGAGCTCACAAGGTTGTTCATTGTATAGAAGCAGTTTCTGAAAGACATTGAGTACTTACCGATACGGGCCTCAGTGGCACGCTGTCCGCAGTCTGAAGAAGATGCATTGGTATAGTTGCACTCCTTGGAAACGGTGTAGTTGTAACGGAAAGCGAGGTGATGGTTGTCGTTGATGTTCCAGTCGATACGGGCAAGAGCCTTCATATTCATCTCATTGCCGCTGAAATCGGTGTAGGAGCCGGTGTCATAGCCGTACTTTTCCTTCACGAAATCCTTGACTTTCTGCATGTCGGACTTGGTCACGCGTGAAATGTAGAGATCAGGGTCGGCAACACCGTCATCTGAAGCCTGCCAGCGTGAAGTCTCCTCAGGATGAGGGATGAACTCGAAGTTGACGAAGTAGAAGAGCTTGTTCTTGATGATAGGGCCGCCGAGGGTAGCACCGTAAGTGGTGGTACGGTCAGCATTGCGGTCTCCGAGCTCGAGGCCGGCAACGGTGTTACCGCGCATGAACTCGTTCTTATGATATACATAAGCGCTTCCCTTTGTGGTGTTGGTACCGGACTTGGTGATAGCGTTCACACCGCCGCCGATGAAGTTGGTCTGGCGTACATCGTAAGGAGAGATAACGACCTGCATTTCTTCGATGGCATCGATGGAGATAGGGTTACCGCCGCCAGGGAGGTCACCGCTAAGACCGAAGTTGTTGTTGAAGTTTGCGCCATCGACCGTGAAGTTTGAAGAACGGTCATCAGCACCCATGAAGGTCATACCGTTTCCACCGTAAGGTGAAAGTCTGGTAACATCGGTGATGTTACGGCTGACGGTAGGGAGGCTGGTGATCTGGTCCCTGTTGATGTTGGTGGATGCACCGGTCTTTTCAGCTGCGAACTTGGATGCTGCCGTGGAGATGATGATGGCTTCGGAGAGCATCTCGGAATCATCTGCCATAGTGGCATTGAGCGCATAGTTTTCAGCAAGCTGAAGAGTTACGTCAGTGTAGGTCACTGACTGGTATCCGAGGCAGCTTACTTCTACGGAGTAAGGACCGCCGGCGCGCATACCGTTGATGTTGAAATAACCTTCAGCATTGGCTACAGCATAATACTGGGTTCCTGAAGGAGTGTGAACGGCGACCACCGCTGCACCAGGGATGGATTCACCCTGAGCATCAGATATTTTACCGCTCATTGAAGACGTGGTGACCTGCGCGAAGGCAGAAACACCCACCAGAATGGCCGCGATTGCGGCCAAAACTCTTTTAATTGTTTGACGCATAATGGTTTATATATAATATAATCACTGTCTTTAACAATAAAGTGCAAAATTACGCGTTTTTGAAAAATACACCAAAAAAAATCCAAGGATTTGATATGATTTTCAACAATTTCATCAAAAAAAGTTTGCAATTAATATTTAATATGTACCTTTGCATCGGAAACGTGGACTGATTTGATTGCTTGCAACCACACAAAAAAAAGCTAAAATTTTATCATATAGCTCTATGTGTCTCTCCACGTGTATATAACGCTGGAGATTTTTTATTATGAAGAACTACCTTTTCACTTCCGAATCAGTATCGGAAGGACACCCGGACAAAGTCGCCGACCAGATTTCAGACGCAATACTCGACGAATTCCTCCGCCAGGACGAAGCCGCCAAGGTCGCCTGCGAGACTTTCTGCAGCACCGGACTCGTAGTAGTGGGCGGAGAGGTCCGCTCCGACCACGCATATGTGGACATCCAGAAGACTGCACGTGACGTCATCGAAAAAATAGGATACAACTCTTCCGAGCTGATGTTCAGCAGCCAGAGCTGCGGCCTGCTCTCGGCCATCCACGAGCAGAGCGCCGACATCCGCATGGGCGTCGTCCGCGAAGACCCTGAGGAGCAGGGAGCCGGCGACCAGGGAATGATGTTCGGCTACGCGTGCCGCGACACAGAGGAGTACATGCCTCTGCCGCTCGCCCTTTCGCACAAGCTTCTCATCATCCTCGCCGACATCCGTCACAACCAGCCGGGAGTGATGGACTACCTCCGTCCGGATGCAAAATCACAGTTCACCATCGAATATGACGGACAGACCGGAAAGCCGGTCCGCGTCCACACCATAGTGCTCAGCACCCAGCACGACGAGTTCGACAGCGTCGAGGCCATGCACGCACGCATCGAGCGCGACGTGCGCGCCATCGTTCTGCCGGCCCTGATCAAGTCCCTGCCGGCCCAGACAGCCGCCCTCTTCCAGGGTGATTACAAGCTCTTTGTCAATCCTACCGGCAACTTCGTGATCGGAGGCCCTGCAGGAGACACCGGACTCACCGGCCGCAAGATCATCGTCGACACCTACGGCGGCAAGGGCGCACACGGTGGCGGAGCCTTCTCAGGGAAGGACCCTTCCAAGGTGGACCGCAGCGCAGCCTATGCAGCCAGATACATCGCCAAGAACATGGTGGCAGCGGGAGTAGCCGACGAAATGCTCGTCCAGCTCGCCTACGCCATCGGAGTCGCACGCCCTGTCAGCGTATTCGTGAACAGCTACGGCACGGCCAAGGCCGGTCTGACCGACGCTGAGATCGCTGAGAAGATCAATGAAATATTCGACCTGCGTCCGGCCAAGATAGCTGAGAAGTTCCAGCTCCTCAACCCTATCTACGCCGACACCGCCGCATACGGCCACTTCGGAAAGGCCCCGTTCACCAAGGTCCTCAAGCTTGAGCGCGACCTCGGAGACGGTCTCGGCCGCCGCGAAATCGAGAAGGAAGTCCAGTTCTACGGCTGGGAGAAGCTCGACAGCGTCGAAACCATCAAGGAAGCATTCAACCTTTAGAATATGCCTAAGGCAAAGAGCAAGATACAGATCAACAACCGCCGGGCTTCGCACGACTACGAGTTCCTCGAGACGTACGAAGCCGGCATTGTGCTGGTCGGCACCGAAATCAAGAGCCTGCGTATGGGAAAAGCCTCGCTTGCGGACTCCTTCTGCTATTTCGTGAACGGTGAGCTCTATGTCAAGGGAATGAACATCTCCACCTACTTCTGGGGTTCCTGGAACGCCCACGAGCCAGCCCGCGACCGCAAACTCCTTCTGACCAAGCGCGAACTGCGCCACCTCCAGCAGGCGGTCAAGCAGAAGGGCCTCACAATCATAGCCGTCCGCGCCTACATCGCCGACAACGGCTACGCCAAGCTCCACATCGCCCTGGCCAAGGGAAAGAAGGAATACGACAAGCGCCAGACCATCAAGGAAAAAGACATCAGGCGCGAAATGGAGCGAGGCTGACCCCCGTTCCACCGACACTGACCACCAACACTCCCTATGCCAAAGATCCATATCCCCATGACCGCGGAACTCCCGCAGAGCGAAGACATCGATATCAATGCCATCGCCGATGCCCTGCGCTCCGGCTCCTGCGACCTGGTCTGCGTCCTCGGCCCGACCGCTTCGGGAAAGACCCGCTATGCGGTGCAGCTCGCACGCTGCCTCAACGGAATGGGCCTCAGTGCAGAGATCATATCCGCCGACTCACGGCAGGTCTACCGCGGAATGGACATAGGCACGGGCAAGGACCTCTGCGAATACGGAGAGATCCCCTACCATATGATAGACATCCAGCCCGCCGGGGCGAAATACAATGTCTATGAGTACCAGAAGGATTTCGTAAAGGTGTACCAGGATATCCGTCAGCGCGGATGCGTGCCCGTCCTCTGCGGAGGAACCGGCCTCTACATCGAAGCCGCCACCTGCGGATACGACTTCAACAAGGACAATCCTACCGTCGATCCCACTCTCCTTCCACACAGCACATACTACATCGGCACCCTCGTGGACCGCGACACTCGGAACGCGAAAATCGACGCGCGCCTGCGCGCCCGCCTGAAGGAAGGGCTCGTGGATGAAGTCAAAGGGCTCCTGGACAGCGGAATCGCTGCCGAAGACCTGATATATTACGGTCTGGAATACAAGTTCGTCACGCAGCACATCCTGGGGATACTCTCGGAAGAAGAGCTCTTCACCCTGCTTTCAAACGCCATCCACCAGTTCGCCAAGCGTCAGATGACCTGGTTCAGAGGAATGGAGCGCGACGGCATCACCATCCACTGGACCCAAGTCTGAGGCCTATGAAGAAGAAGAAGGCCTTCCCGAATACTTACGTCATCATAGCCGCACTCATACTTTTGAGCGCCATCGCCACCTGGATTGTCCCGGGAGGGCATTACATCACTGACGGGCAGTCCGCGCCGCAGTTCGAGAAGGTCGGTTCCGTCCCTCAGACCTGGCAGGTCTTCTCCGCACTTTACAACGGATTCATCAAGCAGGCAGGCATCATTGTCTTCATCCTCATCGTCGGAGGCGCGTTCTGGCTGCTGAACTCCACCGGCGCGGTGGACTCCGGCATCCGCCGGTTCATCCGCGCCGTCGGCAAGCGGGACAGGCTTGTCCTCGCAGGCATTGCCATATTGTTCTCGCTGGGCGGTGCAGTCTTCGGGATGAGCGAGGAGACGATTCCGTTTGTAGGGATAGTCGTGCCGCTGGCCATTTCGATGGGATATGATGCCCTCGTGGGCCTGCTAGTAGTGTACGTGGCTTCGAACATAGGCTTCTCGAGCGCGTTCCTGAACCCTTTCACGGTGGGCATCGCACAGGAAATGTCCGGCCTGCCGATGTTCTCCGGTATGGAATACCGCATCGTCTGCTGGGCTGTGCTCACTGCATTGCTCATAACCTTCACCCTCTTCTACGCGTCGCGGGTGAAGAAGGAGGCTCCCGCCTTACATACAGCGGATGAGGAAACCGCTGAAATGACAGGACGCCACAAATGGATTTTGGGGATTCTACTGGTAACTGTGATTATGCTGATAGTGGGCGTGGTATGCTGGAAATGGTATATGGCCGAGATTTCGGCGCTGTTCCTCGGGATGGGCATCCTCTGCGGCGTCGCAGCAGGATACTCCGCGAACAGGATTGCTGACGAATTCATCGCAGGGGCCAAGGACATCCTCTCCGCCGCATTGGTCGTGGGTCTCGCCTCAGGAATAGTCATCATCCTTCAGGACGGCCGGATAATGGACACCTTACTGCACTCCCTCGAAAGCAACCTGGGCGAAAGTTCGCCTCTGGCTTCGCTTTCCGCAATGTACGGCCTCCAGGCCATCATAAACCTGCTGATTCCTTCAGCCACAGCCAAGGCCGCCATCACGATGCCGATAATGGCACCTTTCTCCGACATCATCGGCCTCAGCCGCCAGGCCACCGTACTCGCCTTCCAGTTCGGTGACGGTTTCACCAATATGATCACCCCCACCTCGGGCGTGCTCATCGCCGCCCTCGCCATGGCCAAGGTCCCTTACACACGATGGATACGCTGGATATGGAGGTACGTCCTGATCCTCCTGGCCCTAGGCTTCCTCCTTCTCATCCCCACAGTTCTCCTCTCCCTCCCCGGCTTTTGACGCCTGCTACTGGTCATTCGCTCTGCTCCATATTCCAGACCCGGTTCCTCTGATTGCCTTGACCTCACATATTACCTGACCATCCGGCCATATCACATTCCTGCCCGTCGGCTCTCCTGATGCCTGCCGTGCCCCAGCATCACCGTCCACGCTCATGCCGCATCTCCCCTCACTCTGCGAATGGCTTGGAACAGGAATGGGCCACAGAGATGGGCGAGAGCCAAGTACGTGATCCGTATACCAGAAAAAAAGTGGCACTTGGAGCATCGATACGCCATGCAAGGCCGTAGGACAACGATGTCTGTTCCAAGTCTATCTATCCTATATGTATCTCTCGATTTCTTCCAATGGCATATGGACCAGTCTGGACAATTGGGCATGTGATATCACGTACTGCTTCCGCAACAGGCGGGCCAGTTCAAGACGCTCCATCGAATTCAGCTCACGGACCATCTTCTTATGAAATACCTGAAAACATTTCTCCATGCAGACTCTCCGCATCTCAATATCGGGCAGGGAAACCCCACGGGCCCTGGCCATTCTTCTTTTCACTTCATCCGCATTTGCTCTTGCCAAACAATACCGATAATTGTTATAAGTGCCGAAGATACTCTCGCACAGTTTGACATCAACATAATTTGACGGAAGAATCAGTCCATTGCAAACCAGCCAATTACCAGGCAAACTTTTCTGCGTATGGAACCACTTCTTCCGCATCCTTGACGTAAGGGAGCCCATGGCCATAGGGGTTTGCACCTTCCCGTCCCTGTCCACAAACCACACAGGAATAACCTTTTCAGACCTGAAGTACAGAGGACCGGATCCCCACGGATAATCAAACGGCATTATCTGCTGCCCATCCTTTGTTGGCTGAATAACGGTATATGCACAGACATTCTGGCAATAGTCATCAGTGTCCACAATGTCTTCGCTGAATACAACTTTTCCATCGAATGATCCATCATCACGTGTTTCAGAAAGATATCGATGTGTCATTTTAGTGAAAAGAGCTATCATAAGCCACCCTCTGGACCTGCGACATTTCAATACAAAATGAAAATGCGTGTCCTCAATATCAAAAGCCACAATCGTGACATCCGGAAACTCCGCAGCACAAACAGCCGTCCTGTTCAAGGACGCAGCGAAATCTGATTTCGACAAATGAAGGCCCGGCGCCTGTTTTCCGTCCGAATGAAAATGAATGATCTCAATTGGTTCCTCTTCCATATCTTCCCACATTGTTTCATATGCTAAAATAATAGGTCCAACTAATTGAACAATCGGGAAGATAGGGGTATATTTTAGAATTATATCATTCTGCATATTTTTCTCCGCGAATGGCTTGGAACAGGAATGAGCCACAGATATGGGCGAGAGCCAAGTACGTGATCCGTATACCAGAAAAAAAGTGGCACTTGGAGCAGCAATACGCCATGCAAGGCCGTAGAAAGGCGATGCCCGTTCCGAGTCTTTCGTTGGGACATCATATATCATGATGTTGTATCAATATGCGGAAGCCGGGAAGCAAGATGAATGATGGCCACAGAAGGGCGTAGGAGCCTAGTCTTCGGCTTTTAGCTTCTGACGGCGGGTTTCGGCGGAGTCGTGGCCGAAAAGGAGGCGCGGTCCCTCGACGCTGCGCCAGTAGTCCTCGTCCCACTCGGGACTCACGTACGGTCCCTCATGGTCTATGCAGAACTCAAGATAGGTGATCTTGTATCCCTGCTGCAGGAACATCTTCTCATAGAACGTCTGCACCTCATACAGCGCATCTTTACCCTCGAAATGTGGCGTGCCGTAGAGGTCTGTAGTGGATGCGAGGGTACGGAGAGAGTTGGCACTGACTACGGCGGAAGAATATTCATAGAGGAAACGGCTGTCAGTCTTCAGATGGACAATGCCACCCGGAGCCAGGAACGAACGGTACTTCTCCAGGAACACAGGAGAAGTCAGGCGGCTGTTCTCACTCTTGAACTGAGGATCCGAAAAGGTCAACCATATCTCCGACACCTCCCCCGGAGCAAAGAAAGCGGTGATGAACTCGATGCGCGTACGCAGGAAAGCGACGTTGCCCAGACTGTGCTCGGTCGCATATTTTGCCCCCTTCCAAAGCCGCGCGCCCTTGATATCCACACCGATATAATTGAACTCAGGATTGCGCTCGGCCAGATCGATGGTATACTCTCCCTTGCCGCAACCAAGCTCCAGCACTATCGGCCGCGGCCTGTCGAACATAAGTTCGTTCCAACGCCCCTTGATGGAATGGTCGCGAAGGTGGAAATACCCGTCCGCAAGAAGTTCCTCCGCAGAAGGCTGAAGCAAACATTTGAATGTCTCGTTCTGAGCGAACTTAATCAGTTTCTTGTGTCCCATCCTCTCTGTTCGTTTTACAAATCATACCCAGTCCCCGGAAACCGGAAAGGCTCCTGGGACAGTCCACACGCACATCAAGCCCCCAGACACCCCGATGCTTCGGAAGGAAGTCCTTCAGATACAGCATACGGTACTGGCTGGAATAGAAAACAGACCCCTCCGAAGGCTCGTGAAGACCGAAATAGACTTTTTCCCCATATCTCTGTCCCGAAGGGGAAACCCAGGTGACAAGCATAGGGAAATCCTTTGCAGCATCGATCTTCAAACTGCTGCCATCTATTCTGGAATAGAACGAAATGTCATAGGACAGCGCCAGTGAATCAGAAAGGTCCACAGAGAAATGATACAGCCCGTCGCTACCCAAAGCTGACGAAGGGATGAAACACTCCTGTGTGTCAGGCTCGCGGCAGGAAAAAGCTGTCAGCAGCACCACCAGCAGCACCAATATACGGTTCAGGAATCCTGATCTCATGAAATCACCCTACTGCTTGTTCTCCGGTTTGTTTTCAGGTTTGCCACCCTGACGGCCGCCCTGGCGCGAACCGCGATGGCCGTTGCCACGGCCCCGGTTGTTGCCACCGTTGCCATTGCCGCCATTGCCACCCTTGCCGCGACCTCTGCCCCGCCCTTTCTTGCGTTCAGGATGGTCGAAGCGGGTGATGCTGTCATCGCCGACGGATGTGATGAACTCGGGCGCAACAGGCTCCGGCTCTGTCTGGAGGGACTCCGGCTTGATGCCGTTGCGGTTCATCTTGATTATCTCACGGACCTCGCTGGCGTCAAGCGCGAACAGATTCGACAGTGAAGACTTGTCATATGAGAAGTACATCACTTCGCGAAGGATATCAGTCTTCATAAGGAACGCCTGCCCGTCTTCGAACTCGAGAGGCTCGCTCACTCTAGGGATGCGGGACTGGGCGTCAAGATATGTCGCTACCTCATAGTTCAGGCAGCACTTCAGCTTTCCGCACTGACCCGCGAGCTTCTGAGGATTCAGCGAGAGATCCTGGCAACGCGCAGCGGAAGTGGTGATGGACTGGAAGTTGGTGATATAGTTCGCACAGCAGAGCTCGCGGCCGCAGACTCCGAGGCCTCCGATAAGGCCGGCCTCCTGGCGGGCGCCTATCTGCTTCATCTCGATCCTGATCCTGAACTCCTCGGCGAAGACCTTGATGAGCTGGCGGAAGTCCACGCGGCCGTCGGCGATGTAGTAGAAGATCGCCTTGGTACCGTCGCCCTGGAACTCCACGTCTCCGATCTTCATCTCAAGCCCCATCTCGGCGGCTATGCGGCGGGCCTTTATCATAGTATCCTGCTCGCGTGCAATGGCCTCCTGCCATTTCACGACGTCGTTCTGACGGGCCTTGCGATAGATCTTCTTGAACTCAGTGGTCTCAGGGTTGATGCCCTTGCACTTCATCTGGCGTGCCACCACCGGTCCCTCAAGCGTGATGATGCCGAGGTCGTGGCCGTTGGTGGCCTCCACGATGACCAGGTCACCGGTTTTGACGTTCTGGCCGGAGGCATTGACATAGATTCCCTTCCTGGTGTTCTTGAAACGGACCTCGAAGAGATCGGTGCACTCGGTCGCAGGCACGCCGCTCAACCAGTTGTAGTCCTTGAGCTTGCAGCAGCCCTGACGATAGTTGCATTCTATTTCGCTTGTCTGAGGATTGACTGTCGTGGAGCATCCGCGGCTGCAGTCGAACCAGACGGCCTCATTATTCTTGTTGTCTTCCATTTATACCAATGTATACAGTCTGTTGACCAAGTCACAGAACATTATTTTAAGATTTATATTCCTTTCTATCAGGAACTGAGCCCTGTCCAGAAGCGGTTCCGCACTCCTGGAGAACGATTTGCGCAGCTTCGAAGCATATCCCTCGAACACCGGGCCCTCCTGGGCCGACATCCCCGCCAGCTGCGGCAGCCCCTGCTGGACCATGAAGACCTTCCTGAATCCCTCGGACGCATAGCTGCAGAACGCTTTCGCCTTCTCGCGCGAAGGAAGCGAGGCCAGAGCCTCAGCGACATCCTGTGCGGCCAGAAGGTCCTTCGCCAGCAGCGAGCGCATCAGAGAAGTGAAAAGCTCGAACTCCTGCCCGACCTCCTCCGCCGCTCCCAGATATGACAATGCCTTCCCGACGCTCCCGCCTGACAGCTCCGCAGCCACCCGTGCCTGCTCTTCAGACCGTTCGAAACGCTCCACCAGCTCCGCAGCCACCTCCTCACGGGACAATGGCAGCACACGGATACCCTGGCATCTCGAAGAAATGGTCGTCAGCACCTTCTCGGGAGCGTGGGTGATGAAGATAAACTGGGTTTTCTCCGGCGGCTCCTCGATGCTCTTGAGCAGGCGGTTCGCCGTATCCTTGTTCATTTTCTCGGGAAGATAGACCACCACGGCCTTCCAGCCGCCCTCCAGCGAATGGAAGGAAAGCTTGTCTATGATGAATTTCGCCTCCGCAATGGCTATCAGGGAGGACTTGCCCTCTATGCCGAGAGCATCACCGAGGTCGCTCTCGAGGAAATACGGGTTACCGCTCACAAGCTCGCGCCAATAGGTCAGGTACGACTCGGAAGTGGGCTTGTCAGTGGATACCTTGCTTCCCTTGGTGACTGGAAAGATGAAATGGATGTCAGGATGGATGAGCTTGCGGACCTTCTGGGATCCGGTAAGCCTTTCAAGGAATCCGAGGGCAAGGGAGATGGCACCGCAGCCGTCATTCTCATAGAGCATGATGGCGTGAGGGATGCGGCCGCTGTCGATCATTCCGGCAAGGGCACGCTTCACATCTTCGTTTCCCCGTATTTCATCAAAGATCATTTCTTCCTGTCAGCAGTATAATATGCAAGATCCTTCAAGTATTCCTTAGCGCGGCTGTCCGGAAGGACGGACAGCGCCGCAGCCGCATCATCGCACAGAGAATGGAGCTTTTCAACGGCATACTCCATTCCGTTGTATTCCTTTACGAACGTAATGATCCTTTCTACATTTTCCGGATGCTGCGGAATCCCGCAGACCATCTGCCTCACAAGCCTCTCAGTCCCGTCAGGTGCGTTGTGGAAAGCCCCCAGCAAGGGCAGGGTGATCTTCTGCTCCTTCAAGTCCACTCCGACAGGCTTTCCGATATCGCCCCCCTCATAATCGAGAATATCATCCTTGATCTGGAAGGCGAGACCCAGTTTGACCGCATACTCCCCCACCGCCTTGCGTACAGGCTCCGGAGCATCGACAGACATCGCGGCAGAGCGGCAGGCCGCCTCGAAAAGGGATGCCGTCTTGGAGAAGATGATTTTAAAATAATCCGACTCGGATGTATCCCCGCAAAAAGCTTTCTGAAGCTGAAGCATCTCCCCTTCAGCAAGATGGCGGAGAGTCTGCGCGAACAGTCCCGCCACATCGTTGCCGTACGCTCCGGTATTCAGGACCAGGTCCACTGCCTTCACAAGCCAGAAATCGCCGATGAGCACTGACGGGACACTCCCGAGAGTGGATGCAACGGTAGGCGCACCGCGCCTTGTTTCGCTGGCGTCAGCCACGTCATCATGAAGCAGAGTGGCATTGTGGAGCAGTTCCACAGCGGCGGCATAACGGATGCTCTCATCCTTCAGATCCCCGTCGCTGCAGGCTTTCGCCACAAGAAGGGACAGCATAGGGCGCAGCTGCTTCCCGGAATGGCTCAATATCGACTCATTCGTGGTCTTAAGCAAAGAAATATCGCTGTCAAGGGACGAGTGGATCAGGTCCATCGTCCTTTTCCAGTCATCTCCCAGAAAATCTATGACAGCGGTTCTATCCATACAAGGCTCCGGTTAGAACAAGAAAGTGAATGACACCTGGACTCCGCCATAATTGCTCTTGTCCAGAGCGTTATGTACAAAACCGGAAACATCGTCCTTTATCTGCGATGCACTTGTACCTTTGAGTTCACCGAAATTCCTGAAATACTTGGCGCTGACCTGTACCTTCTGCAAGAGCTCTATGCCTCCGCCGAACGCCATTCCGTACTCGAGGTTGTTCAGGAAATCAGCCTTGACATCGGAACCTGAAATCTTTGAGTTCACACAATATCCGGCATATGGCTCAACGAGAGCATACAGTCTGGCGATCAGGATGTCAACGCCGGCCTGAAGCTGAAGACCAGCCTCGAGATAACCCATCTTGAGGTCGACTGAGGCATCATTGAATCCATGGTCCAGAGTGGTTCCCTTCACATTATAGAGAAGTTCAGGCTGAAGTGCCAGCACTCCGAGGAATGACTGCCTGTAGGTCAGACCGACATGATAGAGGCTGACGGAATTGAGTTCAATATCCTTCAAGGAAGCCTTGGATGAAGTGAAACCTGCGGTTACACCGAAATCACCTGCAGATGCAGAAATGGCAATTATCGCTGCCAGAACGGTAAGTATTATCCTTTTCATATTCCAGTAGGTTGAGTTTTCTAACGAAGCATGGATTCCAGGGCGTCCGCGATATCCTTCTTGGCCACCACCCCGACGAATCTATCCACAAGCTGTCCGCCCTTCATAAGAACAAGCGTGGGGATGTTCCTGATATTGAACTGTGCCGCCACATCCTCCGCATCGTCAACGTTGCACTTCGCGATGATGACACGGCCCTCATACTCCTGGGCGAGCTCCTCCACAACAGGGGACATCATACGGCAAGGGCCGCACCAAGGCGCCCAGAAATCAATAAGAAGGGGCCGGCCAGCAGAGGCCAGTTCCGAAAAATTGTTGTTGTCAATCACAGTAGCCATAAACAAAGCGAATTAGGGCATAATAAAAAATTCCAATCACAAATATAAAAATTTATGATTGGAATCCAAAGTCTGAGGACGGACCTTATATGATGGAGTCAACGGTCCATACGAATGCGCGGAGGCCGAGTTTCTCATACTGACGGTCCCTTTCCCTAAGGTCTGCGAGTATCCCGTCCACCTTGCCATCTTCGACGACAGTCAGGATGACGTGGTTCATCTCAGGCCATGCATGGTTCCCCAGATGCGGGATGCCGTCTTCGCTTCCCCTTCCCTGGATGTCCTGCCAGGCGGTATAGCCGCGCTGGCCGTTGGCCTCAAGGACTTCAACGATCTCCTCGTTGTAAGCCTGGTTGTATGATATGAATATCGCTTTCATTGTTTATGCTTTTGATTTCTTCTTCTCCTGCCTTACTGCGAACGAGCAGTAGATGGTCGGGATGATGACGAGGGTGATCAATGTAGAGACTGAAAGTCCCCAGCAGACGGTGACACCGAGTGAGTTCCACATCTCAGCACCTTCTCCGTGACCGACAGCCATAGGCACCATACCGAGCACGGTGGTAAGGGTGGTCATAAGGATAGGGCGCAGACGGCTTCTTGCAGCTGTCACGGATGCCTCGATGGCGCTCATTCCTCTCTCACGGCAGAGAATGGTATAGTCGATGAGCACAATACCGTTCTTCACTACAATACCGAGAAGGATGATGATACCGATGAGGGCCATGACTCCAAGGGCTGTTCCGGAAGTCCAGAGACCGAGAAGCACACCCGTAAGTGCGAACGGCACTGAGAACATGATCACGAACGGACTCATGAACGACTCGAACTGCGATGCCATAACCATATATACAAGGATGATGATCAGGACAATGAGGAGAAGCATGTCTCCGAACATTTCCTGCTGGTCCTCATAGTCTCCGGCGATAACCACAGAAAGTTCTGAAGGAATGCTGGAGGAATCGATGGTCTTCTGAGCCGACTCGACAGCCTTGCTGAGAGGCACCTTGTCCGCCACGATACCGGTCACGGTGATGACTCTTTCACGGTCCTTCCTCTCGATGGTAGGAGGAACCTTCGCCTCGACGACGGTGCCGAGCTCCTTCATTCTGACTGCCCGTCCGGCAGCATTGTAAAGGATGATGTTCTCGATATCCTCGACGCTGGTTCTGAACTCAGGAGCATAACGGACCCTGATACCGTACTCTTCTCCTTCCTCACGGTAGTATGAACTTGTGGAGCCGCTCATCGCAGCACTGAAGGCCGCACCTGCGGTAGTCGAGTTCAAACCGTTGAGTGCAAGCTTCGTTCTGTCGAAGTCCACCTGGAACTCAGGGGTATATTCGTCACGGCTGACAGTCACCTGGGTGAAGCAAGGGTCACTGGAGAGTTTCTCCTTGAGCATCTGTGCCACATCGTCGGTGGTCTGGAAGTCATATCCGTAGATTTCAAGGTCAAGGGTGGAAGCGCCGCCCATACCGCCCATACCTTCGCTCACACGCGCCTTCTTGACCTCAGGATACTGCCTCAGGTCGGCACGGATGATATCGGCTATCTGGGTCGAACTGCGCTGGCGCTTCTCCATACTGCCGATGTTCACGTTGAACGAAAGGACGTTGGAACCGTTACTTCTCATGCTTGCGAAAGCGTTGGAAGCATCGGCCTGACCATAGCTCATACTGCAGATGACCATCTCCGGGATATCCTCCTTCATCTGAGCATAGAATCTCTGGGCGAACTCTCCGGTAACCTCCTGGGCTGTACCGGCAGGAAGCTCGACGTTCACTGTGAGACGGCCCTCGTCGGAACGAGGGAAGAACTCGGTCTCAAGTCCAGGAAGGAATGCAACGAGCGAGAATATGAATATTACAAGCGCCGAAACGATGACTATTGCCCTGTGGGTGGTGCACCAGCCGATAAGCTTGGCGTAACCGTTGGAAATGGCATCAAGGCATTTGTTGATCGGAGTGAAGATGGCGACGTGGAGCTTGCCTGTCTTCGGACCCGCCTTGAGGAAGCGGGAGCAGAGCATAGGGACAAGGGTCAGAGCCGCGGTCGTGGACACGATCATAATGATACTGACGATCCATCCCAGCTGCTTGAACATCAGTCCGGCCATACCGGTCATCATAGTGAGAGGCAGGAACACGCAGAGCATTGTAAGGGTGGAAGCGATAACCGAGATGGCAACTTCGGAAGTGGCGTGCACAGCGGCCTCCTTCGGCTTCTCGTTCCTCTCCAGATGCGTCGTAACGTTCTCCAGCACCACTATGGCATCGTCCACCACCATACCTATGGCAATCGAAAGGGCCGACATCGAGATGATGTTCAGGGTATTGCCCGTCGCAAACAGATAAACCAGCGACGCAAGCAGGGCGATAGGGATGGAAAGGACAATGATGAAAGTCGCCCTCCACCTTCCAAGGAAGATGAACACCACGAGCATAACCACGATGAACGTGATGAGGATGGTCTCCTTGAGGGTATCGATAGTGTTGATGATATTGTCGGAAGAGTCGATGACGGTGGTCACCTGAATGTCAGGAGGAAGGGTCTTCTCGATGACCTTGAGCTGCTTCTTCACGCTCTTGATGACATCGACGGTATTGGCACCGGCCTGCTTCTGGATGATGATCTGTGCAGAACGGGCACCGTTGGTGTAGGACTCCATCTCCTTCTCCTGGCTGCCGTCACGGACCGTGGCGACATCACGGAGGTAGATGATTCTGCCACCCACTGAGCCGAGGACTATGTCAAGAAGCTCTGAAGGGTCCTGGAACTCCTTCTGGACACGGAGGGAATACGAATCCGATCCGATGTCGATGCTTCCTGAAGGGACGTTCCTGTTTTCAGCGGCAATTATCTGGGAGATGGTGCTTACCGACAGACCGTAAGCCTGAAGCTTGTTAGGGTCGCAGTAAACCTGGATTTCACGGGTAGGGGCACCGGTCACTGATACGGTACCTACGCCGTTGACTCGTGCAAGAGGAGTCACCATCTTGTCGTCAAGTATCTTGTCCAGTCCCGGAAGGCTCTCTTCGGCAGTGGCCGAGAGGATCATGATAGGCATATCGTCAGCACTGAACTTGAAGATGACCGGAACCGTCGCGCCGTCAGGCAGCGACGAGTTCACCATATCCAGCTTGTCACGCACGTTGTTGGTGGCCTCCTCTATGTCGATTCCATAACGGAACTCGAGCTGGATAAGGGCGGTGTTCTCCCTTGAAGTGGAGGTCATGCTCTTCAGGTCACTGACACCGTTCAATGTGTTTTCAAGAACCTTCGTAAGGTTCGTTTCAATATCCGCGGCGCTGAGTCCCGGATAGGACGACATCACCAGGATGGTGTTCGCGTCGAAGTCCGGCAGCTGCGCGATTGAGATTTTAACGAGGGAGAACACTCCGAAGACCACGAAGGCAATGAAAATCAATGCCGTGGTCACGGGGTTGTTCACCGCTTTCCTGTATATGCTCATAATGCTTCTTCTCTGATTACGTTGACTTCATCACCGCTCCTGAGGGCCGTATGGCCTCTGGACACTATCCTTTCACCTTCATCGAGTCCGTTGAGCACCTCGTACATCTGGCCGAAATGGCGGCCGAGGGTTATCATCCTGCTGGTGACGGTATTGTCCCCATTGACAACGAAAGCCATCTTCTGGCCCGAACCCTGCTGCTTGGCCACCGCCACGTCAGGGATGACGATGCTGTGGTTGACACCGAAGGTCACCTTCACGCGGGCGAACATTCCCGGACGGAGAACCCTGTCATTGTTAGGGACACTGATCTCCACGGTAACTGTATGGGTGGCAGGGTCGATGGTAGGATAGATCCTGTTGATCTTTCCGGTGAACTGCTTGTCGGCAAGGGCGTCGGTGGTGATCTCCACGACGTCGCCGGTGTCGATCTTCGAGTAATCGGTCTCGGACATTGCTACGAGGAGCTTGACCGGAGTGATCTGCTGGACGACATAGATAGGAGAGGACATCGCGTACATATCGCCGGCATCATAGTTCCTAGCGGTGATGACTCCGGAGATAGGCGAACGGAGGATGGCGTTCTCGGAAAGGTTTTCATACTGTGAGCTGCTGACGTTGAAAGCGAGCTGGGCTGCGTCGTAGTCGGACTTTGAGAGAGCGCCGCTCTCGTAGAGTTCCTTGAGACGGGCGAGCTCGACGGCGTCGTTGTCAAGCTTCATCTTTGTCTGCTGAAGGGTGGTCTGGTCCATTTCGGCGAGGATCTGGCCCTTGGACACGAAGTCGCCGACCTCTACATTGATCTTCTTGATTCTGGAACCGCTCTGAGGCACGACGTTGTTGACTGCGTATGCCTGGATATTGGTGGAATAGACCTCCGTCTGAGGCACATCCTCATACCTGGTCTGGTATACTTCCACATTGGTCACAACGGCCTGCATCTCGGCCGGAGCCGCTTCCTGGGCGTTCTTCTTGCCGGCGCAGGACACTGCGAGGGCTGCCATTGAAGCGAAAAGAATTGTCCTTGTTACTGCTTTCATTATATTGTTCTGTTTTTATTCTTCAGTGAAATCGTTTCCGAGGGTCTGCTCGAGGGAAGCCCTGGCGACTACGAAATTGTAAATGGCCTGGGACTCTGCGAGCTGGGCCTGGGTGAGCGCAAGCTGGGCGCTGTTAAGCTCGGTGATGGTGCTGCTGCCGAGATTGTAGGACTTTACAGCGATCTCGTACGCCTTCCTTGCGGTCTCCACTCCGATCTGAGCGGAAGCGTAGTTCTTCATACAGGTCTCCATCTGGCTGAGATACTGGCGGATGGCGATACGGAGCTGGCGCTCGGTGTTGTCGCTCTGCATCTTGAGCTCGTCGTACTGGACCCTGGCCTGGCGGACGGCGTTGAGACGCTTGCCGCCGGCGAAGATCGGCACTGAAAGGCTCAGACCCACCGCTGAATAAGGCGACCAGTTGTATTCGCTGAACTTGAAGTCATTGGTCATGGCGTTGAGACTGTAAGAGAACTGGAGGTTCAGTGAAGGAAGCGACGCATACTGCTGGAGCTTGATGTTGTTCGCCAGCTCTTCCGCCTGGATGGCGAGCTGACGGAGGGCCGAGTTGTCGGAAAGGGAGATACCGTCCTCCACAGCGACGCCCTGAAGCAGCTGGGAGGCAAAATCCCCGAGGGAACCGGCCACGTCGATATTGTCATCAAGGTCAATTCCCATCACGGCCTTGAGCTGCCAGAGCCCGAGGTAGATGGAGTTCTCTGAATCGTATACGTTAGGGATAGCGTTCTGCAGGGTGGACTTGGCTCTCTGATACTCCAGCTCGGAAGCCTTCTCAGCCTTGTACTTCTTCTCGGTCTGCTCGAAACTGGCGAGAGCGTTCTCATAGACCTCCTTGTAGACGTTGAAAGCCTCCTTGGCCAGGAGGACGCCATAGAAAGCCTGCTTCACCTGGGTCACGGTCTCAAGGCGTGATGAGCGGGCCTTCTCAACGGCAAGCTCCACGTCCTGGCCGGAAATCTTCAGGCTCTTCCAGAGCTGCGCATTCACCAGCGGCATCCCAGCGGTGATACCGGCGGAATAAGTATTCCAGCGGCCCACCTCGATTCCACCGCCGGGGGTAGTACCCTTGGCCTTGGCATCGGCTGCGCGGGTGGCAACTTCGGCAGGATCGGCGGTATCACCGCCCATGCCGCCACCACCCATGGCGCTCATGTCAAAGTCCATGTACATTACCTGTTTCTTGATGGTACGGGAATATGACACCGAGCCGTCCACCTGAGGGAAAAGGGCTGCATATGAGCCTTTCCTGGCATACTGGCTCCTTTCAATCTCCTTGTCTGCCACCTTGACTGCCACATTTTCGCTCAGGGCGATTCTGACAGCGTCCTCAAGTGTCAGGACAGTAGGGGCGTCATCCGACGGCACTTCCTGCGAAAAACCGGCCTGCGGAATCATAAAGCCCAGCAGGACAGCGACTACTAACGTTTTCTTCATATGTAATAATTCTCAATAATCTATTGCACAACAAAAAGTTGTTGCAAATATCGTTCCATTTGCAACAACTTCCAAATAATTAATAAAAAATTTTAAAATTATTTTCCCTGCGGCTTCCGCACCCTGGCATCATGCACCGCGCGTGCCGGAACCTTGCGCACAAAAGCCATCACCAGTATGCCTATGCCGGCAATGATGAACGGCAGCGAGAGCAGCTGTCCCATATTCAGGACCATCGTCTCCTCGAAGCCCACCTGAGGCTCCTTGATGAACTCGATAAGGAAGCGCATCCCGAAGCAGCCGATGAGGAAGAGGCCGAAGAAAATGCCCCTAGGGAGCTTGTCCAGCTTCTTCTTGTACAGCCACACGAGTATGAGCCCGAGTGCAAGGTATGACAGCGACTCGTAAAGCTGGGTCGGATGCTTCGGCTCAGTCTCGCCCCTGAGGTCGAAGATGAATCCCCAAGGAAGGTTCGTCACGTCACCGTATATCTCTGAATTAAAGAGGTTTCCCAGACGGATAAGGCATCCGGCGAACGCCACCGTGATGCACAGATGGTCCATTATCCAGAGGAAATCGAAGTCGTTTTTCTTCCCGTAATGCCTTGCATACCACCACATTGCCAGGATCAGGGCAATGGCTCCGCCGTGGCTGGCGAGACCGCCCTTCCACGGCATGAATATCTCCCAGAAACCCTGCCAGCTGCCGAGATAATAGTCGGGCTGGTAGAAAAGGCAGTGCCCGAGCCTCGCTCCCACGATAGTGCCTATCAGAAGCGTATAGAGAAGCGGGTCCAGAAGGTCCTCGGAAATACCCTCCCTGCGAAAGAACCCCCTGAAGATGTACCATCCGATGATGAATCCCGACACGAAAAGAAGGGAGTACCACCTGATACCAAGGCTTCCGATATGGAACAGCACCGGGTCAACGTGCCAGTGCACAAACATCAAATCCAGCATAGATTTCAATCGATTTGTCCGACAAAGATAACATTAATTCGCGACAAGGGAATATTTCTCGCCCGCCGAAGTCCGGAACACAGTAACAAAATACTTGCCATCCGCGGCAGTCTGCGAAGAAACCATCTTCCCGCGGCCGGCGCGCCTGACCGCCACCGGACAGGAAGTCCTCACCCTGCACTCCCCTCCCTTCCGGGACAATACTGTCGCACCCTCCAGACGTCCGTCGCTCCATCTCAGGTCTACAGTGAACGCTCCGCGTCCCTGCAGGCCGCTCACGGAGCCCTTCCGCCACGCCGAAGGCAGTGCCGGAAGCAGGTGCAGCTCGTCGTTCTGACTCTGCAGCAGCATCTCCGACAATCCTGCGATGCTCCCGAAATTGCCGTCAATCTGGAACGGCGGATGATTGTCAAAGAGATTCGGAAGAGTGGATTTGGACAGAAGCTCGCGGAACATCAGATACGAGTGGTCCCCGTCGAAAAGGCGGGCCCAGAAGCAGATTTTCCAGGCCTTGCTCCAGCCGGTGCCCCCATCTCCACGGAGTTCAAGGGCCCGCCTGCAGGCATCAGCAAGTTCCGGAGTGGACAGCGGGGATATCTCCCGCCCCGGATAAAGGGCGAACAGATGGGACACGTGACGGTGCTCCGGATCCACGTCCTCCCAGTCCTTGTACCACTCCACGAGATTGCCCTTCCTCCCGATCTGAAGAGGATGGAGGCGGGAGCGCACGTCAGCCCATCTCTCACGCAGCCGGGCGTCAGTGTCAAGTATTTCACCGGCTTCAATAAGACTGGTCAGAAGGTCCCAGGCGATTTCAAGGTCCATCGCGGAGCCTATGGTCACCACTCCCTTGTTCCCATTATCGTCGATGAAGGCATTTTCCGGGGAGGTGGAAGGGGCGGTGATGAACTCTCCGTCCTTCTCTATAAGCCAGTCGAGCAGGAACTCCCCGGCCCCCTTCATCAGCGGATATGCAGTGTCACGCAGGAAATCCAGGTCAAGCGTGAAGCGGTAGTGCTCGTAGAGGTGCTGGCTGAGCCAGGCTCCTCCCAACGCCCAGTTGGCCCACATCGGGTCGCCCTCCTTCTCGCCGACAGGATTGGCGGTAGCCCAGATGTCGGAGTTGTGGTGGACTGTCCAGCCGCGCATTCCGTAGAGGTTGGCGGCGATTTCGGTGCCGTTGACCGAGCAGTCCTTTATGAAGCGGAACAGAGGCGCGGCGAGCTCGGACAGGGCCAGGGGCTCGGCCGGCCAGTAGTTCATTTCAAGGTTGATGTTCGTGGTGTATTCCGAGCCCCAGGCCGGGTAGCGGGAATTGTTCCAGATGCCCTGGAGATTGGCCGGGACACCGTCGGGGCTGGTGCTGCTGATCAGCAGGTAGCGCCCGAAACGGAAGTAGAGCTCCTCCAGGCCCGGGTCCGGCTCTCCGTCCGCATAGCGGGCGAGACGGCGGTCGGTGGTGAGAGAGTCCGGCTGCTGGCCGGTTCCGAGGTCCAGCCGGACACGGTCGGCGAGGTCTCTGTAGGCATCCACGTGCGCTGTCAGCAGGTCCACGGGATTCTTGGCGGCAGCCTCATTGAGAAAACGCATAGCCAAGGCCTTTTCATCCACGCCGGAGATGTCCGGGTCACGGTCGAAGCCGTTGAAGCTGGTGGCGGCGGAAACCATTATCACCGCCTCGGTGGCGCGGCTGACTCGAAGGCCGGGGGCCGTGTAGCACTGGCCGTCGCATTTGACGAGCTTGACCCTGTACTGGTAGCGCATCCCTTTCCCTCCGTCCGGACCCACCCAGATATAAGGATACTGGCCGTCGGAGCCCATATACCAGCCGAGCTGGCCGCTTACTGTGAACTCATCGTCAGCGATGCCCTCGACCCTGACCCCGCGCCAAGGGGAATCACCGTCAAGGGAGAAATTCAGCATGCCTTTCTCCGAAGCGGTCAGCCTTATCACCAGGACACGGTCGGTGAATGATGTGAAATACTCGCGGGAATAATCGACACCACCCACGGTGAACTTCACGCCGGCGACAGCAGTCTCAAGGTCCAGAGTGCGCTGATAGTCTTCGGCGCGGCCGGGATTCAAGGATTGTCTGATATGGAGGTCGCCCATCGGAAGATAGGCAGAGGCATTGGGGCCCTGCAGAGGGGGGAGGAGCTCCCTGGCTCCCTCCCAGTCTTCCGCGAAAAGCGCCTCGCGGACCTTTTCCAGCTGGGCACGCCCGTCGGGGAGAGGGTCGTTATCGGCCTTGTGGCCGCCCCAGAGGGTGGACTCGTTCAGATTCAGGAGCTCGTCCTCGACTCCGCCATAGACCATAGCCCCTATGTGGCCGTTGCCTATCGGCAGGGCCTCGTTGAAACTCGAGGCAGGACGGTCATACCTCAAACAAGAACTCTGAGCGTACGCAGTCAATGTGACGCATACGCTCAGAGCGGTAAGTATCATTCTGTTTCCCATATCTGCAAAGATAGGGAAATTTTTCTTCTTTATTCGCGGACTGCTGCGATACCAGGGAGGTCCTTGCCCTCGAGAGCCTCGAGCATGGCGCCGCCGCCGGTGGAGACATAGCTGACCTTGGTTGCATAACCCATCTGGGTGACTGCTGCGACAGAGTCGCCGCCGCCTACGAGGGAGTATGCGCCAGCCTGGGTGGCCTGAGCGAGGAGCTCGGCGATCTTGAGCGTACCCTTGGCGAAGGTAGGCATCTCGAATACACCTACAGGACCGTTCCAGAGAAGGGTCTTGGAGCCGAGGATAACCTTCTCCCAAGCCTCGATGGACTTAGGGCCGGCATCCATTCCCTCCCATCCGTCAGGGATGTCGTTGGTAGGGACCACCTGGGTGTTTGCATCGTTGGAGAAGCTGTCAGCAATAACGGTATCCTGTGAGATAAAGATGTTTACGCCCTTCTCCTTTGCCTTTGCGAGGATCTCGAGAGCCTGTGGCATGAGGTCATCCTCATGGAGTGAGATACCGATCTTGCCGCCCTGTGCCTTGATGAAGGTATAACCCATACCGCCGCCGATGATGAGGTTGTCGACCTTCTCGAGCATGTTCTCGAGGACTGCGAGCTTGCTGGATACCTTGGAACCGCCGATGATGGCAGTGAAAGGACGCTGTGCGTTCTTGAGGACATTGTCGATGGCCTTGATCTCGCCTTCCATCAGGTAGCCGAACATCTTGTCATTCGGGAAGTACTTGGCGATGAGGGCGGTGGAAGCGTGAGCGCGGTGTGCTGTTCCGAAAGCGTCGTTGATATAGCAGTCGGCGTATGAAGCGAGGTGCTTCACGAACTCCTTCTGGCTTTCCTTTACGGCTGCCTTTGCGGCCTTCTTCTCCTCGTCGCTGACATCCTCTGCGAGTCCGCGCGGTTTGCCTTCCTCCTCAGCGTAGAAGCGGAGGTTCTCGAGAAGGAGAACTTCGCCCGGCTTGAGGGCTGCAGCCTGTGCATCAGCCTTCATACAATCATCGGCAAACTGGACCGGAGCACCGAGCTTCGCGGATACGTGGTCCACGATGTGCTTCAGAGAGAACTTTGCATCAACTCCCTTCGGACGTCCGAGGTGGGACATGATGATGAGGGAACCACCCTTCTCGAGAACCTTCTTGAGAGTAGGGATGGCGGCACGGATACGGGTGTCGTCAGTGATTTCGAAATTCTCGTTGAGAGGAACGTTGAAGTCCACTCTGACAATGGCTTTCTTGCCTGAAAAATCGTAAGAATCAATAAACTGTTGCATATTCTTTTATTTGAATTTGTTCATTCGTCCTACAAATTTAAAAAATTTTAGTGAATATCCACTATCTTTGTATCCTTAAATCGATTAACCATGAAAATTGAATTCCCGGCAGACTCCTGGAGCGACTACGAGATCGTCGATTCCGGAAAAGGTGAGAAACTCGAACGCTACGGTTCCTACTATCTCGCGCGCCCCGAGCCCAAGGCCTTGTGGAACAAGACCCTGAGCGAGGCCGAATGGTCCAGGCTCATCCACACCCGCTTCACCCCGGGAGCCGGCTTCGGCAAGGCCGGCAAGGAGGACAGCGGCACCTGGAACCGCTTCCGCAGGATGGATGACCAGTGGTACATCTCCTACAGAAGCCCCCAGCCGGGGCTGGCCCTCCGTCTGCGCCTCGGCCTGACATCGTTCAAGCACGTGGGAGTGTTCCCCGAGCAGGCCGCCAACTGGGAGTTCATCTATGCCAATACCAAAGCCCTCGTCGAAAACGCCAAGGCCTCGGGCGCTGAACGCCCGAAGGTCCTCAACCTTTTCGCCTACACGGGAGCGGCTTCACTGGCTGCCAAAGCAGCCGGCGCTGACGTCACCCACCTCGACTCCGTCCGCCAGGTTGTCACCTGGGCGAAGGAGAACATGGAGGCTTCCCGCCTGGACAATGTCCGCTGGGTGGTGGAGGACGCCATGAAATTCGCCCGCAGGGAAGCCCGCAGGGGCAATCTCTACCAGGGAATCATCCTTGACCCTCCAGCATACGGACACGGCCCCGACGGGGAGAAATGGAAGCTTGACGAATGTCTGTTCGACATGCTGGAGACAGTTTCACAGATTCTGGCCCCGAAGGACTCATTCCTGGTCCTGAACCTCTATTCGAACGGTTACTCCGCCCTCCTGGGCGAGACGGTGGTCAAGCAGGCGTTCAAGCTCGGAGAGGCAGGGTATGAAATGGAAAGCGGAGAGCTCGCTCTGCGTGACCGCAGCGGCAAAGCCCTCCCGCTTTCAATCTTCGTGCGCCTCAAGCGCTAGGACCGTTAAGATTCTTTATCAGCCGGTTCCCCCGACACGAAGTCGAGCAGGGACTGGAAGTTGTCGCCTATCTTGTCGGCAAGTTCCTGGTCTCCGGCATCCTCGACCACTTCCTGAAGGTAATAGATGAATCTGCCGCAGAGGTCAAGGTCCGACTTGGCGTAATCATAGAACTCTATGTAGAACCTAGCTGAGACCAGTAGTTCGTTGAACAGGTCGACAGCGAGGGTACGCGCCTTGTCAGGCTGCCCCAGCAGGTAATAGAGGCCGACCATCTCACAGACCATCAGATCGTTGCCGGAGAATCCGAGCGGAACGGTCTCGAGAGGATATGACTCAGGTCTTACGACCTCCTGGCACTTGTCGAGCATCTCCAGGGCCCTGTCTGCCTCTCCCGCGCTGGTGAAGGCGTTCGCCGCCTGCACGAACAGGCCCCTGAGGGACATCACTCCCAGATGGGTATAGAGGTTCTGGTAGTCCACCAGATAGTCGTCACGGGAGAAAGCGTCCCACTTGTAGACATTGGTCATAAGGTCATAGAGGCGGTCGGTGTCCACAGGACCCGGGTCGGTGTTGGAAGCCTTTATCCTGAACGGGACGAACTTGTGCGAGTAGCCCTCGAACATAAGGTAGTCCTTTATACCGATGTTCAGGTCGCCCCCCTCATTGAGCAGGTTCAACGGCCTGTCCCACTGATAGTTGGATAGGAGGTCGAGCATGAACAGCTCAGGCTTGGTGAGGTAATCCTTGTCCTTAGGGATCTGAAGGACTATCTGGTCAGGCATCACATCGGCGAACTTCTCGCTGACGATTCCGCTCCTCACAGCGTTCTCCTTGTTCACTGGGACCACGAGCTGGCGGGAGATGATGTAGTCGACCTTCCTTCCGCTCTGGAGAGTGACCTTCACGTTAGGGTGCTTGAACACCTCCATCACGTCAGACAGGAGCATAGGCTGCTCGCGTGTGTCATAGATGTAGACGTATTCGTTGGTTCCGTACAGGTACTGGCCGGCAGGGACGGTGAGGCCCAGAGGGGCGGACTCATTGACTGCATATTTCATCTGGTCGATGTGCCAGTCGGTTCCGAGAAGGGAGGTATTGACTATTCGCACGTCGGTGCGTATGCCCTCGACCTCCTGGGCGTACCACAGAGGGAATGTATCATTGTCCCCGTGGGTCACCAGGATTCCGTCAGGACCGACGGAGTTCAGATAGTTCGATGCCATTTCCACTGCTGTGCGGCGGTTGGAGCGGTCGTGGTCGTCCCAGTTCTCGCAGGCCATCAGGGTCGGCACGCAGAGGCAGGCGACGGTGGACGCAGCCGCGATGGCCACGGACCTCCTGCCCTTGGACACTTCCGTGAAGAAGGCGTGAAGGGCGGCGACAGCGAAGCCTGTCCATATACTGAACGCATAGAAGGATCCCGCATAGGCATAGTCCCTCTCACGCACCTGGAACGGCGGCTGGTTCAGATAGATGACGATGGCTATTCCTGTCATGAAGAACATCAGGAACACAAGCCAGCATCCGCGCTTGTCGCGGTCGAACTGGAAGAAGAGTCCCAGGAGTCCGAGAAGGAGAGGGAGGAAGAAATAATGGTTCTTTCCCTTGTTCTCCGAGAGGATGGACGGAGCGTCAGTCTGGTCGCCCAGCCTGAAGCGGTCGATGAAGCCGATGCCACTCTCCCAGTTGCCGTAGAAGAGGTCGGAAGGCATCTGCCCGTGGATCTCGTTCTGGCGTCCCACGAAGTTCCACATGAAATATCTCCAGTACATCCAGTTCATCTGGTAGTCGAAGAAGTAAGAAAGGGTGGCGCCCATCGTAGGCTTCTTGTGCTCCTGTCCGGCCACGCTTTTTCCGCGGCCGCCCATATAGGATTCATAGAAATCGATGTGCGACTGGCTCTGGTTGCTCCACATCCTAGGGAAGAGCATCTTGCCGGAGGCTGTATACCTGGCATCCACCGGGCCTTCGCAGCGGACGTATTTGCCGTTCATAGGCGCCCAGTAATGAGGGGTGTAGAGTTCGTACGGAGCATCGAAGTACTGACCGTAGACTATAGGGTTCGAGCCGTACTGCTCACGTGAAAGGTATCTTACGAGGGTGAAGGCGTTGTCCGGCTGGTACTCGTTGGTCGGGGTCTTCGCGCAGGAGCGGATGATGTCGATGCTGAAGATCGAGAATCCGATGACAATGGTGGTAAGGCACAGCATGGCTGTGTTCCAGAACACCTTCTGCTTCTTCATCGTACGGAAAAGGCCCCAGAAGCACAGGACGAACAGAGCCACCATGAAGAAGGCTGCGCCCGTATTGTACGGAAGACCCAGGACGTTCACGAAGAACAGGTCGAAATAAGCGGCGATCTTAGGAAGCCAAGGAATGACAAGGAAAAGGATCACCGCAAGGATGACCACCGAGATGAAGAATATCTTCACTAAGTCCATGAAACCGTACTGCCCATCTTCCTTCTTCTTGTAATAATACATGAACACGATGGCAGGAATGGCCAGCAGGTTCAGGAGGTGCACTCCGATGGAGAGGCCCATCAGGAAGGATATCAGCACTATCCAACGGTTCGCATAAGGGGTGTCAGCCTGCTCGTACCACTTGGTCATCGCCCAGAACACCATGGCCGTGAACAGAGAGGACATAGCATAAACCTCGCCCTCCACCGCAGAGAACCAGAAAGTATCGCTGAAACAGTAGACCAGCGAGCCCACCAGGCCGCTGCCGATGATGGCCAAGGCTCCGCCAAGGGTGTAATTGCCCTCGGAATCCTTGCCCACCAGCCTCTTCGCGAAGAAGACGATGGTCAAATAAAGGAAGAATATGGTCAGGGCCGAACAGATGGCGCTCATCGAGTTGACCAGGACCGCAGCGTGCTGACCGTCACCGAAGATCGTGAAGATCCTGGCGAACAGCTGGAACACAGGGTTCCCCGGCGGGTGACCCACTTCCAGCTTATACGAAGATGCTATGAACTCGCCGCAGTCCCAGAAGGACGCAGACGGTTCGATGGTCGAAAGATAGGTGAATGCGGACACGACAAAAGCCGCGATGGCGGCTATGCTGTTCCACAGACTGAATTTCTTGTTTTCCATAAATGACTTAGCGAATGTACTCCGGCCCGTTATGCAAAAACCGTTCATAAACGGAGCACAGAATTACAAAGATAAAAAATAGTTTTCGTAACTTTGCAGTATGGCAGACAATGACTGGAAAAAAAGACTCGGAATGGTGTATTCCACGAATCCCGACTTCGTCTTCGAACAGAACGACGAACCTCAGGCAGTGACCCTCGAGCCGTCGAAGCAGAAGCTCATCGTCACCATTGACCGCAGCGGACGCGCAGGCAAGCAGGTGACCCTGGTGAAGGGCTTCGTCGGGACCGGCGAGGACCTTGCGGCTCTCGGGAAGGCCCTGAAGGTCAAATGCGGCGTCGGCGGCACGGCCAAGGACGGGGAGATCACCATCCAGGGAGACTTTCGCGACAAGGTCACCGCTCTGCTCAACTCAATGGGTTACAAGGCTAAAAGGGGCAACTGATGGTCGATTCCACAAAAGTTATCCTTCCCGCCTCACAGGCCTTCTCCTCCGGGACAATGGAGATGCCGCGCATCATTCCCGCCGGTCAGGAAGGGGTCCTGATGGGCTGGAGCGACTACACCGCCAACTCCGTGGCGATAGCCCTGGCCGTCATCCTTTTCCTCATAACCTTCCGGGAATTCGTAGCCATCGTCCCTTACCTGCTGGACGCCTTCTCGAGATGGAGAGCCTGCCTCAACATCGATTCAAACATTCAGACAAGAAACGCCAGGAACCTGCTCGGCTTCATATTCATCACCCCCATCACAGTCATAGCCGACAGGTTCTCCTTCATCCCTGCCGGACGCCTGGCTGCGGTCCCGGCGGAATGGCATATCGTTGCAGTGCTGGGAATAATAGTCTCCTGGCTCCTGCTGAAGTCGATAATATACTTCATCCTGTCGTTCAGAGTCCGCAAGAAAGAACTCTTCCAGACAGCGCACAAGTCGTTCTACAATTTCTGGATCCTTGCCGGAGCGCTCAACATCATCACCGGAGGAATCTGCCTGCTTTCAGGGGCGGACCTCAGTATCACCAGGACCGTTCTGCTGGGCGAACTCGCTTTGTTATATTTTGTTGCAATCATCAGAAAATCACAAATTCTGGGGTCATTTTGCTCCCTTTTGCATACTTTTTTGTATCTTTGCGCGCTCGAAATCCTTCCGACGGGCACTTTAATAGCCTTATCCCTGCTATTGTAGTGATTACCAGGAAGTAACACATTTTTTGCGATGACAGTACAGAAGATACTTATCTCCCAACAGCAGCCGCTCAACAATTCCCCATACACGGCTCTCACAGAAAAATTCGGTGTCGAAATAGATTTCAAACCGTTCTTTACAATAGAACCGCTTTCATCAAGGGAATTCAGAGCCCAAAGAATCAATCCACTCGATTTCACGGCAGTCATTTTCTCCTCAAGACACGCCATAGATGCATATTTCCATCTGGCCGAGGAACTCAGGATCAAGATCCCCGAGACGATGAAATACTTCTGCACTACAGAAGCCGTCGCAATGTACCTCCAGAAACATATCGTATACAGGAAGAGGAAGATCTTCTTCGGTACCGGCACCCCCGAGTCCGTAATCGAACTGGTGAGCGCAAAGCACAAGGACGAGCAGTTCCTCATCACCACCTCGGACTCGAACAATGCTGACACCCTGACCGGGCTGTTCACAGAGAAAGGATTCAAGTTCAGTGTAGCCACTTTCATCAAGTCCGTGCCTTGCGACCTCAAGGACACCGACCTCAAGTCCTACGACATGATAGTGTTCTACAACCCTGCCGACATCAAGTCACTCTATGAGAACTTCCCCGAGTTCAAGCAGGAGGGCACGAAGTTCATCTCATACGGAAGGTCCATCGTGAAGGCAATGGAGGATGCTGGACTTGAAATAGCCGTCAAAGCGCCGTCTCCTGAATGCCGTTCAGTGGCCGGAGCCATCGAGAATTACCTCAAGAGCAACCAATAATATTCTTCATCCGAAGATGACACGGACATTGTCCAAAGACGAAAGGCTGTCCGGAAAGACTGCCATAGGCGACCTTATGAAAAAGGGCCGCTGGGGTGTCTGCGGATGTCTGAAGTACTGCTGGTACTGCCATGAAGGCGACACCGGGCACCGGATAATGGTTTCCGTACCGAAGAGGAACTTCAAGCGTGCGGTCAAAAGGAACTTGCTCAAGAGACGCCTCAGAGAAAGCTACCGCACTCAGAAGGAACTTCTTTCCAGCGGAAGGAACATCGATGTGCTCTTCTTCTACAACTCCACCGAAGTGCTGGACTACAGCGTAATCAGAGCCGACGTCGCCTCGATACTTTCCATCCTGAACGCCAAACTCTCCGAATGATGGCATCGCTGAAAAGGATACTTGCAGCCCCGTTCATCCTGCTGATCAAATTCTACCAGGTATGCATCTCTCCGCTGAAACCGCCGGTATGCCGTTTCACGCCCACCTGCTCCCAGTACGCCCTCGAAGCATTCAGGAAATACGGCCCCCTCAAGGGCTTCTGGCTGTCGCTCAAGCGCATACTTCGCTGCAACCCCTGGGGCGGCTCCGGCTACGACCCCGTCCCATAGCAGATTGAATCGGACAAAAGAACAATGAAAAATTGAATTATGAAAAAGACCATCATCGCAACAGCAGCCGCAATCCTGGCATTCAGCTCCACGGCAAAGGCTCAGACGAATCTCCAGGTTTTCTATGACTTCGGCGGGGACAGGAAGAACGTCACCACCACACTCGAAGGCTACTACGGAGACAGCTGGGGAGACACCTTCTTCTTCATCGACTATGATTTCAATGCGAAGAAGAACGGCACCCCGGGCTCGTACGGAAGCTATTTCGAGCTCGCCAGAGGACTCAACTTCTGGAAGGAAAGCAAGCTCAAGGACCTGAGTGCCCACGTCGAGGTGAATGCCGGAGTCAACTTCGGAAACATAAACTGGCTCTTCGGCGCCAACTACCTCATCCACAACGCCGACTTCAGCAACACCCTCACCCTGGAACTTATGTACAAGACCTTCAAGGGATCGTCCAGCGACCTTCCGCTGCAGTTCACGGTCGTATGGGGAATGCAGGACATCTTCAATGCCAAAGGGCTGCGTTTCAGCGGATTCGCCGATATCTGGGGAGAGAACGGCTATTTCGGATCCGCAGGAGACAAATTCGTATTCATCTCAGAACCCCAGCTCTGGTACAACGTCGGCCAGTTCATCGGCTGCGACAACTTCAACCTCGGAGGAGAGGTCGAGATCAGCTGCAACTTCGCGGGTATGCACGGATGGAAGGTCCGCCCATGCCTCGGAGCGAAATGGGTGTTCTAGTGACAGCCTTGCCAGGATAAGACGCCGACTCTTGACGATACCGGATTATTGTCGAACTGCTCCTTTTTAAAAAAATAGCGAAGAACGAATTTGCTGATGCGCACTGGGAAGTCACCTATCATGACTTCTCCGTGAAGTTTCCATCCATAACAGAAATACGTTTCAACCTATATGAGAGGATGGAATTAGTATAATAACCATCCAGCAAGGTGTATTTTAATTGCCCA
Source organism: Candidatus Cryptobacteroides sp. (assembly GCA_045597895.1). Lineage (GTDB taxonomy): Bacteria > Bacteroidota > Bacteroidia > Bacteroidales > UBA932 > Cryptobacteroides. Next base: position 16,962 of record JAZLLA010000053.1, on the reverse strand, counting down.
TAGAGCCATCGGCGACGAATATTATATGAAGCATAATGGGAGGTTATTCCGAGATAGGAGTTAATGACGTTCCATCGGTACTTCTGAGGAAGTTTGTACAAATCACACAACCTTTTCTCAATCCGGTGTTCACTTCTGCTTCCGATATAATTTCGAAAGGGCTTTATATATGCCCCAAGAAACTCTACACCCTTATATGCCGAACATATATGCTGGAAAAAACGCGCGCTGGATGATCGGGATTGCCAAAGGCGATTTTAAATCCAATATCTGTCGAAATGTCAATGAAACGGCGCGGAGCCTGACCCCCGCCGGGATTAGAATTGCTACACATAAGGCATTTTTCTTTGCAAAGTTCCGAAGAGCTATCCGTTTCATCAAAAAGGAAACGGATAATGTTCAAAATCGCTGTTAGTCGCATACGGGAGGCCGTTTTTCAGATGGGAAGGCGGCTGATTTATTTAAAAAAAACAGGACAATATGGGGCAGTTCCGGCGGACGGTCGTCCGCCGGAATGTCGGCCAGCGTAACCGGCCCGGGCTGTTCGGAGCCCAGGCCGACACTGCCCGCCACTCGTCCGAGCTGCCCCCTACCGCTATCCCTCTGGTTTCCAGGATAGGCCACAGAAGACCGTCCGTGAGGGTGATATGGAAACCAAGGGGCCCTAGAAAGGGTATGGTTTCCGCGACGTGCCACAGAAGACTGTCTGGAACGGTTGTGTGGAAACCAAAGGGTTCTGGGAGGGTGGTGGTTTCCTGAATACGCCACAGAACGCAACCTAAGAGGGGTATATGGAAACCACTGGACCTTGGGAGGGGTATGGTTTCCGCGACGTGCCACAGAAGACAGTCTGAAAGGGTTGTGTGGAAACCAAAGGGTTCTGGGAGGGTGGTGGTTTTCAGTATACGTATCCCTCACCGTTTGGCACGCGGGCACGAAAAGACGGTAATCTGTGTCCCGAACGAGAAAAAGTATGACACGCGGGCACGAAATGATGGTAAAACGTGTCCGAAACAAGAAAATGTATGGTTACAGGCACGAAATGATGGCAAAAAGTGTCCGAAACAAGAAAATGTATGGTTACGGGCACGAATAGATGGTAAAACGTGTCCGAAACAAGAAAATGTATGGCTGCGGGCACGAATAGATGGTAAAAAGTGTCCGAAACAAGAAAATGTATGGTCGCGGGCACGAATAGATGGAAAACGTGTCCGGAACAAGAAAATGTATGGTTACGGGCACGAAAAGATGGCAAAACGTGTCCGAAACAAGAAAATGTATGGTCGCGGGCACGAAAAAACGGCAAAACGTGCCCAAAATGAGAAAAATTGCAAACAGCATTCTGCGCCGATAGAGACATCCTTACAACCTATGACGTCAACGCTGTCTGATATATTTATGTAAACCAGAAATCAGTTTTTTAGAAGCCATTGATTGCCGGAGGTCACGACAAAACAACTGCCCGATCTTTACCAAGAGAATGGAAAAGATCGGGCAAGGATAAAACAATATTTAGGATGATAGATAGAGAACTATGCTCTGAAACGTAGTTTTTATCAGCCGCAATACATTAAAGTTTGATATTCGGGGAATTATGGATATCTTTGACTATGTGTGCAAGGTACTATGACTCCTTCATCCCGAGGTGGAACGCCGTCGACCCGCTGGCGCACAAGTACTTCAGCATGAGCCCCTACTGCTACTGCGGCAATGATCCGGTGAATAGGTTCGATCCGGACGGGAGGACAGATTTTTTTGACAAATGAGAGATTCTTCATGAATCAAAACAAGTCCGAAGTATAAAGAAGCCATAAAGAATTACCGCTCAAAATGGGAAGAAAAGTGACGATGAATGGCTCTTATGAAATAAGGTATTTGTAACACATTTGAAAAATTATCGCGAATCATATGAAGAAAATTATTTTATTATTTATAGTTTTCTTATCTCAAATCACAAATGCCCAAGTTGTTTACATAATAGACAGTTTGGAAATTAGAACTTATAAAGACAAATATTTTTCATGTCCAATTGTGCACATCAATGGAGACATTGTAAACGAAAAAGCGGATGAAGTATACCTTTTAGTAAGTTATTATGGCCAAGAATATGACGAAATCGCCCCTTGGACAATAACGTTTCATAATATATATTGTGAAGGGAGTTCTTCTTTTCCATATGTGAGCCCTGGGATGATTGGAAATTATCTCCCAGAGTTTTCTTTGTATCTAGCCGGGTTTAAAATAGGTTATTCAGTTATTCATTCTAACCAGAGACTAAATTTCCCAATGTCATTCTATTTTGATGGATTGAAAGAAACTCAAAAGAAAAAAGATGAGGAAAGATTGATGTCAACTTTATCGGTTGATGTCAACCCTTATATAAAAGACACATTGGCTTATCAAAGGATATCCAACCTGCTAGATAGCGCTCATGGGCAGGAAGAGTATGAGATATGTCCTATGTATAAATGTCTTAACAAAGAACTACTACAATTCATAAATGGGGGTGCAAATAATGTATCTGAAAAAGGATTCTGCACTATTCGATCATCATTAGAAAAGAACATGTATAGGATACACATTGATTATTATGACACCCCATTGTTCAGTAAAACGGATTTGCAATGTCTCAAGCACTGTTATGGCTGCATAGACGGAACAAATATTCCAACGTTTTTAGTTGGCCGTCAAGAGCCATGTGCTTTTAAGAAAGAACAGGACTCAGAGCTATCTGAGGCTTGGAAGATGTTCAAGAGAATAGTTAAGGATAACCAGAGAACGAGCAGAAAAGAAAAATTATCAAATCAAAAAGTCTCAGTCGACTATTGGATTTCGATAAATGAAATTGATATAGGCGATAGATATACAACAAAAACCCATCACATTTTATTGTAATGGGTTTATTTCGTAAAGTTCTATCGTAGCGGGAGTGGGGCATGATCCCACGACCTCCGGATTATGAATCCGACGCTCTAGCCAGCTGAGCTACCCCGCCATCACAACCCCTCGAAGGGGTAAAAAGTTGAGATAGAAGGATTCGAACCCTCACTGACAGAGCCAGAATCTGTAGTGCTACCATTACACCATATCTCAGTGTGTTTATTTCAATTCCCGAAACGGGACTGCAAATTTACAACAGTTTTGGGAATATGCAAAAAAATGAAGAAAATATTCTTATATTTACACGAATAATTTTGATAACTCAACTCTATAACCAAAGATGAAATCCCGTATTCTGCTATCTATCAGAAGAATAGCTCTTACAGCACCGCTTGCCTTATGTTTGCTCTCACTGAACGGCTGCGCTCTTCTAGGCAACGTGAACTGGAATGACCAGGCCCTTGCATCGGCCGCAGGAAAGGCTGCAACGGCAATGTCCATCTCCGACGAGCAGATAGTAGAACTCAGCAAACAGTCCATCGCCGAGCTTGACAAGCAGAATACCATCGAGAACGGAACATACACGGCACGTCTGAAGAAACTTATGTCCGGAATCAACACCGTGGACGGCCTCACACTCAACTTCAAGGTCTACAAGACTTCCGAGATCAACGCCTTCGCCTGCGGCGACGGATCCATCCGAGTGTACACCGGCCTGATGGACGTGATGACGGACGATGAGCTGATGGCCATAATAGGTCACGAAATCGGCCACGTAGTGCATCAGGACACAAAGAACGCACTTATCAAGGCATATATGACATCCGCCGCCGCCGACCTCATCGGAGCTGCCGGTTCAGTAGGCGCTGTGGCCCAGGGTCTTGCCGGCAACATCGCTGAAGCATTCATCGGCGCCCAGTTCTCCCAGAAGCAGGAATACGCCGCTGACGACTACGGATTCAAGTTCGCCATCAACGCCGGACGCAGCCCGTACAGCATGTGCAACGCTCTCGAGAAACTGGTGAACCTCTCCCAGGGCTCCCAGGCTTCGGCTGTGGCCCAGATGTTCTCCTCCCACCCGGACAGCGCCAAGCGCGCAGCCCGCATCAAGTCCAAGGCTGACTCCTACGCAACTTCCGTCAAGAAGTAGACTCACCCCTGAACAACAATTGTCCCTATGCTATATTATTTCATCATCAACGGTCGCGATGACGTCCGGCAGAAAGCCGAACCCGACGTCATGCGCCAGCTGGAGCAGTACCCCGTCAAGCACTTGACATACTTCACGGAAGGAGAAGGTGACGGAACGAGGTTCGTCCACATCTACTGCGACCTCCACCCGAAGGATGAAGTCTGCTTCATCGCATGCGGAGGATGCGGCACACTGAACGAAGTGGCTGCTGGCATCGTCGGATTCGAAGGCAAGTCCTTAGCGTTCATGGCCTACGGAGCCACGAACGACTTTATCAAGCACTTCCCGGGCAGGAACTTCAACGACCTAAAGGCCATCATCGACGCAGAGCCCACAGCTCTGGACATCATCAAGGCCAACGACGCGTACTGCATGAACGTGATGAACATAGGCTTCGGCGGAATGGTGGTGTTCAATGCAATCAGCACCCTGAAAAAGGGAAAAGACCCGGTAAAGGCATACAACAGCGCCGTCGCCCTGAGCCTTTTCGGCAGCAGGGTGAACCATATCAAGGTCAAGGTGGACGGCAAGCCTCTTAACAAGCGCACCCTGATGCTCTGTGACATCGGAAACGGCTCCTGGTGCGGCGGCCAGTATCTCTGCTCGCCCAAGGCATCCATCAACGACGGTTTGATGGAAGTCAGTATCTTCCTCCCTATGTTCCTGACCGAATTCCTCCTGGTGCTCAGGCACTATACGAAAGGAACCTACCTCGACAGCCCTTTCTATCCCGGGAAGATAAAATACAAACGTGCAAAGCACGTCGAACTGGACAGCCATGCATTGATATATGCCAGCCTCGACGGTGAGCTCTACGCTTCCACGCACTATGACATCGACGTCCTTCCGGGCGCCATCCAGTTCAGACTACCATCACTCGAAAACGAAGACAAATGAAACGACTGATAACCGCCATGCTGCTAGTGTTCGGATGCACGGCACTCACGGCACAGAAAATCACGTTCATGCCACAATGGACTGCCCAGGCCCAGTTCATAGGCTACTATGTGGCCCAGGACAAGGGATTCTACGAGCAGGAAGGGCTTGACGTGGAGATCAAGCACCTCAGCCGCGGCAGCAAAAGGAACGTAATCTCATACATAAGAAGCGGCGAGGCCCAGCTGATCACCTCCCAGGTGCTCATCGCGATGATGGCGAATGACGGTGGCCTGGACATCGTCAATGTCCTGCAGACTTCACAGTCCAACGGCCTGTGCATACTGTCCAAGGATCCGATATCGAAGTTCGAGGATCTGAACGGAAAGAAGGTCGGCCGATGGAGCTCCGGTTTCGGAGAAGCAGCCTTGATGATGGCTGAGGACAAGGGGCTGTACATCGACTGGATATCATCCAACCAGAGCGTGAACCTCTTTCTCGCCGGTGCGCTGGATGCCTGCCTGTTGTACAACTACAACGAACTCCTTAACGTCTATCTGGCATTGGGAAAGATCGAACCAGACCATGTCCTGTATTTCTCGGACAGCGAGTACAACTTCCCGGAGGACGGGCTGTACTGCCTCAACAGCTACTATCAGGAAAACAAAAGTGTCGTCGACAGGTTCGTCAACGCCAGCAAGCACGGATGGAGATATGCCGGGGAGCATCCTGAGGAGGCATTGGAGATCTGCATGAAATATTTGAAGGAAAACAACATCCCGGCCAATGCCGTCCATCAGAAGCTGATGCTCGACCAGATCCTCAAGCTCTCCCTGGACAAGGACGGAGCGGAAAACTTCACCCCGGTCAGCCGCAAGACCTTCGACACTATGACACTTAAAGCGCTGAGAGCGGGTCTCATAATGCGCCCCCTCCAGTATGACGAAATTATAAAACGATAGCCCTATGAAGTTGAAACACCGCAATTTTGCATCGAAGCTCAGCTTCTATATCGTTATCGGCACGGCTCTCCTGTTCCTGGCCATGTTCGCCGCAGTGACCATCCTGGCCATCAGGAGCATCAAGGACGAAGCCTCCGAAAGTGCCAGCAAAACACTTGACGCGACCATCGCCAAGGTGGAGAACACCATGCAGCAGGTGGAGCTCGCCACCCAGAACCTCGCCTGGGTGGTATTGGCGGACCTGAACGACCCGGACGGAATGTTCACCATAGGGGCAAGCGCCCTGAAGGCCAATGATATCCTCTACGGCAACAGCATAGCGTTCGAGCCCGATTTCTACCCTTCAAAGGGCGAATACTATATGATATATTCCTTCAAGGGCCCGGACGGCACCGTAGATACGTCCCAGACAGGAGGCTACGACTACGACTACTTCAATATGGAGTGGTACCAGGGAGCCAAGCTCCTGGGAAAGCCATACTGGAGCGAACCATACTTCGATGAAGGAGGTGGAAACGCGATGATGACCACGTACACGGTCCCGCTGTACGGCAAGGACGGAGAATTCATCGGAGTCGTCACAGGTGACATCCTCCTGGAGAAACTTACTTCGATAGTAACGAGTTTCCAGGCATTCGAGGGCTCGTTCAACGCTCTGCTGAGCAACACCGGAACCTATCTCAGCCACAAGGATCCGCGTCTGGTGTTCAACCATACAATGATCAGCTCCGCCCTCGCCATCAACTCCGCCGAGCTCCTCGAAGCCGGAATGGAAATCCGTCATAACGACCGCGGCTACAAGGAGTTCAAGGATGATAACAACAAGAGGAACTTCGTGGTTTACGGCCATCTTTCGAACGGCTGGGCGGTAGGTATCATCTGTACCATCAACAGCCTGTTCAAGAAATCCAACCAGTTCGGCATGATAATGCTTCTGGCGATCCTCCTGGGACTGTATCTCGTTTACTTCATCAACAAGAAACTGATCAAGCGGCTCACCCAGCCTATCACGGAGTTCGCCTACTCCGCCCAGACCATCGCCAAGGGCAATTTCAACGCCCGCATCCCTGATGTGAACAGCGAGGACGAGCTCAAGCAGCTCCACGACTCCCTGGCCTATATGGAGAAGTCCATCGGAAGCTACATCTCCGAGCTGAGAAGCACCACCGCATCCAACGAACGTTTCTCCAGCGAGCTCCATATCGCCACCAGCGTCCAGATGTCGATGCTTACCAGGGTGTTCCCGCAAAGGGATGACCTGGACGTATTCGCCCGCCTGAAACCTGCCAAGGAAGTCGGAGGCGACATGTACGACGTCTTCCTGAAGGACGACGACCTCTACTTCGTCGTCGGAGACGTTTCCGGAAAGGGAGTCCCGGCCGCCCTCTATATGGCAATCTCCCGCTCCGCATTCCGCTTCATCACCGGACTCGGACTCGATGTCAATGAAATCGTCTCACGCATAAACAATGCATTCGCCGACGGCAACGAGAGAGGAATGTTCATCACGATGTTCGCTGCAAAGCTGAACCTGAAGACCCGTGAGCTCACCTTCTGCAACGCAGGACACAACCCTATCCTCATCATCCACCCTGACGGAAAGCCTGAATATCTCCACGCCAAGCCTAACCTGGCCGCCGGACTGTTCCCTGACTTCCCTTACCAGAGCGAGACCATAACCCTCGAGAAGGGCACCCGCCTGTTCATCTACACCGACGGTGTAACCGAGGCCGAAAACGCCATGAAGGAACTCTATGGAGAGGACAGACTGGTCGAATTCGCCGCCTCGGAGCCGGTGGACGAATCCGGAGAGGACTTCATCGCCCACCTCAGAGACTCGATGATTGCGTTCACCAAAGAAAATGAGCAGAACGATGACATCACGATGATGTCCGTCCTGCTCAAGTAAAAACAAATTAAAAACGATTAGAAGTTCAGATCCAGGCCCCTGTAGAAATCCAGGAGCCTGGACTGATATAAGTATGAGTACCGCGCCTGCGCGAGGTCGGATCCCGCTGAGATGAAACGGCCCTTGGCCTCATTGAATTCGGTGATCCCGGACTTTCCGTTCTCGTACTTGGCTCTGACGAGCTCGAAGGCGTCCTTCGCGCTCTGCTGGGCGGTCATGCTGCTGCGGTACTTGTCCTGAGCGGCGACTGCATTGTAATAAGCCTGCTGGATCTCCTTGTAGAGCTGCTTCTTCGCGCTTTCCAGCTGGATCTCCTGGTTGCGGACCGAGAGCTGGGCGGTGCGTATCTGATTCCTTGTAGCCAGACGGCTGAAGATAGGGATGTTGAGGCTCAGGTTCAGGTACTGGCTGAACTTGTTCGACAGCTGGTCATAGAACGGAGCGGCAGTATAGGAATTGGCCTTGTAATAGTTCGTTCCGAGCCCTCCGCTAAGGGAAAGGGACGGGAGCTTCGCGCTCTTCGCGATGTCGACGTTCTTCAAGGAGGAGTCGAGACGGAGGGACTCCGCCTCGATCTGAGGCTTGAAGGAAACCGCCTCGGCGTAAATCTCTTCCGGGTCCATAAGGAGTCCTGTGCGGATGGTTTCCGCATCCGGACGGACAACGGAGAATCCTTCTGGGGAAGGGAGTTCGAGGAGCTGGGTCAGGTCGAGGATGGCCAGCGAGAGATTGGCCCGGGCCTGGGTCAGGCTGACGCGGCTCTGCGCGAGGGTCGCCTCCTGGGCGGACACCTCGGCGCGGGAGGCCTTGCCGTTGGCGGCCATCTCAGCGAGACGCTCCACCTGAAGGGAGTCTATCTCCACCTGGTTCTCCGCGACGTCCAGGATCTCCATGTTGTAGAGGATCTGTACGTAGGCCTGGGCGACAGCCACGCGGATATCATCCTGGGCCTTGGCCAGGTCCGCAGTGGCTGCCTTCAGGTCCAGACGGGTCTGTTCAATATTGTGTTTTATCTGGAATCCGTTGAATACGGGTACGTCGGCGCCGACGCTGAAGTTCGTCTGCGAGGCGTTGGTATTGACATAGACATTGTCATCGCCCAGGCCGCGACCGAAGGAGAGGCTCTCCCCTACAGAGGCGCTGACCCCCGGAAGGCGGCTGTTGACGGCGGTGTTGACGGCGATTTCACTCCTCTCGACGTTCAAGCTGCTCTGCTTGATGCTGAGGTTGTTCTCCAGCGCATAGTCGATGCACTCCGAGAGTGTCCACTCGTGCGGCTGGACGAGTGCCAGGGATGCGCTGAGCGCAAGCATTATCATTGATATCATTGCCATTGCGATCTGTCTTTAGTTGTTCTTCTCTTCGATTATCCTGGAGCCGCGGACCTTGGTCCCTTCCGTGATGCCGCTCTTGATTTCGATATTGATGCCGTCGCTCAGGCCTGTCTCGACCTGGGTGCGGGTGTAGGTGCCGTCGGACTCCAGTACGTGGACATAGGTGTCGTCGCCATCGAACTCGAGGGCGCTTTCAGGGACGGAGAGCACCCGGGAGGCTGTCTGGAGGACGATTTCAGCATTGGCGCTGTAGCCGGAGCGTATCTTCTGGTCGGAGTCCACCTTCACGGAAGCCTTGATTTCGAACTGGTTCGCGCCGTTGTTCTCGACCGCTTTAGGAGCGATGTACTCGAGGATGGCGTCGAAGGAATAGTTCTGCAGCGCACCGATGGTGATCTTCACCGGCATCCCTTCTGCGAGCGTCCCCACTTCCGTTTCGTCGATCTGGCCGTCGAAGATTAGGTCGTTCATATTGGCGACGGTGGCGACGGTGGTACCGTCATTCATCGTATTGGCCTGGATCACGGAGTTACCGACCTTGACCGGGACATTGAGGATGAGTCCGGTGATGGTGGAGCGGACGAGGGTGGACGAGGAGGTGGCGTTCGAAGAGGAGACGCCGTCACGGATGACCTCGAGGGCGTCCTGGGCGGCGGCCCTCTCCTCCTTGGCCTGGTTCAGCTGCTGCTCGACCTGGTCGAACTCTTCGGCGCTGACGAGATTCTTGTCATAGAGGGCCTTTTCGCGGTCGAAGTTGGTCTGCGCCTGCTTGAGGTTGATGTCAGCGAGACGGACGCGGCTTTGGGCGGAGCTGAGGGAGTTCATGTCAGGGATGACCTTCAGCTTGGCGATGACCTCGTTCTCCTTGACCATCTCGCCGGCCTCCTTGTAGAGCTCGGAGATGATGCCGTTGATGTGAGGCTTGATGTCGACCTCCTTGCGGGGGATGATCTTTCCGTTGATGACGGTGGACTTGCTGATGTCCATCACAGTGGCCTCAAGCTCCTGGTACTTGACAGGGGCGGGCTTTGACTTGGTGAAAAGGAACACGAAGGTACCGATGACGAGCAGTCCCAGGAGGATGGCTACGATGTACTTGGATGATTTTTTCTGTTTCATATATCTTCTTGTTTTTTTATTCTTCTCTCATTGCCTCCACAGGCTTTATCTTCATCGCCCTGAGGGCCGGAAGGAAACCGGCTCCGATGCCGAGGGCGCCCACCAGGGCCACTGCGGCAAGGCCCAGGCCGAAGGAAATCTGGAATCCGGCCTTGCCCACCGCTGCTTCCACTATCATCAGGACGAAGACGGTGAACTCTATGCCCAGCAGGCCGGCGACCATGGTCAATGCTACACTTTCCAGGAGCATATGACCAAGGATGTCGCGCGGAGTGGCTCCGATGGCGCGGCGGATGCCTATCTCAGTCGTGCGCGCCCTCACTGCCACCATCATTATGTTGCTGACTCCCACCGCTCCCGCGAACAGGGTTCCGAGACCGATCAGAAGGATCAGGAAGTCCACTCCCCTGAAAAGGGTGTCCATCATAGTGAATATCTGCTCGGTGTTTATGAACTGCAGCGCCGGCTCGTCCGCAGGGTCGAACATATGCTCGCGGCCCATTACCTGACGGATGCGGGATTCCAGGGAGGAAATGCTCACGCCGGACTTGGCGGTCATACAGATTATGTCCACGTGGTTGCCCCTCCAGTAGAGTTTCTGGGCTACGGTTATCGGGATGAGGATCTTCGTAGCCGTGCTTCCGTTTATGCTGAGCTGGCAGTTGGAGAAGTTCACTCCCACGATCTGGAAGAACACTCCGCCGACGTCTATGAACTTGCCGCAAGGGTCCCCCCCGTCAGGGAAAAGATCGTTGTAGACTCTCTTGCCTATTACACAGACCTTCCTGTCCTGCTGGATGTCCACTTCGTTTATATAGCGTCCGTATTTCATTTCCGGGATCTCCACCTCACTGTACTCGGAGTCGATGCCCTGGACCGAAATGCTGGACTTGTGAGCGTCGTTCACTGCGGTGATGCCCCATTGGGAGATGACCGGAGTGACGGCATCAAGTTCTGGAACCATCATTCTCAGACGTTCGAGGTCCTTGTAGTCGAGGTTCCAGTATCTGCCTTCCTTAAGTCCCCTGTATGGCTTGGATGTATTGTTCGAGACAATGATGCAGGCGTTCGAGGCAAACCCCTCGAAATTCTCCACAAGCAGTCCCTTCACTCCCTGCCCCGCTCCCAGCATGACCAGCAGCATGAACAGTCCCCAGAAGATTCCGAAGCCGGTAAGCAGGCTCCTGCTCTTGTTCCTGAGCAGGGAGTAGGTTATCTCATTGAATGTATCCAGATCTATCCTTCTCTTCATTACCTTGTCCCCCTCAATGCTTCAATAGGTTTGACTCTCGATGCCCTTCTGGCCGGGAAAAGCCCGGCGAGGGTTCCCGCCACCACCAGAAGCACGGTCGCCTCGATGGCCACGTCGAAACCGACGGAAGGGTTCTGCATTATCTGTATGCTCGATCCGAACAGCTCGATTGTACTTGAACCCACGGTCGCGTTCAGGATCTCGCAGGCCACCATTCCCAGGAGCATTCCGATATATCCGAAGAAAGCGGTTATGGTCACGCTCTCGGCCACGATGAGTTTCATCACGTCCCAGGGGCTGGCGCCGATGGCCTTCCTGATGCCGAACTCGTGCGTGCGCTCCTTCACAGTGATGAGCATGATGTTGCTGACTCCCACAATTCCGCTGATCAGGGTGAGGAGTCCTATTATCCAGATGAAGGTCTCCAGGATGCCGGTACCCTTGTCCATCTGCATGCTCATCTTGAAGCGGTTCGATATCCATATGGCGCTCCGGTCGTCCGGAGCCGCACGGTGCGAGCGGTTGATGACGGCACGGTACTTGGCCTCGAAGGCGTCATTGTCCTCCTCGGTCGGCAGGCCGTGGAACGTGAATGCGATCTCATCGATGGTGTCGCCCTTGCTGAAGAGGACCTTCATCGTGGAGTACGGGCAGTAGACCTCGCTGTCGTCTTCGTTTTCATAGGCCTGGCGCACACCCACCACGGTGAAAAGGATGCCGTTGACCTTCACCTTCCTACCGACCATTTTATCATAGTCGTGACTTCCACCGAGGAAGTTGCGCGCCTGCATGTGGTTGATGACAGCCACTTTGCGGTTCTCCGCGATGTCATTGTCGTCAATGAAGCGGCCTGCGTACAGGTCGACCTTGTTGTTGGGACCATAGACCGGATAGACTCCGGTGAGCCGGATCGAGAAATGGCTCTTGCCGCTGTTCATCACCAGGCCCGACTGCGTCACCATTTCGGTGACATCGTCGACAACGTCGGAGAACAGTTCGCTGGAAGTCAGCTGCACGTCCCTGTTCTTCAGGTCGATGCTGCGTCCTTCGCTCAGACCGTCATAGGGCTTGGAAGTATAACCGCCATAGATCTCCATCGTGTTGGAGAGGAGACCTTCGGTATTGGCCCTGGTGGTGTTCATTATGCCGTTCCCCGCTCCGAGCAGGACGATCAGCATGAAGATGCCCCACGACACGGCGAAACCCGTCAAGCAGGTGCGCAGCTTGTTGCGGCTGATGGACTCTATTATTTCTACTATGACGTCGTGCATACTATTTCATTATTGTGGATGCACCGAACGCCGATGCGTTATGAAGCTGGTTCATCTCGATGTCGCCGATGACGCCGTCCTTGATGTGGATGATCTTGTCGGTGCAGTTCGCCACGCCGCTTTCGTGGGTGACGACTATCAGGGTGACGCCTTCCTCGCGGTTGAGCCTGCCCAGAAGCTCCATCACCTCTACGGAAGTCTTTGAGTCCAGCGCTCCGGTAGGCTCGTCAGCCAGAAGGATCTGCGGATGGGTGATGAGCGAACGGGCGATGGCCACCCTCTGCTTCTGGCCGCCGGACATCTCGTTAGGATAGTGGCCGGCCCATTCTGCCAGGCCGAGATTCTCCAGAAGCTCCATCGCCATCTTATGCCTCTTGTGACGGCTCACGCCCTGATAGTACAAAGGCAGCTCCACGTTCTCGACCGCAGTCTTGAAGCTGATCAGATTGAACGACTGGAAGATGAAGCCTATCATCCTGTTCCTGTACTCCGCCGCCTGCTTCTCGGAAAGGTCCTTGATCAGCCTGCCGTCCAGCCAGTATTCGCCGGTGTCATAGTTGTCGAGGATTCCCAGAATGTTGAGAAGGGTGGACTTTCCGGAACCGGAGGCACCCATTATAGAGACGAACTCCCCGCGGTCGATGCTCAGGTCTATGCCCTTCAGCACATGCAGCGGCTGTCCGTTGTCATAAGTCTTGTTTACGTCTTTCAGCTCGATCAGCATAAAAATTGTTTCATTAAATTAGTGTATTACTATTCTAATACACTGCAAAGATACGGCAGTTTTTTTATTATGCAAGAAAAAACACAAAAAATGTTCCTCCCCCAGGGAAAGAACACTTGAAAGACGCTAATAAATTAAGAATGTTATATCAGATAATCGCAGAAATTATGTCATCCGACACGAAGAACCGCTCCTCCGGGATCCGCACCATAGTGATACCTCCGCTGGAGAATGTCTGCAGCGACCCGCCCGAAAGCAGCGCGTCCACGGTGCCGGGCTCAGTCTTAAGCGCTGCGCACAGGCTCCTGAACCGCTCCAGCGGCATTCCGTCCGCAGTCCGCAGAGCCAGCATTATGCTCTCCTCAGCGCTCTCGGCCAGTGAAAGTGCCTCTCCCGAAGAGCTCCACCCCGTCAAAATACCATCAGGACCGAATCCAGCCAGTTCGCTGCTGTTCCACGACCTCGACTCCTTCCCCTCATTGACAATGAAGGAGTGCGCTCCCGGACCGTACCCGATATACGGCACGCGCCTCCAGTAAGCGCTGTTGTGCACCGCTTCCTTCCCGGGCCGTGCCCAGTTCGAGATCTCATAATGCCTGTATCCCGCTTCCGCCAGCTTCCGGCAGAGCGTGTCGTACTGCCTGCGGCAAAGCTCGTCGGATGCCTCCTCCCAGCGTCCCTCGCGGACCATCCTGCCGAGCGCGCTCCCCTCCTCCACGGAGAGCTGGTATGCTGACACGTGCTCCGCGCCCAGTTCCAGCGCCGAATCCACCGTCGCCTCCCACACGCCGTCCTCCAGCTGCGGCAGCCCGAAGATAAGGTCAATGCTGACGTTCGCCACCCCGGCCTCCCTGAGGATCGCGAAGGCCCGGCGCGCTCCGGCAGCATCGTGACGCCTGTTCATCCACCTCAGGATGCCGTCGTCGAACGACTGCACCCCCATGCTGATACGGTTCACCCCCAGCGCCAGCAGCCCCCGGACATAATCCACTCCCCTTTCGACGATATCGTCGGGATTCACCTCGAAGGTGAACTCCTCATAGCCGGCCTCACCCAGCGCCTCCACGATCCTCCCCACCGTGGCCAATGGCAATACCGACGGCGTTCCGCCGCCGAAATACAGGGTGCGCGGCCCGCCGCAGGCTTGCGGCGGCCTGCGGCGGATCTCTTCCACAAGCGCCGCCTCATAGGCATCAAAACGGTTCTGCACCTGCTGCGCCTCCGTCCGGGAACAGATCTCGGAATAGAAATCGCAATAGGTGCAGAAACTGCGGCAGAACGGTACGTGGACGTATATCATAAGGCCACGGCCTTTCCGGAATTATCTGAGCATGGTCTCGGCGCTGCCGAGATATGTCTGTGCGGTATAGGCCTCGACAGTGTAGACACCCTTGACGCATCTGTCGGCCAGGTCATTGAGATAGATGCTCATCTCGACCTCCTTGCCCTCGTAGTCAACCTCTCGTGAAGCGGAGGCGGTGTGGGACTCGCCGTTGCAGACGAAGCCGGTGCTGTTGGCATTGGTCATAATGGCTCCGCTAGGGTCCTTGACCACGATGTAGACTCTGACCGGTCCCTTAGGGGCGAGGTCGTTCTCCACGAGGCTGAGGGTGGTGAGCATCCTCACTACACGGGTGCCTCTGTCGGTCACGCTGCCTGAAGCGTTGTAGGCTTCGAGGATGATGCCGCGTGCCTTGAGGACTGAACCTGCGGCCACCTGGCCTTCGAGGTCGCTGACCTGCTTGTTGAGGGCCTCGTTCTTCCTCCTGCTGGCGGCAGCGTCCTTGCGGGCGGCGTCGGCCTCTTCGGTAAGCTGCTGGTTCAAGGTATTGAGCGAGTCGATCTGGACGATGTAGTTGCGCATGATGCTGCGCAGGGTACCGAGCTCCTTCTCGTACTGACGCATCTTGGCGCGGTTCGTGGCGTCGGTCTGCTTGATGCGGTCAATGAGCTGGGAGACCTCCTCCCTGGAAGAATCCAGCTGGGAGTTGATGGACTCGTAGTCTGAGGAAAGGTTGTTGTAATCCTGCTGGAGGGAGACGAACTGCTCCGTGAGTTCCTCCTTCTCCACGTTGAGCTGGCTTACGAGCGAGCTCTTTGAAAACCATACATAGGCCAGGGCGGCAGCCAGTGCGACAGCTACTGCGATAAGGATGTACATAACGGTCTTAAGACCGCCGTTGTTCCTTCTTTCGGCCTCTTCGCGAGCGATTCTCTCGAGTGGATCTTCTTTCATAACACGTGTTTGTTTGATATTGCGGCTTCAAATGTAGCAAATTTCGTGCAGATGGCGAAATTTATTATCTTTGTGAAGTTTAAACGCATTCACTTATGAAGTACCTTATCAGAGCCGTCAAGTATTTCCTTTATATCACCGTAATCATTACGCTCATCCTCTGCATCCTCGTCCTGCTGAAGATGGTATCCCCCGACATCAACGTCATGTTCAAGAACGGATGGAAGTCCGTGGGACTCATCCTCGGAATGTTCGCCGCCGTCTCCGCCATCTATCCGATGTTCGGCTATGCAAAGAGGCTCGCCACAGTCCTGGGAGACTTCTCAGAACTCAGGAACGGAGTGGTCGAGTATATGGAAAGCCGCGGCTACTCCCTCGAGACTGAAAGCGAGGAGAAGATGACTTTCCGCTCAAGGTTTGTCATGAACCGCATCTTCCGCGTGTGGGAGGACAGGATCACCCTCGAGAAAGGCCTGGGAGGCTTCTATGTGGAAGGCCTCAGCCGCGACATCACCCGCATAGTCGCCGGCCTGGAATACAAGTTCCGGAACCCGGAGGTCGAGGAATAGCCCCACCATACACATAGGCTCGGTCAGCACCTGCCGGCAGATAGGCATCCGCTCAAACACCTGTCTATCAACAGATTAAACATATATCTCCCTCCCCAAAAAGGCCATAGACCGTAACCTAATTCCTTGGTAATCAATCATTTAAGCCGCAGCCTGTGCCAATGTACCCTATCTTGCCACACAGGCATCGCGATGTTTTCTCTTATCACACAAAATGCGAATTCACCTAGTTCAGTCAGAGCGTCAGGAAGTGCTTGTAGAGATGATGACTGCCCTGGACGAGGGGCAATACCCCTCGTCTAGTCCGCTTATTCCCGCTAGCCATAGCTGTACACCACATCAGTGCCCTAGGTGATTTGACACTTTCATCTAACTCATTTAGTCCGAAGGTTGTACAGGCAATGCAGTGAAACAGCGGTAACCTTCGGGAAATGCCCGAAGGTTACGCAGGAAAAGCAAGGGTACACGGTTAACCTTCGGGAAATGCCCGAAGGTTGCGGGAGGGAGTCTGACAGAGGCGGGAGGAAAGACGGCGGGCAGTTCCTTCGGACGGCCGTCCGCCGGAATGTTGGGCAGCGTAACCGGGCCGGGCTGTTTTAAGCCCCGGCCGACCCTGCCCCGCCCTCCTTCCCCGCTGC
>JAZLLA010000052.1:0-61312 GCA_045597895.1 Candidatus Cryptobacteroides sp. | reverse complement strand
TGGAAACTGACCGGCAAGCTGCCGGCAGTAGAAAATGCATACATGGAAGCCAACAAGTCAGTGAATGCACTGCTTGAGTACTTCGCCTCGGAGATTCAGACATATATTGGCGAAATCAAGCGCGTGATTGATGTGGAGACCAAATACAGCGAATGGGTGACCGTGAACGGAATTGACATTCCGTTGCCGCTGCATTTCATTGTCGACCTCGTCGTCGAGACCACCGACGGCAGGATAGTCATCATAGACCACAAGTCGAAGACGAGGTTCACTGAACCGGACGAGCTGGCACTCACTCACGGCAAGCAGGCCATAACATACGTCGTGGGATGGGAGACCGCCAATCCGGAATACAAGGTCGACGAGGTCTGGTTCATCGAGAACAAGAGCTCGAAGAACAAGGACAAGTCGGCCCAGATACGAAAGCACTGCATCGTCATGGACAATGACACGCGCCGGTTGTACGAATCCCTTCTCTATGAAATGCTGAGAAGGCTCATTGAGGCCGTCAGTGATCCTGACTATTGCTACACGATAAACGACACCGACAATCTCTGCGACAAGGCATCCCTGTATGACTTCTGGACCAGGACGCTCATGTCAGAGGTCGAGGACTTCGAGAATATCCCGGACAACAAGCGCGAGCTCATACGCCAGCGCATGCGCAAGATAAAGGATTCATCTGTGGCCATGATCTCCCCGAAGGTCATCACCTCCTTCCGCAAGACAGCGGCGTCATTCATAACATTCGATTATTCCAATTCCAACATGACAAACACAGAAAAGATAGAGCACGCGCTCCGCACCTTCCACATACAGGCGCAGGTGGTGCATGAAATAGAAGGCTTCTCCTGCAACACCTACCTGTGTACGGTGGCGGCAGGCGTTAAGCTCGCTGACATCAAGAAATACTCCCTCGACATAGCCAACGCCCTTGACGTGTCGAACGTCCGCATCCCGGGTGACCTCGTGGTCTATGAAGGGAAGTCCTATCTGTCCGTGGAAGTGAACAAGCGGAGGACAGAAACGCTTCTCTGGGACAAGAAATACCTTGAAGGGATGAAGATTCCCGTCGGCCTTGACAATTTCCGCAGGCCTATATACTGGAACCTCGAGAACAACTCCACCCCTCACTGCCTTGTATGCGGTGCCACAGGCTCCGGCAAGTCCGTGATGATACGCTCCACCATTGAGTACGCAAAGGCGGCAGGCATATGGGACATATGCATACTTGACCCGAAGTACGAATTTGAGGATCTGCGCGACGGAGACACTCAGGTGATCTGCGAGATAGAGCAGATTGAAATGGTGATGGCCGACCTCGTGAAGGAGATGAACGAGCGCGTCGCAGCCAAGAAGAAACACTACACCCTTGTTGTCTTCGACGAGTTTGCGGATGCCGCTCAGCAGGCGCGCAAGGGCCGTGAACTCAATCCGGGCGAGAAGTCACTTATGGACAACTTCCAGATGCTTCTGCAGAAGGGCCGCAGCTCAGGCTTCCGTATTGTCGCTGCGACGCAGCGTGCGGACGTGAGGACTATTCCCGGCACCCTCAAGGTCAACTTCCCGGTGGCGTGCTGCTTCCGCGTCCCGAAGGCAATAGATTCCAAGGTCGTCATCGACGAGGAAGGAGCTAACATGCTTATCGGTGGCGGTGACGGTCTCATCAAGAGCCCGGAATACCTTGACAAGATTGTACGTTTCCAGGGATTCTATAAGGGTTGAGTTATGGCAAGGAACAATACAGTCGAGTTCTTCTCACATGACAAGGACATGCGTCATGATCCGAAGGTGAACGCTCTCCGCATCAAGTTCCCAGGCTGGGGATACTCTGTCTGGAACATGTTGCTGGAGACCTTCGCCGACAGCAGGGAACGCTCAATCGAGTGGAACGAGTTGAACTGTGACCTCCTCGCCGCCGACTTCTATATCGACGTGGACATGCTGGCCGACATCGTGGATTATTGCGTCAAAATAAATCTTCTGCAGATAAAGGATGGAGTGCTTATGTCCGAGCGCTTTAAGGAGAGATTCGATGCCCTCGACACCAAGCGCGAGCAGAGAACAGAGGCTGGAAAGAAGGCTGCGATGGTTAAATACAATAAAGCATCCGCATACGAACGCATACCAAACGCAAGCGAACGCATACCAAACGCATGCGAACGCATACATAGTATAGTAGAGAATAGTATAGTAGAGAATAGTATAGAAAATTATTCTTCTTGTTGTTCCTCCTTATCGTCGGAACAAGCCGAAAAGGAAGAAGAACAACAACAATCTTTTGTCTTGAATTTCTTTCTCAGAAACTGGCAGGAGCCGATGAAGGAGTTCTTCAAGAAGTTCATTCCCTGGAACAGCAGCGCAGGTCGCAAATGGAGCGATATGGATTTCGAGGAGAGGGAGGCCGCAATGATCCAGTGGCAGCAGAAGCCCTCACGCCCGGCACGATTCAGCCAGCAGTTCCTCGACATGTGGGAGCAGGTTGTCTACAAGCTCATGGCGTCCGCACCGGACGAGGTGATATGGGCCGCGCTGGATGACGGTCTGCGCTGGGAGAAACGGAAGGACCGCCTGTACTGGCTGCATTGCCACCAGTGTCTCTGCGATTACATGGAACGCAACCTCGACTGCATCAAACCGATAATCTATCGGCACTACGGGGCGGGAACCAATCTCTCATACATCCTCGATGACCAAAAGCCCGACAACCATGCTGATACTCAGTGACAGGGAAGCGGCAGCCCTCAAGGCTCACCTGCAGAGAATCCAGCAGGAATCCCGCAAGCCGGTACAGAAACAACACAGAATCTTCAACATCACCCAAAGGGCTTCCCTGATCATCAAGGTGGCCGAACGGAGAAAACGAAACACAATAATTTTTTGAAGCGATGGCACTGAAAATACTCGATCCCGAACACAAGGACTTCTCCGATGAATTCCTGGTCATAATGGCAAC
This sequence comes from Candidatus Cryptobacteroides sp., assembly GCA_045597895.1. Classification (GTDB taxonomy): domain Bacteria; phylum Bacteroidota; class Bacteroidia; order Bacteroidales; family UBA932; genus Cryptobacteroides. Next base: position 58,356 of record JAZLLA010000052.1, on the reverse strand, counting down.
AGTCGGCTACTGCATCTACGGCGCACAGCTGTTGGTCAACAAGGCCGCAAGGGAGTGTGACCTCCACGGACTGCGTGACTCCTTCTTCCAGGAGAAGCGAATGTATGTCAAGAACTGCGCGGACGCTTTTGACAAGCTCGTCTCCAACCTCAACGTGTTCGACTCCTGGTTCGACAAGGTCCAGCAGGGGCGCGTTGACTATCTGAAGTTCATCCACCAGAACGCCAACGACCTCGTGAAACTGCTGCTTCTGTACTATTCACGGACCGAGAATCATCCGGAACGCCGCGAGCAGATATGCGATGCCATCAGAAGCTTCGAGATAGATGACGCTGCCGACTACGACGCCCTTATGGCCTACTTCAACAAGAAATTCTAATCAGACAGACATGATTGACGTAACCACATTCATGATAGTGATACTGTACATTGCCGAAGCCCTGCTGGCATTCGTATGTCACAAGGCGCTGGACACACTCTCGAAGGAGTTCGAGGACCTGGCTGTATGCCATAACAGGCTCTGCGAGCTCGTGAGACAAATCAGCGAGTCATTGAACAGGGGCGGCATCGAGGCACCCAGGAAAGAAAGACCAACAACGAATAGCCATGATTGAAGGATTCAAAGAATTCACCGCACACCTCACCGACTATGAGCGTGAGATGGTCGTGCCCGCCCTCGTCGAGGGACTGAAAAAGCGCGTCGGCTCCCAGTACGCAGTGCGTAACAAGACGATGTGCCAGCTGCTTAAGGAACGTGGCTTCGAGAATGTCTCCGAGCCCAGGATCCGCAAGTGCATCAACTTCATCCGGATGAACGGACTTGTACCGCACCTTGTAGCCAATTCCCACGGCTATTACGTAGCCACAAGCGTTCACGAGGTAGAGAACTACTGTCAGAGCCTTAAGGAGCGCGCAGAGGCAATCTTTGCGATGCGCCAGGCCCTTGAATATCAAATGAACGGAAAACTCTTTTTATAAAGACAAATGATTATGGACTGGACAATGATTTCAAAGTCTGACTGGATTGTGGTTGCCGTAATGGCGGCCTTGATATTCGCAATCTGTGCAGTATCGGTAAGATACCGCGACCAGCTGCGTAAGCACTCGTTCGAGGAGTTCGAGAAGTACGACGGCTTCAAGGACGAGGAGGAATAAACATGAACACGGAGATCCTGTTCCTGAAGGCCATCATGTCTTTCGGCCGCGAGTCCAGAAAGACTCTTGCCATTGAGGAGTGCTCGGAGCTCATCAATGCTCTCTGCAAGGAGAAGCGCGGCAGGGCCACGGACGCCGACGTCATCACGGAGATAGCAGACGTGCAGATCATGTGCGAGCAGCTTGCCCTGATGTATGGAAAGGAGGAAGTCATGCTCGAGAAGGCGCGCAAGGAGGCCAGGCTCTTCCAGAGGATGAGACAACAGGGAATGATAACCGCAGAGGAAGTATAGAACATTAGGCACAGATTATTATAAGTTTATGACGCACGCATCAGTATTCAGCGGAATAGGAGGCCCCGAGGTGGCAGCTTCAATGTTGGGATGGGAGAATGTCTTCCACTGCGAGATCAACCCATTCGGCAGATACATCCTTGAGTATTGGTATCCAAATTCAGATAGTTATGAAGACATCACAACGACAAATTTCAAACAATACAGAGGGAAGATTGATGTCCTCACGGGAGGATTTCCCTGTCAGCCTTTTTCCTATGCAGGAAAGCGTGCCGGAGCAGAGGATGACCGCTATCTCTGGCCGCAGATGCTCCGAGTTATTGACGAAGTCAGGCCCACTTGGTTCGTTGGTGAGAATGTTAATGGCATCAGAACGATGGTCGAACAGGGCAGTGTCGTTGAGATGGGCTGCGAAACCGCTCTTTTCCAAGAGGGTAATTCAGTTTACCGATATGAATGGGGGGGGGAGTTCACCATCGAGCGAATTTGCCGAAATCTTGTGTCAGTTGGATATTCCGTCCAACCGATTGTTATTCCAGCTTGTGCCGTTGGTGCGCCCCACAGAAGAGATAGGGTGTTCTTTGTTGCTCACTCCAACCGCAGTGCAGACATGCGAGTCTCCGGAGAAGATGCGGGCGAGAGCAGAGAAGAACGGGTACAAGAACGGAACGAAGTTCGGGAGTCTGACAAGTCAAGTGATGTTCGGAGGGTTGCTGAAAACCCCTTGTGCTGCGGATGCATATGCGGACCAGATGACAAGCAATGGAGAGAGCGGGACGAGCGGAACATTGGCGCAAGAGATGGCAAGCGGGTATGTGGAGCGGAGAATGCCAGGGCTTCTTCTAACTCCGAGTGCATCGGATGGAATAAGAGGGAATATGCCGTTGGATATCTTGAGAAATCATCAAAAGGAAAATGCAGAGAAAAGCAACTTTGCGGAGCAGATGGTGCACCTCTTACCGAATGTTGGCGGGGATTCCCGTCTGTCCCCCCTGTTCACCGAGGAAATGATGGGCTTCCCTTTCCTGTGGACAACCTTACCATTTCTCTCGCAAAGTGGAGAACGGAATCCCTCAAAGCCTACGGCAATGCAATCGTCCCGCAAGTCATGTACGAAATCTTCAGAGCAATAGAACAAGTGGAACATGGATCTGGGAGGAACAGAAATGAAAACACTGAATGAAGTTGGAGTAATGACAGTTAGAGATTTGATTGATATGTTATCGGAATACGATGATAAGGCGTATGTCACTATTGGGACACTTCTTCATCCGATAGGGGTTAGAGAGAAGAATGGGTATGTTAATATACGAGTCAAGTATTCCGACCAACTAAAAAAGGAGGAACAGGCATAAAACCCAAAGAAAGAAAAGTAACAACAAATTTAAAACACAATGGAAACAAACTACATCGGAAAGAAAGTTATCGTGCGCTGCGACAGAGCAGGCGTATTTTATGGAACACTCAAAGAGAAGGACGGGCAGGAGGCTTGCCTCACCAATGTCCGCAGACTGTGGTACTGGGACGGGGCCGCATCGTTATCCCAGATGGCAGTAGAAGGCGTCAGTAAACCGAGAGAATGCAAGTTCACCATCCGCGTCCCCGAGATGATCGTGGAGCAGGTAATTGAAATGATACCCTGCACGAAGCAGGCAGTGGCATCCCTTGAAGCCGTGGCGGAATGGAAACGATAGATAATATCAGGAGATTCCTTGGAACTGGCTACGGCGACGGCGACGGCGACGGCGACGGCGACGGCTACGGCGACGGCTACGGCTACGGCTACGGCGACGGCGACGGCTACGGCTACGGCTACGGCTACGGCTCCGGCTCCGGCTCCGGCTACGGCTACGGCTACGGCGACGGCTCCGGCGACGGCTCCGGCTACGGCGACGGCATAAAATCCTTCAACGGCCAGCGGGTCTATATCGTCGACGACACGCAGACACTCATCGACAGCGTACACGGAAACTCTGCCTGTGGTCATATACTTAAAGATGACCTCACCCTCCAACCATGTTACATCGCGAAGGTGGGCAACTTCTTCGCACACGGGGGCACACTTAAGGAAGCGAGGGATGCGGCACAAGCGAAGTATGACGAGAACCGTCCTCTCGAAGAACGCATGAACGATTTCGTGAATACCTATCCGTCACTTGACATGACCGCGCCATGCCGCGAGCTCTACAACTGGCACCACATCCTCACAGGGTCCTGCGACATGGGGCGTAGGGAGTTCTGCAATGCCCACGGAATAGACATGGAGAAGGACTACACCATCCGCTACTTCCTGGATGTTACGTCAAACGACTATGGGAAGGATGCTATCAGGCAGGTCAGGGAGAAGTATGACGGATTCAAGAAAGGGGAGGACTGAATATGAGCCGCAAACCCATCCCCAAGAAACTCCGCGAGCAGGTGTACGCCAAGTACAACGGGCATTGTGCCTATTGTGGTTGCGAACTTGAATACAAGGATATGCAGGTAGACCATATCGAGCCTGTCTATTGGGCAGAGATTGGAAGATTAAAGCCCAACGAGACAATCGACAATTATATGCCCTCCTGCCGTGCCTGTAACTTCTACAAATCGATCTTCAGTATAGAGCAGTTCCGACACAACTTGCAGGAGGTACTGATGCGGAACGTCCGCAGAGCATTTGACTACCGCCTCGCAGTCAAGTATGGGTTGGTAGTTGAAAACGTAAAACCGATTAAGTTTTATTTTGAAAAGGAGAAAAGAAATGAACAAGAGCAATGAAGCAAAATCAATAGAGATAGCAAAAAAGTTGCTGAAGGATATGGCGTAGATTTCGAGCCACTCGCAGATGCAGCCATTGAAAAGGCGTTGACTTTAATTTGAGAGCATTATGACAAAGAACATCGAAAGAGATGGCAGAGGAGTAATCACCGAAAGCTGCTTGGATGACATGCGAGAGCATCTTCCCATCAAGGTCTATGTCAATGATGACAAGGAGGCTCACAAGGTTCTCAAGACAGAAAAAGAACTTGAAGGATATTTCAAAGGGGCATTACCCTATGTTTTAACAACGAGATATGAATACGATTGATTCAACAAAACTGATAGAGTTGGCTAAAGCCAACTACAAGATGCTCAAAGAAAAGGGTAAGGAGGGAGAGGAAGTCCTTCATTACAATGGGTTTCTTGACGGTTTTGCCCGTGGCATGTACGAAGGAGTAAGAAATCCCTGGCACAAGGCTTCGGATGAACTGCCGAAAACCGACATCTTGGCAATACGGAAGAATGCGAGGAGTCCCAAAGTCCTGAAATACTACCCCTCTGCGGATAGATGGTTCTATGATGAATACGGATACACAGAGGAAGGGGTGCGTGAATATTACGATTACTTTATGGAAATACCCGAAATTAAGGAGGACTGAAATATGGAACACAAAAAGACAGCATGGGACTACTTCTTCGAGGCCTGCATACTGGTCGCAATGGCTGCGGCCCTGTATCTCGGATTCCAGTTCCTCAATGAGATTTCAATGTTTAACTGAAGGTAATGATGAAGATATTAGAATATCGGAATGTATGCAAAGCCGGCATAAGCCCGGTTGATTTGAGAACGCAGTATACCCAAGCCTGCAATGCCTACCGGGATGCCCTGAATAAAATGTGGGGTACCGATGGATACTGGATTGATGATGATATGTGGTGGTTCGATGTGGCAGACTGCGTGATAGGAATATCCGAGGTAAGGGAACTTGTCGACCGCAATGTCGATTTTGACACCTTCCTTGCATGGTATGACTACGACATGCAGATTCACTACGGCATGGAGCAGGGGCACAAGGAAGCATTGCGAATCAATTTACATACTTGGCTCAACGGATACCCCGAGGAGAAGAAAGTCCCGAAAGAGACGAGGGAGGTTTGGGAGAAGGAGTATTGGGATAATCTGTAAGGGGTAAAGGAAGACATCTCGCTCAAAAAACTGATGGACATGGATCCAGTGGACTATTGTGTTGAAATTCTCAAACGATTCAAAGAAAACAAATGAAGACATTACACCTAATACTCAAGGCTCAGTGGTACGACATGATTGAGTCTGGGGAGAAGAAAGAGGAGTACAGGGAAATAAAACCATACTGGGAGAAGCGTCTCCTTAATTACGATGCGATTCGAAAGAATTATCGAGAGATAGCAGTACGGAAGTTGTTCTTTGGATTCGATGCCTGTAAAGAATATCCAAGAGGATATGATGAGGTGTGTTTCCATTATGGGTACACAAGTCGCAAGATGACATTCCGCATTGAATCCATAAGATTCGGTACTGGAAAGACTGAATGGGGCGCGGAAGAAGGGAAGCAATACTTTGTAATCAAACTTGGAGAAAGAGTATGACCGACACCAAAAGAGCTCTGATCTATGCCGCCTTCACACTGGCTGTGCTGGCAGTCCTGGTAACGGCAATAGCAATTCCAGTGATAATTGAATATAGGTAATATGGAAGAGACTGTGCTGGCATTCATACGTCAGTTCCAGAACGAGGGAACTATCAAGGCGTTCAGCTTTGGCTGTTGTTTTTGGTTCGCCCACATCCTTGTGAGCCGCTTCCTTCTCGCGGAGATTGCCTACAACCCTGTGCAGAATCATTTCGCTGCGCGAATCGCTTCGGATCTCTACGACATCACCGGCAGGATCGAGGATGACGGCCACTGGATTGACTGGGACGAATACATGGAGGCAGAGCCCGCGGATGCAGGCAGGGTCTATAAAAATTGTATTGACAAAGTCGCAGAAAAAGCATGAAACAATTGGATCCCCAATATGAGATCACGTTCCAGACGCCGGAGGGTACATACATCGTCCGAGTCGTGGATTACTACACGTCGTCTCGGAACAGGACGGGACTGATGACGCTCTACTATACCGACACCGATATGGAGCGTATCCGCATCCCCGGCGTGATTGCCTGCTCACGGATGAAACTGCCGGAATACAGGAAGCATGCGGAGTTCAACCGTGGCAAGACTCACACATTGCTGTCCATGCGTCCAGGAGACAGGCTGAGACTCCCGCTGGTCTCTGCCACGGACCGTTCGAGCTGGGCTTCGATATGCACACGAATCGCGGACGACCTTCGCGACATCAAGACCGGCAGGCGCACCCGCCAGTGGAAGACGGATTCAGTTACATACCCGGGAGAGATACTAATTATATGCGTGCTATGAAGGAAAAGTGCGAAAACCCATGCCTCTTCGAGCTTTCAATGGAAGAACTTGAAAGGTATCAATACGAAGGATGGAAACGCGCGGGAGTCCTCGAAGCTATACAAAACAAACTAAATGAAGATAGGATATGTGCTTTAACAGAAGGAAAAAGATGAAGGCGGCAGAGAAAGTATTTAATGCCTACGTAACCTACCGGGAAGAACATTCCTGGAGGAAGCAACTTGACAAGCAGGTGGCCGAGAGAGATGAACTGCTGAAGAAACAGAAACGTGACAAGTCTATTTGAGGCAGAGATATGTATTACTCATTATTCGAACAGCATTACGACGGGACCTGGTGGTATCACGGAGATACTTACGAAGAACGAAAGGATGCAGAAAAAGAACTTGTAGAAGGATTCATCTATTGGGACGATGAAAGACCGAAGAGAATCTTTGAGCATAGAATGGAGTTCTCGGGAGAAACCTTGTCCACCGATGACTTTGTAAGGTTCTTCGACATTTGTGGAAACTACATTTTCAGCATAGAGAAAAAACGCAAGTTTATTATGAAAGCGACAAAGATATTCAACGACAAGAACGATGCACGTGCATGGATCAAGCAGTGTAAGCAGAAAATCCGCGGCTGCTGTGGCGGCAACATCGCCGCCACGGGCCATGGTGGAGAATACACGGCCATGATATTCGGGTCCTTCACTGAGGCCCAGGTTCATGAAGCTTTCCCCAGCACGAAGACAATCAAAGTAAGGGAGGAGGGAGTATGATGATAATAGAGTATAAGATTCCCGCAATAATAAAGAAGAACCACGAGCCTGGCGCCGTGTTTATTTATACCGTGGATAAAGACGGAAACGGGCATTTGACCTTTGTATGCAATGCTGCTACAGAAATTCGCAAAAAGTAGAATATGATGCACCATAAGGAAAGTTCCCTGCAGCAGCGCTGCATCAGTTACTTCCGCCACCTGTGGCCGGAGTATGCCAAGCTCTTCTTCAGTGTCCCGAACGGCGGGAAACGCAGCAAGACCGAAGCTGCCATACTCAAAGCTGAAGGTGCAACAGCCGGCGTTTCAGATACTCTCCTGATGATACCGGCCCAAGGCTATCACGCTCTCGCGGTAGAGTTCAAAAAAGAGGACGTGGACTACGACGCCCACGGCAACGAAATCATCAAGAACCGGACGAAACAGAGCAAGGAACAGAAAGAATGGCAGGCGCTCGTGGAGTCCCAGGGCTATCTGTACAAGGTCGTCCGTAACAGGGAGGAGTTCGACGAACTCATAGACTGGTATTTGGGGAAACGATACTAATGGCCGCTATTGGTAAAATCAGTAGACAACCCATCTTGAAGTATGCTTCCATCAGTTACTTTGTATATGTCAAACAACGATACCGCCCAAAGGCAAAGATAGACCAATAACAAAAACCAACATTTCCATATTGCACACGTATGTGTACACTGATCAACATCAGTCGCAAGCCGACTAACAATGATGCTCTTATTCGGATTTATAAGACCGAATGCCACCTCAATGCGAAGGCGGCGGACCTGCTGTCGCTCAACAGTGAGCGCAGGGCCGTCCGCTTCAGCTTCGACTACGATGCACACCGGAACGGCGACAACAGGATCTTTGTCTGCGGATGCGACAATGACACCACGCGCTCCTACATCTGCCGTCAGCATGGGAAATCATTCCGGATTTCATCGACCGATCTATGCACAGCTCTTGCCGAAAGGCTCCAGGGGCCAGGCGTCTACCGCATCTGTCCCGAAGTGAAGGCCAACTATGAAGGCAGGACACACTACGAAATATTCTTCAAAAAGTACGAATAGCTATGCCAATCAAAAGAATCCAGTTCCGCGGCATTTCACGCACGCCCTCCGACAGGATGACCGAAGATGGAGGTTGCGCCGAATCTCTCAACATGAGAATAGACAGCACCGAGCTGGCGCCTGTCGTTCAGCCCAAGCCAATCAACGATGAGCTGGACGAAAGGGGAAAGAGGATGTTCCCTCCGGAGGATGCGGAATATCCCAGTCCGTGGGAGTGTGTCTACCTGCACAAGACCAATTCGTTCAGAAGGGCTATCCTTGTATATGGCGAGGATGACGCCGCCAATGTCTGCATCTATAACGAGGCGACGGATCCCGAAGAGAGCGGATTCATCACGCTTTTCGGGCTTGAACAGGACGAGTACCTGCAGTCGGTCTCTTCCATCGGCAACATGCTGATAATCGTCACGGATCAGAGAACCGAGAGGCTACTTTATGTCGAAGGACAGTACAGGAATCTCGGAGACGCCATCCCCTTTCCGACAATAATAGTGGGTGATGCTCTTACAGGAAGCCCCGTAGAGCTTGAAGAGGAATACGAGATTCCGCCGTTCGAGGCCTTCCTGGATGCCGTCTACAAGTTTGACGGCACCGTCTGGAACGAACCGACATACAGTCCGTATTCAAGCACCGCAGTCGCGCAACTGCATGCCGAGGGATTCGCCAGCAAGCTGAAGTCGCTGGTTGACCAGCTCGACGCATCGCAGGACGCCTACTCGTATCCCGTGTTCACGAAATACTCCCTGGTCCTCTATGACGGAAGCGAGATAGCATCGGACGCTTTCCTTCTCTATCCGTCACGCCTGCCATTGGCTGTTGTCACCGCGACTTCCGACATGACCAACAGGGTCTGCAATGCGACGGTCGAGAAGCAGTTCTACAACATCATAGCCTTCGCGAAGGACAACACTGAGATACAGACACTGATTGACGACTACTCCGATGTCGTAAGGGCTGTGCGTTTCTACATCACGCAGGATATACGGCCCGATGCGCAGAGGACGCATACAGGCGCATACGCAACTCTCGAGTCGCAATCTGGCAATGTCTACAACGGCAGGATCCTCTTCGAGTACGGGATGACCCGCGACGTCATTGATAACGCCGACAACTTCTATCTCCTCAAGGAGGTGGAGCTTTCCGACGTGATGTCGAGCATCACTCTTCCTTATTTCAACAACACTGACAGGGTGGTCCGTCAGCGCCTCAACGTCTCCATCTATGACGCAAGGAACCAGGTCACCGGAGGAATTCTCTCCAACTACAACGGACGCATGCTGCTCGCCGAGGCGAAGGAGAAACTCAATGCAGGTGTCGGCTCTTTCCCCGGATATCAGGAGTTCGGGGACACTGCGACTTGGACAAGCATCAAGTTCTATTATGTCGTCAACGACGGAAATGGCGACACGGCGGTCGTGGAAGGCAACACTCTGGAGAACGTGGAAGGCCAGCTGCTTGAGGACGGCCTGCTCGCATCATATGTCACATATGCCAATGTCAACTGCAAGAAGGTGATTGCGGAGTTCATTGACGGCGCCGGAACGCATTACTTCAGAATCGCGATGCGCGAACATCCTCACATGAACATGTCCTATTTCGTATGTCTTGACCACATAGGATTTGCGAAAATGCTCCAGGATGTCTACAATGAGCTGATAGACGTCGACGGCGTATCCGTCGTCTCCGGAGTTCCTGAGGAGATTCAGGACCTTACCGAGGAGAGCGGCACCATTAACAGGGCCAACCGCGTATACCTCACGTCCTACTCCAATCCCTTCGTCTTCGAGCAGTCCCAGCAGTTCAGTGATTCGGTCGTGGGCCTTGCGCCTCTGACGAAGCCGTTGAGCACAGGGCAGGTCGGCCAGTTCGCGCTGTATGTGTTCACTCTCGGTGGTGTGTATTCCATAGGCATCGGTAATGACGGCTCATTCGTCAACCGGACTCTCGTCTCCCGCGACGTCTGCCGCTATCCAAGGACCATCACGCAGCTCGATCAGGCAATAGCCTATCTGACTGACAGGGGTCTCATGCTGATGACTGGCTCCGATGTCAGCTGCCTGTCCGACAACATGAACGGCCTGCACTACACGCTGGAAGCGGAAGCTGCGGCCGCACTCGCCGCGAGCCCCTGGAGCAGCCTTATCTCCACCATCGCCAGCGACGACACGGCCTTCATGGAGTTCATGAGGGATGCGGAGATAGGCTACGACTATGCCGGCGCCAGACTGATATGCTTCAACAAGGAGGAGACCTACGCCTATGTATACGAACTCAAGTCCGCGACTTGGCACAAGATCTCCGTCGGAGCTGCAGGCAGGACGGCATGGCGCACCGTGAACGCCTATCCCTATCTCTGGGTTAACGAGGTCTCGCACAACGAGTTCTACGACTACAAGACGAAGATGCTCGATTACTCGACGTTCCTGGAGGACTGGTCCGACTCTGCGGCCGAGCCCATGCTCGGAGTTCAGATCTCACGTCCGTTCGACCTTGACGAGTCCGATATCCGTAAGGTCATAAAATCGGTGCGCGTCAGAGGCCAGTACAACAAGGGAGACGTGAAGTACATGCTTCTCGGCTCAATGGACGGAATCAACTACCGCCTGATGCACTCACTGCGCGGCAGCTCATTCAAGCTGTTCCGCATCGTACTCCTCACCAGTCTCACGCCACACGAAAGGCTCTCGTGGCTGGACGTGGACTACGAGACGAGATTCACAAACAGACTGAGATAACATAAAGAGCGGGGCCTGAATCTCGCTCTTTTCATATCATGAATAAACAGGCTATTGCTTCGCCCATCCTGCGGGATACGCGGCAGGATTCCATACATTCCCGTCGACTGTGGAAATGTAGTGCTCGCCCTCAAAAGTGACCTTGTCGCCCTCTTTGTAAGCGGTTTCCGCGCCGAGTGGCTGCACCCACTCCGGCCATTCGACCACCTGCACCTCGGTGTAGAGAGCCGGGCTTTCGTCGGGTTTCCAATCCTCCTGCGGGAAGTGGTTCTGAATGATTTTCCACAGACGGTTGTCCCAGAAGTATCTTTCCCCGACATGGACCTCCTTGCCGTACATGGCTATCAGGGGAGGGAACAGGGCCTTGAGCGCAAGTGCCGACGGGTCATCCAAGGCGACCACCTCCTGCCCGATAGAGTCGAGCGAGAGGAGTGCGTTCAGTTTTTCCTCAAGGCTGGGCTCGAGTTGCGGCATGGGGATATACTCCTCCACGGGCGGTGTGTACTTCACCCATCCGTCAGCGAGAATGAGTTCCTCATCCCAAGTGAATATCTGCTTGTCCTGTGTCCTGATGACACCTTCGTACCATTTTCGGGTATTCCCGAAATCCTTGTAGTATTGATTACGCATAATTGTTGATTTTTAGTATAGTTCTCCGGGGACTTCCGGCCCTGCGAATAAATCGCTTCCGATAGGAGGGTAGAATACCATGTTCCTTCTGTCCAATAATCCTACCTTGCCGTCGACAAGCCGAGAGACGGCCACATAATCTCGCAGGACTTGATTTTGCTGCGTGAAAACAAGGTCGCAAACTCGAAATGCACCCTCGTTTTCACCTCTACGGCTAATCTGGTATGTCCCCTGTGTTATGAAATCATCACCTACCCCATTCACAACATAATCTATCCCGCCATATGTGAGAGTATATTTTTTCCCTGTCTTCTCAATGGAGAAGACACCGGAAAGACTTTCAAACGGGATAGGCAAGTCAATGTTAGATATCTCGTGAAAACCTACATAAAACGCTGTATAAGAAGTCAACCCACGGCGTGATACGGAGGCGGCCAATCTCTTACCTGTTGTACTTATGGAATCAGCTATAATATTCGCTACTTTCCATGACGCAAAAGACCCACTATAGTCTATCGTTGAATCGAGGGGAAGCCCCGTGTCGATTATGCCGGTATTTATACTATTTAAGGAGCAATACTCCAATCTTTGATACTGCTTTTCGCCCCCCCCATCATTCCTCTTCTGAAATTACTCATACCCTATCCCAACTTTGAATGGTTGCATAGTACTTGCTGGTGGTCGCATCCCACTTCGCGGATATCTCGTAGTGCTTGTTCGCCTCCCATGACGGAGTTGAAGGGAACACCACCGACGCGGGGAATGTGATGGCGGACGGAGCGGTCGCACCAGTGGAGAATGACAGCATATACTCATGGTCCTTCCCGTCAGAGGGGTTGGCCGCAAGAGTGATGTTGGGGTCTGACGAAATCTCGCCGAGCGCATAGAACACATCGGGAAGGATGCCGCCTGAAGGAATGGACGAGGCCCGAGGTATCTTATTGGCCTTCTCGACTTCGACCACCGTGAATGTATACTTGTTGTTGGCCGCATCGAAGGTCATGGTGTAGGATGCTATGATGTTGGCCGACTTCATCGCCTCGAGGAGAGCGATTGTGGACTCCTTTGAGAGATAGTTCTCGGGCAGGTGGAAGATGGTGTCACGGACATTGCTCGCGTATGCGATGACTGCGTTGAAGGGAGCGGTCAGAGGGACACCCTGCTCGTCCACGCCTTCGGGGAGAATCCACTCCTCGCCCATGTCGGAGACGAAGTAGTTGAAGTTGCGGGCGGGGACATCGGTCTCAATCGGCTCGGCAAGTTCGTAGAGCAGGAGGACACCTGCCATCGCTGCCTTGAAAGATGCGGCATCGGTGTAGGCGGAATCTTTAATCACAATGGTTGTATCAGCCTGTGCGGAACCAATGAAATTAGTTCCTGCTGCTATCGTCTTATCGGGAAAATTCGCCCACCCAACAAAGTTCGAAAAGAGAGCGTCTGAATATATTGAACAATTTGCTCCACGACCTCTTCCGTTGCCTGAGTTTTTTGTATCTATAAATTGTGCAACAAACAAATTGTATGTCGAGTATAGACTCCAATTCAATGTTCCCAAATCCACCACGCCAATCCTCTGAATGTTCTTTGTCGGGGTCTGCTCATCGCAGGCCGCACCTGCGGAGTCAAGGCCCTGCCAAGTGTGGGTCTGCCCGTCCGCTCCCGTGTAGGTCTTCGTCAGTCCTGCGGGCAGGGTCAGTTCATGCTGCTCATAGGGCTTGTACTGCCCGTTCAGAGATGCGTTGCTGAAGTTGATGCAGATGTCATGGTTGTAGGTAGTGCCGTAGATATAATAAGAGGCATTGGTACTTATTTTGAAATAACGGGCATCAACAGGTGAATTGGTTATGAGATTTGTCCGATATTCCTGTTGAATGAACTGATAATTCATGTCATACCATGCTATCAGCACCCAATACGGCTCCGTTTCCCCCCTTGCGTATAAGAAGTAGTCGGTGGATGGCAGGCAAGGACAAAAGTTCTTGCTGCGGATTTGCTGGTCAGATGGGACGGGTAAACCTGCACTAAGTCCTCCTACCTCCCATTCCTCGTCCCACTGATTGAATCCGTTGGTCAGCAACTTCGTTGCCTTGAGGTTGATGAGTTCGCCCTCGTTGTAGGGGTAGTACGATGCAGGGAAAAGGGCCTCGAACTCTTCGGGAGTGCTCGGCTCGTTGCCCGCCCCGAACATCTGCGTGAGGTCGATGACTTGCAAGTTTTGAAAATCAATCCCAAGAAGTTCCCCTGTTGTATAGGATGCGATAGAAACTGCAAGCCTACCTGCGGACTGCGTGAGAGTTACTATGGTTGAGTACCTTGCGAAGTCGGGGGTAAGTGGGGCCTCTAATTTTACTACCGATGTAAATCCATTTGCAAGTCCGACATTTATCTGCGTTGTTGTTGCTTGATTTTTCTTCGCAACTACGGAAATAAGGTATGTATGATTTGCTACGAAAGTCCTATCTTGATAGATGGTATTTGTAAAGGTTGCTCTTTCTTGTGTCAGTGTTGCAATGTGGTTTGCGACACTGAATGCTCCCTCACGGATAGACCACTCACTTGTGTCTGAAAAGTTGCCGTTCTTCACCAACTGATTCCACACGACGGTCTTGCCCTTGATGGAGCGGATGAATGCACTCCCGTCCCCGATGTGCAGTTGGCCCGCAGAACGCCTTCTGATGAACTCCGCACCGATGCCGTCCTCCCTGCTCACGATGTCCTTCGCAAAGGATATAACCCCGTCCTTGTCCGCCTTCTCAAGAAGGTCTGACTGCCCCGCCACATTGACGGGTGTCCCGCTCCCGACCTTGATGTCGTAGCCCCCTGCTTGCGTGTTCTCGGTTATGGTGACATGGTCGCCACCTCCGCCACCACCAACATTGTCTAAATGTATGATCATAGCTCCACGAATTAATAGGTTACAGATACCTTTTCAGTCTCGCCGAGACCGATGCACTTGAAGAACATTCCGGTAGCGGCACCGGTGACAAGAAGGGGCTCCCCGGCTGGAGTGGCATCCGGCCATGCGGTCCATAGTTTTCCATCCGCCGAATAGTTCAGCGTGTATTGCTCGAGTGCGGGAGAGATGATGAATCTTCCATTACCGCCCATGTAACGCCAGGGGCCCTCCCCAGTAATGTACTCTACGATAGGTGTAGTCTTTCCCATGATAATATAGATTTGAATGTGAATCCTAATATCCCTCGCAGACTATCTGCTTATTGAGGTAGTCGATGCAGATGGAGTTGATATGCCGTCCGAAGCGGTCCACGTTCGCGCCCACCTTGAACAGCTTGATGTTATGGCCATAGGTGTCAATGCTCACGATCTGGAACTCATCCTGCTCGCGGGTGCCGATGGTGTGAGCGTAGTCCCTGACCTCACCGGCTATGGATGCACCGACCGCATAGATCCACTGCTTGCCGTCAGTGCCCTTCTTCGCGATGAAGTCGCGGTGTGAGTGGCCGACAAGATAACCGATGAACACGCCGTCATCCGCGATGAAATCATCCACGGTTTCTATCATGTGCCAGGCATAGGCGTTATAGGTGTTCTCGCCCGAAGCGGCAGCGGAGACTCCATAGAGCGTCGAGTAGTTGCAGTCTACTTTCGTGTAGTTCGTGTCGGTCCCGTGCTCCATGAATCCGGCTGAATGTGCCGCGATCAGAACATGATAGCCATTGATCTTCGCATCAGCGAGCACTCCGGCCACCCATGTATTCTGGGTGACATTGTAGCCCATGACGTCCACGAAGATGATGCGCAGCTTCTGAGAGTCGTAGTCCTTGTATGAATAGCAGGGGAAATAATCTCCTTCTCCTGCTCCTATGGGCTGGACGACCTCCCAATTATCGACATGGGCATAGTAGCGCTCATATGCCTCCCGGGTGTTCGCATAGGCGTCCCAGTCGTTCGGTGTCTTGACGCGTGTGTCATGGTTGCCTACGAGGTTGACGATGCCCTCCACTCCGGTTATATCCTCATACCCGGCTATGCCGTCGGAGAACTCGTTGCTCACCGTGTCACCGGTGTTGAGCGAGAGGTCGATAAAGTCCCTGTATTCATTGCAGAACTCCAGGTACCGCGACACGTTGGCCCAGTTCGCATGGATATCCGAGATATGCGCTATGACTACCGGCTTCGGCACGTCGGGAGTCGTGGTCGTGTAGTAAGTCTTTTTGGCCGAGAGCATCTTCGGGAGCCATTCGGACTTGGGGTTCAAGTCAAGGATTCCGGTGCCGTAACCTCCGCCGGCTCCGAGCGCATCCTTCTTGATGATGACCACGGTGAACGCATCATCGTTCCTGTGGCCTATCTGATAGTAGGAGTAACTGCCGTCAACGTACAGGTCATAGAATGCTGGGACCTGCGCGTCGCGAGGCCAGCGGACTATCGGAGTCCGTAAATTTGCCGAATCGACACCGTATATTCCGTACTTGTACTGCGTTTCATGTGCTTGCGTCGCAAAGTCGGTACGGCTCGGGATGATCCTGTAGGTGGTGTAAGGCTCGAGATAGATCTTGCTGCTATATTTATATGATTCTCCAGTTGTAGCTATGGGCATAACCACTGACACGAATGACGCAAAATTGTCATCAAGTTTTGAGATAAGCCCGTAGGCATCATAGAACGCCTTGCCAGGCTGCGCAAATAGCGTCACTGCATACACTGCCGCATCCGCCACCTTATGGGTGAGTCTTATGTAGGCGGCATCTGCGGGGATGTCGTTGCTCTCGACAAGCAGGTTGTGCTTCGTGGAGTTTCCGCGCACGCCGCTGATGAAATTCTTGTCCGTGTCGTAGAAGGCGATGTCGAGCATGGGTAGACCGGTCACGACATTGCGGGCCGAGACCGCGACTATGCCATTGAGTTTTATGAAGTCGCTGCAAGCGAAATCGCCTCCGGCTGCCGGTTGTCCGTCTACGTATCCGATGAATTTGTTGTCAATCGTGAGAAGGTCGACAGCGCCGAGCTCGAGGGAGCGCTGGTAATCCTGTTTGGCCGTATCGACATACGCCTTGATGACCTTGTTCTGCACCATGTTCATCGATTCGCCGGACATGGCTGTATCAATGATAACCTCCTCGTCAGTGATGACTGGCTGGTCCTTCAGTTCGGAGTACGAGTAGTTGTCAAGATGATGTTCAAGCGCCGTGATTCGTGCGCCGGTTCCTTCAATGTCTATTTTCATAATGTGCCTCCTTTAGAAAGAATATTTCGTAAGCGTGAAGAAGCCCGCCTCGGGATTGACGACGAAGACATACGGAGGTGTGTCCTGCCCGTCCATGGGATCCCCGAAGGTGATGCTCGACAGCGTAAAGGTGTAACCGTTGTTAATGAGCCCGGCCTGCGTAACGGCGTAGATGTCGTCGTCTATCTTCACGCGCCTGATAATACCTTCGACTATCTGCGAGAGCGTATCGATTGAGAGAAGTGAATACAAACCTGCGATAGGGCGGGTTTGGCCCACATATGGCGCAAGACCGGCTGAAGTCAGCAGGGGAATGTATGTAATCTCCGCGGCCGCTTCAATGGCCTCATTCGTCGCTGCCACTGCCGCATCGGTCACATGTCTCATCTGCTGGACCGCCTCCTCGAAAGGAATGTAATCGCAGAAGGATGTGAGCTGGACTGTCACAGGCGTCGCTGACACGTCTCCGTTGTTAGTGAGCATGAATGCGTTTGCCTGCATGAACGTGCTTATCAGCGCTCCCTGATGATACGCCTTCAACTGAAGCGAATACTCTCCGGTAGGGAAAGGCACCGATGGATTGAAGTTCCAGACGAGTATGTTGCCCGATTCCCCGATGATGGAGAAATCGGTAGCCTGGCTCTTGCCGCGGCCCGTGTAATAGAACAGCTCCGGTGTATACTCCGCCAGAGGGAACGGTGTGCCGTCGGTATGCTTGAATACCCACTTCACCACGATTGGATTTCCTATACGTGCAGATTTCATATCTTAACTATTGAATGTTTGCTTTCTCGAAGAAATACTTCGCCTTGTCGTTCTCGCCGTAGATTGCGAGAACCATGGCCGTGAGCTGGTCGATGACCGCAGTGAGCAGGCCGGTGCCGACCTCGTATGAGTCGGCCTTCCTTGCGAAGGGGATGTATGACAGCTGCTGGATATGCGTCTCAGGCACAAGGTCGTTGAACCCGAAGCTGTATTCGTTGGCCGTGTCCTCCTGTGCCACGACGTAGACGCGATTGGTGGCGAGGTCGTAGACGCACGAATGGACGGTATGCCAGGTGATGGGGTTGGACCTGTTGCGGCCTTCGCAGTTCGCCTTCGCCACGGCCACCACTCTCTTCAGTCCCGCATCGTCCGTAGGGGTGTCGACGTTATATGTGTCCGGACCGGCGAACTCGGAATACCAGAAAGGATCCGTGGCGTCCTTGTAGGCGTTGGTGAAGAGCAGTTCGTTCATGAGTTCGCGCATGTCGGCCTTGGTGAAGTTGGCATGGTAGGCTTGCGTGATAAGGTTCCATCGCTCCAGTCCGGTGCTGTACAGTGTCAGATTGTTGTCTATCGTGGGATAGTGACCATAATCCACAATGTCCTGCTGCGTGGTGACCAGGTTATTGGTCCCGAGTTCGACTCCGTCCATGTAGAAGTTCGTGAGGGCGGAGTAGTCGTCGAGGACCACAGTATCGCCGTCAACCAATTCGATGACGTACTGGTCGGGATTGTTCTTGTCACCCACGAAGAAATGCACCTCATATCCCATGTCGTGAAGGGCATCAGGACTGAACAGTGCTACGTGGTCATGTATATAGTTCACGGCTTCGCCCGCCGTTGAGAAATTGTCAAGTATGTAGCGCACCAGCATGAGCGTGCAGATGCGGTCCTCCTCGCTCACCGCGGGTACGGTCGTGTGCTTGTCCCACACCTTGTTCACGACCTGGATCTTCGCAAACACTCCAGCGTCGTTGCAACCGTCAATGAGATAGAAGGGAAGTATCTTGTATATGTCGGAATCGGCTCCGCTTTCCGCGAAAGCCTTCGTGAATCCGCTGAGTCCGCCGGCCATGCCCATAACTGCGTGACGGCCCTCGGCGGCTTTTGTTCTGATGAGGGCGCTGGCGCCATCGTTATAGTGCCAGTCATAGTTGCTCCCGAAGAAGCCGCCGTATTTCACGGCAGAGCAATGGCCGATGTTTGCCTCGGGATCCCTGTGTGCGAAATAGTCCCTGGCGAAATCGTAGTCAATCGTGTCCAGGTTAATTTCGTAGAAATAGTCGGCGACCTTCCTCGGCCTGTTTACCTTCTGATCGCCGACTGTATAATACTTGAAGTGATTTCGAGTTCCGCTCTGCAGGACCAGCGTCGGATTGTCACTGGTGCCGCGGACGAACCTGTTGAGCTGCTTCCTGCCCTCCGGTGACACCTCGGGAACAGCGTCGGCAATGACAACCTCGCTGTCGGCGGCACGCATGGACACGAAGCGCAGGACAGGCTTCTCCGTGCGGAAACTGAGAACGCTGTCATTGACACCCTCTTCTACAAAGGAAGATTCCGTCGCTTCAAGAGCAGCGACGGGAGCGGCGAGATTCACCACGTCTATGGCTTCGGGAATGGTGCGTTCTATGATACGGTCCAGCTCGGAGTTGTCCTCGCTTTCATCGTACATCTGTGACGGATTCCAGTCCTGTTCGTCCAGGTTCTTCCGGACGGCCTTGATAGCGTTTTCCTTTGTGAGAGTGACCATGGCCTGATGTTACTCGAAATTGTAGTTGGGGAATGTCACGTTCTTCTGTGACATGAATTTCTTTGCTGCCTCTACTGAACGGAGCTGGGTGGCTTTGGCACCGAGGCTCTTGAGGCAGGAGATTGCCTCCTCATAGGTCTTGACGTCGGGGTAGACCTTCTCCGCTTCCGGATCCTGTGCGGCGGGGCTCTCTGCTGCTGCGGGTTTCTTTGCGGCTGCTGCAGGAGCGGGTGCCGCTGCGACGGGTTCGGGCTTGCGCCCATCGGAACTGACGCGGACGATTCTTATCATCCTGCCGAAATAGGGGCTGTGCTCGATGATGCTCTGGACGGTCTTGTCACTGGTGACATAGGTTGCGGGACGAGAATAGGCGCCGTTGGGACAGCCTCTCGTGAACTCGCACTCCATGTACGCCTTGCCATCACCTGCGGGGATGCGCAGACATGTGGTGGTATAACCGGATATTCCGTAAACTTTCGTTGCCATAATATGTGATTATTGATAAAAGGGGAGAGAGCAGGGCCCTCTCCCCGTAGGTTTGGTTTGTTATGCGCGGATAAGTCCTTCGAACTTGACCCAGCCGTTGAGGTCGGTATCCCACTCCACGACGTCGCCGGCAGAGAAGCCTGCGGCTGAATCGTCAGCGGTGAGGTAGTACTTCTTGGTCTTGGCGTCAGCGGTGAGAGACTCGCCGGTAGGAAGGGCGGAGACGCTTACGAAGTTGGCCTCGATGCCGCCGAGGTTTGCAGCCTCGAGAGCGACGGAAGAAGGACAAGCGAGGATAGCGTTGAAGCCGTTGAGGGCGATACAGTCGATGCGGACGAGGTTGTACTCCTTGGCCTCACGAGCCTCGGCAGTCTTGCTCATGTCGCGCATGGTCTTCTTGTCGTTGAGCTTGTAGGGACGGGTTGCGTGCTCGAGGTCGAGGACAACCATGTACTGCTCATATCCGAGGTCATCGAGTGAAGGAGCCCAGACGAACTCGAACTCACCGAAGTTGTCACGATACTTGCGGACCTTGATGCCGTAGTCGTTCACCTCAACCTTGCTGACGTCCTTATATTTGTCAGCGGAGTTGACGAGCTTGATAAGGCGCTGCATTGCCTTCTTGCCGCAGAATACGGTAGCGGTGTCGCTCATGCTGTTGTTGGTGAACATGAGTGTGGTCATAGCGAGAAGGTCGTCGTCTGTAAGGGCCTCACCATGGGTATAGAGCATGGGGACCTGACGGAGGATACCGTTCTCACCGTAGACAGCCTCGCGGTTGCCGGTCTCGTCGACATCGATGTCAACGCGGAACTTGGTGCCGTTCCAGTGTGAACGTGCGCACTCACGCTTGAAGTTGTATTCCATGTTGGCGAGGACATTGGCGGTCTTGTGGGAGATTTTCTTATCCTGACCCTCGAACTCATCGGTGATGACGCAAGTGGAGATCTTCTTCTGGAGGAAGACATCGGTCCTCTCGGGGAGATAGGTCTCGGACGCGACATGCATCTGTGACTCGGAGCAGGCGGTAGCCATGGAGTTGAACACTGCGTTGACAGGAATAGAGACGCTGGTGGTAGACTCGATGGGATGGTTGATCACCTTGAACTTGACGTTGCCACTGGTCTTGCAGTCCTCGACGAAGAGGAGCAGAGCGCCGTCGCTGATCTCATTGCCGTCCTCGTCCTTCTTGAATCCCTCGACGCCCTTGACGCATACGGTAGCGTAGTTGCGGAGGCACTCGACGTTCTGAAGGTCTGCACGTGCGATGGTGAGAGTCTTGGTGTTGTAACCGATGGAGATGGCGTTCTCACCGATGTAGACAGCGTCAAGGTCGGTGGAACCGCTGCGGAAATGGCCGTGGACATAAGAATTACACTTGACGGGACGGCAGCGACGCGCAAAATAGGTCTCCTCAGGGAAACGGAACTTGCGGAAGTTGTCCACCTCCTTGTCATAATCCTCAGCTTCCAGTCCAGCATCACGGACGTCGGTGGCGGTAGCCGACTTGCCCTGGAGCTGAGTCTTGCCTCCCTGCTCATCTACCTGCAGAGCCTCGTCGGCGGGACGGCCTCCGGGATTGGTGGATGCATCATAGGTTTCCATGTTGGAGGAGGGGTTGGCATTGCCGGACTCCACGATAGGATCAACTGCCATTGCGAAAGAGCTGTCAGCACCCAGTACCGCAGCTACGGCCACAAGGAGGAATGACAGAATACTCATCTTGTGGGCAGAAATGTAATTGAATGGTCTCATAATATTTTGTAATTAAGAGTTTATACTAATTCGTTTGCCTGGCCGAAGATGCTCTTCTCCTCGGGCTTGCGGATGCGGCCACCCTGTCCGTTGAGCGAGGGGGGCATCATCTCGGACTCCTGTCTGCGCCTGCGGGATTCCTCGATCCTCGCATTGCGTCCGGAGACTTCACCTTCGCGGCGTGCTGTCTCTATGGCGGAGTCGTAGCTCATCTCCTTGTAGGCCATGTCGAAGTCGGCTGGCTCGTACTTGTTCATGAGTCCGTTGGCGGCAACGCTCACGAGGCGCATGATGACGGCGACCTTCCGGTCGTTGTCAAGACCTTTCTCGTTGCCCCAGCTCTCCAGGTCCTCGAGAGTCTTGGACCAGTTTGCGTCAGCTTCCGCAGACAGGCGGTCGTTCTCCGACTTGCGCTCACGCCATGAAGCGAGGTTCTGCGAGAAACGTCCGCGGCCCTCCTCCGTACTTAGTTCGGAGAGGTCGTCGCCGAAGGTCTCGACCAGCGCCGCACGCGGATCGCCGGACTGGAGCCACTTCTGAACGAACTCTGCAGCCATGGGGTCGGAGTAGAACAGTTTTGTAAGCGCGCTGTTCTTCTCCTGGCTCTCCGTATTCTTGGCAGTAAGCTCCTCGAGCGTCTCGAAAATGGATTCGCCGAGAATATCTTCTCCGCTTTCTCCGCTTACTCCGTTTGCGCCAGTGAAATCCCTGTCGGGATACCTTGCCTGCATCTTCTCAATAAGGCGCTCTCTTGCGCTCTTAACTGATTGATTTTCATCCTTTTCCATATCGGTTTATGCATAAAATAGATTTCCAATAAGCGAAATTAAAAAGGGCGCGTTGGGGCCGTGGTCTATCTTTGCCTAAACGTGATTAACTTGCCTCTGTGCGCTTGTATATGAAGAATACGGAACTGAAGGAAATGAGGGACAAGGCGCTCTACGAAGTGTATGTCAAGTGCCTTTCCACTGGCTCGTTCTCATCACAGAGTGAGCTCGCCGAACATGCGAGCAAGCAGCCGGCTCCGCAGTTCTTCATAGAGTCTCACACGCTGTCCCTGATCTTCGGGATGATTGAATCTCACGTGTCGCTCATAGGTCTCAACTCCGCATCGCGGAGACGCGCCTGGAATCTGTATGACAACTACCGTCGATGGAAGGAGGCCAATCCCAACTCAACACTGTCACGCGAAAGGATATGCGAGCTGCTGGTAGACGAACCCGCACCGGAGTTCTATATGCAGAGCGAGACCGCACGCAAGATCATCCAGAAGATGTGCAAGAAGAAACGGAATTCATTCATTGTCTGACCATGCGAATCATCATCATCGGAATACTCTATGTCGTCTACATGTTACTCCGCTGCCCACAGTGGCTGGCGAGCGCGGACACGCCCTATCTCGTCCGTGCGATGACGTATTCGTTCTTCCACGCGAACATATTTCACCTTGCAGTAAACTGCTTGGCCGCATGGTGCATGTGGAGGCCAAGATGGGATAGGGAGAACATCCGTGAGTTTTTCACGGCACTGGTGATTGCATTCATCATCTATCCAATAGGCGCGCATCCTTGCATTGGATTCTCCAATGTACTGTTCGCTACGGCAGGGCTGCACATCAGAAATTTACTGACTGCATGGTCATGGCGAAAGGGAGAGATCATCTTCTTCTATGCAATGATTGTAGGAATGTGCTTCCTTCCACAATTCGCCGGACTGTCGCATCTTTTCGCATACATAGCTGGAGCTATGCTTGCCGAGCTCAAATACTCTCTTTCGCCTTTAATAAGAGATGTCAGCAGATATATAAGAGATGTCAGCAGATATACAGGAAATAGATAGCATCCTTGCCGAGAACGCGAAGCGCTGGGAGAAGTTGCAGGCGGACTACAACCCTGTGACAGGGGAGGGCCTTGCCGAACTCCTGGGCGAGAAGCGCGTGAAGCTGGAGATCTCGGACTTCGCTATCCCTGTGCAGTGGGTGCCGGAGGAGATGATGGCCAACAAGCTTGTCAAGCAGGTGGCCAAGGCTGGGTCGATAGATAAATACATCGCGACGAAGAAGTGGAAGCAGAGGATACCGACGTTCCATGAGATAGAGATTCGTCTGCGTCGCATACGTCACAAGTACGACTTCTGTCACTGGGCCTACTTCTGTATCAAGATTGACGCGAAGCTCGGCGGCAGGATTCGGTTCAAGCTCAACTATGCGCAGCTGCAGGTGCTGATGCTTGCGGAAAGACTGCGCAGGGAAGGCGTGCCTATAAACATAGTGATTGACAAGGCCCGTCAGTGGGGCGGTTCCACTTTCTGTATCTTCTATCAGTTCTGGATCCTCGCGCACTGGGACAACTATCATTCGTTCGCCGTAGCCGCGCATGTGCAGGACGCTGCACACAACGTGCTCAATATGTTGAAAAAGGCAATAGCCGATTATCCTGCATGGGACCTCGGCTGCGAGGAGGGAGAAGAACTGCACTTCGCGAACTATGGAGGAAACAAGCACGGCTTTGTAATCAAGGACAGCCATGATGAACAGATATTGCCTGGAATCATATATATCGGTTCTGCAGAACGACCCGATTCTCTGCGATCAGCGAGGGTCAGCGGCTGTCACTACTCCGAATGTGGAGTTTGGGGGGATACGCCTGGGAAGAGGGCCGCAGACCTCATTGCAGACATTTCCGGTGGTATTCCCAAGCAGGCGAAATACTCCATGCAGGTATATGAGTCAACGGCCAAGTTCGCTGACGATTTCTTCCACGATCTCTGCTATGATGCCTTGAACAGGAAATCCAACAACAACTTGCTTTTCATCCCGTTCTATTTCATCCCTCACGACACGCTGCAAATAGAGGACAAGCGAGAGTTCGTACAGTGGCTGGTCGCGCATAAGGACGAGGACATATGCAAGGACGGCTGGAAGAGTCCAGGCAAATACTACTGGTGGCTATGGAATGAGGGTGCATGCCTTGAAGCCATTCAATGGTACAGATATGAGGAGAAGAACTACACGAAGCGTTCGCAGATGGTCAATGAGGCTCCGGCCTCATTCGAGGAATCGTTCCAGTCATCCGGCCAGAAGGTCTTTGACTTCTATGACGTAGACCGCTTCACAAAGAGATGTATTGACCCTGTCTTTATCGGCGACCTTATCAGTGCTGACCGCAGGGGACATGGAGTGATAGAGGATATAAGGTTCATATCCAATCAGAGCGGCAACCTGATGATATGGGAGATGCCGGACGACTCCCCAATCAAGGACCGATATATCGTTTCGGTAGATATTGGTGGCCCCAACGACACTTCGGACTATTCCTCCGTCCGCGTCATGGACCGTCTTATGATGATGCCGGAATTCGGGCTCAATGCCAGGCCGAACGTAGTCGCGGAGATGCACTACCACACCGACCACGATTTGCTTGCATACGACGCCATGAGACTTGCGGCCTGGTACAACAACGCCCTGCTCGTCATAGAATCCAACACGCTGGAGACAAAGGACCAGAACAGAGATACAGGTGGCGACGGCTCTGAATATATACTGGACATAGTGGCCGACATCTATCCCAACCTGTACATGCGCCACAACAAGGAGGAAGAGGTAGGGGATAAGGTTCAGAAGCGTTATGGTTTTCATACCAACGCCTCTACCAAGCCGAAAATCATTGACTTCATGAGGACGTGTCTGCGTGATGACCTATACTTCGAGCCGAGCAAGATCTGTTGTGCTGAGATGGCCATGTACGAGGAAGTCGACAAGAAACTGACTGCGCCTCCCGGAAAGCATGATGATACATTAATGGCCCAGTGCATATGTAACTGGGTTGCCTTTAAGGAAATGGAGGTCCCTAAATGGATTACAACAACAATTGACCAGTCAGACAATATTGAAGGTAACAACTTAGCATCAATGTAAACATATGAAACCATTCAAGAAACTCGCGGTTTATGTCGTAACGGCATATGCTCGCTATCTGTACCGCAAGGCCAGAAGGACTGCGGACGAGATGTACAGGAAGAAACCTCAGATGTACTATGTCGCTTCACAGGTTTTCCACCCCGACGTACTGACCATCTACAACAAGGAGAGGTTCAAGGCCGAGAAGTATGCCTTCGGCCGTGCAGCCGAACTACGCACGCTCATCGAGCTCCGTAACGGCTGCTACTACCATACGCCGGACACCGCTGGCAATCAGGCCATGTCCGAGCATGAGATGGAAGTGGCAAGGCGCTACTTCATCAAGGAAAGGCTCATCAAAGCGAAACTCATATAACATTATGGAAAAGAATCTTGATTTCGGAAAGGCTATCGCCGCCCTCAAGGAGGGAAAGCGCGTGGCACGTGAAGGTTGGAACGGGAAAGGCATCTTCCTTTGGCTGAAACCGGCCGCAGTCGTGAAAGCAGAGTGGTGCAAGGATCCCTTGCTCAAATCGCTCGCAGAAGAGAATGGCGGCGAGATTCCCGCCCTTGGGACTATCTGCATGTTCACGCATGATAGTACAGGCCGCAAGGCTATCCTTACAGGCTGGCTGGCAAGTCAGTCGGACATGCTTCTCGAGGATTGGGTAGTGCTTGATTAAGCGACGCCATTCTATTACGAATTAACCGCCCTGCATCTCACGACGTGGGGCGGTTGAGTGATATTAACACAAGATTCTTAGGAAGAAAATGTCAAAGTACTCTCTGAGGCACGACGTTGCTCGGCCTCGGCAAAGGATTACCGCTTATATCAAGCGGAGCGTTCTGGTTCGGCCACGCCTCCTCGATTGCCCGTGCCGGCATCTGTCCCTGCTGGGCAGCCTGCATCTCCGCCTGCCTTGCCTGTCTCTGCTGGAGCAGCTTGTCCGCATAGGGAACCTCGGCGATGGTGAGATACTCCTCCATGCTGATGAGCCCCTGGAGAAGGAACTGCTTGGCATCGTCGTTGATGATTGCGCGGTATACAGGTGTTTGTGTTGACTCGCGGATAGACAGGTCGTATTCGATATGCGCGACATCGTTGAGATTGAGATTCGCATTGTCGAAGATCCCGTCGATCTTGCCTGCAATCTTTGAGAACTCGTCTACGGTGTAGAACTCCGCGATGTTCTTCATCTTCTTCGTGTGGATGTCCTCGAGGAAGTTGTGGAACTGCGACATCAGTGATGCGATAGGCGTGGATGAGTTTGCGGCCATCTGGGCGTACATCGTTCCGGATGTGCCGGAATAGGGTGTCTTTCCCTGCATGGCTCCTGTCACCGGGAGGGATTCCTCCATGAGCGACTTGTATGTGTTGATAAGTTCGCTGGCGTTGAAGTTCGACTGGTTGCCGGATATGATCCTCGGGAAGAGACCTTCCTCGCCCGGCTTCAGGTCGATGAAGGCAATCTCGTCAAGAGATGACCACGCCTTCGCGAATTTCTTCTTGTCCTGATTGGGCACGATCTTGTTCGGCACGACGGGGACGCCCTTCGCCTGTACGCGGATGAGCCAGTCCTGGAGGATGATGGCTCGGTTGATGGCGATGTTATGGTCGATGGCATCGTTCATGAAGCCGACGATCCTGCCGTTGACGAACGGTGTGGCCACGAGGCTGAAAGGATGCATGCGTCCGGGGTAGGGTGACTCTCCCTCCCAGATGATGCTGCCGTCGGGTGCCAAAAAATGGCAGTACCAGAACTCGTCGATGAAGAAGCCCGTCTTCTCCTCGTCGTCCCTTCCGTATCCGTCACCGGTGATGAAGGGCACGTCCTCGAGAGGAATGCCTGCCTGCACGGCAAGGGCCTGGCGGGATTCGTTCTCCCTGCGTATGCGCTTCCTGTATTCGGAGTCATCGGCGTCAACGACCTCCTCGGTACCGTTGTTCCAGTCATGCAGGCGTATCCTCGCCTTCGTCTCCTTGGTCCATATCTCGAATACACGGCATTTGGTGAGGTCGTAGGGAGTGCGGAACACGACCGTCGACTCGTCGCGCTTGTCGGTGATCTGAGCGATGGTGGGCGCCCTCAGAGGCTCGAACTGCGAAGGATACATGTCCTTCAGTCTCGCGTAGTCCTCCGGGGTCTTGGCGAAGCGGGCCGCAAGGTTCTCGGGCGTGCAGTCGAAGAACTGTCCGATCAGATGGATGTCCCAGAAGCGGGGGTCAGTCATCTCCGAGTCGAAGAACATGCAGTTGGGCTCGCAGTAGTCTGTCCAGGAATCGAACCTGCCGTGACGGTAGTCATAGCTTTCATGTGATGCGGCGAGCCCGCGGATGCAGAGGTCCTTCATCCACTTGATGTACAGGGCCTCCATCTTGTTCTTGTTGCAGTTGGCCTGGAGAGCGGTCGTCATGACTTCTCCGTACTGCTGTTCGTCGCGGTCGCGTGCGTTGCAGATCGGCTCGTTCTTCTCCTTCACCATCACACCGACGATGGTCTCGACCTTGTTCTTGATCTGATTGGTCTGAAGGACGATGTTTCCCATCCTCTGGCAGTATTCCCTGGTGGTCATCACCTCGCCGTTGACACGGATGCGGTCAGCCCACTGGTCGCCGTATGTGAATTCCACGGCGCGGTCTCCCTGCTCGCGGAAGTCTGACTGATTTATCCAGCAGGTCTCGGCCGTCTCGAGGAGCGGAAGATCCTTCTCCGTTCCGACAAGGTCCTGACGGACTTTGACCGTATCCATCTTCGCGACGGGTACTCTGCGTATTAAGCGTTTTGTAGTATACATGAAAGTGTCCAGTTTGTCACGGAAACAAAAATGGACACTTCGGTATGTTAGCTTGGTCTATCTTTGCCTAATGCACTGACTTGCCTTTCACGAAGAATCTCGCCACGAAGAAGAGAGTTGCAAGCACAAGCAGCGCTGTGGCGAGCTTGCCAATCAACATGAAAAACTTCTGGAAGAAGTTCAGCTTCTTCACCACCTCCACCGTTTCAACATGTGTTGCAATGTGTTTTTCTGTGTTATTGACTGACAGGAAATGTTCGGGGATAGGAACCGGCATAAGCAGCTTCTCTCCAAATTTGTTTCTGAGAGTATGATGAAGCTTCCCGGACTCATCAACATATGCGTCGCTCTCGGCCATGCTCGTCTCCAGATGCGATGGCTCGGGCGTATCAATGACCGCTGAACTTTCCTCCCTGGGGATGGCCACCTTTATTGTGTCAATGCGATAGACGGTGCTGTCCCTGTATACCACGGAAACTGAATCGCGATAGATAACCGTAGGCTGATGCTTGGTAGCACCGCAGCCTGTAAGAAACAAGATTATTGCAGTAGACGCAATTATATTGACGTATCTTAACATTTTATTGACGTATTATTCAAGTTTAAGTGGCGGGCATTTCACAACGACCGCCACAATCACATATTAACACTTCATCATCGAACCTCTCATGCTTTATTCATCACATGTCAATAACCTTGATCTGATGTCTCTGAAGACCGTAGTTGTCCCTGAGTCCGACATGCAGCCAGCGCGAGCCTCCCTGCGACTCGATTATCAGCTGGTCGAACGGACACCTCCTGTCAGCTACCCAGGCGAGGACGAACTTCACGAAATCCTCAAAGCGTCCGTTTGACGGGACGAGGTCAGCTGCCCAGCCTTTCATATGGACACTCGTCTCATCGCCTCCGACGGCCTTGTTCAGTTCCGGGCATCTGTAACCGGAGTTCACATGTATTCCGCTGCCCCATGCATCACGGAGCGGCTGGAGGAAGTTACGGCAGAGCTCCGCAAGGTTCTCCACCACCTCGAACGAGGGATAGTTGGCAATCCCTTTCCTTCGTGCGGTGTCGGACTCGAGCAACTCCTGGAGGGTGAAATTAGGAAACTGTATCATGTTCTTCATTCTGACTTTCGTGGATTATGCGTTTATTGGCTTTCCCGTCCATGTCCTTAAACTCAAAGGTTGTTTCACCATGGGTATACTTAACGCCCAGTCCTTCCTTTACGGCTTCCCTTGCCACAAACAATGTACAGAAAGCGAAGGTCCACGGGACGAGCTTGATGAGTTCGGGGTCAGTGAGCTTTCCTGGAGGCGGAGCTATAACAGAATAGATTATCAACCCAGCTGTTATCCCGATAAGCGCGCAGAGCATTATCGTTGTCTGCTTGCTAATACGTTCCGTGTCAAAATTCCCGATACTCATTTTTGCCTTGCCAACTTATGTCTCCTATTTTCCATTGTGTCTATAACAGACTAATTCACGATACGAAAATAGGGACGCTTCTGCGCCCCCATAGTCTATCTTTGCCTATTTGGAAGGAAGATTATTCCTCCGGCTCAGGCTCCGGTTCCACGTACTCGCACAGCGCAGTTGCGACTGCACTGTCGTTCATATCCATCTTCATCGCGATTGCCTTGAAGGTCTTGGTCTCTGTGATGGCGATGGCTGCAGAGTAGACATCGGATGCTGTAGTAGGCTCGGTGCCGTCGGTGGTGTAGTGGATCACTGCGCCCTCGGTTGCACAGATGATAGTTACCTCGTTGCCCTCGCAAGCGATTGCAGGCGTTGCTACGGTCTCATGCTGGTTGTGAGAGATCTGGGCGAGCTTCTCGTCAATCCTCTCAAGCGCTTCGGCTATGCGAAGCAGGTAGTTTGTTTCTTTTTCCATAACATTATGTAATAAAATGGTTACTTGTCTGATATACGGTTGATGGATATGTCCTTGGGCTTGCTGAGTTCCAGGACGACGTTAAGCTTCAGCTGACTCATCTCCTGGAGCAGACGCTCGCGTTCGGGCCCATCGGGTTCGTCCTTGATCTTCCTGTCAAGAGCCTTGTAGGCGTCGGACTTCTTGAGCTCATTGATGGCGTCGAGGACCTGCTTTCCCTTGCTGGCGTTGAACTGCTCCATGTCGGCCTTTGCCTTCTTGTAAGCTGCATCGGCGTCTTCCTTAGCGGCTCGATTCGCTTCGTTGGTATGGAAAGCCTCGGGGACGGTATCATCATCTCCGGCAGCTCTGATATTATCCAGCGCATCGTTGGATTTCTTGAATGCAGCATCGGCCTTCTTCTTTTCCTCGGTCGCTTCCTCGAGGGCATCGGTAGCGTTCTTCTGGCTGTTCTTCGCACGACCTGCGATATCGTCGTAGTATCGGAAGACATTGCTCACATAGGAGCTGGCGTTCCTGTTCGTGTTCAGGAAGACACGTCCGAGGAAAGGAGCATCGGAGGACTTGGGCAGTTCTCCCCAGGCTTCGCCGAACTCGGCTCCCGCCTTCAGATCCTTGGCCATGTCGTTGATGCCCTTGTATAGGTCAAGGAGCTTGGTGAAGGTCTTTCCGACACCACCGGTGTATCCCTCGACGATGTGCTGCATGAATGCGGGGTTGTTGACTGCGCGGCCAAAGTCCGACTGCTCCACCCAGCCGATTTCCTCATAGTCTCCTTCCTTGCCGATGTTGTTGACGGCCTTAGAGATCTTGATGAAGACGGGCCAGGTGTTTCTCATCGCGCCCTTGTATGCGGCCTTCTTGTCCATGCCGGGATAGTCCAGCGTGAGCTTGGATCCGGTGAAGTTCTTGTTGACTGCTGCCTCATAGATAGGGGCGAGCTGAGCGGGGAGTATCGTACCGAGGAGGTCACCTCCGGCTGCGGTGCCGAGAGGCAGGAGCTCCGTGAATGACTTCACTATCTCCATTACGGCATTCTCGTCTGGAGACTTGCCGAGGAACTTGTTCGCCAGTATGTCACCCATAGCATAGAACACGCGCTCTTCCTGGGGGATCGCCCACTTCAAGTAGTACCCCTTGCCACCGATGAGCAGGTTGGTGCGCCTCGTGTAGTCCGAGATGCCAGCATAGTTGTTGTCATCGTCGGGATCGTCCATGGCTGCATGGAGGAGAGTATTCAGCGCGCCGGTCACGATAAGGATAGTGGCCCACTTCGCGGCACCGGCTGGATTGGCCTTGATGATGTCGACATGGTTCTTCAGACCTTGGATGGCGGCATTGAAGAAGAGGAACGAGCTCCTGCCTATGCCAGCGCTGTTAAGGACCACATAGGCGAGTTTCTGCTCAAATGCGTTGAGCTTGCGGCCGTTCCTGTTGGTCATGTTCGCGATATCGTCCTTCGTGAACTCAACGGCAGAGCCCTTGCGGTTGAAGTTAGCAGTAATCTCCTTGGCCCAGCTGACCGAGGTCTCGATGTCCTTGCCGGACTCGCGTGCTGCGACGAAACCCGCGAAACGGTTTATCTGCTCGATTGACTCGGCGAAGTCCTGGATGGACTCGGCCACCTTCTTGGCCGCGGTTCTGCCCTTGCCATCTCTCTGACTCTTGATGAAGTCCCGCATCATCTCCTCGAACTCGTCATGGTCGGCGAGGACGGTGTAACCGGTGATGCCGCCGTTGTCGGCGTATTCGCGGTAGTACTGCTCCATGCGTGAGTTACCGAGAGTGCCGTTCTTGTAGGCCTTCATGAGCTTCAGAGTGGAACGGAAGACCTCGCCGTAGTTCTGGTTGTAAGCCTCCTTCATCGCGGGGTCACCCTGGGTGTCCATCTTCACTCGCGAGAATATGAAGTCTCGCTGGAAGTTGGAGATCCAGAACTCGGGGTTGTATGACGTGGAGACGGAAGCCAGCCAGCGCAGCGCTGTGCCGCCAAGGAATTTCTGCGAGCGGGTCTGGTCGCTATTGAGCAGGCCATTGATTGCCTGTGCGGCGCGGGGATTTCCGTTGATGTACATCACAATCTCATCGCCATTGGCCTTGATGCGGATCTCATGCTCTGGCTCAGCCTTGGGCTGAACGAAGACGATGCCCTTGTCGAGCTCGAGCTTGCTGCTCTTCTTCCTGACATCCTTGGCATGTGTGTCGAGGTAGGTCTTGAAGTCGGCGAGAGCCTGCGCGACCTGGTCGCCGTTCATGCCCTTGTTGATCTGAGGATAGATGGGGTTCCACACCTCGTTGCCGTCCTTGTCGGTGCCACGCTCGTACCACTGCTCGCCGATGGTGACGATGTCCTGGTCGGGCCTGTTCTGAAGGAAGTAGTACAGAGTCTTCTTCGCATCGTTCTTGTTGCCTTCCTGAATCACGGACTCGGCCTTGTTGCCTATCCATCCGAGAGGGGAGTCAGCGATGGTCTTCCTACCCTTCGCGTGGCGGATGACCTGCGAGAACGCCGTCTTGACGCCCTTGTCGGTGTAGTGGTATACATCTGCAGCGGTCTCTTCCTGGAAGCCCATGAGAGGGATGTAGTACTTGAACATGCTGCGCAAGTGGTCGTACTCGGGCTTTGAGATAAGGCCCTTGTCGTATCCTATGCGGAGGTTCTCATTGGTGGCTGCGTTGATCTTCTCCCAGAGTGCCTTTGCGAGGTCCGTCTCTCCGGTGAGCTTGGTGCCCCTACCGCTGCGCCTGTTGAAATCCTCCACCTCGAAATCATGTACGAAGGCGCTGTTCTCGAATCGCTGCACGTCCTCTGTAGCCTTCTCCTCGGCATCCGCGAGGTTGTCGTAGATCTGCTTCGTGGCCTCCGCGGCTCTGGTGCGGTACTCCTCTTCGGACTCGGTATCCTCCTTCTCGGGAATCGTCGCTTCATCCACATACCAGGCCATGATGCCGGAGTAGTCGTTGAGGCGGTTCTCGAGGTAGTGTATGTTCAGACCGTAGCGCTTCTCGATGTCGCGCTGGTCCTTCTTGAAGTTCTTAAGGTTCTGCTCGTACTGGTCGCTCGCCTCCTCGGCGGTGATGGCTCCGGAACTCTTGCGCTCAGCGATGAGCTTCTTCTGAGTCTCGTAGGCATACCTTGCGCTGTCGAGCTCATCGGCTGCGTTACGGTCGTACTTGCTGTTCTCAATCTCCTTCTTGCGGTTCTCGAAGAAGGTGTTGGCGTCCTTGATCTTCTGCTCCTGGTCCAGCTTAGCAGCATCCTTCGCGGCCTGTATCTCGGTATCCCAGTCGGTCTGGAAATAATCGGCCTTTATCTGCTCGATCTTTGCCTGCAAGGCCTTGGCCACGTTCTCCTTGATGGAGACGATATGCTCGTCGCGCTTCTTCCTGTAGTACTCGATGGCGTCACGCTTCGCGAAGACCTCGTTGCGCTCCAGGCCATGCTTCAGCATCATGTAGCGCTCGACGTCCTCGTAGGACTTGCCGGTCTGGTTCATGACGTCATAGACGGCCTGCATGAGCGGCTCGAAGTACTTGGCCATGTAGTTCTGCTTGTCCGCGAGATTCTTTGAGGAGAGCTGGTTCAGGGCGAGACGGATGTCCTCCCATCCCTCGGCCTTCCTGCCGGTCATCCTTTCGACAGCTTCGACGAGGATGTTGACGGACTTGTTCATGTCGACGTATGCCTCGTCAGCCATGTTCCAGAACCAGTTGACGTTCCTGTTGTAGAAGTTCGCTGCCGAGCCCGTGAACTCGTGCATGGCGTTGCGGAAGCGTATCTCGTTATCGACGTCCTCAACGGCGCTGCGCTCGGCGGGAGTGACTCCCAGCCTGCGCTGTACGGATGCACGTCTTGCCTCCGCCAGGATGGAGCCGTCACGGTAGCCTGCATCCCACATGGCCATCATCGCCTCATGAACATCCATGCCGTCGGTGCCGAGCTGCCGGGCCATGATGTCGGCGGCTGCTCTCAACTCATTCTTCTCCTCATCGGTGAGGTCGCCAGCCTTGTCGGCGAGTGATCCGTAGTGACGCGCTGTTGCCTTCGCGAAGTCGAGGTCAGTATCCATGGCCTCTTCGGCTATGGCCCTGCGAGCCTCCACCGGTGCCTGGCTGTATACGCGCATCATGACACCGTCGCCCCTGTCTCCGGGGATCTCGACGGGCCCGCGCTTATCCATGCGCAGGGTTCGGGCGGTGCCGCCCTCTCTCTGCACCCTGATGCCTGCGGACATGTCACTGATGGGAACGCCTATCTTCTCGAGCTCGCTGAGCACGGAAGGGGTGACGAGGTTCCAGTTCATCTCTATGTCGGTGCCGTCGAGCTTGTCGGCGATGAACTGCGCGACCTCTGCGGCTGGAACCACCCTCACAGGCTTGCGCCAGCGTGAGAGCATCACGTTGCGCTGCCTGTCTGCAGGCAGCTGGGCGTTGATGGTGCCGGAATGCCATGGGAGCATGCCGACGGAGTTGGCTGCACCCTCTGCATGGTATCCGCTCGTGAGCTCGCTCTCGGGCACCTCCACCTCCACGACAACGGTGTTGGGGCTGCCGTAGGCTCCGGTGAACTGGTCGTTCATCATGGAGTCGCTGAGATGGAAGTAAGGATTGTAGTTGACGTTACCTACAACCTTGTTGAAGGCATCCTTCAGATCGACCTTGCCGTTACTCTTGATGATGTTGGGATCCTCCTCGGCGACCTCCCACTGGCCGAGCCTTGACACCTGGCGCAGTTCCTTGCCTACCTTGGCGAACTTGACAGGGGCGAGCTCCCACTTCGCGGGATCAGTCTCCTGGGGATTGAGAAGGGTCATGGAGCAGTACATCCTTATGGTGGGCTCGGAGTTCAGCCTCTCGAGCTCAGCCTTGTCGGTGACCGTGCGGAAGCGTACGATCTGCTCCTCGCGTGCGTAGTCCTCGGCAGTCGCGCCTGAGGCTGCTTCGCGTGCGGGAAGAGATGCGCTTACTTCGTGGGCGTCGGTTCTATTCCCGTCTCGCGATGTTGACGATTCAGTGCCATCAACTTCTCCGCTTCCTCTCTCGTCGGCATATCCGGAAATGCGCCCTGCTCCTTCATTTTGAATATCAGGTCGAGGGCTTCCATCTTCGGTTCCTCCTCCCGGATTCTGTTCATCATTGCGATTTCGTCCTCCGTCATCAAGAGCATCATCCTTCCGTTTCCTTGCGGAAGCCAGATCATTGTCTTTTCTTTGCTCATTGTCAAGTTCTTTTATAATGTCAATAGCGGCAGGACGAATATACTTCTTTTTCATCTCTTCCGCAAAGTTATCGTCAGTATACGCGAGCTGCATAGCAAACGAAACGAATTCTTTTGCGAGGCCGATTTCATCGTAGTTATCGTAGAAATCAGTATTGCCGATAGCTCGGACTGCTTCTTTGAGATATGTTTTCGTGTACTCGCGTCCACCTATACCATCAAAGCTCCTGACAACCCTTTCGATGAACTCCGGCCCTGCTTCTTCGGTAAGCTTGTGCTGTCTTTCGTGTACATAAGCCTGTCTCGCATATTCAAGAGAAGGGATATTGTCAGAGATAAGAAGTGCGGCACCATTTGAAAGTTCCACGCCTCCAATACCGATATGAGCTGCTATCTCATATTTGTCGATCTCATCCTGACTTGCTCCAATCTTCTTGGCGTCATCTGCAAAATCGGCTACAGTGGTTGTCGCGACATTGAAGTCCCTGCTCTTGATGGTTTCAATATATTTTGTAAAGACATCCCTCCTCTGGCGCTGGAGTCCATTGTACCTTTTATCGAAACGTGACATCCCTTCCAGCTCTCTGCCTATCTGCTGGAGTTCGTTTTCAAGCGTCTCGAGACGGCGCGCACCATTCTCGCCGATGAAACGAAAGCGAGGGGCAAGACCTTCTTCTGGCTCTCCAAAGATGAATCTGCCGCCCTTTCCTTCGCCCGGTGTATTGAACTGGAAATTGCCATCAATGACGGCTACGCCCCATGGGGTCCTGATAATGTTCGCACCGTGCTGATCTGCGACGATATAGTCTGAAGACAGGTATTCTACGGAGTTGTCTTCGACATGCTTTTTGAATCCTCGGCTGTTCCAATACTCGTCTATGTCCGCCCTGCTTAGGCCGGTTCCCTCGTCCTCAAGATCCGGAATGAATCTTTGCCTTGACATGACGACAAATTCATCGCCTATCCTTCCAAATCCTTCCACCTCCATAGGCAGGGCCGGTGAAAGAGTATTCTGGATTACGATCCTATCCAGCAGGCGCTGGAGAGAATGGTAATTGTCGAGTCTTGTGATCTTATGGACATAGTTATCGCCCTCGCGATAGACCTGAGATTCCTGGCCATACCCGTAGAAGGAATAGCCTTTATCCTTGTATGTCTGATGGGGATTATCGAACCACGCGTCGTTATGACGAGCCCAAGCCTCGACAAGAGATTCCTGTTCTAAAGATCGGTACTCTTCGTCCTCGCTGGAGAATGGAGTCTCTGATACTGTGCTTCCAGCTCGCTCGCTGAGTGCTGCTGCATATGCCAAGAGGCGAGACCCTTCAACAAGGCCTCTCCGTCTTTCCGGATCATCTCCATATCTGCTGAGCGTAGCTGTACCATTGTAAATATCATCGACCTTTTTGTCGAGTTTCTGCAAATATTGTGAATCAAACTCAGAATTCCAAATATTTTCCGAAATTTTTGCCGCTGTCCTGAATCTCGCCTCGTTCTCTCTCGGCTGGTTGACCCAGTCACTGACAGTATCCGCCCAGCGCTGCTGGTCCTCCTCGGACATCTCCTCGATGCCTGCCCCGTCGTACTTCTCGTCGAGCTCGGAGCGCAGCGCGTTCATGGCGGCGAGAGGGGACTGGGCGTTGCGGAAGTTTACATCATCATGGGCGAGCCTCTGCAGGTAAGGGAGAATCTCTTCGTCAAAGAGGTCCTGCATCTCGCCACCTGCGAAGTCACGCATGCCCTCGCGCCAGTTCTGGCGCTGCAGCAGACGATACCTGTCAACGAGGTCCGCAAGGTTGTAGTCACTCATGAGGTCATCGTCGGCGTCTATCATGTCCACAACCTCACTCGGCTGGAGACCTACGTTACCGTCGGGATTCTCATACTGGCTGAGGATGTCAGCAGCTGCCTGGCTCGTCCTGAACCTTATGTCATCATTCTCCCTCGAGAAGTCGCCGTTGTTGTCAGAGGCGGACTTGATCTGAGTGTTGTTGTAGGTCATAACCTGCATGGCATACCCGACCTTTGCCTGCTTCAGAAGCTCCTTGTATCTCTCAGCAAAAGAAGCGTCGACTACACCATCATAGCCGCCCTTTGGCGCTTCGAGATTGCCATCTTCCAGGACAAAACGAGGGTCCCTTACGTTGAGGAATACGGGCATTACACGGGGAGATCCGAAGAGCTCAGTCTCAGCCTGGTCGTATGCACGGTTGTAGTCTCCTACGAACTCATTGTCGTAAGCATCCTCTTCGCTGTGCCCCATCTTGTCAATGAATATCTCCATTGCACGAGCCTCGATCTTATTGGCATTGTCAACATTCTCGGGATTCGAATACCACTCAGCCAGCTTGCGTGAGTCAGTGAAGTAGTATCCGGCGCCAAGTTCACTGGCAGGGTCGGAATTCCCGAACGTGTAGAACTCTCTGCCGGTACCATGGAAGAATACCTTCGGTTCCCCGTTCTCGTCGACAAGTTTTGACGAATTGTTTTGGAGAATTGAAAGAAGATCGCTTACTTTGTAGCCGAAGGAGGTAGTAAGTCTCGTGCTGGGCGTTGTGCCAAAACCTCCATTCAACTCTGCTTGGTCCGCAAGATCAAGCAGTTTTGTTTTCTCTATGTCGACGAGGCTGTGGTCGTAATACCTGTCACCCTTCTCATCGATTCCGATAAGAGCATGCACGGTGTACTCGTCCTCTCCTATGGTAAGTCCGCAGACCAGATGCTGGAACTCCTTTATTGAAGGATTCTTCTCGGTATCCAGGTTGGGCTCGCTTGCCACTATGATACCCTTCTTGATGATCTGAGGGATAGCTGCCACGCTTAGCAGGTGTTCCCTGTTCTTGTAGTCATGCTGGAGGACTTCCTTGACACCGCCGTTCTTGCGGCCCCTCTGCAGTTGTATGGTCAATCCGGAGTCGGCGTTCGTATAATAGCCCTGGAGTGTCTTTGCGTATTCGAATGCCGCCTTCTTGTTCTCCTTGTCATCGGAGCCGAGGCTGATTTCGTTCCCGGTAATTGTGGCATTCTCACTCTTCCTGAGCTTCTGAATCTGTGCCGCCTTTATCCAGTCGCCGAACCAGTTAAGGAAGTTCTTTGTGCGGACCTTCAGCCAGTTCTCCTCGTCGAGCTTGGTGTCGGCTCCGTTCGGCGCCTTCATGAAGGTTCCGTCAGCCTGTGCCGCAGCCTTGATGGAATTCATCTCGGCACGCACCTCGGGAGTGATCTCGACGGTACGGAACATCGGCTCATTTCCCTCGGGGAGTGTGCCGTTCTCGAAATAGTCATTGATATCATTGATAACCCTGGTCGCGGATGTACCTCGGCGGTACATGGCATAACCCATGGAGCTGCCGTTCTCGCCAGATATCTCCAAATCCACTTCTCCACCGAAACGATACACGAAGTTGCGCAGCTTGTCCTGCTGCTCTTTCGTGGGGGCGACTGTGACATTGATAGTGCCGGACTCGGGAAGGATACGAATCGCGCCCTGGGCCATGAAGTCGTTCATGTCGGTGCGGAGGTTCGGATTCTTCTCAGCTGCATCATAGAGGTAGTTGTCTATCTCGCGGTGGTCAACGTGGCGCCTGCTGGAATCGCCGCTACCGAACTTGCTCCCACTGAAGTCAAGCAATGCTCCGTCAGGAAGAATATAGCCGGCCGCCTTGATGTTGCTGGTGGTGCCCATGATTTCCTTGGCCGCATCAAAGAGTTCCTGCTTCTGCTCCGCAGTGCGGAACCTGATGTCGTTGCT
Organism: Candidatus Cryptobacteroides sp.; assembly: GCA_045597895.1. Lineage (GTDB taxonomy): Bacteria > Bacteroidota > Bacteroidia > Bacteroidales > UBA932 > Cryptobacteroides. The sequence continues at coordinate 19,012 of JAZLLA010000052.1, read as the reverse complement.
CTCAGTGTTGAAGCGCTGCGACAGAGGAATGACATTGCCTGCATCGTCGTATGTGACTGGGTCTGCGGACTTGATTTGCGTGCTTGAGAAGACGGCATATGTATCGCTGATTATTCGGCCGATTTCGAGAAGGTGCTTCATCTCGATTCCATCATAGCCTTTCTGAAGAGCTTCTATCGCAAAATCGTCCGTGCGCTTCAATCCGGTCTGTTCAGGAGTCAACTCCTCGTAGTCAAAGTCAACGCCCTTTTCAATAGCCCCCCTGTAAGGATGATCAATGTCGTATTGCTTGATGAATGCGCTATGGTCGGGGAAATAAGGCAACTCGCTTCCATCGCTCGCGAGCCTGTTCGTGTAAGGGACCATCTTCCCCGACAATCTGTCGAGCACCTTGACATCCATCGCTTCTCCGGTGAAGAGCGCTCCCTTGAAATCAACGGACATGGGGGCCTCCATCTTCAGGAATACATCATATTTCTTCCCGATATAGTTGAAGTTCTCGCCATAAGGGATGTCTTGGGAATATCCGATTGCAACAGTTTCTTGCGGCGTGAAGAAGAATACTCCATCTGGGGCCTGCTCGGTCCTGTTCTCGCTCTTCGTGTTGTCGAATACGTTGAACGGTGCACTCAACTTGTCAAGGTTTAATCTTGCTCCGTGATACATGTGCTTCACATTCCCGCCCTGGTCAGTCAATGCCCCCCACTGCTTTGCGGCCTCGTCCACCATGCGCTGGGCTTTCTCCATGTCACCGTTGTTGACGGCGTCCATGTACTCGGCGTCCTGTTCTGCGGTGATACGGAAGTTGACAGCTTCGCCAGTTGATACGTCGGCAAGGCTCTCTACGACCATAGACCTGTCGTACATGAAGGATCTGATATTGCTAATAATCTCGTCGTAAGCGGTTTTTACGTCCTCCCTGTTACCTCGTGCCGCCGCACGGCGCCCGGCTCTTGCACGCCTTAATATGTTTCTCAGAGTGGAGATGGGCGCCTTGATGGCAGAGATGAGTTCGCCGCCACGCCTCTCCTCCTTGGCTATCATCAGATTGCCGAGTGAGTATACGGCGGTTGACTGATAGCCATTCACGATGTCCATGTAGTAACGCCGACCGTCGACAAAGCTCTCAGTGGTTCCTGTACCGTCGGACTTGGCTGTTGAATGAACAGACATGGTGCCGTCGTTGTAGTAGTAAACAGAGTCGCTGATATCGTCGTTCACTTGGGTCTCGGAAATGAGCGTTCCGTCAGCAGCCCAATGCTTCGAACTGACGAGATTGCCATTGTTGAAATACTCATCAAATACAAGTTTACCTGACTCGAACGTCTGGCTTCTGCCGTCAAGTTTTCCATCCTTGTGGGATTCGATGCGAGATATGTTGCCATTATCATCCCACTCGGTATACTCGCCGTTCTCGAGGTTTCCCTTGAATATCGTCGACATGCCCGTGAGGTTACCTTCGTTGTCATATTCGAATGTGGCTTTCCTTCCGAGCTCGTCGCCTTGGATGGCGCCCGTCACTGGAAGACCTGCATGAGGATTATCCTTGCGATCCCACCAGAGTTTCTCGGCGGCGCTGTTCGCCGAGAAAGCGAGGAGCTTGCCGTCCTTGAATGCTACCTGCTTGGGGTAGGAGTTGTACGTATTCCAGAAGCGCTCAGCCTCATCGCCCAAACCTCCATTGCCGTCGCCCTGGAGCAGGCACCAAGGAGAACTCGCCTTGCCGTAATGGGTGTTGATGACCTCGCGCATGTTCTTCATTGACTCGCGTCCCTCATCAACGTCGTATACGGTTATACCGAGAGACTGGATGTCGGCGGCCTTGTGCAGTGTTCTGACTGTATCCGGGTTGATTGGTTGCAGTTTCTTCTCCACGGGCTGGTAGAGGTCGAGGATGTCCATAGGCGACTTGAAGCGCATGGGGTCAACCTTGTTAGCCTTGGCCGTTTCAACCGCCCGGAAGACCTTCTCGTCATCCTCGACAAGACGGATGCTTCCGTTGCAGAACCACTTGGCATAGCATATCTGTGCAGTAGGGTCGGCAATCGCGTCAATGTGGTCAATGACGGTGTTCATGGCCCCAGTCTTCGCGGCGGCATCGAGGCCCTGCTTGGTATAGTACTTATCAAGCCAATTGGTTACGGTGGCGCGATTGCTCCTGGACAGTCTGAACCTGATGTCGCCAAGCTCACCGAAGTCCTGTTCTGACAGGTATGCACCGCCGGGCTGCTTCTGACCTGCATTGATCTGGTCGATACGGAAGTTGGCTTCTCCATCGTTCTCTTCTTCCGCCGGCAATTCTCCAGTGAACTGAAGGACTCTTCTCTGGGCTTCGGTGAGCTCTGAAGGATTCAGCACTCTGCCGTCGGCAACGGGCTGCCCTTCGTAGTTGTATTCGGTAGGATGGTAGGGAATCTCGGCCACATCCCTATAAGCCTCCTCCAGGGCCTTTCTCTCCACGAGATACCACTCGCGGGCGTCGGGAGTGAGGAAGTCGACAGGATAATCCGCTCCGGTCTCCTCCTTGTGTTTGATGATGACATCGATGAACTGAGGGACGATTCCGTAGGGATCCTTCTTCGTGCTCTCATAGATGTCCTGCACGGCCTTGCCAGCCATGTTCTGCTCGGCCTCGGCCATCCCACGCAGGATCTCGAGAGAGTAGTCGAGAGGGGACTGTCCGCCGAGAGCCTCGCTCGGCTGGTCGAAGTTAAACTGTATTGCAGTCTGAGGAGTGTCGGTACGTGCGGTCTCCTTGATACACTTGATGTATCCGGGATGCTGGGTGATGTCGATGAGGTTGCCCTCGGCGTCACGGACCTGGATGCCCTCGAAGCGGGGATGCACACCGTACTGACGGCAGAGCTCAAAGTATCTCTGTATGTCGTTGTTGTGGCCGGGCACAAGCTCGCCCTCGACCATGGTGGGACCGGGGAGGAAATGAGGGCGCACACGCTTGCCTGCAGACTTGCCGCTCTTCTTGTAGATGCGCTTGATGCCCATCCTGTCGAAGAAGAGCTGCTCAAGGTCCTTGGCGGATGCCTTCCTGTCGAACGGGATGCCAGCCTCGGTGAGCGCCTCCTTGATGTCCGTGCTGTTGAAGAATCTCTCGTTCTGGTTCTTGGTATAGTCGCTCCAGCCTCTCATGTCCTTCCAGATTGTAACGGGAAGGCTGGAAGCATGGAACGGTATGAACATATCGATCCAGTCTGTGTCGAGTGCGAACTGTATCTGTGCGTCGGACGTCGCCATCAGCATGGTGCCGGCGTTCGGGAACTGCTCACGGAGCTGCCTTGCCACGGTCCAGTTGAAGCCTTCGTCCTCGTTCTGACGGATGTTGCCCTCAGAGTCCTCGTAGGCTGCTATGGACATGTTGATCTTGTAGCCGGAGTTACCGAAGATCCTCACGAAGTCGGGGCTCTTGGTGTAGGTGTGTCCGAACATCTTAGCTGCAGCCATGTCGGCCATGAACTGGAAGTAGTCCAGGACATAGTCCATGCGGAAGTCATTGCTGGAGTGCATGCGGAGACCGCCCATGCCGTTGATGAAGTCGCGGACCTCGGCGGAGATGTATTTCAGCTCGTCGGTGTAGGGGACATATCTGAGCACGCTCTTGGCGGATGAAGCGCTCTTGGCGTACGCGGTCATCTCCCTCCACAGGGCGAGCGCGTCCTCGTTGGCGAAGATATCCTCCTCCTCGACTCTCGTGAATCCCTGGTGGTCCTTGCCTTCGATGGCATCCCACTTCCATTCCGAGACGATGTCGGCGACGACCTTCCTGGCCTCCGTGTCGTTTATGTTGAGGTCTGCGGCCACGGCCTTCACTATGGTTGCATCCTTCATCCCGGTGTTGATGCGTCCGTCCGCGAGCATCATGTCGAGGTCGGCGAGGATGGAGTCGCGTGTGCTGTTGTAGTGCTGCCACAGCATCTTCATGGTGGGATTGTACGCACTCTTGCGGTCCTTCCTCCATGCCCTGAAGACCTTCGCTGCGGGAGCGGTGAGCACGATGTCGGGATTGGTGCTTCCTATCTCATTCCAGCCCGCCACGTGGCCGTACATGGACTCGAGCGCCTGCGCCTCGTCGTCTTCCTTGATGACGTTGTAATGGGCGTCCATGAAGTTCGTGTAGTACTGCTTCAGCGCCTGTCGTTTGTTCTCGGCGTAGCAGTAGACACAAGGAATCTGCTGGCCGTATGCGCGCATCATCTCTATGAGCTGGATGCATTCGGTCTGCGTGAGTGGCCTGCCTATGCGGCGCTCGATCTCCCCGCTGTAGTTGAGGTACTGGAATGTTCTCGGGCATGTGGTGTCCATGTCGAAGGTGACGATGTACTCCACGCTGGTGCGGAAAGGACCGGCGAGAGTGCCAGAGTCCTGTCTCTTCCTGCCCATGTACTCGTATTCACCCTGCGAGATCACACCGCTGACAAGCTCGTCCGCGGCTGCTCTCTCGGCCCAGTTGGAGAGGGCCCTTACGATGCGCTCCTCGCTGTCGGGGAGCTGTCGGTAGTTCTTCTTCCAGGCATCAAGCGTGGTGATGCTGAAGTTTACCGCATCTATTGTTGCCTGACGCTCATTGGGTGTGAGATAACCCGTCTCGCCCTTCAGAGCCTTGTGCTCGGTGTCCATCACGGCGCCACCGTCCATCACAAGGTTCTTCGCAGCCAGCTCTTCAGCCGTCTGCTCACTGATCAGGCCACCGTCAGTAATGGCAGCACCTTGCTCACTTGTATTAATTGGAGCAGAGGTGTTGGATTCTTCGTAATTATCCGTATCTTTGATGCCAGAAACAGAAGAATCTTTTGAATCGACAGCACGTGATTCAACGCCTTCAGGTGTCTGACTTGCGGTCACGAGGGAAGCAGAGAGATTTCTTCTGTTTTTCTTTTTCCTCTTTGGCACATCAAGGAATGCAGTAATAACCCAGTTGCCTTCCTGTGATTTCGCAATGGCTACAAGGTAATCATCCTTTTTGATTCTGATTTTTCCAGGATCCGATGTGTCAATTTCAGTTCCATTGCTAATAACGTCATCGATAACTTCAATGGCTTCCCGAAGCGACCCGAAGTCTTTGTACTTCTGAATATGTCTCTCAATAATATGCCTAAGACCTTTCGTTTCGTCTCCCCAAGAAAGGTCCACTTCGCCTATTATCGGGCTACTGAAAACACTCTTGTAATAGCCTGACCTATTTGCGAGGAGCTGCTGTGCGGCCCGCATGGCATTCCCCGGAACCCATTGAACAATTGGGCCTACTTCTTCTCCTGCTGCTGCTCCATTCTCGTAATCGCCTCTTCCATCAGGTCCGGACTGCTGAAGGGTCCCCATTTCTCCGGATTCTCCTGTCTGATTGACGACATCAGATTCGCTAATTCTTTGGTTACCCTCACTGTCATAGGTACTGGATCGTCCTCGCTCTCCCTGAGCCTGATTGTTACCATTGAGTCTTCGTTCATATTCTTTTCGTATTACGTTTATTAATTCTTCACTGGCTCCTGCATTACGCATGTCTGTGGCGTAATCGAGGCCGGCATAAGACCTCTCTATAGCAAATGCGATAATTTCGTCTGCAAGAATCCTGCTCGGGTCGTCATCGTATTCCTTAGTACGAGACAAAGATCTCACTATACTCGCGAGTGTTCTTTGGTTACTTTCGAAAGAAAGAAGTTCATTGATAACTGCGCTGTCCTCGGCATTGTAGAGATGCTGCCTTTCGTGATAGAAGGTTACCAGCGCTGCATCCTTTGTTGGGTTGCCTTCTGCGATGACATAAACTCTTCCGTCATGATAGAATCCAGTCGCCACATCGTTATTGCCAAGAAGTCTTGCTCGTTTAACTAAAGCAATTTTCCTCTGTACGGTTTTTATTGCCCTCTCTTTCGCACCATGCTTGGCCATCTGCTCAGCAATATTGTCAAGTGTGACAACCGATACCGGCATATCAGCCTTCGTGTCAAGGAACTGCTGCAGTTCATTTGCATGTGCTAATATAGCATTTTCCCGTTCTTTCGCCAAACGATTCTGCTCTTCCTCCACGAGGTTCTGCTGCCTCTGGGCCTCCGCGGCGAACTGTGCCTCATAGTAGCTTGCGATGGTGCCAAGCTGCGCCAGTCGGCTGTCTATGGTGGCCATCTTCTTCTTCAAGTCCCTGCGGGTATCGAAGTTGCCCTCCGTTGCCAGCGCTGCGTTGAGACTGTCGCGCTGCTCCAGCAGTTTCGGCATCGCTATGGTTGATATATAGGTGTATGAGGCCGCTCCGCCGTCCTGCGTCTCCTGATCGTTGAACCTTGCCCATGCTTCGGGGTCCTTGTTCCAAAGCGCGTTCTCATCGACGATGGTCACGCCGTCCTCATCCTGCTTGAGAGGAAGCGGCTCTCCGCGGAAATCCCTCGGGGTGTTGTCCTGCATTTCGGGCGCGGGCTCTGCCTCGGTCTCCGCTTCGGTGCTGACCTGCTCCTCTGCTACGGGCTCGGCGGCTATCTGGGAGGAAAGCTCCTCATATGGCATGTCGAGTTCGACGCTCTCTCCGGTAGCGGTGTTCTCCGCCAAGAACTTCAGCATCAGCGTCCCGTCCTCCTGGGTGTAGGGGGCCTCGAATGCACGGACGAATCTGTAGATGCCTCCGTTGTATCCGAAGTTCCTGTTCGCGAAGGATGCGTTCGCTCCGCGTCTCTGCTGCTCAGCCTTGACAAGCTGCGCCTGGTTGTCGGCCTCCATCTCGGCATCGGTCTTTGTCTCGATGGGAATGTTGATGATATTGCCCATCTCGTTCCAGCTCTTCTTCACGTATTTGCCGTCGGGCGTCTGCAGGATGACTCCGTCGCTCTTCTTCTGGACAACGACAGCGTTCATGGGCTCCTCCTCGGTTCCGATGTTGATTGCGTCCCCGAGATTGACGGAGTTGACCACGTTGTTGGTCTTCACCTGTATCTCCTGCTGCATGCGTGTTTGCTCGAAGGCATAGCGCTGCTGCGCGATGGTATCATCGAGGTACTGATGTATCGGCTGGTTCCTTACCACGCCTGGATCTTTGCTCTCGGCCCTGCTTTTAATCTCGTCGAGGTCCATGAAGCGCACCTGTCCGTCAGCTCCGCGCATGACAAGCTTGCCGTCGTCCTCGCCGACCTGGTAGAAGGTGTTGCCATCCTCATCGGTGACGGCCGTGACGGTCTCCACAGGGATGTCGTCCTTTCCGAAGTTCTCCGTGTGCCAGAAGTCTCCGTACTGATCCTGCAGCTGCTGACGCATGGAGTCGCGGGCTTCCTGCTTGGCGATGGCCTGCGCTTCCTGGGCAATGGCGTTCACGCCCATTGCTGTGGCGAATTCAAGGGTGGTCCTATAGTCGTCTTCCTGGAGCTTCTCATCGTACTTGCCGCGGACGATGTCAGTGAGATATGGTTTCAGCTCCTCAGCGACCTGCCTCGGAGTTGTGTACTTCTTGTTGTAGATGGCGTTGATCTCGTCCCGTGACGCTCCTGCACGACCGAGCACTGCGCGCATCTTGTCGGAGAGCTCCGTGTATCTCTTCGCATTTCCTGCGGCTGCGACTGACGATTTGATTATGCCGATGCCTGACATGAGGCCGAATCCCGCCGCCATCTCGAGCTGCTGGTCGAGCGATGCGAAGTCCTTGAACTCCTCCTTGCTCATCAGTCCGGTAGCCACACGTGCGGCGTTGCCCGCCCACTCCTCGGCCATCTCGGAGATGAGACCGTTGAAGCCGGCCTCCTTCAGCGCCTGGGTAGGTGCCGATTCGAGCATCTTTCTTGTGAAGTCATAGAAGTTCGTCCTTCCGATGGCTTTGGAACTGACCCAGCCAAGCCCCTTGGCCAAGGCTGCAGCGCCACCCTGGATAGCATCGCCGAAGCTCTCCGACCAGTTCTCTATCACCGAATCGCGCACCTTGTCGTAGAGGACCTTCGAGGTCTTGTCGAACGTGCCCATGTCATTGATCTGAGTGAGCCCGTCGGATATGTTCGCGTATGTGGACGTCATGATAGGCGTCCTGACGAGAGATTCGGCAAGAGGCTTGACGATGGCCTTCGTGACAACACGGTTGCCTATCTCGGCGGCATTGCGGAGAGCTCGGGTCTTGATGTTGCCCGCGATCCATTTCGTGAGGGCCTTTGATGCGTTCTCCACGCCTGCGCCCGTGGCTCCGGCCACACCTCCGGTGATGACGAACTGCGCCATGAATCCCAGCGACTCCGCCGATGTCTGACCGGCCTTGTAACCGGAAGAGAGATCGCCGGCTCTCATCGCCTGTGCGTCAGCATTCATGAAGAAGGCCTTCATCAGAGCCTTCTCATCATCCGAGAGCACCTGGTCAATCTTCTCCTCGCTGAGATTCTTGAGGTCACCAAACTTGTTCACTATCTTGTTGAACGTCCCGCGGAGATTGAGGTTCCTCTCGATCTCGGAAAGCCCCATGGTCCAGAAGTCCTTGTCGAGGAAGGTGTCAGCATGACCCTTGATGTAGTTGTCGAAACCGCTGGATGAGTCATAGCGGCTTCCGGCGTTGAGGATTCTGTGCGTATCCTCCGCAAGCTTTGCGGCCTGCTCGTATGTCCTTGACACGGGCGAGATGTTCTCATAGATCATCTGTCCGGTCTGGGGGTTGTATCTGTTCTTCGTGTCGGCAGTCTCTGCGGCCTTCTGATACCATTCATCCCTGAAGGCAAGCGCTTCGTCATCCTGCTCCTTGATCCGTGACTGCCACTGCTCTCCCTCGACGATGTCGGCGAGCTGCTCCTTCGCTTCCTTGCGCTCTGCCCTGCTGTAGTCCTTCCGGTTGCCGGCTATCTCCTCGAGACGTGCCATCTCGCGGTCCTGCTCGTCGTTCCGGATGTTCCGCTCGCGCTGGGCCCTGTATGCTTCACGCTCCTCGGGGCTCAGAGAGGCTTCATAGTTCATCTCATTGATCATGCGCTCCCCGGCGCTGACGTCGATGTTGTCAAGGACGTCCTGCGAGGTGGGAGCCCTCATGCCGGAGACGGCCTGCTGCGCGGCATTGGTGCTGTCAATCACTCCCTGGGTCCTGGCGGCCAGCGCTCTGCGCCAGTCTTCCTGTGCAGGTGATTCCGCCGGCTGCTCGGCCTGCTGAATCTGCGGTTCGGCTGCAGTCTCCTCCATGGCAGGCTGCTGCTGGAATGAAATCCTTCTGCTCGTAATGATCTTGGCATTGGGATAATCCTGCTGCAGTTTCGCTCCATGCTTCGCCCATTTGGCGGCATCCCATGTCGCGGTACGACCGTCGGGGGTCCTGATGTCATAGGTGGTGTTCTCGTCCTGCTCGTTGTCCTCGCTGAGGAGAGAGGTCCTGACTACGGCGGCGTCAGGATAATCGGCCATGAACTTGTCCTTATATTTGTTCCACTTCTCTTCAGTCCATGAGGCAGTCCTGCCGTCCGGCGTACTGATGTTGTACGTGATCTTATTGTCTTCCATCTTATGAATGGTATTTATTCTGAATATTCGTCGTCAAGGCTGACGGCCTTGCTCGCTATCCGAGCCTTGCGGGCATTGTTGACTCCTACCTGGGAATCGGTGAGGCGGTTCTTGCGGTCAAGATCCTCGCGGGCGATCTGGAGCTTGGCGTCTGCATCCTTCTGCTTCTCCTCGAGGTCCTTGATGCGGGCGTTCCAGTACTTGGTCTGCTCATCGTTCCTTGCCGTCTGCGCCTGGAGAAGAGCGACCCTTGCCTGGTCGACTGCGTTCTTGGCATCAATCGAGGATGTGCGAGCGACCTGATATGCATAATATGCATCAGCCTTCTGCTGCTGGATGTCCTGCGTGCGCTTCTGTCTGTCATATGTGGCGAGGGCCATGGCCTTGCCGGACTTCAGCGCGGCGAGCTTCTCGTTCATGGAATCGAGCTTGGCCCTGTAGTTGGCGGTGCGCGCCTGACGTGTGCGGCGTGCTTCGTCGGCCTTCTTCATCCAGTCCCTTGAATAGCTGTTGGCATACTGCTGGTTCGCGGAGTTGAAGCCTCCGACGCCTATGAGGTTGGCGAGGCTTGTCACGAGCTCTCCGGCACCGGCCCATGCGGCAGCCTTCTGATATGCCTGCTGCTGGTTGATGTCCTCCTGCTGTGCGGCATCCATCTCGGCCTTCTTCGACATCGCTATGTCATAGAAGTCCTGGTACTGCTGGTCGTATCCCTGTGCGATGGTGTTGCGAGTCTCGTCCACTGGAGCCGCCTCGCGTGCCTGCACTTCTGCGGTTGCCACAACAGGCTGTGCGGGTACGGTCGCTTGCGCTGCCAGATTGGCTGCGCGCTGCGCTTCCAGTTCCTCCTGTGTCATGAGCGGCTGCGGCGCTCCTATTACAGGATTGCCGGCAGCGGTCTTCTTGCGCTCTTCTCCGATGATGATATTGCTTCCTGCCATGACTATGCTGTTACTTTCTTGACTTTGTTATTGACAATGTCCTGCCCGATGAGGTTGAGCCCGGCGTTGACGGCCTGCGCTCCTGCAGCGGCGGTTGCCTGAGCCTGGTTGCTCGCGGTCTGAGCCTGCTGCTGGCTCAGAGCTGCGTCCTGCGCCCTATACTGCTGCTCCACGTTGTCCTTGTGTGCCGATGCCTCGGATGCAATGCCGCTCATGGTCTGGGCCATTGCATCGTTGGCCGCTGCCTTCTGAAGGGCAAGGGCCTCGTCCGAACCACCTGACACGATGTTGGTGGCGGCTGCATTCCTGTACTGTTCATTGAGGAGCTCGCGCTGCTTGTTGATGATGGCCTGCGCGTCCGACCGCATGGTATAATCCTCAGACATCTTGGCGTTATACCAATCCCTGTTGTCACTGCGCTGCTGGGCAATGAGCTGCTGGGCTTTCTTGTTCTGCTGAGACGACTTGACAGCGCTGTAGATGGATGACCCCAGTGCCGCGACTCCGCCGATAATTGTTCCAATCATATTCTACACAATTAAGATTGCACGAATTAACGAAGCGAGCACGAGCGTGTTGGTCTATCTTTGCCTACACAAAAACATACTACTTTTGAACAAATAGAAGCGCGACCTTCACAGGCGGCGCTTCTCAATAATCAAAAGCTTATATGAAGAAAAGCAGTGTATGCTATGAGTTCTCGAGTTCGTCGAGTTCGTCCTTGAAGGACTTGCCTTCTCCCTTCTGCTTGACCTCCACGGAAGCAAGCTTGGGCATGACATAGGGCACGAGGTTCGTTATCACTCTCGCCCTGTCCTCCGGATCCATGGCAGCGAGGTCGTTGGCAAGAGTCCTTCTGCTCTCCCCGATTCCCTCTCCGCTGACGTAGTCGCTGATGATAGGTGTAAGCACCTCTCGGAGCTCACGTGTAACCTTGTTCGGCTGGCCGGGCTTCCTGCCTCCTCCGAGCCGTCCCTTTCCGTCTCCCTTCTGTCTTGACATGGCTGTTATATTTTATATGCCGGCCCGAATGGCTGCAGCGGTCTCTTCGCGTATCCTTCCGCGCTCGCCATCGAGAGTATTTCCGTTTCTATGTCTTCCAGCTGTGCGCCGTACGTCTTCGCCTGGGCGGAGCCGAGCTGCGCGTACCAGTCGAAGAGGCAGCCCCACACGATGTACTTGTGCATGAGCATGGCGAGAGGGCGCAGACCTGCGTCGTTGAATTCCTCCGAGAGAGACAGGTTGTACTCGAAGACAGGGCTCATCCCTATGAGGTTGTCGACCCCGGTGATTGTTTCGTCCTGCATGAAGGATTCAAGCAGAATGCGGAGCTTCGCATCGCGGTACTGCATGAGCTGCTCGATGATCGAGCCGTCAAGCCTTTCGTCGGTGTCCGATGAGATGGCGTTCTCCTGACGGGGCGAAGCCGCGGCGTTTGCATCCACGAACTTGCTGGTGTGCGCGTCAATCTCGTCCGACATCGGCTTCTTATGGAGAATTATCGTGCGGTCCTTGCGCGCATCTTCCTCCGTGTTTATCTCTATGATGGGATTTCTGTAAGGCATGCTATCTTGTCATGTATGGTTGCTTCTTCGAATATACGAGGCGCTCGACGAGCTGAAGGTCGTTGATGGCCATCTGTGCACGCTTGGCCGCAATGTCCGATGCGGACACGGAGTTGTAGAACAGCCCGAGCGTGCTGTCCACGAGGAAGGCATGGATGGCGTCTGTCAGAGGCTGCATCTTGCCGTCCAGGCGTCTCTCGGAGAATGTGAACTCATAGACGAGAGTGTCCGGCATTCCCGCTCCGTTCTCCGCGCATGTCGTGAGATCCGAGCGCAGGAAGCGTCCTATGCTCGCGTAAAGAAGGGACATGCTCGTGATGAGGTCACGCTCTATCTCGTCGGCCTTCTCCGTTCCGGCCTCCGCCTTGTATCGTGCTTCGGCATCGGTGATCACCGACACCTCGCTGTGGCTCTTGTTCATTATGTCGAACAGAAGCTCCTTCTTGCTTAACTCTATTTTCATCGTCTGGGCGCTTTTCTTGTGTGGAGCATGGTGGATGCCTTGTCAAGTGCGACCTGGCCGCGGGCCGCGTATTCCTCGACCTTCGACTTGATACGCGACTGGAACCATGCGGCGCAGACGTTCAGCACGATGAAGCTCGTGAGCTCCTGGCGTATGAGGCCCTCCGTGCTGGTGTCTATGTCCGGCACGTTGAACTGGAGCCCGGGCAGACCGTTCTGGTTACTCGGGATGATTGTGACCACGTCGTAGTTCCTCTTGACGATGATGTTGATGGCATCGTCCTGCAGTCGCCTGATCTCGTTGCGGTCATTGCTGTGCAGCACGATTGCATCGTAGAGAGAGGTCCCGTCTTCAGAGTATTCCGCGGCAGCGACTCGAGAGATCTGCTCGTCAATCAAGTCGTAGATGTTTGCTGAATTGATAAGGTATACCATATCGCACCATTTTCGTAACGCCACGAAAATGGTTGATAAAGAATGAGCGTTCAGTCTATCTTTGCCTACAAATCTACAATTTCGGAATCAGGTCGACGGCTTCCTGTTTCTTCTTGTCTATGACCTTCGCGTAGACCTGCGTAATTGACACGTCAGAGTGGCCGAGCAGTTTGCTTACAGTATATATGTCCGCGCCGTAGGTGAGAAGAAGGGTAGCGTAAGTGTGACGCGAGCAATGGAACGTGATGTGCTTCTTTATGCCGGCCCTCTTCACCCAATGAAGGATGTTTGAGCCTACCTCGTGGCGGTTCGGCAGATTGAATATCTTTCCCTTCTCTGGCCAGAACTGCGGAAGGAACGACTGCGCGTTCTCCGAAAGGGGTACATAGACGAGCTGCTTGGTCTTGTTCATCCGTGTCGCCACCTCCTTGCCGTTTGCGGTCTCACGAATCATATCCCATGTGAGATCCTCCACATCTCCGAGACGCAGACCAGTGAAGCATGAGAAGAGAAACGCCTTCTTCACCATCTCGTTGCCGCATCTCGTATCAATGAGTTTCTGGACCTCCTCCAGCGTAAGGTATTCCCTTTCCGACTCCGGTCTCTTCGGCCTTTCCGCTGCCGACATGTCGCGCATGGGATTGGTCGGTATGAGATGTTCGCGGACCGCATTGTTGAAGAGCGTGCCGAGTGTTGCGTAGTACGTGCTTATGGTACCGTCGGAGAGCCCGTCGGCAAGGTTCATCCGTCGCCCTTTCAGCTCGCCACGCCTCTGCTTCTCTCGCTCTTTCTTGTCCTTCTCCGGTATTCCCTTCTGGGCGAAAGCGAAGAAGTTCAGTATGTAGTCCTTGTTGACCTGTTGTAGCGCAATCCTGTGGCCGTACAGGTCCAGCCATGCTCCGATTTTGCGTATCGTATGGGCGTACTGGGGTTTGCCCTGCTCTTCGTATTTCTCAGCCTGCTGCTCCAGGAAGTCCAGCAGAGTTAGGTCCTTCTTGCGCTTTGTCTTGAATCCCGACAGGCCGTTCTGCAGGTCAACGATGCGCTTCGCCTTCAGAGCCTGCGCGGTCTTCAGTGTCTCGATGTTCTGCAGTTTGTCGATGCGCGTCTTCTCCGGCACTATATACATGTGCAGGTACTCCTTGTAGCGCACCCCGTCAATGGTATAATCCAGGAACAGGGATTCGCCGCCGTTCTTCATCGGCCTCTTCCTGAGAGTGACAGATTCTTTCTCTTTCATACGTTTTCGAGGGACACAAAAGGGACAAATGCGCGGGACGATACGGGATTATTTCGGGAATACCACGGGATAATTTTAATGAAGGGACAGTCCCTTCTTTGCGAAACGCCAGTTGTAACCTATTGAACTGCAATTCATCTCAAATATTTCCCCATGTTCCGACCTTTGAACATGTTGTGTCCTTTTAATTATTTAATTATCAATGTTTTATCTATATGGATGATTCGGGAGAGACTCGGGAAGGACATGGTTGGGGCTATTTCTTCAAATAAGATTCAAGACTGTCCCTTCTTATACCGAGGGTCCTAAGATTGTTCCTTATTATCGTTTCCGGTATCGGATCTATGTGAGTCTGGAATATGACGGGTCGCAACATCCCCGCCTTCGCCCATTTCTCATGACCGCCTGTGGTGGATATATGGGATAGTCCGAGAGATTCAAGGAAACGCCTGAAATCACTCACCTTCACGTTCTGCAGAATGCCCATTATGAAAAGGCTGGTAACGAAATGTTGGAACGTCTCTTGGTGAAGCTGCGCTCGGAGATGAGGTCCTGGAGTTCCGCACGGCTCGAGTACATCTCCTTCATGGAGGGAGGAACCACGGCGCCTCCGGCTTCGAGCTTCCATCCCAGCTCCTCCATGGCCTTGGTGAGCGTGCCGTGCTCCAGCGTGAAGTCCAGGAATTCGTGCAGCGTGATCATGAAAGACTCCTCGGCCGCAGCCTTGGTCTTTCCGTAGCCGGACAACTCCAGCGCAGGACAATAGATTATCCTGCAGCCGTCCTCGATGTAGCTGATGATATCGAGGCTCACTATTATGTCTCCGGCTCTGCTCTTCACCTTGCCTTTAACTTTTCCTATCATTGCAAATATAATAATTTATCGTTCTGATGCCTTAATACCATATGATGTATCCGGCTATCACGCACAATGGCGCGACAACCATTCCGGCCACGCCGAATATTGTGGTCAGATGCTTGCTTATCGCATTTGGTATGGGCGATAATACGACGCCTATCAGGACGGCAAGCAAGGGTTGATACCAGTGGTCAGCACAAAAAAGACCAAATATCACCCAGACCAAAAGGGCCAAAACAGTCAGGCCTCCTATCTTCCCGCTACCAGGGAATCCGGTGTTGGTTGAAAGCGCCTCTGTATTGAATACAAAGAACACGGCTGCAACCATCAGCCAAAACCATACAGTTGAAAACATACTCTTATATATTGGTTCTTACAAGTCCTACCACCCTGAAATAGTTGAATATATCCTCCTTTTTGAGGAAGAACGTCTCGAACCTGTCAGTTTTCTCTGAACCTCTCAGTTCTATCCTGTCTCCACGGTCATAGATGAATCGTACCAGAATCCCGAGATCAATGGTGTCCACGGCATAGAGCTCCCCGTTGACAATAGGCGTGCTCTTCTTGACCGCCTTCAGCGCCAGGATGTCCCCTTGATGAAGATGAGGGTACATTGCCATTGTCTGGACGGTGTAAAAGAGGTCGGTCTTGGGAAATTGCTGCACTGCCGGCGTAGTCGCGAAATCATTTCTTTCATCTTCCATGTACTCCATGATGTTCACATCGGCCTCCTTATACAGGTTGGTCGGAATGACTGGCACCATGTCCTCCTCCTGCTGATCCTCCGGTTGCTGCTGCCCGTTAATATTGATTTGCCCCTGGCCGGTTGCCACGTTCGAGTTAGGAGAATGATTGATTGAAATATTCCTGTCCAAATCAGCCATGTATGCCTGAATCTTCCCGACAAGGCTGTCGGTGCAGTAACCTTTCGTGCCTTTCTTTGCGGCAGAAAGACTTTTGGGATTTACATGGAGAATTTCTGCAAAATCCTCCTGCGTTTTGATGATTCCTCGAGCCTGTAGTATGTATATGCTATCCTCGATAATCCTTACTTTGTCTTGTAGCTCCATAATAACTTTTACTTTTCCTTGAAAATTCCTGAAAAAATCCTTGCTTTTCAATAATTTTCCTTATATTTGCACCAACAAAGGTCTTGAAAATCCCTATAAAAGCCTTTGATGCTGTAGCATGAGTTACAAAGATAACGAAAAAAAAGTCATTGATACAAGGACCTTTCCGGAAATATGGAGAAGTCTTAATTCTGATTACGAACAGGCGGAACTCAGGCGCAGCCTTATTCAAAGCCGCTGCTGTTCGACCTCTCAGACAATCTGGAACTGGGCTAACGGCAACACGAGGCCCACGGAGATCCTTGTTCGCCAGAAGATAGCCGAGGTTGTTTCCAAGTTCCTCACCTCTCAGTCCGCTAACGGAGTCATCGAGGTCAAGCACCAGACATTGTTCCCCGCCCGTTAAATATGAAAAGGATTATCGCATGGCTCCAGGCAAGGAGCGATAGAAGACTCAGGATGAAGCTCGTGGAACTTCACCTGCAGAGCAAATCCGTTTGGGATTGCAAGACGGAAGCAGTTCAAAAACTCTTCGACTACATCAAGAAAGGATAGCCTTTATCTCTTCGGTCAAAGGCAATCTCGCAGATGAGCCGTCAGACCAATAGGCAACGACAACATCCTCATCGATTGAGACCCTTACAACACTTGATAGATTGAGATAAACCCCTTCTCCGGATTTGATGAATTTACACATAGCTTTTCTTTTGTTTGATACCCAAAGTTAAGCATTTCCCGGTCAGTTAACAAGGCGCTAACAACTGCGCGAAAGCGAGTAGGAGGCTGGTTCGATTCCGGCACCGGGAGCAAGATATAAGAAGCAAAAACAATGAGTCAGGAAGAAATAGCAGCCAAACTCCAGCGCATCGAGCAGCTCACGCTTCTCGCCGCGAAGAACGTCTTCAACGTCGATGACCTCGCGCTCTACCTGGGCAAGTCTCCCAAGACCATCAGGAACTCCGCTGACAAGCTGCCGCATTATTACGACGGCAATGGACAGCTCACATTCCGCAGGAGCGAGATCGAGGCGTGGCAGTGTTCCGTCAAGCATACACCGATAAACTCTTTATAGCCATGTCAAAGACAATCAAGAACATCATCTGCGTTCTCGGCATCCTCGCCGGGCTCGTATGGTCGGCCAAGGCACCGGGCCTTCAGGCGCTCATTCCTCTCCTCCCCATCTGGGGCCTTGTGATGCTGCTCGTCAGCAACAACACCGACTGGATCAAGAAGTATTGACACGGCCATGCTGGACTATCGTCAGAATATGATCGAGGACTTGAAATCCTACCTGCGCCGGGCGCACCCCTCACGGAGAGAATCAGAGAGAAAGCCAATGACAGTAGGGAACTGGAAGCCGGAGGATTTCAAGCCTTATTACATAAAACAGCGTGAATGCTGACCATAAGTGAATCGCAATTGACACAAATCACGCAGCTCGGCTGTGAAGTTCAGCTGCATTATGGACAGGTAGCTCAATGGTAGAGACGCGAAGCGCAATCTGTGAAACGCGTGGCGCGAGAGAGATGAAGGTTCGACTCCTTCCCTGTTCGCAAGAGAAAGCCTCTCGGAGAATGGGGTTGCCACGATACGGGAATATCCTGGCACGAATGGACTAGCGCAGTCCAGGGAAGCGCCCCGAAGGGTTGCCCGACCGTCCCAACGGAACGGCTGCTGATGGTAAGACATCTGACTCTGGAAAGATAGAGCTGGCGTAATGTTGAAGGCTGACATTAGAGACAATCGGTTTATGTGTTGTACCGATTCCGGGTGCGAGTTCCGGTTACGCCGCCAAACGCTGTGACAGCGCTACTGATGATTTTTTGACATAACACTGGCCTCCCTTCTTTTTATCTGTAAGGTTTAGATTTTTAGTGCATATCGTAGGGAGGCCACTTGTCGGGATAGCTCAGTTGGTAGAGCGCGTGGGAACGTCCATAGGTACCACGGTGTCGCAGGTCCGAGTCCTGTTCCCGGCTCCAGTTCAACCCAATAACAAATGTATATGGACAACAACAATTCTTTACAGGTCGTTTCGCCGGCAGTGCTGGCGAAGGCCGAGCAGGACTTCTCCGCGGTCTGTCAGCAGGCCCAGGAGCTGAAGCTTGCCGAGAACGCCGGTGCAGCCTTCCGCGCCGTCGGCGTAGTCACCGCTCTCCGTCAGATTCTGACGGAAGACATCATGAACGCAGTGTTCATGCCACTCATGAACACGTCCATCGGTTTCCTTACCGACAAGGATCCCAACAAGACCGACAGGAAGACAGGACATCCCTGCGAACCCTATTCCGTGGCCATCGTACGCGACTGCCTCATCGACGCGGTCATGCGCGGGCTTCTCCCTACCGGCAACCAGTTCAACATCATCGCCAGCCGTCAGTACACCACCAACGAGGGCTATTCCTATCTGCTGAAGAAGCTCAACGTTCGCCACATGATCAGCAAGGCCATCCTGCCCGCTCCTCCCAACGCTCCCTTCGTGGACGTGAAGTGCACCATCGCCTACTTCGTAAACGGAGAGGCCGGCAAGACGTTCTCCATCACGGTCCAGTGCAAGCAGGACGCGTACTCCTCTCCTGACCAGATCAAGGGAAAGGCCGACCGCAAGGCCAAGAAGACTCTCTACGAGTTCATCACCGGCGAGGACATACGCGACGGAGATGTCGTCTCCGCTGACGACGACCTCCCTGTTGACGACCAGGCCCAGCCTGCCGCTCCCTCCGTGGAGGACAGGCGCGCCGAGATGTGCGTAAGACGTGAACAACCCGAAAGACTGCTGTAGCCATGAGAGCATACATAAAAGAACTTGGCATAGAAGGCTATGACGAGGAATCGAACTTCATCACCGGATGGGGGACGGGGAGACTGGAAGGGGAAGAAGAAAAAATTCCAGGAGGGACTGAAGTTGAGATCATCGGACATACAATGATGCTTTCGCCAAAAAACAAATGGCACAATGAACAGTATGAACCCGTTGTGGTTGTCGCATAT
>JAZLLA010000051.1:0-19670 GCA_045597895.1 Candidatus Cryptobacteroides sp. | reverse complement strand
CCACGCGGACGTGGGGCGGCGCGACCGCCCCCCCCCCCGCGCGGAGCTGGGCCCGTTCGAGAGGCCCCGCGGCGACTACGCAGTGCGCCGCGAGCCGTCGGCATTCTCCGTAACCCTCGCCGGGGGGACAGCGGAGATGGTGCAGGCGCTGGAAAGACTTGATTTCAACGTAAAATAGAACACATATATTATGAAAGAATTATCTGACATCGGACTTATCGGTCTGGCCGTAATGGGCGAGAACCTTGTCCTCAATATGGAAAGCAAAGGCTTCCGTGTAAGTGTATTCAACCGCACAGTCGAGAAGGTCGACAAGTTCATGGAAGGCCGCGGAAAGGGTAAGAACATCTTCGGAGCGCACTCCCTCGAGGAGTTCATCGGCTCCCTGAAAGCTCCGCGCAAGGTCTTCCTTATGGTGAAGGCCGGCGCCGCAGTGGACGACTTCATCGAGAAGCTTATCCCGGTACTTGACCCGGGCGACATCATCATCGACGGTGGCAACACCCATTTCCCTGACACTGCACGCCGCACGGCCTATGTCGAGAGCAAGGGTCTCCTTTACATCGGAACAGGAGTCTCCGGAGGCGAGGAAGGCGCTCTCAAGGGTCCTTCTATGATGCCCGGCGGCTCTCCTGCAGCCTGGCCTTTCGTGAAGCCTATCTTCCAGGGCATCTGCGCCAAGGTCGCTGACGGTTCCCCGTGCTGCGACTGGGTGGGCGAAGGCGGTGCCGGACATTTCGTGAAGATGGTCCACAACGGCATCGAGTACGGTGACATCCAGCTCATCTGCGAGTGCTACCACATAATGAAGGACATCCTCGGAATGACCAACGAGGAGATGCATCAGACCTTCGCCGAGTGGAACAAGGGCGACCTCGACTCATACCTCATCGACATCACGAAGGACATCCTCGCGAAGAAGGACGAGGACGGAAAATATGTCCTCGACTATATCCTCGACACTGCGGGCCAGAAGGGCACCGGCAAGTGGACGGCCATCTCGGCGCTCGACCAGGGAGTTCCGCTGACCCTCATCGGCGAGTCCGTGTTCGCGCGCTGCCTCTCAGCCCAGAAGGAGGAGAGAGTGGCTGCATCCGGCATACTCGAAGGCCCTGCACCTCAGAAGTTTACAGGCGACCGCGCCGCTTTCCTCGAAGACCTCCGCAAGGCCCTCTTCGCTGCCAAGGTGGTATCCTACGCCCAGGGTTATGCCCTTATGCGCGCCGCCGCTAAGGAGTACGGCTGGAATCTCAACTACGGCGGCATCGCCCTTATGTGGCGCGGCGGCTGCATCATCCGCAGCGTGTTCCTCGGAAAGATCAAGGAAGCCTTCGACAACAACCCCGACATCGCGAACATCCTCCTCGACCCGTTCTTCAGCGCGAAGATGGCCGAGGCCCAGCAGGGCTGGCGCAACGTCCTCTGCACAGCGATGCAGAACGGCGTCCCTGCACCTTGCATGACCGCAGGACTCCAGTACTACGACGGCTACCGCTGCTCACGCCTGCCTGCCAACCTTCTCCAGGCCCAGCGCGACTTCTTCGGCGCCCACACCTATGAGCGCACCGACCGCCCTCGCGGGGAGTTCTTCCACACTAACTGGACCGGCCACGGCGGCGACACGATTTCAACGACTTATAACGCATAGGACAATATGAAAATAGGAAAATACTCATTCGGCATCGGTGACCGCTTCGAGCACGAAGGGGTCAACCAGCTCAAGGCCCTGATCGAGGCGGAGCAGGAGTTCGGCATCCACTTCGTCCCTGTCTGGAACAAGTCCAACCGCGAACATCAGATCGTGGGCACGGAGCCTATGGTGACCCGTAAGGAGGCTGACGCTGCCGTCGCCGCCCTCGGCTACAAGGACCAGTACTTCGTGGATGCCGACCATATCAACCTCACTAACGTCGACCGATTCATCGAAGCCTCCGACTTCTTCACCATCGACGTGGCCGACTACATCGGCAAGACCGGTTCCGTCGAGGAGAGGTTCCTCCCTGCCATCAAGGAAGCCGGGAAGATCTACCGCCATATCGCGGAGCGCAAGGGTGCGGACAACTTCGTCACCGAAGTGTCGATGGACGAGGTGGACAACGCCCAGACCCCTGAGGAACTCAGGTACATCCTCAAGGAGCTCGCCGCCGAGAATGTCCCTCTCCAGACCATAGCCCCTAAGTTCACGGGCCGCTTCAACAAGGGAGTGGACTACGTCGGCGACCTCGCCCTCTTTGAGAAGGAGTTCGAGCAGGACCTCCAGGTCATCGCCGAGTGCGTGAAGGAGTACGGCCTGCCTGAGAACCTGAAGCTCTCCATCCATTCCGGCTCCGACAAGTTCAGCATCTACCCGATAATGGGCCGCCTTATCCGCAAGTACGACGCCGGCATCCATATCAAGACCGCCGGCACCACCTGGCTCGAGGAGAACATCGGCCTCGCCGTCGCTGACCCTGCCGCCCTAGCCCTGGCCAAGAAGATCTATGTCAATGCCCTCGGCCGCATGGAGGAACTGACCGTCCCTTATGCCACCGTGATCGACATCGACGTGAACAAGCTCCCTTCACCGGAGGAGGTGGAGAAGTGGGATGCAGAAACCTATGCGCGCACGATGCGCCACAACCAGGCCGACCCTCTCTACAACCCGTCGTTCCGCCAGCTGATCCACGTCAGCTACAAGATAGCCGCGGAGCTCGGCGACGAGTTCTACCCTGCGCTCGAGAAGTACACCGATGTCATCGGGGCGCAGATCACCGCGAATCTCGGTGAGAGGCACATCAAGAGACTTTTTGCAGACTGAACACATAATTGACTTACAACCGGTATGAATTACAATTTCGATGATCTGAAAGGACGCAACTGCGTCATCACGGGCGGTTTCGGAGTTCTCGGAACAGCCCTTACTCGCGGCCTCGCACAGGCCGGAGTGAACATCGCCGTCATCAGCCGCAGCGCTGACAATCCGGCCAAGGGCGAGGCCCTGGCCAAGGAGTTCGGCATAAAGTGCATCGGCATCAGCGCCAGCACCCTCGACAAGGAGGCACTGCTCGCCGCCCGCGACGAGGTGCACAGCAAGCTGGGCAATATCGACATCCTCATCAACTGCGCCGGCGGAAACTCTCCGAAGGCTACCTGCGAGGTGGAGCAGATGGAGCAGGACACCGACCTGTCGAAGAGCTTCTACGGCCTCGACATAGAGGGCTTCCAGTTCGTGTATGACCTGAACTTCAAGGGAACCCTCCTTGCGACAATGGTGTTCACCGAGGATATGATAAAGGCTGGAAAGGGAAATGTGCTCAACATTTCTTCAATGAACGCCTTCAGGCCTCTGACAAAGATCCCTGCATATTCCGCCGCCAAGGGGTCCATCAACAATTTCACCCAGTGGTATGCAGTCCACGTGGCTCCTGTGGGCATACGCTGCAACGCCATCGCTCCGGGCTTCTTCCTGACCAATCAGAACCGCTTCCTCCTCACCGACGAGAAGACCGGCGAGCTGAAGCCTCGCGGAAAGAAGATCATCGCCAACACTCCTACCCACAAGTTCGGCGAGCCGGAGGACCTCGTGGGCACGATGCTTTATCTGCTGAGCGACATCTCCTCCTTCGTCACGGGTGTAGTCATCCCTGTCGACGGAGGCTACAGCGCCTTCGGCGGCGTCTAGCCGCTGTATTGGCGATAGGAAATTGCTTATATCTTTGATAATCAATGGAATGATGACTTACCTACCTTCTTTTTAGGAGGTAGATATTCGCTTAAGTTATTGATATTGAAATAAATAAACGAATGTCTGTCGCTGGAGCAGAGGCGGGGAGTGGGGAATCAGTATCCGTATCTTCTGCGGAAAGCGATTATAAGGGCGACGGAAAGGATGATTCCCGTGGTCATTGCTCCTATTGCTCGCGGTAGGCGAGCGGGGTCATCCCGGTCTCGCGGTTGAAGAACTTGTAGAATGCTGGGACGCTGGCGAAGTTCATCCTGTAGGCTATCTCCTTGATGCTCAGGTCGGAGTA
This sequence comes from Candidatus Cryptobacteroides sp., assembly GCA_045597895.1. GTDB lineage: Bacteria > Bacteroidota > Bacteroidia > Bacteroidales > UBA932 > Cryptobacteroides. The sequence goes on along the minus strand of JAZLLA010000051.1, from coordinate 15,660 downwards.
CTTCAGCAGGTTCTTCGTGTCGAGGATGACGAATCCGTCTATCCATTCGGCTGCGGAGCGGCCGCTGACCGTCTTGATGAGCTTCGAGAGATATTTCGGGGTGAGGAAGAGCTTGTCGGCGTAGAACGCCACGTTCCTCTGCGAGGCGTGGTGTTCGGCGACGAGCTTGAGGAAGTTCTCATAGATGCTGGCGGAGCGGATCGAGCGTGGCTTGGTATTGACCTCGGCGGCGTCCAGGCGGGTTTTCCACATTGTCCCGAGGAGGTTGAAGATGGAGGCTCCGATGTATTTGACGGCCTTGTCGGTGTTGTCGATGTTTGCCTGGAGCAGAGCATCGGTGAGCTCGAAGTATTTCCGCAGGATCTCCCTTTCTTCGGAAGCCATCATGATGCAGGGGTTCTCCAGCGCCAGCAGGCTGTCCTCGTAGAGCTTGTTGAAGTCGACCTTGACGTCGGTGATGAATGTCTCCGTCGAGGCAACGATGACGAAGCTCAGCTTCTTGAGCTCGTCATCCTCGGCGGAGGTGACCCTGACGATGTTGCCCGGGGTGTAGATGATGAGCATACCTTCGCGCACTTCGTAGGAGCGGAGGTTGATGTCGATGTTGAAGCTGCCCTCCTGGCAGAAGAAGGCGAGGAAGCCGTTGAACCTTACAGGGTATTTCATGAAGTTCATGGTCTCGCTGTATGTCAGCTTCGCGAGGAAGAAATCATCCCCCAGGCTCCTGTAGGAGGAGGCTGGGAGCTGGGCGAGCAGTGTGGGGATGTCAAGGGTGTGCCGTTCTGTCATAGTCTCAGTCTTGTTTTTTCTTCATAAATACTAGCAAATAATTATCCGGAATCCTTCAAAAGCGGCAAATGGATAATAATAGCCCTCCATTTTATATCTAAATGGATTCTGATGGTCGCAATTTTGTGGCATACGGTGTCAAAATGACAAGACATAGTATGAAAATCAGACGGATTACATTGGCGGTTCTCGCCATCTCGGCCTCCCTGTGCGCTTACGGCCAGGAGCGCCTGAGCCTGCAGGAGTGCAGGGACCTTGCGGTCAGGAACAACCGCGACCTCGAGCAGGCCCGGATCGATGCCGACCTTGCCCGCTATGACCGGGCCATCGCCAGGGCGAACTATTTCCCGAACATTTCAGCCGCTGGGACCTATATGTACAATTCGATGGACGTGGCCCTGATAGGTGACGAGCAGTCCGCGGCCCTGCGCAACGCCGGAACGCTCCTTCAGGGCGGTCTGGCGGAGAAGATGACAATGTTCCAGCAGATGATAAAGTCCAATCCTGCCGTGGCGATGGAATATATGCAGAGTCCTATGTGGCAGACCGTGATCGGGGTCCTGTCGCAGACGGACATCTCCAGCGCGGTCAATTCCATCGGCTGCACCGTCGATGACCTGCTCCACCCCGACCTGCATAATATCGTACTTGCGGGGGTGTCGCTCGAGCAGCCTCTTTTCGTCGGAGGCAAGATAGTGGCGGCCAACAGGATAGCCCGCCTGGCGGAGGACCTGGCCCGCGACAGGTATGATGCCCAGCTGCAGCAGACCATCGTGGACGTGGATGCCGCCTATTGGCAGATAGTGTCTGTCGCGGCGAAGCTGGAGCTGGCGGAAAGCTATTCCGGTCTGCTGGAGTCGATGCTCCACAATGCCGACATCCTGCTGGAGGAGGGAGTGTTCACCGCTTCTGACCGCCTCGCAATCCAGGTGAAGGCCAATGAAGCCTCGATGATGCTGGCGCAGGCTACCAACGGACTTAGACTGGCGAAGATGCTTCTCTGCCGTATGACAGGCCTGCCGCTGGACACGGAGATCGTGCTCGCGGATGAAAGTGCAGGAAGCATACCTGTCCCTGCTGAGCATCAGGCGAAGTCTATGGATGATATCCTGAAATCCCGTCCGGAGCTTCTGTGCCTGGAGGATGCTATCGGTATCTATGACCAGAAGGTCAAAGTGGCCAGGGCCGATATGATGCCCCAGGTCGCTCTGACTGCCAATTATCTCGCGACCAATGTCAATGCCCTGAATCGGAACAAGGATGGTCTGAACGGCTTCTGGACAGCGGGAGTCGTGATGAAGGTCCCTGTCTTCCACGGACTCGAGGCTCTCAAGAAGACGCAGAAGGCCAAGGTCGAGGCCTCGCTTTACTGGTCCAAGTACGAGGATTCGGTGGACCTTGTGAATCTGGAGGTGTCACAGCTGTATGCCAGAAGGCAGGAGGCGCTGGAGCGCCGGAAGATGGCTGAGAGCAACCTTGACTGTGCGGAGGAGAATGTGAGGACGGCGATGATAGGCTTCGAGGAAGGAGTGGTGGAGTCGAGCGTGACGCTGGCCGCCCAGGCGGCCTGGCTGCAGGCCCACTCCGAGTGCATCGACGCCGGCATTGAACTGCAGATGATAGAGTCCGACCTTAACAGGGCCGAAGGTAATTTGAAATAAAAAAGTAAATAATATGGAAAAGCGTAACAACATTCTCGGCGGACTGGCCGCCATCGTAGTACTTCTTGCAGTGATAGGAGTTGCAGGATATCTTTTGTCCCGTCCGAAGCCTATGACCATCCAGGGAGAGGCTGAGGCCACTGAATACCGTGTGTCCGGAAAGGTTCCTGGGCGCGTGGAGGAACTGTATGTCAAAGAAGGAGCCGCTGTCCACAAGGGGGATACCCTGGTGATGATAGACTCTCCGGAGGTGCGCGCCAAGCTCGCGCAGGTCAGCGCTGCACGCGACGCGGCGATGGCGCAGAGCCGCAAGGCGGTCAACGGCGCCCGCCAGGAGCAGATCGCGGGTGCATATCAGGTCTGGCAGACAGCCATCGTCCAGAAGGACGTGATGAAGAAGTCGCTCGACAGGATGCAGAAGCTCTTCGACCAGAAGGTGGTCTCTGCCCAGAAGTTCGATGAGGTCCAGGCCAAGTATGACGCCGCCGTTTCCCAGGAGCTTGCGGCGAAGAGCCAGTACGATATGGCTGTCAACGGTGCCCGCGAGGAGGACAAGCAGGCGGCTCTCGCCCTTGTGCATCAGGCGGACGGTGCCATGATGGAGGTTGAGGGGTATCTCGCCGAGCTCTACCTCACTTCCCCTGCTGACGGAGTGATATCCGCTGTGTATCCAAAGTCCGGCGAACTGGTCGGCCAGGGCGCTCCGGTGATGACCGTCACCGACCTGTCCGACATCTGGTTCACGTTCAATGTCCGTGAGGACTACCTCCACGGAATGAAGACCGGCGATACGCTTACCCTGGTGATCCCGGCCCTCGACGGCAGAACCTGCCAGGCAGTCGTGTCAAATATCGCCGTACGTGACTCATATGCGACCTGGAAGGCCACGAAGGAAATCGGGCAGTACGATGCGAAGACCTTCGAGGTCCGTGCGGTTCCTGTGGAATCCGTGGAGGGACTGCTTCCGGGTATGACCGTCATCCTCAAGTAATTATGAAGAACAGCAAACTGCAGGAAGTTGTCCGGAGGGAGTTCGGTATATGGCGCAGGCGCCCCATATACTTCGTGGCGCCCTTGCTGGTGATGGCGTTCTGCTCCATTTTCTACCTTACCTTCCTGCGGGACGGACTGCCGCACGACCTCCCGATAGGGGTCGTCGACCTGGACAACTCCTCCCTTTCCAGGAACTTCACCAGGCAGCTGGATGCCACCCAACTCGGCGAGGTCGTCCACTACGCGACCTACGCCGAGGCCAGGGACGATATGCAGAGCGGGAAGATAACCTCTGTCTGCCTCATCCCCGAAGGGTTCAATGCCGACCTGCAGGCCAGCCGCCAGCCGAAGATGACCGTTTACATAAACGGTCTCTATTTCGTCGGCGGCGCCCTGTCCTATCAGAACCTTCTGACAATGATCAACCTCACATCCGGCGCGGTGCAGAAACAGGTGCTGGAAGCCAAGGGAGTCTCCCCGGAGCAAATGGCGGGGCTTCTGCGGCCTATAAACATCGACCTCCACAAGATAGGGAACCCTCTGACCGATTACAATGCCTGCCTGTCAACCAACCTTCTTCCAGGCACGCTTGCGATGGTGATAGTCCTTATCCTTATCTACTCGTTGGGGACTGAACTGAAGTACAGGACCTCCCGTGAGCTGATGGAGACGGCCGGCGGGTCAGTCCTGACGGCCGTGGGAGGCAAGATGCTCATCTACACCGCTTTCTTCACCGTGCTCGGTATGTGCGTGGAGGTGCTCCTGTATGGAATAATGCATTTCCCGCTTGCGGGGTCGATATTGAATATGTTCCTGGATATGCTGCTGCTGGTCATTGCCAGCGAAGCGGCGGCGCTGCTCATCATCGAGCTGATTCCTGTCTGCCGCTTCGCGCTGAGCATCGGGGCGATCTTCAGCGTGCTGGCATTGAGCTTCACGGGCTTTACCCTGCCGGTGGAGGCGATGCCGAGGTTCCTCCAGGGATTTGCGTGCGTATTCCCTCTGAGGCATTATTTCCTGTTCGAAGTGCAGGAGGCGATGTTCGGGGCCGGGTTCGCCGGCTGGTGGCAGGAGGTGGTGTGGATGCTTTCCTTCCTTATCCTGCCAGTGGTTTTCCTGCCGAGGCTGAAGAACGCTTACATTCATCAGAACAACCCATTGAATTAGTATGAACAATATATTGCAATGGTTCAGGGACGCTTTTTCAGTGTTCCGGGAAGAACTGAAAAGGATATTGTGCGACGGCGGCGTGATGATTATCTTCTGCGCTGCGGGATTCGGCTATCCTTTGCTGTACAACTGCCTCTATCACAACGGCATCCTCGAGGATACGCCGGTTGCGGTGGTGGACCTGTCCCATTCCGCAGAGAGCAGGCGGTACATCAGGAAGGTGGATGCCACCAGGGAACTGCGCGTGGTGCAGAAATGCACCGATATGGCGCAGGCCGAGGAGCTTATGCGCCAGCGCAAGGTCAATGGCATCATCTTCTTCCCTGAAGACTTCGGCAGCTGCATAGTCGAAGGGAAGACTGCGACGCTGTCCATCTATGCCGATATGAGCAGCTTCCTCTACTACAAGAACCTGATGCTGGGCGCCGATTTCGTGATGCTCGACGAGATGCAGCAGATAAAGATCGAGCGCTACAGCCAGGGCGGGATGACGGATCAGGAGATATCCCAGCTCATAGAGGCCATTCCTTATGATGAGAACAATCCTTACAACAGGACATTCTCGTACACTATCTTCTTCCTTTCCGCCGCCCTGATGCTGATAATCCAGCAGGTGATGTTCTATGGTATGATCCTGCGTACGGGAACCTCCAGGGAGGAGGGGAACTATTATTTCGGAAACCGCCGGGGTACAGGCAGGATCGTCATCGGGCGCGGCCTTGTGTACTGGCTGCTGTTCATGGTGATAGGAGTGTACATAGCCTATCTGGTGCCGGCACTGTTCGGCTTCCCTCAGCGGGGAGAATTCTTCTCCATCCTGGCTATGCTGGCACTCTACGTGCTGTCCTGCGTATTCTTCGCGACCTTCTGGAGCTCGTTCTTCCACAGGAGGGAGACCGTGCTTGTCACTCTGCTGTTCATATCCCCGATAGCGATGTTCCTGACGGGATTCTCCTGGCCTGTGACGGCGTTCCCGAAGTTCTGGAGGCTGTTCTCATACATCTTCCCGTCCTCTTTCGCCTGTCCTGCGTTCATGGACCTGAACACTGCCGGATGCTCTCTGGAGCAGGTGGGCGGCCTGATGCGGGCCCTTGCCATCCAGACTGCAGTCTATTTCAGCCTGGACCTCATAGCTGGCTGGATTGAAAGCCGCCGGGTGAAGGAATAGCATTTTTTTGTATATTTGCTCACGTACAAATGAAAAGAACGATATGAGCAAATCCGTCAGCACTGGCAGCAGACCGCAGAAGAAATATATGACCCTGGCCATTGAAGAGGCCAGGGAAGGCATTTCAAAAGGCGAAGGCGGCCCTTTCGGCTCCGTCATCGTCAAGGACGGCAAGGTCGTGGGCAGAGGGCACAACCGTGTCCTCGCCACCAACGACCCCACCTGCCACGGTGAAATCTCCGCCATCCGCGACGCCTGCGCCGCTCTCGGGACTTACGACCTGACCGGCTGCCGGCTCTATACCACCGGCGAGCCCTGCCACATGTGCCTCTGCGCCTGCCTCTGGGCCAATATCGACGTTGTCTACTACGGCTGCACCATCGAGGACAATGGCAGCATAGGTTTCCGTGACGACAAGTTCAACGACCTCTTCGCCGGCCGCGAGAAGCTCGGCGACTTCCTGAAGCCGTTCGAACGGGAGGCCTGCCTCAGGCTCTTCGACGAATACCGTTCGATTTCACACATCATCTATTGACCCCAATGTCACGTTGAAAGGATTATGGTTCCAGAATTGAACGAACTTGAAAAGAGGATTGTTTCTGATGGTAAAGTACTTGAAGGCAACGTGCTTAAGGTGGACAGTTTCCTTAACCATCAGATAGACGTCAGCATCATTGAATGGATCGGACAAGAGTTCAAGAGACGTTTCGACGGAGTCCGCGTGGACAAGATCCTGACCATCGAGGCAAGCGGGATCGCTATTGCAAGCATAGCTGCATTGTATTTCAAGGTCCCTGTATTGTTCGCCAAGAAGACGCATAGTGTCAATGTCACTGGGGAACGGTATTGTTCCGATGTGGAATCCTTCACCCATAAGTGTACGAACAGGGTTTTCGTCTCAGCTGAATATCTTTCGAAAGGGGAGAGGATCCTGATCGTCGATGATTTTCTGGCAACTGGCTCCGCCCTTGAAGGCCTTGTCGATCTGGTGGACCAGGCGGGGGCCGAGGTAGCAGGCATAGGCATTGCCATTGAGAAGGGCTTCCAGGAAGGAGGAAAGAAGATCCGCGCCAGGGGTTACAGGATCGAATCGCTCGCCATTGTGGACTCAATGGATTGCAGGACGGGGGACATCATATTCAGGCATAGCTGAGCTATTGCAAGCTACGCTCCTCCCTCGTTCGAGCTGTCCTCATCCTTCCGTCCCTCTACCATTATCCCTCACCGTCCTGGTTAGGGATACGCTGCTTTCCCTATTATCCCTCACCCGGGCGGTGAGGGATGAATGCGCGCGAATGAAATGGAACAGGGATGTGCCTCTGAATAGTGTCAGACAATGGTCGATGATCCAAGCGGGGATGATTATTGCCTACTTGGAACACCTGAATTATTTTCGTGCTTGAATATCAAGTTGTTAACATTAGGTGATGTTCCAAGTCATTTGCGGAGACAACCGTTAATTCACCTAGTGCGGAATATCCCTCTGTAGGCATCTGCAGACAAGCTGCTCGACCTAGGTGAGGGACAATCCCCCTCGTCTAGGTCACTCATATCATCTCTATATCGCTGTGTGGTTCGTCACTGCCCTAAACGATTTGACACTTCCTTCCCTGAAGTTACATTCCTTCATTAACCTTCGCCTTTTGGTAGAAGGTTGCATAGGAAATGATGTAAAACCGCATTAACCTTCGCCTTTTGGCAGAAGGTTACGTGAGGGAGTGTGGAGGAGAGGGAGGGGAGGCGGTTGGCAGTTCCGGCGGACGGGTGTCCGCCGGAATGGCGGGCAGCGTAACCGGCCCGGGCTTTGTGAGCCCAGGCCGACACTGCCCACCACTCGTTCCGAGCTTGCCGCCCTGCCCTCCCGCCATACCTGGTTTCCGTGAGGTGCCATGGAGGGCAGTCTGGGAGGGGTATGTGGAAACCAAAGGGTCCTGGGAGGGTGTTGGTTTCCGTGATGTGCCTTGGAATGCTGTCTGGGAGGGGTATGTGGAAACCAAGGGTTACAGGGATAGGTATGGTTTCCGTGACGGGCCACAAAAGGCTGCAGGGAGTCAGTTATTTGTCATTATCTCGTCGATGAAGATGAAGGCGGGGCTGCCGGCACCGGGATGCCAGTCGGGGATGATGCCAAGGTTCTTTGCGAACACCTTGATATAACGTGCTTCGGTTCCTTTAGGGAAGCGGACGCCCAGGTCCTGCATCTGTATGGTCATGTCCTCAGGGGCCACTTCGTGGCACGCCCTGACGGGCTCGGACCAGCTGACTCCGTCGCTCGAAAGACTGAACTCCGCCCACTGAGGCATCCATATCCAGGATTTCGCATCCTGCAGGAAGCCTGCGGATGCAGAGGCCAGCGGCTGGACCTTCTTCAAATCCACCACCGCTTCGAAGTCAGTGTCCTGATATCCCTGCCATCCGCCGAGGCGGAAATTGAGTTCTCCGCGGATTCCGTCGATCAGGCCCTTGTCGCCTCCGGCCGTGTACTGGCGGCTGTAACGGGAATGTATGTCAATGCTGGAAGTACTCACGATCCTTGTCAGGCGGGTGACAGTGGCGAAGCTGCGCCGTCCGTCCTGAGCCTCGCACCAGGCGGAAACCGTGCAGTTCCTGTCAATGAGGATAGGCAAGTCAGAAGTCTCGGGCTCGCCGTCATCAATGCTGTACATGATATTGTACTGCGGATTCAGGGCGCATATGCTCAGTTCCGTGCTTCCTTCGAAGACAGGGCTGTCCACGACGAACCAGGGGTTCTCCACGATGGTGGTCTCCACCCGCGATGAAGGTCTGTCCTTCGGGGCGATGCCGAATTCCTTCCCCGGCTCGTCCGCCATTCTGAAAACGAATCCGCTTCCGGACGCTATATCGTCCCAGGTGATGTAGCTGCGGTTGCAAGGTTCGCCGTTGCGTGTTGCAGAAGCGATATGTGCGCCCGAACCTTCGGTCATTATGGTGAAATCCGTGCCGTCCTCCAGATGTATGACGGCCTTGTCGAAGAGCGGGCTTCCGATGGCGTACTGGTTGCTGGCCGGAGTCACTGGATAGAAGCCGAGAGCGCTGAGTACATACCACGCGGACATCTGTCCGCAGTCCTCGTTGCCGCAGAGGCCGTCCGGACTGTCGTGGAAATAGGTTTCCATTATGCGGCGGGTCACTTCCTGGGTCTTCCACGGCTGTCCGATGTAATCATACAGGTAGGCTACGTGGTGGCTGGGCTCATTGCCCTGGGAGTATTGGCCCACCATACCGGTAACGTCCGCGGCCTGCCAGCCCGAGAGTTCGCTGGAGGCGCTGAAGAGCCCGTCGAGGCGCTTGCCGAAGGCCTCGTCGCCGCCGTGGAGGCTTATCAGCCCTGCGATGTCGTGCTGGACGTGGAATGAGTACTGCCAGGAATTGGCCTCGGTGAAGTGGACGTTGACCTCGCGCGGGTCGAACGGCTCGACGAAGATACCTCTGACGCGCGGGCGGCTGAAGCCTGTCTGCGGGTCGAAGATATTGCGGTAGAACTGGCTGCGGACGGTGTATGCGCTTATGACGCTGTCCGCCAGATCCTTGTCGGTGATTCTGTCCCTTAACAGCCCGGTCGCGCGGGCGACGCACCAGTCTCCCACGGCGTATTCGAGTGTTTTGGAAACGGACTCATGCTCCTTTTCGGCGAGCACAAGACCGTTGTCCCGGTATATCTGTATGCCGAGGTCCGGGCGGTTCGTGGTGGCGAGCATCGCTTCCAGCATCCTGTCCGCGTCGAACCTTCCGATGCCCTTCGCAGCCGCATCAGCGATTACGGGAATGGCGTTGTAGCCTATCATGCAGTGCGTTTCTGTCCCGTCAAGCTCCCACATAGGGAGTTCTCCGTACTGGTCGTAGACGGACAGGAAACTCTGGAGGAAGTCCTCCGTACGTTTCTGCTCGATGATGTTGAAAAGGGGATGGACTGCGCGGAAAGTGTCCCAGAGCGAGAATACGGAATACCTGTCAAAGCCTTCCGCCTTGTGCGTCTGATGGTCCTCACCCATATATTCCCCGTTCGAGTCGCTGTACAGGCTCGGATGGATGGCGGTATGGTACAGGGCCGTGTAGAATGTGCGTTTCAGCTGAAGGTCCCCGGTCTCCACTTCGATCTTGGAAAGGAAAGCGTTCCAGGCTTCGCGCGCCACAGCTACCTGTGCGTCGAAATCAAAGTTCCTGCGCCCGCCCAGGGCGTTTCTGCGCGCGTTCTTTTCGCTCACCGACGAAATGCCCGCGCGGACGACCAGGACAGCATCACCGCCGTCCTTCCCGGCCGCAAAGGTCAGCAGTGCCTTCGCCCCGCGCTCATCATCGATAATGTCAATGCTTTCAATCGGCAATGAGAACGCCAGATCGAAGAACACCCTCTGGTCCTGCGCCCAGGAGTTCGAGACGCGCACGCCGCTGATGGAGTTCCTCCCGCTTCTGACAATGCTGGATTCCACAACATAATCCCTCGGCTCGAGGTTCACCACGATTTGAGGGGCCTGCCCCTCGGGATAGGTGTAGCGGTGCATTCCCAAACGCTCTCCCACAGTCATTTCAGCCTTGATACCCCATCGATCCAGCATTACGCTGTAGTAGCCCGGTGAGGCGGTCTCGGACGAATGGCTGAACTCGGACAGACAGGCTTCGATTGAGATGGAATCGGTCGCCTCGAAGCCTGTCACAGGGCTCACCAGCACGTCACAGAGGTCCGCGCACCCTGTTCCGCTCAGGTGGGTATGGGAGAATCCCCATATCGTGCTGTCGGAATAATGATAGCCCGAGCATCCGTCCCAGTTGTCCTCGCGCGTGTCGGGACTGAGCTGCACCATTCCGAACGGGTAGGAAGCTCCTGGGAAAGTGTGTCCGTGGAAGTCTGTACCGACAAGCGGATCCACGTATTGTGCGTAGTCGGGATGCGGGCTGTTCTGGAGACAGGATACCGCCAGGGCGGCGGTGATGACGGCTGTGAGAAGGTGGCGCATAGGGAGGAGGGCTATTGGTAAAAAAGCCTCCGTTCTCACAGAACGGGGGCTTTTTTAAAGTATTGGTATAGAATTATTTCTTGAGTTCGACAGCGGCTTTCTCGATGCCGAGGCAGGTCTTGTAGGTCTCGAGGTATTTGTTGAAACCTTCCACGTCTGCAGGAGAAGGGCTTACCTCCTCTCCTGTGGCTCCGGCGAACACCTTGGCGTCGAGGTAGTCGGCGAGTGTGAGGCCTCCCTTGTTCACCATATAGGAGGCGAGCAGGGCGATACCCCAGGCACCGCCTTCACCTGCGGTCTCCATTACGGAGATAGGTGAGTCGAGCGCTGCGGCGAGTACTCTCTGGCCCACGCCCTTTACCTTGAACAGACCGCCGTGGCCGGTGATCCTGTCCACCTTGACGTGCTCTTCCTTGAGAAGGATGTCATTGCCGAACTTGAGGACGGCGACGGTGGCGTAAAGTATGGAGCGCATGAAGTTGGAGAGGTTGAACTTGTCGGTTGCGGAGCGGACGAACAGCGGACGGCCGTCTGCGAAACCGGTGACAGGCTCTCCCGAGATGTAGTTGAATGACATAAGTCCTCCGCAGTCAGGGTCTCCATTGTCGGCGGCTCCGAAGAGCTTTCCGAACACGACGTTCATATCCACAGGCACTCCGAGGAGTTCCTGGTACTCTCTGAAGAGACCTACCCAGCCGTTGAGGTCGGAGGTGCAGTTGTTGCAATGCACCATGGCCACGAGGCTTCCGTCAGGAGTGGTGACCATATCGATCATCTCATAAGGCTTTGAGAGGTCCTTTTCGAGGACTATCATCGAGAAGGATGATGTGCCGGCTGACACGTTTCCTGTGCGCTGCTTCACTGCGTTCGTTGCGACCATTCCGGTTCCTGCGTCTCCTTCAGGAGGGCAGAGAGGGATACCTGCTTTCAGGTGGCCTGAAACGTCGAGCTTCGCTGCGCCTTCGGCTGTGAGCTTTCCTGCATAGTCTCCGGCGTTGATGGACTTCGGAAGGATGTCGAGGAGCTTCCAGCTGAATCCGTAAGGCTCGATGAGCTTGTCGAACTTCTCCACCATCGTGGCGTCGTAGCTTTTCGTGGCAGGGTCCACAGGGATCATACCCGAGGCATCGCCGACTCCGAGGACCTTCTCGCCTGTGAGCTGCCAGTGGATGTAGCCCGCGAGGGTGGTCTGGAAGTCGATGTCCTTCACGTGCTTTTCGCCGTTCAGGATGGCCTGGTAGAGGTGTGAGATGCTCCAGCGGAGAGGGATGTTGTAGTGGAACAGTTCGGAAAGCTTTGCAGCAGCTTCGCCGGTGTTCGTGTTCCTCCAGGTTCTGAAAGGAACGAGGATCTCCTGCTCCTTGTTGAAGGCCATGTAGCCGTGCATCATTGCGCTGATGCCGATGGCTGCGAGGGACTCGATCTCGACACCGTAATCCTTGAGGACATTCTTGCGGAGGTCTGCGTAGCAGTCCTGAAGTCCGTTCCAGATAGCGTCGATGCTGTAGGTCCAGAGGCCGTCCACGAGCTGGTTCTCCCACTCGTGGCTGCCCTGGGCTATAGGTTTGTTCTCTTCATCGATCAGGACGGCCTTGATTCTGGTGGAACCGAATTCGATACCGAGGACGGCCTTTCCTGCAGCGATGGTTGATTTTGCGTCCGCCATACTACTTCAAAGCTTTGTTGAGCATATAGTAGACTTCGTTGGTACGGAGTTCCTTCTTGAAGTCGAGGATGGTGGTCTGCTTGTTGATGTGAACGAACTCGATGCCGGTCATCTCAGCGAAGTCGTCCCAGTACTCGGCTGTGATATCGTAGCTGAATGCTGAGTGATGGGTTCCTCCTGCGAGGATCCATGCGCCTGCACCCACTTCGAAGGTAGGCTGAGGTACCCAGAGGGCTGAAGCTACAGGGAGGTTAGGCATCGGCTTAGGCTCGATGCACTCTACGTCCTGCGCGATGAGGCGGAAACGGTTGCCGAGGTCCACGACTGTGGCCTTGATACCGAAGCCGGTCTTCGATGTGAAGACCAGACGGGCTGTCTGCTGCTTGCGGATACCGATGCCGAGGAAGTGCACTTCGAGCTTCGGTTTGTCGCTGGCGATGAGAGGGCAGACCTCGAGCATGTGGCTCTGGAGGCAGGAGCTGCGGTCACCGGCGAAGTTGAGGGTGTAGTCCTCGAGGAATGAGCATCCGGTAGGGAGGCCCTGGGACATTACCCAGAGTGAGCGGTAGAGGCAGGCTGTCTTCCAGTCGCCCTCTGCTCCGAAACCGATACCTTCTTCCATAAGTCTCTGGGATGCGAGGCCAGGGATCTGGTCGAATCCGCAGAAGTCAGGAGCGTCGATGTCGGCGTCTCCGAGGTCGTCGAAGTTCGTGGTGAAAGCGGTTGCGCCTTCGTCCTTGAGGACGTTGCGCAGAGCGATCTCAGCCTTGGCCGAGTTCTTTACCTTCTCCCAGTAAACCTCTTCGCCTGATTCGTCTATCTTGATGGTGTAGAGCTTCTTGTACTCCTCTACAAGGGCGTCGACCTCAGCGTCGGTAACCTTCTTGTAGTAGTCCATGAGTGAAGATACAGGATAGTAGTCCACGTGATAACCGAGTCTCTGCTCGAACTCCACGCGGTCACCGTCGGTGACTGCGACGTTGTTCATGTTCATACCGAACATGAGGCAGCGTACGTTCTTTGCATCGGCGACTGCGGCAGCTACACGTGCCCATACTGCGATCTTCTTCTGAGCCTCTTCGCTCTTCCAGTAGCCTACGACCACCTTTCTAGGTACGCGCATGCGGGTGCAGATGTGTCCGAACTCGATGTCTCCGTGGGCGCTCTGGTTCAGGTTCATGAAGTCCATGTCCATTGTGTCCCAAGGAATCTCGGCGTTGAACTGGGTGTGGAAGTGGAGAAGAGGTTTCTCGAGGGCCTGGAGACCCTTGATCCACATCTTTGCAGGGGAGAATGTGTGCATCCAGGTGATCACACCGACGCACTTGGCGTCGTTGTTGGCTGCCTTCATTACATCCTCCACTTCCTTTGAAGAGTTGGCTGTTCCCTTATATACGATCTTGACAGGGATGAGGCCTGATGCGTTCAGACCGTCCACCATTACTTTTGAATGACCGTCCACCTGAACGACTGCGTCACCGCCGTAGAGGAGCTGGGCGCCGGTCACCCACCATAATTCGATATTGTCAAATGCTTTCATAATCGGTTATTTCTTTTTTTGTCCGTAATATGCGTTAGGGCCGTGCTTGCGGCTGAAATGCTTTTCGATCAGGGCCTTCTTGATGGAAGGTTTCTTTGCGAAAGTCAAGCAGTTGGATACTTCGCTGACCTTGAAGAGGGTCTCGGCGATGTAGTTCATCTTTGCGACCTCTTCGAGGACCTTGGCATGATAGACGGCCTCGGCTGCATCCTTGCCCCAGGCGAACGGACCGTGGTTCTTGACGAGGACCGCAGGGGTGTGCACCGGGTTGAGCTTCTTGAAGGTGTCGACGATCACGTTGCCGGTCTCTTCCTCATAGTTGCCTTTGATCTGTGCATCGGTCATATCGGGAGTGCACGGGATCGGGCCGTGGAAGTAGTCGGCGTGAGTGGTGCCGAGAGGCCTGATATCCATTCCTGCCTGGGCCCAGGCTGTGGCGTATGTGGAGTGTGTGTGCACCACGCCGCCGATTTCAGGGAATGCCTTGTAAAGCACCAGGTGGGTAGGGGTGTCGGATGATGGGTTGAGGTCTCCCTCCACCACTTTTCCTGTATTGAGGTCCACCACAACCATATCGGATGCCTTCATGGTTTCGTATGAAACGCCTGAAGGCTTGATCACCACCAGGCCTTTCTCACGGTCAATACCTGAGACATTGCCCCAGGTAAATATTACCAGGCCATGCTTGACGAGGTCAAGGTTGGCCTGGAATACTTTTTCTTTCAGTTCTTCAAGCATAATCCGTTACCAGAGAACAACATAGATGAGGGCGACGATGGCGATGATGCAGAATGCACCGATCTTGTAACCCTTGTTCGTATGGAACAGGCTGAGGTCCACAGGGATAGCCTTCTGGTCGCGGAGCTTGTCGTTGGAGTTCGAGAAGAGCCATACTGCAGGGCAGCCTACGATGACTCCGAAGAAGAAGAATGCCTGGAAACCGATATCGTTCAGATATGCGATGAAGTTGTTTTCAGGAGTAGCGGAAGCAGGGAGGGTTGCACCCCAGATGACGACGATAGCAGCGAGGATGATGAAGAAGATACCCCTGCCGCCGAGGATCTTGGCCCACTTGAGCATTGTCTTCCTGTCTTCCTCTGAAGGAAGTTCGCAGGCTTCTGACTTCTGGTTGTCGATAAGGGAGATCACGATCATCATGGTAAGGAGGATCATGAAGATGTAACCTGCACGGAACTGGAACGGAACGTCACCGAGGAATACCTTGAAGAGCACTCCGAGAGGAATGGTGGCGATAGCTGTGACAACAGCTGCCTTGCCGGAAGCTCTCTTCCAGAGGAGACCGATACCGAATACGATAACGATACCCGGATAGATGAAGCCTGAGTATTCCTGGATGTACTGGAATGCCTGGTCGAGGTTGCCGAGGAGAGGCTTGACAGCGATGGCAGCGATTACGAGGGCTGTGAGTGAAGTGAGACGGCCGACGGTAACGAGCTTCTTGTCACCTGCTTCCTTGTTGATGTACTTCTTGTAGATATCCATTGTGAAGAGGGTGGAAGTACTGTTGAACATTGAAGCGAGTGAAGAGATGATGGCTGCTGAAAGGGCTGCGAAGGTGAGACCCTTGATTCCTACAGGGGTGAAGTTGCGGACGAGCCAAGGATAAGCGTCGTCAGAAACGTTGATGGAACCCATAAGGCCCGGGAAGGCATCCGGATGGAGGGAGATATAGTATG
>JAZLLA010000050.1:0-73401 GCA_045597895.1 Candidatus Cryptobacteroides sp. | reverse complement strand
ATTATTGAGGCTTAAGAGTATGGAATTAGCAGTTTTGAAAATTGACGGATCAGAATCCGGAAAGAAGGTGGTTCTCCCAGAGAACGTATTCGGAGTAACCCCGAACGACCACGCTATCTATCTCGACGTCGTTCAGTATCTCGCTAACCAGCGTCAGGGCACTGCCAAGACAAAGGACCGCAGCGAGGTTGCATACAGCACCAAGAAGCTCGGTCGCCAGAAGGGCGGCGGCGGTGCACGTCACGGTTCCCTCAAGGCCAATATCTTCGTAGGTGGCGGCCGCGTATTCGGACCGGTTCCTCGTTCTTACAGAACCAAGCTGAACAAGAAGGTCAAGAGCCTCGCGCGCGTTTCTGCACTTTCATACAAGGCACAGGAGAACGCAGTGATCCTCGTTGAGCCTTTCACAATGGACGCTCCTAAGACCAAGCAGTTCATCCAGATCCTTAACAACATCAAGGCTGGTGACAGAAAGGTCCTCGTGGTTCTTCCAGAGAACTCAGCAAACATTTTCCTTTCATCCCGCAACCTTGAGTGGGCAAAGGTTATCACTGTTGACGAAATCAACACCTACGCAGTAATGAATGCAAATTCACTCGTACTTGTCGACGGAGTTCAGGATATTCTCGCCTCAAGAGTTAAGTAAGACCCTTAAAAGAAAAAGAGATGGGAATTTTAATTAAGCCAATCGTAACTGAGAAGCTGACGGATCAGGGCGAAAAATTGAACCGTTATGGCTTTATCGTTGACCGTAATGCCAACAAGCTTCAGATCAAGGCAGCAGTCGAGCAGATGTACAATGTCACTGTCGCTGATGTCAATACAGCAAACTATCACGGTAAGAGGAAATCACGCTTCACAAAGGCCGGTCTTCTCCGTGGTCGTATGAATCATTTCAAGAAAGCTTACATCACCCTCGCAGGTGACGATAAGATCGATTTCTATGCTAATATTTAAGGAGGGTTAGACAATGGCAGTAAGAAAATTCAAACCAGCAACTCCTGGTCAGAGAAACAAAGCGATCAGCACCTTCGAGGAGATCACTACCAACAAACCTCAGAAATCATTGTTGGAACCCCTTAAGAGCACAGGCGGACGTAACAACACCGGTCAGATGACCGTACGTTACATCGGTGGCGGTCACAAGAGAATGTACCGTATCATCGACTTCCTCCGCGACAAGGATGAGTGCACAGCAACCGTTCAGACCATCGAATACGATCCGAACCGTTCAGCACGTATCGCTCTCGTACAGTATGAGGACGGTGAGAAGAGATATATCATCGCTCCTAACGGACTCAAGGTAGGACAGGTCATCGCATCCGGAAAGGGTGTTTCCCCTGAAGTAGGAAACTCTCTTCCTCTCAGCGAAATCCCTGTAGGTACCCTCGTACACAACATCGAGCTCCGTCCTGGCCAGGGTGCCGCTATGGCACGTTCAGCCGGTACTTTCGCACAGCTCGCAGCACGTGAAGGCAAGTATGCTGTCCTCCGTCTCCCTTCAGGTGAGACCAGAATGGTATCAGTAGCCTGCCGCGCTACCGTCGGTACAGTTTCCAACCCTGACCACAATCTCGAATCCTCAGGAAAGGCTGGCCGCAGCCGCTGGCTCGGCCGTCGCCCTCACAACCGTGGTGTTGTTATGAACCCGGTGGATCACCCTATGGGTGGTGGTGAAGGTCGTGCTTCCGGAGGTCACCCTCGTTCACGCAAGGGTCTTCCTGCAAAGGGATACAAGACACGTAACCCTAAGGCATCTTCAAATAAGTTCATCATTGAAAGAAGAAAGAAATAACAGGATAAAACTTTGAGATTATGAGTCGTTCATTAAGAAAAGGTCCATACATCCAGGAAGCCCTGGAGAAGAAGATTCTTGCTATGAATGAAGGTAGCAAGAAGAAAGAGGTGGTCAAGACCTGGTCTCGCGCCAGCATGATTTCACCTGACTTCATCGGCCATACTATCGCAGTTCATAATGGAAACAAGTTCATTCCTGTTTATGTAACTGAGCAGATGGTAGGTCACAAGCTCGGCGAATTCGCCCCTACACGTAACTTTAGAGGTCATTCAGGTAACAATAAGAAGTAATCACTATGGGAAAGCGTAAAAAACTTATGGCAGAAAGCCTCAAGGAGGCCAAGAAGGTTACAGCCATTGCCAAGCTGAATGACGTCCCTACTTCCCCTCGCAAGATGCGTCTCGTAGCAGACACAGTAAGAGGTGTTGAGGTTAACCGCGCACTCGATCTCTTGAAATTCTCCAAGAGAGAGGCATCCATCCGTCTCGAGAAGCTCCTTCGCAGCGCAGTAGCAAACTGGGAGGCAAAGAACCCGGACAAGAGCAAGGAACTCGACAATGGTAATGTATATGTGAAGACCATTATGGTTGACGAAGGTCGCACACTCAAGCGTATCCGCCCTTGCCCTCAGGGTAGAGCCGGCCGTATCCGCAAGCGTTCCAACCACGTTACTGTAATTCTCGATGTTAAACCAGCAGCAGTGGAGGAGTAATATTATGGGACAGAAAACTAATCCTATCAGCAACAGAATCGGTATCACCCGTGGTTGGGACTCCAACTGGTGTGGTGGAAACTACGCAGAGAAGATCGCGGAAGATTTCGAGATCCGTAAATATTTGATGAACCGTCTTTCAAAGGCCAGCGTTTCAAAGATTGTTATTGAAAGAACCCTTAAGCTCATCACCGTCACCATCCACGCTGCAAGACCGGGTGTAATCATCGGAAAGCAGGGTACTGAGGTTGACAAACTCAAGGAAGAGCTCAAGAAGGTCACCAAGAAGGATGTTCAGATCAACATCTTCGAGGTTAAGCGTCCAGAGGTTGATGCTCGCATCGTAGCTGACAGCATCGCACGTCAGATCGAAGGCCGCGTTTCTTATCGCCGCGCCATCAAGATGGCTGTTGCCAACACTATGAGAGTAGGTGCAGAAGGTATCAAGATCCAGATCAGCGGCCGCGTAGGTGGTGCTGAAATGGCCCGCTCAGAAATGTTCAAGGAAGGTCGTACACCTCTCCATACATTCCGTGCCGATATCGACTACGCACTCGCAGTTGCTAACACAAAGGTCGGTTGCCTTGGTATCAAGGTTTGGATCTGCAACGGTGAGCGTTACGGAAAGCAGGATCTCTCTCCAAACGCAGGTATCGCTGCCAACGCACAGGCTCCTTCAGGAGCACGCAACGACCGTCGCGGAGACCGCGGCCCTCGTCGTGGTGGTGACCGCGGAGACCGCCGTCCTCGTCGTGACAACCAGAAGTAATTCTCTACATTACTCTATAATTACAGCCGGAGAGGAATCTTCGGCTGTTTTTTCATATTAATTGCTACCTTTGCATTCGCAATTCAACTTGTCAAGTAATTGGATGTCAGAGAAAAAATAGACCTTCTGCCACATTCTCCCGGAGTGTACCGATACTATAACGCCGAGGGAACGGTGATATATGTAGGCAAGGCAAAGGATCTGTTCAAGCGTGTCCACCAGTACTTCGTACTCCCGGAGCGCCTGAACACGAAGACGAGGCTCCTTGTCTCGAAGATCGCTGATGTCCAGTATTCTGTCGTGGACAGCGAGGCCGACGCCCTCCTTCTGGAGAACAACCTTATTAAGCAGTACAAGCCCAAGTACAATATCCTTCTGAAGGACTCCAAGACCTACCCGTGGATCTGCATCACCGCTGACCCATACCCGAAGATATTCCTTACCCGTCGTGTCGTCCAGAACGGCTCCCGCTACTTCGGCCCGTACAGTTCTGTTATCCACGCCCGCAACCTTCTCGACTTCATCAGGTCTAACTACCTCCTGCGCAGCTGCAACAATAAAATAGACTCCGACTCCATCCTCCGCGGAAAGATCCGCCCGTGCCTTGACTACCATATCAAGCGCTGCCGCGGTTGCTGCATCGGCGCCGTTTCGATGGAGGAGTACAATGCGGACATCGAGGAGATCACCGCCCTGCTCAAGGGCAGTGCCGGAGAGATTATACGCCGTTACCGTTCGCGCATGATGGAGGCCGCGGAAAGGCTCGATTTCGAGACAGCACAGCTCCTGAAGGACAAGATAGCTTCGCTCGAGAACCACTATTCCCGTTCCATCATCACAGCGGCGCGTGACGTGGATGCCGACGTATTCTCCCTCGTCTTCGACGCCAATGATGCCTACGGCAATTTCCTCCGCGTCCGCGGTGGAGCCATCATCCAGTCGCTCAACCTCGGTTTCAGGATGAACATCGAGGAGGAGCAGCCGGCAGTGCTGAGCTCGTTCATCGCCGAGATAGAGTCCAAGTTCGGGGACCTCTCCCAGGAGATCGTCGTTCCTTTCCTCCCGGATGTGGAAATCCCCGGCGTGGAGTTCAGGATACCCGTCAAGGGCGACAAGCTCGCCCTGCTCACCCTCAGCCTGAAGAACGCCAAGGAATTCCATTTCAATTCCCTCAAGCAGCGCGAGCACACCGACCCCGACGCCTTTCGCGAGGCTGTGGTCGAAGAGCTCCGCAAGGCCCTCGGAATGAAGGTCGCTCCGGTCCACATGGAATGCTTCGACAACTCGAACATCCAGGGAACCAATCCTGTAGCCGCTTGCGTGGTCTTCAGGAACGGCGAACCGTCGAAGAAGGACTACCGCAAGTTCAAAATAAAGACCGTCGTCGGGGCCAATGACTATGCCTCGATGAAGGAGATAGTGAACCGCCGCTACTCCAGAATGCTTGCGGAGGACCCTGACGATCTGCCTCAGCTGGTGGTCATAGACGGCGGCAAGGGCCAGCTGAACTTCGCCTGGCAGGCTCTCTGCGAGCTGGGCATACAGGACAAGCTCACCGTGGTGGGACTTGCCGAAAGAATGGAGGAGGTCATCAGGGTCTCTGATCCTTATCCTCTTTTCCTGGACAGGAACTCACAGGCATTCCGCCTGATAACACATATAAGGGATGAAGCCCACCGCTTTGGAATCACCTTCCACCGTGACCTGCGCAGCAAGGCTCAGGTCCACTCCGCCCTCAGGGACATAAAGGGAGTGGGGGAGAAGACAGAACAGAGGATCCTGATGCATTTCGGAAGCGTAGCCAGGATGATGGCCGCTCCCCAGGAGGATCTGGCCGCCCTTGTCGGTCCGGTCCTTGCATCCCGCATACGTGAAACTATATCCGATCAAAAAAATAATGAAAGAAAAAACATTCAACACAGTCTTTAACGCCTTCATACTGCTGGGTATGCTGGCGGCAATTGCGGTTACTACGGTTTCCGATTTCAAAGCGGGCGAGTCCGGGCATATCGGTCTCCTCATTGCCGCATTCGGATCACTTGCCGGCATCCTTTGTGTGATCTGTTCGGCAAACGGCAATATCTTCACCTTCCTTTTCGGCATCTTCAATGTTTCCATATACGCCGTTATTTGCTTCATTAACTGGCATAAGGGCGGTGCCGGGCTCGGGAACGCACTTATAAACGGCCTGTATTTCCTTCCGATGCAGTTCATCGGTTACTTCCAGTGGCGCAAACGTGGCGCAGAAGCGGACAAACAAGTTACCGCCAGACGTTTCACGGGAAAGCAATGGGTACTGTATTCCATTCTTTTTGTTGTCGGTACAGCAGCAGTGTACCTGATCCTTTCAGCTGTGGACAAGAGCGCTGCAGGAAAATTCCTGAAAGTGGCGGTCCTGATGGATGCTGTTTCGATGGTCTGCAACCTTATCGGGCAGTACCTCCTTTCAACCGCCTATATGGAACAATGGGTCTTCTGGATCCTTGTAAACGTGTCATCAGTAGTGATGTGGGTAGCGACCATGAGCGAGTCATCAGACTCATATTCAGCCATTTATGCTGCGCAGTACTTCTTCTATCTGCTGAACTCGATAAACGGAATGCGTATCTGGCTCCGCCTCAGCCGACCGGCACAAAGTTTGGATAATTAAAATTTTATATTTACTTTTGTGCGTCTTTTGATGCAGATGTGTATATAAAAACATAAACTAAATCTATTTATTATGCAGTACGAGGAAATCGTAAACAAAGTAAAGGAGATCATCGTTGACAAACTCGGAGTTGAGGCATCAGAAGTTACTGAGACCGCAAACTTCACTAATGATCTCGGTGCTGACTCTCTCGACACAGTAGAGCTTCTTATGGAGCTTGAAAGAGTATTCGGAATCAAGATTCCTGATGAGGAAACCGGTACTATCGCTACTGTTCAGGACGCCATTGACAAGGTTAAGGAAAAACTCGCTGAGTAATTTTTTACTCCCGTGAAAATCATTGCGGCCCCCGGAATTCCGGAGGCCGCATATTTTTTCGTAACCCTCTCCCGCCCCTCCCCGGGAGGGGAGCAGTCACTTTGTTCCGACAGTTTTATTGTTTAGGAACTGCGTAGACGATCTTCATGACAGGCACTCTACCGTTCTCGGCTTCAGGACCGTTGAGAACGGCGTTGAAGTAGCGATGGACGTCCATCTCGATGGACGTGCTCTTTGAGGATCCGGAGTTTGCATTAGCATACTGGGATGCCAGCATATAGCTGTAGTAGTTTGACATTCCGTATCCGCCGTAACCGCCATAGCCGTATCCGCCGTATCCGCCGTAGCCCATACCGTACATTCCCATTCCGTAACCGCCATATCCGCCGTAGCCACCGTACATATTGTTATAGTAGCTCATATATGACAGATAGTTATAGTAGTCGCTCATCGAGTCGGAACTGCTGTCATTCTCAGTTACATATTCCTCAATGCTCATCAGGAGGCACCAGATGTCATAGTTCGAGAGCTTGGCGGACTCGCTCATGTTCATAAGCTTCTGGACGTGGAAGGTAACGTCCGGAGCATACTGGAGAAGGGAGCGGTTGATCTTGCCCGGGTCCTCGTCCTCTGAAGATACGTCGGTGAGGCTTCCGTAGGATACTCCGTCTGGGTAGCTGATACGGCAGGTAGGACTCAGGTAGTCAGGGTATTTGTACATTTCCTTGTAGTCATCAGGGAACTCGAACGGGAGCACGATGGTCGCGCGGTTGATGACCGCCGTCTTAGGGTCGCCGTGCTTGCTGACTTCTGCCTTGACCTTTTCCATTATCTCCTTTGCGGAGAAGACCGGCTTCACGCCGCCGCCACCTTCGATGTGGATGGTTTCGGCTGCGCGTACTTCACGGCCGGCTGACTCGTGATAAACTGTATTGAAACAGTTCTGAGGGAACTTGTAGGTGGAGTAGTTGTTCTTGATGAGCGCCAGGGAGTCAAGGTCGAGCATGTCGTTCGGGCTGAGATAGAAGAGGAAGGAGGTATCCTTGCGCACGCCTTCGTACTCAGAGTTGAACTTGAGCTCCGCGAAGTTCTTTGAGATGTAGCCCTGGGAGAGGTTGAGGCCGAGCTGAAGCTCGAACATATCGATGCGGCCGCCGAGCCCTTCAGGTTCGTCGGTTTCGATGTAGATACCAGGGAAACTCTTCAGGTATGTCTCCATATCGGCGAGGTCGCTGAGCTTGATGCTCATATACTTCTCACCGAACTCCTTGCTGAAGTTGAATGAGAGGGAGTCCTTTCCGTTGTATTTAGGAACACCGTCCGTGACCCTTTGGGCTTTGTGGGCGATAGGGGTGCGCAGGTCGACGAGCTTGAAGTTCATAGGCTCGGCGAGCTCGTAGACATTGATATTCTGAAGGATGTTCATCTGGCGCGTGTCTGCGACGGAGACCGTGTCGTGAGCGGCGGTGAAGTGGAATTCCTTGAACTTAGGGTTGTTGCCGAAATCCAGGGTGTCCGGGATAGGGACGAGCGAGAGGGCGCAGCCACGGGTGGTGAGGCCGAACTCCTCGTCGCGGATGGCACCGATGGTGATCCTGGAGTTCGAGTAGCCGGAAAGGCTGTCCAGCATCTCCATCCGGATGTCTGTCAGAGGGAATTCAGCTGAATATATGTCATAGAGGTCTTCCAGCGGGATGAGGTTGGAACCGAGTCTGCCATCGACCGTCACGCAGGAGAAACTGCTGCAGATAACAAGCGCGGAAGCCGCGAGCCTGCAGATCTGTCTCAGTGGAGATTTTTTCATTGCTTAAATGCTTTCATAAAAACTGTTGTACTCCTCGACGTACTTTCCTGTCTGAAGCGCTTCGGCGCTGTAAGGGAGGACGGGGAGTCCGAGCTCCTGGCAGTATGCCGTGATGTCCTTGTCGACATCGGGCGAGCCGAGGATGATGCCGTCGGAGTACCGGGCAGCTGTTTTCGCAAGATTTATGCCATCGCCCTTAGCGAGAAGCGGGATGTCCTCCCTGGTGATTCCTCCGAAGAGTACCGTTTTCTGGAAGTCATCTCCGAGCGAAGCGGATGGGGTGTCATTGTACAGTGAGAGAACGACCTTGCTGTTGGAGAAGATAGGGTCGTCCTTGTATGCTTTCTTCAGATAGATAGGGAGTACATGGGAGATCCAGCCCTGGCAGTGGATGATGTCCGGGGCCCAGCGGAGCTTCTTTACGGTCTCGAGCACTCCTCTGGCGAAGAACACGGCGCGCTCGCCGTTGTCGGCGAAGAATACACCGTTCTCGTCGGTGAATGTCTGCTTGCGCTTGAAGTAGTCTTCATTGTCAATGAAATAGACCTGGATGCGCGCAGAGGAGATGGATGCCACCTTGATGATCAGCGGACGGTCCACGTCGCTGATTATGATGTTCATTCCGGACAGCCTGATCACTTCGTGAAGCTGGTTCTTGCGCTCGTTGATGCAGCCGAAATGCGGCATGAACGCACGGATCTCCTTCTTCTTCTCCTGGATGCCCTGAGGGAGCTTGTATCCTATCATGGAAATCTCATTCTCAGGCAGATAAGGGAAAATTTCGGAATTGACGAAAAGTACTCTTTTTACAGGTTCACCCATTTTACTCCTAAATTAATTATAATCATACAAAGATAAGAAAAATTTACGGTTTACCGTGTGTGATTAATGTGGAAATTGATGGTTGGCCGGCCATATTTCGGAAAGTGCCGGGCTCTTTATGGGGTGGTTTCCACAACACCCCCATAGAAAGCCCTTGAGAACCCATCCCGGAAACCAACCCCGTCCCAAGAGCTACTGGTTTCCAATCACCCTCGCAGACAGCCTTCCAGGGCCGATCCCGGAAACCAACCCCGTCCCAGGCCCCCTTGGTTTCTACTCAACCCTCTCAGACAGCTCTCAGTGGCCTGTCCCGGAAACCAAGGATGCAGTGAGGGTGTACTGTTCCCGCTGAATTGCAATTCCGGCAATCCATCAAAATAGCTGTCTCCCAACCTTTTCCTATTGCTTTGACGGTAGCGGATATAAGATGGAACGCACCGGCATCTCAGTTCGTAGGGTTCCATTTTATGGAAGTAAGCGAAAAATAATGTATATTTGTTCGTTACGCACGTGCGTAGCGTACATATGTCCATTTTCCCTGTGCTTCCCGGAATTTTTCACTGGAGGAGCGCATTGGCGAAGCTATATCTTTTCTTGAATATGGAAGAAGAAATAAAAAAGAGACGTGAGCCGTCATACGGCTACGACGATGACCTCCTGATGGATGACGAGATCAATATCGATTTCGGTAAATACTGGCGCAGGCTGAAGGCGCACTGGAAGCCTGTCCTCTGGATCACGGCGGCGGGTTTCGTGCTCGGCTGCCTGATTGCGCTGGACACTCCGCACAAATATACGGTGACTTCACGCCTGGCACCGGAGCTGTCTTCTACAGCGACGAACAGGCTGTCCTCGGTGGCTTCGCTGGTAGGTTTGAGCGCCACCGTGCTGGGCTCCACCGATGCCGTTTATCCGATGGTCTATCCGGATGTCGTGCATTCGCCGGAGTTCATCGCCGACCTGTTCGATACCCCTGTGACCTACCGTGACAGGAAGGGCGAGAGCCAGGTAACGCTCTACGAGTATATGGACAGTTTGAGGCGAAAGAGTGTGGTGGGTACCTTGAAGGCCTTGCCTGGTATGGCGATGGGTGCCGTGAAGAGCATCTTTTCCAAGGAAGAAGAGGAGGATGGCGCTGACGCTGCCTCTAATGTGGATCCGTTCCATTTCACGAAGAAGCAGGGGAAGATATATAGGGCATTAAGCAAGAGCATCGAGGCCGGGATCGACAAGAAGACTCTGGTGGTGTCTCTTTCAGTGACAATGGATGATGCCCTCATCGCTGCGGAAACCGCCCGCGCCGTGAATGCCAACCTTAAGGAGTATGTCAAGCACTACCGCACGGACAAGGCTGTGGATGACAGGGACTACTATAAGAAACTGTACGAAGAGGCTCAGGAGGAATACCGCATAGCCCAGAGGGCATATGCCCGTTATGTGGATTCCCATCAGGGTATGGTTACCCAGAGCTCCCAGGTCGAGCGCGAACGTCTGCGCGACGAGATGAACCTCAAGTACCAGCTCTACACTTCCATGGCCTCCCAGCTCCAGGGCGCTGAGGCCAAGGTCCAGCAGGACACCCCGGTCTTCGCCGAGGTCGTCACCCCTACCGTCCCGCTGAAAAGTGTCAATTCCCGTAAGAAGACCGCCCTTGCCTTCACTTTCCTTGCCTTCTGCGCCGGCGTGGTCTGGGTGCTGTGGAAGTGGCGTAAGGAAGAGGAAAAATAGACGGTGAATTGCTGCATGCTTCGCATAATAAATAAATCACGCAAAGAAGGTGAGTTTCAGTTCTACATGCATCAGTTTGTAGAGTCTGCACTTAGGGCGGGCATTCAGCCGCTTAATGAGTATAAACCAACTTTTTTATTTCGTCTTGTTCGAAAAGTCTTCAGATGTTTTCATTTGGACTGTTTTTTGGGAAAAAAGAATGAGACTTCCCTTCTTGTTCCAACGGATGGTTTGAGTTTATTGAATTTGTCTTTTCCTTTTTGGAATTATGACATTATTCCTGTTTTTTGGGATACTTGGCCTGGAACTTATGAAAAGATGTGTTCAGATTTGAGAAGATTATCTGTCAGGAAAGCATTCTTCACATCCAGTATTGTTGCAGAAAAGGTAAGAAAGACTTTAAAAATTGAGACCTTTTGGATTCCCGAAGGAATAGATATTAAGGATTATCATAAAGGGGAAATTTTGAATAAAAGAACAATTGATTTGTATGAAATGGGTCGTCAAATGCCGCGATATCACGAGGTAATAAAGAGCATAATAGAAAAGACAAATGTTTTGCAGCAATATTATGCTAATACATACGATCAGGATGGAAAGTTGAAGGCGTTGGCATTTCCTACAGCCATCGATTTATTAATTGCTCTTCCAAATATTAAGGTGATAATTTCTTTCCCACAGTCTGACACTCATCCAGAAAAGGCAGGTGATATTGAAACATTAACGCAAAGATATTGGGAGGCTATGTTATCAAGGGTTTTGATTGTAGGGCGAGCTCCAAAAGAATTAGTGGATATGGCTGGCTATAATCCTGTTGTTGATGTTGACTGGGATAATCCTAAAGGACAGTTATGCAGCATCCTTGATAACATAAGTTCGTATCAAGACCTTGTTAATAAGAATTACGAGTTCGCTCTTCAAAATGCTTCCTGGGATGATAGAGTCCAATGTTTGCTCGCAGTGTTACGTAATAATTCCTGAAATCGTTTGAATAGAGACACCTCAATTAAGAAGAATTTCGGATATAATGTCATACTGACGATGTCTACATACATCTTCGGTTTGATAGTTTTTCCTTATGTGTCAAGGGTTCTTGGAGTAGATATGATAGGCAGAGTCAATTTTGCCGACCAAACCGTTAATTATTTTAGGATTCTTGCTGCCATGGGCATAAGTACCGTGGGAGTTAGGGAAATAGCAGCCTGTGGTAATGACAGGATCCGTCGTTCACAAGTTTTTTCTGATCTATTCGCTTTCATTCTGATTTCTTCAGTGATATTTGTTGCGATACTTTTCATCCTGACAATGATTATTCCTCAATGGCATCAAATGAAATCTCTGCTCTTTACCGGATCATTCTACCTTTTCTTTGCTTCTATGATGATAGAATGGTTTTATCAGGGGACCGAGAATTTCAAGTATGTTTCAATTAGGTCGATTTCTGTTAAAACTGTGTATGTGCTCCTTGTGTTTCTGTTGGTCAAAGGGCCTGAAGATTACTTGAAGTATTACATACTGTTGACCGGAGCCATTGTCGTCAACGCGTTGATTAACCTCGGGTATTCTAGTAAGTTTGCTGATTTGATATTAAAATCGGCTCATCCGTGGAGATATGGGAAAAGCATATGGGCAATGGGAGTATATGTGATAATGCTTTCATTTTTTTCTACTTTCAACGTAGTATATCTCGGGCTGGTGAAAGGCGATCATGCTGTAGGGGTATATACTACGGCGACAAAGATTTATGGAATGATATTGGGCATACTCACAGCATATACTTCCGTTATGCTTCCAAGGATGACTTCGCTGCTTATAGAAAACAAAATTGATGAATTCAAACAAAAAATTAGGGCTTCGTTCTCCATTGTGTTCCTATTGGCTCCTCCATTAATTGCAGGAGGAGTAATACTTGCACCTCAGATAATATCAATTCTTGCTGGAGGGCAATATACAGAATCAATTCTGCCTATGCAATTGATAATGCCATTAGTAATGGTAGTTGGCCTTGCTCAGATTTGGGTTATTCAAGTTCTGTTGCCGATGAAGAAAGATCGTGTTGTTGTTTTGTGTGCGATTGTTTCTGCTATTGTGGGCGTTACAGCTAATTTTATACTAGTTAAGAGAATGTCATTCGTTGGGTCGGCAATAGCTCTTCTTTTCGCTGAAATAACAAATGATGTTCTTACCCTAGTATATGCACTTCGTCGCGGTTTGCTGCAATTTCCACTGAAAAGTTTCGTTCTTAGTATCATCAGTTTTGTTCCGTATGTTATTATTTGTTTGCTTTGTCGGATATTTGCAAATAATAATTTTGTAGCTCTGAGTCTAGCTATCTTATGTTGTATTCCTGTGTTTTTGAGGATAAAAAAGTGCTGTGATGAAGACAGGTGCTAAAATTAGCCCGATATCTTTATATTTATTAGTGTTAATGTTACTGTCAGTCAATTGCTGGAACATTAAGCCGTTATCTTTTTTATTCATCGGTTCACGGGGATTATTAATCTTTTTTGCAATTTTGTTCGTAGGATGCTGTGTTTTCAGACAGCGTGCATCAAGGACATTTTTTAATTTGCGAAATAATTTTTCAGTACTGTTGATATCACTTGGTATTGTTCTTTCGTTCATTTCCGCGAAGGTGTATTATGGACAGTCTTTATTTGCATCAATATTAGCAGTTCGAAGGGTAATTTATTTTTTAACATTACCTGCCCTTCTTCTTATTCGCCCCTCAATTCAAGATATCAAATGTGCGCTTGCATTGTTCAGTGTGCTATTCTTTGTTATGGTGATTTTGTGCATCGTTCTTGGTTTTGATATTATTACTTTGTCTGAGGAACAAAGGATAAGGAAGGAAATATCGATAAATGGTTATTCTGCAGTATTAGAGGGCTTTATGTTTGTTGCGATGGAGTTTGTATTATCAATATCAGATTTTGTGCGACTTCCTTCTTGGAGAAATACAACAATGCCATTGTTATGCTTGGTTAGTATTCTGTTATATCAGAACAGGACAGCAATATTTGCTTGTTTTATATGTGGTTTTTGGATGTTAGCAACTCTTCCAAACACAAAGAGACTGATAAAGATTAAGATAGGCTCAATAATTGCTGTTGTGGCTGTTTTCTTTCTTTCAGGCGGGACAATTCAGAGTCTTTTTGAAGAGACGTTGTCTGATTTAACAAATTCGAACTACAATAGGAATTTAGCATATGTTTATTTCTTGAAGGAAGCCCCGCAAGGGATAATGTCTATTCTGTTTGGAAATGGATTTATCTCCTCCAAGACATCATCAATAATGGCTGACCTTATGGCGGCAGGGATTTTTAATTCTGATGTTGGACTCGTAGGATTATGGAATCAATTTGGCTTATTTCCTGTCATGACGATAATTGTAGCCATAATAGTTCCTTTTATAAAGAGGTTGCCAAGCCAGGTTAAGACATTGTCTATATTGACCATTTGTTTTTCTTTGACAGTAGGCTATTTCTTTGCATCTCAAACAATAGTATGGCTGTGTTTTTTTCTGTATATAATTGTTTGGTTTACAAATAGGAAACTATGGATGCGTCAATTATAATTGTAAATTACAACACAAAAGAGATTACTCGTTCCTGTATTGAAAGTGTCATTGAAAACACGCATAATCTGGATTATGAAATAATACTTGTTGATAATGCGTCATTAGATGGGAGTCGGGAGCTATTTTCCGGTTACCCCAACATAACTTATTTATATTTGAATGAAAACATCGGATTCGGCAGAGCAAATAATCGCGCTTTAGGGCTTGCCCAAGGTCGTAATATTTTTTTTCTTAATTCTGATACATTGCTTAGAAACAACGCTGTGAAAATATTGTCCGATTATTTGGATTCCCAGCCTCTTGCTGGGGCGTGTGGTGGGAATCTATTTAATACTGATGGTAATCCAGCGTATTCGTATTGTAAGTGGTTTCCGTCGATAAAGGATCAATTGGATTGCCTGCTTCGTAGAGTGTTTACTCGCTTGCTATATAAAGGCTCTTTCTGCTTTAATAATACAGGCAAACCGATGGAAGTTGCATATGTTACAGGGGCAGACTTAATGGTTCCCCGTAAAGTCCTTGATGAATGTGGCGCATTTGATTCTCACTTCTTTCTATATTTTGAAGAGACAGAGTTATGTCATCGAATAAAGACAAACGGATATAAACTATTCTCTGTTCCGGAGGCAGAAATATTTCATTTTGAGGGATCCAGTATAAATAGTGCCAGCAATACAAAACGCCAGTATTATTCTGCCAGCCGCGAGATTTATTTTTCTCTTACGGGGAGATGCCGTTTTTATTCAAAGGTCGTTACTTTTCTTGCGGCCTGTTGCAAATGAAAAGGATTCTTTTTATCACTCATCATTATCTTACAGGTAACGGTGGCGGAGTGTTTGCTTCCAGGGCATACATCAATGCTTTTTGTGAACTTAGTGAGAGTGTGACATTGTTGTATCCTGCAAAGAATGGTGAAGCTGCTGAAGGGATAGATCAGAGAGTTAAATGCATTCCAGTTTTGTATGACAAACCGAAAGTATTCAAGCTTTTGGATCTATTTATCGGACGGTTACATAGATATTTTAGAGTTTTTGAAAAAAACCTTGCATCCGGTGAATATGATACAGTGGTATTTGACACTAGTTTGGTTACCTGGAAGAACATCGATCTTGCTCATAGCTATGGAGCAAAAGTAATCACAATACATCACAATTATCAGTACGAATATAGTCGGGACAACACGAAGGGGATAGTGAAATTGTTGACACTCTTTTGGATCAAAAAATATGAAAAAAATGCTGTGCTCAAGTCAGATCTCAATCTCACTCTTACGAATGACGATAGAACCTTGTTAAAGGAGCATTATGATCCTGCTGGTGCATCTTTGATAGAAGTCCTAGGCGTGTTTGAACCGGAACGACGGTCTTTGCCGAATATTAAGAACAAGATTACAGGTGGCCACTACATTATTACTGGGTCCCTTTCGGCTATGCAGACATATGAATCATTGAAAGTGTGGATAAAAGACTATTTTCCGATTCTAAAATCTCAAGATGGGTTCGAATCATTGACGATTGCCGGGAAAGAGCCTTCAGAAAAAATACTTGATCTTTGTCGAAAGAATGGGATAACCGTAGTGGCCAATCCTGAATCTATGGATGATGTCCTAGAAAATGCAGATATATACATATGTCCTGTTTCATTGGGCGGCGGATTGAAATTAAGGATTATGGATGGACTTCGTTTCGGATTGCCGGTAGTATCACATTATATATCAGCAAGGGGGTATGATGAATTCATAAATCTTTTTTTGTATCAATATAATTCTTTAATGTCTTTTGCCGCCTGTTTGGAGAATATCCATAATACGGATAATAATCCAGTTATTATTCAAAAGATGTATCATGACTTCTTTTCATTTGACTCGGGAATATCAAGACTGAAATGTATTTTGATTTCATAATAGAATATACAAACGGAACTTATATTGAATAAATACAAGAACGTGATTAAAATCCTTCATATTTGCTTATCTGGTCAGTATCTTGACGGTTGGGGCTATCAAGAAAATCTTCTCCCTCATTATCTTCAAGAAGAGGGCACAGAAAATATAGTAATTGCATCTTCAAATTATTTTCCAAGTTATTTGTCTTTAGATACTGTCCAGGAGATAAAATCGAAAGGCCTTGATTATGAATATGAAGGAGTAAGAATTATTCGTATTCCAACAAAGAACCCTACAAGTTCTCTTGCGTTTGCTCCTTCTCTTTATAGTGTGATTTGCAAGATCTCACCGGATGTGATCTTTCACCATGATGTGGTTTTTTCTACTCTTAATACTGTTCGGCACTATGTTCGTAACCATCCAGTGACTCTAGTCGTTGATAGTCATGCGGATGAATTAAATATGAGCCATAACGCACTTTGGCGTTTATTCTACCACAAAATTGCAAACAAGTGGGCATGTAATAGGATTCAACCATATGTGAAGGCTTTCTATGGCGTTTCTCCTGGGAGGTGTGAATTTTTGCAGAAATACTATTCCATTAATCCAGAAAGGATTTCTCTTTTACCTATCGGGGCAGATGTTGAAGCAGCTGAACAGATTTCATCTAAAGAAGTGCTGAGACATAAGTATGGTTTTGACTGCGACGAGAAGATTGTTGTTTCAGGAGGAAAAATGGGGAAAGATAAAGGAACGGATGTTTTAATAGATGCAGTGCAAAAGCTTTCTTATAAACTTGTTTTGTTTGGATCTTTTTCTGATGAAGCGACCAAGATAAAGGCAGACGAATCTTCTTGTACAAGAATATTTGGATGGTGTGACAGGACTCAGACTCTTGAACTTTTACGTCTCGCTGATGTCGCATGTTGGCCTGTTCATCATACCACCCTTATAGAAGATTCGATATCGGTAGAAACCCCACTTCTTGTCAGGGAGACAGGAAATACCAGCCATTTACTGAGTGGAAATGGCATGTGGACGCACGTTGAGAGCTTGAGAACGGACCTTGAGGCCTTTTTCTCGACAGATATTAAAGATTATGACGAGGCGACTAAAGCAAAGAAGGAAGAAATATCATATTCTACTGTGGCAAAAAAAATATTATCTGAACTATTGTAATAGTGAATGACCAGATTAAGTGTACATAACCCCATAAGCAAAATGGCTGTTTGTTAATAAAGTTACTATGGGAAATAATAAGATCCTCTTCCTTGTTCCTCTACCACCTCCGGTTCATGGGTCTGCCGTGATGTCACAGCAGATTGTTGATAGTGAGATTATTAGAGAGAGCTTTGATTGTGACATTGTTAATATAGCCACGTCCAGAACAATGGGAGAAATCTCGCGTTTCACCCTGATGAAACCCTTGAGGCATTTGTCAATATTCATAACGATATTTGTCAAGCTTATGTCGAACAAATATGACGCTTGCTATATAGCACTGACCTGCCATGGAAAAGGTTTTCTTAAGGATGCTCCGTTTGCTATATTGTGTAAGGCGTTTGGGAAGCGATTAGTTATTCATCAGCACAACAAGGGGATGTCAACCTGCATTGGACATAATCCGTATAAATGGTTGATTCCATTAGTTTACAAGGATGCTTCCGTAATACTCTTGTCGTGGCGGTTATATGATGACATTAAGCCGGTGGTTGACAAGAGTCAAGTCTTGATTTGCCCGAATGGTATTCCTGCTGTGCAATATTCTGCTGTTAGAAAACAGAATGATGTGACGCACATATTGTTTTTATCTAATCTGATTAAGTCAAAGGGTGTTTGGGATCTTTTGGATGCCTGTGAGATTTTGAAAAGAAACCATACTCGATTCATTTGTGACTTTGTAGGAAAAGAGACTGCGGAAATCACAAAAGAATTATTCGTCGCAGAAATCCAGTCAAGGGGACTTGAGGACTATGTAATATATCATGGGCCAAAGTATGGTGAAGACAAAGAACAATTCTTGTCTTCTGCAGATATCTTTGTTTTCCCTTCTACATATGACAATGAAACATTTGGCCTTGTAATCCTTGAAGCCATGCAACATATTTTGCCTATTATTACTTATGATGAAGGAGGCATTCCTGATGTCGTTGAGGATGGCGAGACGGGTTTTATAGTCTCGAAGAATGATGTTCCTGCACTTGCTGTAAAGATAGAATATCTAATAGCTCATTCAGACGTTGCCAAAACCCTAGGTATGGCGGGATTGAAAAAATATAACCAGGAATTCCGTCTGGAAATATGGGAAGAGCGGATGTGCTATATCCTCAAATCAATCTGCTGTTAATTAATTAGTGTGGAAGGTGAATAGTGGGAGGCGTTATGAATTTTTGTTTCAATATTAAATTTGAGCCGGATTCGGGTAAGGTGCTTGCTGAGATAGACAGGCGGGTGAGAGAGCCGGATAATGCCGGATGGATTTGTGTCGCCGACGGAAATATACTCGCGATGGTACATAATGATCTTGAGTATCGAAAGGTTGTGGAAGGGGCGATGTTTTCCATTGTGGACAGTAGCTGGGTGCCGGTTTTTGTCAAGAGGCTCTATGGCTATGACTGGAAGCAGTACTGCGGCAGTCAGATTTTTGATGATATTACGCGGATGAAGAAGTATCGGATGTGCTTTGTCGGTGGCAGCCGAACTGTACTGGATGCTTTGAAAAGTAATCTGACAGAGATAGACCCGGCGATATCCTCCATGAAATTTATGGAATTGCCGTTCTGCAGTGTAGAAGAGTTTGACTACGAATCCATTTCTGCAGAGATCAATGCTGACAGTCCGGATATTATCTGGTTGTCATTGGGAGCTCCAAAGCAGGAGAAGTTTGCTGCCAAGCTGGTACCTATGCTGAAACGTGGGGTGGTTATTCCGGTAGGTGCGGTATTCAATTTTAGAAGCGGGCTCGGAATCAAACGGGCTCCACAGTGGATGGTCCGTCACCATATGGAATTTGTTTACAGAATTTTTTCAGAGCCGGGGAAGCAACTTCGCCGTTGCTGGCTCATACTTCGGACATATCCCAAAATATACTTGAAAGAAAAACAGAAGATCAAGAATAATATTACAGATTAAAGAGAAATTATCACTTTATGGAGATGCCATATAAATATGTAGTGCTGATACTTTTCGCTATCTCGCTTTTCGCAACATTATGTGTCTTTTTCCCGATACTTAATATCGCAAAGGAGAAGAATATCGTTGATAATCCTGAGGCTAGAAAGCTTCAGAAGATGCCTATTCCTGTAATGGGGGGTATTGCTGTATTCTTCGGGGTGGTTGTGGGGTTGTGTTTCTATAAGACAATGATTTCCTATACGTCTTTGTTCCCTGTTCTGGGTGCTATGATCATTATGCTGTATTTGGGCTTCATAGATGATATTCTGACAGTAAAGCCGTTGGTTAGGATTGTGATAGAAGTCCTTGTCGCTTTGATGCTCATATATGGTTTGAAGGCCAGAATAAGTAATTTCCAGGGCTTGTTCGGAATCGATATCCTTCCGTTCGGGTGGTCGATTTTTTTGTCTGTCTTAACATTTATTGCTATTGTAAATGCTGTAAATCTCATTGATGGAGTGGACGGCCTTTCGTCAGGTTTTTGCATTCTGGCGCTGGGATTTTTAGGAGTCATTTGCTTCCTTGCACACCAGTTCTCCTTTGCTGTGCTTGCGGCCGTTTGTGTCGGGGCATTGGTGCCGTTTTTCTTTTTCAATGTTTTCGGAAAACAGACAAAAATGTTTATCGGAGATTGTGGTACGCTGATGATAGGAACCACCATTTATTCGATGGTGCTGGTTATTTTGAGCGGTGGATTTGCGTTTTTTAATGGTCTCCAGCTGGATTTCAGCCGTATTGCATTTGTGGTGGCTGTCCTTTCTGTCCCAATAGCAGACACACTGAGGGTTATGGTTGTTAGAATCTGCCAAGGTCGGTCTCCGTTCTGGGCAGATAATAACCATATGCATCATATTCTCATCAGTTTGGGATGCACGCATTTGCAGACAACGATGCTTGAAGTGCTCTTTGACCTGCTGGCCATTGGCGTATTGTTCTTTTCCTGGGAACTGGGAGCATCTGTTGGAGTGCAACTGCTTTCGGTGATTGTGACAGCAGCTGTGCTGAACTGGCTATTGGCTCCGGTGTTGAGGTGGGTCGCCGCGAGAAAGAAATAGCGGCAGAGTCTTCACCGGAGACAAGCAGGCGTATTAGCTATTTCAATGCTTTGACCACTGTGCCGAGGAAGTCGGAAGGGTCCAGGACGGGGATGGGGGCATCCAGATAGTGTTTGTCTCTGGACACTATGCAGAAGCAGTTTGATGCGATGGCACATGAGGCCTGGACGGCATCCTCGAAGTCTTCCATCTTGAGTTTGCTGGCTGTATCCCACTGTCCGGCATCTTGAGGGAGGATGGTAAAGAGAGTGCTGATGTCTTCGGGATGCAGTTTTGAGGAAAGCTTGCGTGACACATAGAGGATGTTGACTGCTGTGAGCAGGGAAATGCACATCTCATAGCAGGGGCTTGATCCCAGCTGTACGAGTTTTGCTGCCTTGCCATCGTTCATACGCCCTGTAAAGAAATCCAGGACGATGTTCGTATCCAGGAAGATTTTTATCGGTTCCATATATCGGCAAGTCTTTCATCGGTTTCAAGCATCTCAGTATCCGGGGTGGAAATAATCCCGCAGAAGCGGGAGATATTTGGATCCAAAGTTCCATCCAGGGAAACTTTGGGCAGTTCGCGGGAGGCTTTCAAGTCATTCATCACCAGGTAGGTGATGTATCCGTTGAGGCTCTTGTTAAGATTCCGGGCTCTCATTTTCATGGACTCCAGCAGGTCCTTGTCAAACCTGAAGGCGGTTTGTTCCTTTGGGTACAAATTAATCATAGAGTTATCACTTTTTGCAAATGTATAACATTTTTACGGGATTGCAAACGAAGAATCAAAATAATGAATGATTTTATAGCATCACTTATGCTCCTCGGGGCGATGGGTTCGGGAGAGTCGTATCTCCCTTATTGGATGACCACCAACCAGTATGGTCTGATGCCGGAGAGGGACGGAGCGGTGGCGATGTTCCAGGTGAGGACGGAGTTCGATGATACGAAGACGCTGCAGTGGCGCTGGGGGACTTCGCTGGCTCTGAACGATTACAGCAATCCGCTGGACCCCGGCTCGTCGCCGGTCCATGCGATGGTGGACGAGCTCTACGGCAGCCTGAAGTGGAAGTGCTTCACGCTTGATATGGGTTCGAAGCATCGCGAACTTGACTTTTATGGGGCCAGTGAGGCTCTGGGCTCGCTTTCGGTGACCGGAGGGCACGTGGTGGAGAGCGGCAATGCCCGCACTATGCCGGGCTATCTGATAAGCCTTGATCCGGTAGCGGTTCCATTCACAAACCATAAGCTTTTCCTTTCAGGAGCTTATGGAGATTATATTCCTACAGATGTCCGTTATGTCCAGGATGCGCTCGTGCACCGTACGCGTATAGGATTCACCCTGAAGCCGGCGAAGCGTCTCACCCTCGACTTCCTCCTTGACCATTATGCCGTCTGGGGAGGGGAGAGCCCTGATTATGGTACTCTTCCGAAGAGTTTTGAAAATTATGTCCGCGTGGTGCTCGGAAGGCCGGCGAGTGCAGATGGTCCTCAGACGGACAGGGAGAACGTTCTCGGCGACCAGGGTGGCAGCGAGAACTTCAGGGCCTCCTGGCAGGGGAATGGCTGGAAACTTACCGCCCAGCACGACATCCCTTACGCCGACGGCTCCGGAATGGGCTTCCAGAACTTCCCGGACGGAGTGAACACCATCGCGTTCAGCTTCGATGACAAGCACAGGTGGGTGTCCGACATTCTCTACGAATATCACTACACGATGTTCCAGTCCGGTCCGTTCCAGCACGAGGTTTTCGACGAGAACGGCCACAAGGTCCGCGGGACCGGGTTCAAGACCACCGGCGGTGACAACTACTTCGCCAACGGCGAGTTCAAGTCAGGATGGACCCACTATGGCCGCCTGATCGGAGACCCGCTGTGCCTCCCGAACGGCATCCACGCCGGTACCTGGACCACGGCCAATGTCAATATCGGCATCGAGAACACCCGCTACAAGGCCCACCACTTCGCCTTCGGTGGCAGCCTGTTCCACAAGCATCCATACCGGCTGATGATGACGTACAGCAAGAACTACGGCACATACTCCCAGCCATACAAGGGCGAGTCTCAGTGGGACCACGAATGGGGAACCGTCAAGGAAACTCCGCTCAAGCAGTTCTCCTTCGGTCTCAACGGCCGCATCGTGAACCTGTTCAAGGTCAAAGGGCTCGACGCCTGCTACGGCCTTTTCTTCGACAAGGGTGAACTGCTGCAGGACACCTTCGGCGCCACATTCGGAGTGCAGTATTCCATCGGAAAGGGTGTGCGTCAATGAAAATTGATTATCTTTGACAAATAATTGAACCCACAATGCCATCAAGTGCAGAAAATAAGATAATGCGTGCGCGCCTTCGCAGCGCCTGGCTGTCCTCGGTACTGAGTATCAGCCTCGTGCTTCTGCTGGTGGGTATCGCCAGCCTCCTTCTGGTTAATGCCAAGGGCGTTTCAAACTATTTCAAGGAGAACATGGCCGTGTCCGTGCTTATGAAGCCGGACATCAGCGACGAGCAGACGATGGACTTCCAGAATGTCCTGAACGGGATGGAGTATGTGTCCTCCACGGAGTTCATCTCCAAGGCGCAGGGTACTATGGAAATGGAGGCTATGCTGGGCAAAGGCTTCCTCGACGTGTTCGAGACCTCTCCTATTCCGGCTTCGATCGATGTCAAGCTCCACGCTGACTATGTCTCCACCGACAGCCTGGAGATCGTGAAGCAGGCGATCCTTGCCTCTCCGCTTGTGGATGAGGTCGATTATCAGGAGTCTCTGATCGCTGCGCTGAACGCGAACCTCAGGAAGATTTCGCTTGTCCTGGGTGTCTTCATCGCCCTCCTGCTTTTCATTTCCTTCGTTCTGATCAACAATACCGTGCGGCTCAATGTCTTCGCCCGCCGGTTCACCATACACACCATGAAGCTGGTGGGCGCCACTCGCGCCTTCATCCGCGCTCCGTTCATGGTTCAGGCGCTGTTCCAGGGTCTGTTCTCCGCTTTCATTGCCTTGATACTGCTGCTGGTGGCGCTGTTCGTGGTGCGCAACGGCTTCGCGCAGCTGTTCGAGGTGTTCACGGCGGACCTGCTGGTGGCCGTGATGCTCATCGTGCTTTTCAGCGGTGTGCTGATCTGTATGTTGAGCACGTATTTTGTGGTTAACAAGCTTGTGGCATCCGGAAAGGATGAATTATACTATTGATATGGACAAGAATTCTAATATGGCTATCACCCCGAAGGGGTTGAAGTTCCTCATTGTCGGCCTTCTGGTTATGGTGGCCGGCTACATCCTGATGATGGGCGGCGGAAGCAAGGACCCTCAGGTATTCAATTACGCGATGTTCGATTTCCGCAGGCTGGTGGCGGCGCCGCTGGTGATCGTGGCGGGCATTGTCATTGAAATCATCGCCATTATGGGCATTTTCAAGGATAAGAAGGGGGAAGAGTAGTATGAACTGGTTGCAGGCGTTGATCCTTGGCCTTGTCCAGGGCCTTACTGAGTTCCTTCCGGTGAGCAGCAGCGGCCATCTCGCCATAGGTCGTGAAATTCTGGGGGTTGAGGCCTCCGAGGATCTGGTGTTCGAGATCACTGTCCACGCGGCGACCGTGCTGGCGACTATCATTGTTTTCAGGAAGCAGATTTGGAGGCTCCTTTGCGGGCTTTTCAAGTTCAAATACAACGAGGAGACTGACTATGTCCTCAAGATCCTGGTCTCGCTGATCCCGGTCTTTGTGGTGGGGATGCTGTTCAAGGATGTCGTTGAGGAGATGTTCTCGTCGCTTCTGGTCGTGGGCATCGCGCTGATGGTCACTGCGCTGCTGCTGTTCTTCTCGGATATGGTTTCGAAGGGCCGTTCTGCGGTCGCGCAGCAGCCGGACAAGTATCAGAACGGCATCAGCTACTGGCAGGCGTTCGTAATCGGCCTGGGCCAGGCGGTGGCTGTGATTCCGGGACTTTCGCGCTCCGGAACCACCATCAGTACCGGCCTTCTGTGTGGTGTGAAACGCGAGGCTGTGGCTCAGTTCTCGTTCCTGATGGTCCTCATCCCTATTCTGGGCGAGGCCTTCCTTGAGATTGTGGGCGGTGAGATAGGAGCCTCTACTGTAGGTCTGCTGCCGCTGGTGGTCGGTTTTGCTGCCGCTTTCATTTCAGGCGTCTTCGCCTGCAGGGTTATGATTGCCCTTGTCAAGAGGGCGAAGCTGAAGTGGTTCGCATTGTACTGCGCTGTTGTGGGCGTTCTGGTGGTCGTTTTTACATTGGTCTAAATGTCTGAGCGCGTCGGGGTCTATTTCGTTTCCGATGTCCATCTGGGGATAGAGGTCTGTGATGCTGCGGGGCGCGAGAGGCGCTTCGTCGAGTTCCTGCGGTCGATTCCCGGGGACACGGCGCGCGCGCTGTATCTTCTGGGCGACATCTGGGATTTCTGGTACGAGTACAGGGATGTGGTCCCGAAGGGCTCTGTCAGAGTGTTCAGCGCCTTGATGGACCTTGTCGACGCCGGGGTGGAGGTGTATTTCCTTCCGGGGAACCACGATATCTGGTGCTATGGATATTTCGAGTCGATGGGCATCAAGGTGGTCAGACAGCCGCTGGTTGTGGAGATGGAAGGGAAAGTGTTCTGCCTGGGTCACGGAGACGGGCTCGGGCCGGGGCTGGGAAAGTATCGTTTGATGAACGGCGTTTTCAAGAGCCGGGTAGCCCAGGCGCTTTTCAGTGCGCTGCATCCGTGGATAGCATTCCGGCTCGGAAAGGGCTGGTCACGCGGTAACAGGCTGTCCCATAAGGACGAATACGTCTGGAAAGGCTCGGACGAACCTCTGTACAAGTGGGCTTCCGAGTTCTCTTCGGGGGTGCACGTGGATTATTTCATTTTCGGGCATTTCCACGCGCAGGTGGATCAGACGCTGCCTTCAGGAGCGCGTTTCCTGATGCTCAAGGACTGGTTCAAATCCTCTCAATACCTGTATTTCGACGGGATCTCCGTCGGAGTGGGCCATTCCATGAAGACAGAATAGTAGAGCCTGTCGAATTCTCCTTTCTCCCAAGCTTTTACAAGCTCTTCGGTGCGGGCGTCCTGGCCTTTCGGGTCATAGGCGCTTTTTAAATTCTGCCCGAACAGACGGGCGATTCCCTGCCAGAAGGCCGCGGCGAAACCGCTCTTGTAGTCCTTGACGATCTTGTATGATGTCCTGGATGTCTCGCGGTCCACGAGGCGCATCAGGAGCTTGCCCTGGGAGACGGTCATCTTCCTTACTACCGGTTCGAAGTCCTTCAGAACCGATCTCTGCCACTCGTTTATGTATCTGTCCTCCTGCCCTTTCTTGAGGTGGGCGGCGTCTATGGTGCTGTCGACGTGCTCGAGCACGCCGGCGACCATCACGGCGTATGGATAGACCTTGTTGAAGTTATAAACGAGCTTGTAGTAGTTCCTCCAGTCCTTCTTGTCCCGTCTGGTGCCCTTCGGGAATACCCAGACGGGCGGGCACTCATCATAGAAGATGGTGTCGCCGTCCTGGACGAAGTAGGCGAGGTAGTAGCCCTTCTGGCCCTTGTTCTGCGCGTTCATGGTGGGATGCGCCGCTATCGTCGCCGTAAGGGCGGCGACGATGATGGCCAGTATGAGGGTGTTTCTTTTCATATCCGGCAGCAAATATACGCAAAAATTCTGCCATAGGAACAGGGTGTTCGGGCGATGTCGAAAATGGACGGAAAAAGTTTTTCACACCCCTTGTTAAGTTGCTGAAAATACAGTTTTTAAGTGTGCGTTTTTCGTGTCGAAAATGTGTAATTTTTTAGTTGAAAATATTTTAATTTCAGAAATTTTTACTATCTTTGCAGTCCCAAAATTGAGGAGAAGTTCGCCCAACCAGCTGATTCTCAGGGATTTAGGGAAAATAGAAATATAATTTTTAAAGTTATACAGAAATGTTACAACCTAAGAGAACAAAATTTAGAAGGGAACAGAAAAACCGCATGAAGGGTATGGCCCAGAGAGGCAACCAGCTTGCGTTCGGTTCTTTCGGAATCAAGACCCTTGAAAATTGTTGGCTTACAGCGCAGCAGATTGAAGCTGCCCGTCAGGCTATCTCACGTTATATGAACCGTGAGGGCCAGATCTGGATCAGGGTCTTCCCTGTAAAGCCTGTTACCAAGAAGCCTCTTTCAACCCGTATGGGTAAAGGTAAGGGTGATCCTTACGGATATGTGGCTCCTATCACTCCTGGACGTATCCTTTTCGAGGCTGAGGGCGTTTCCCTCGCAGTAGCAAAGGAAGCTATGCGTCTTGCTGCTAACAAACTCCCTGTAGCTACAAAGTTTGTTGTACGTAGAGATTATGTTGAATAGTATTAATGGAGTAAGAAAATGAAAATTTCAGAAGTACGCGAAATGTCTGTAGCAGACCTGCGCGACCGTATCGAGGTCGAAAAGGCTAACCTCGATTCTATGAAGATCAATCACGCTATCTCTCCATTAGAGGATACGTCAAAGTTTAAGTAGACCAGACAGGATATCGCTCGTATGATCACTATCCTTGCTGAGAAAGAAAAATCACAGAACTAAATTGATGTCTTATGGAAAGAAATCTTCGTAAGGAAAGAACAGGTATAGTGGTCAGCAACAAGATGGACAAGACCATCATCGTTGCAGTAGAGGTAAAGGAGAAGCATCCTCTCTATGGCAAGTTCGTGAAGAGGACCACAAAATTCGTTGCTCAGGACGAGAAGAACGAGTGCGGTATCGGTGACACTGTACGTATCATGGAGACCAGGCCTCTGAGCAAGACCAAGAATTGGAGATTAGTTGAAATCGTAGAAAAAGCTAAGTAATTATGATACAGCAGGAATCACGTTTACAGGTGGCCGACAACAGCGGTGCAAAGGAAGTTCTTTGTATCCGTGTGCTTGGCGGTACCAACCATCGTTACGCTACTGTAGGCGACACCATCGTCGTTGCAGTCAAGAGCGCCATCCCTGGCTCAGACGCCAAGAAGGGAACAGTTACAAAGGCTGTTGTAGTACGCACAAAGAAAGAGATCCGCAGAGCGGACGGTTCATATATCCGTTTCGACGACAACGCTTGTGTTCTTCTCAACAATGCAGGAGAACTTCGCGGAACACGTATCTTTGGCCCAGTCGCCAGAGAGCTGCGTGATCAGTATATGAAGATTGTTTCACTGGCACCGGAGGTCCTTTAATACTTTAAGATCATGAAGAAAATGAACATCAAGAAAGGCGACACC
The DNA here is from genome assembly GCA_045597895.1 of Candidatus Cryptobacteroides sp. Lineage (GTDB taxonomy): Bacteria > Bacteroidota > Bacteroidia > Bacteroidales > UBA932 > Cryptobacteroides. Next base: position 45,894 of record JAZLLA010000050.1, on the reverse strand, counting down.
GTGTATGTAAACGCCGGAAACGATAAGGGAAAGACCGGTAAGGTCCTCTCAGTCGATCCTTCAAAGGACCGCGCAATCGTAGAGGGAATCAACCTCGTCAGCAAGCACACCAAACCGAATGCTAAGAACCCTCAGGGCGGTATCCTCAAGCAGGAGGCTGGTATTCACGTTTCAAACCTTCAGCTCATTGACCCTCAGTCAGGCAAGCCTACAAGAGTCGGCCACAAGTTCGTCGATGACAAGAAGATCCGTTATGCTAAAAAATCAGGAGAGGAGATTAAATAATTATGGCAAAGAAAGCTACAAACGCACCTGCTGAGGCAAATGTACTGCCTGCAGGATATGTACCTACTCTCAAGAAGGTTTACAAAGAAGAAATCGTGGAGAAGCTCATGAAGCAGTTCTCCTACAGCACTGTGATGCAGGTTCCTAAGCTCGTCAAGATCACCATCAACGAAGGTGTCGGCGACGCTACCCAGGACAAGAAGATCGTAGAGGAAGCAGCTGAAGAGCTCACCCTCATCACCGGTCAGAAGGCTGTCATCACCACTTCCACAAAGGATATCTCCAACTTCAAGCTCCGTAAGGGTATGCCTATCGGCGCCAAGGTCACTCTCCGTGACGTGAAGATGTATGAGTTCCTCGAGAAGCTCATCCGTGTCACCCTCCCTCGTATCCGTGACTTCAACGGTGTTGCAGAGAAGATGGACGGTCAGGGCAACTACACCCTCGGACTCAAGGAGCAGATCATTTTCCCTGAAATCGATATCGACAAGAACCCTCGTATCCACGGTCTTGAGATCACTTTCGTGACCACCGCAAAGACTGACGAAGAGGCTTACGCCCTTCTCAAGGAGTTCGGTATCCCATTCAAGAAACATAATAAATAAGAGATATCTATGGCAAAGGAATCAATGAAAGCCCGCGAAGTAAAGCGCGCGAAATTAGTTGCAAAATACGCCGAGAAGAGACAGGCTCTTAAGGAAGCAGGTGACTGGGCAGCTCTTGACAAGCTCCCTAAGAACTCTTCCGCAGTCCGTCTTCACAACCGTTGCTCCCTCACCGGACGTCCGAAAGGATATATGCGTGATTTCGGTATCAGCCGTATCCAGTTCCGTGAGATGGCTTCCAACGGTCTCATTCCGGGTGTGAAGAAGGCTAGCTGGTAAAATGTCGCGCGCGTGTGCGCGCACATACATATTAATTATTAACAATCGGATATCGGGCGTTTATGACGCCGGTCCACAAAAAGACAAAAAAAATGACTGATCCAATTGCAGATTACCTCACCAGGATTCGCAACGCCTATCTTGCAGGTAAAAAGGTGGTGGAGATCCCTACTTCAAAGATGAAGGTCGCTCTCACCAAGATCCTCTGTGAGAAAGGTTACATCCTCAGCTACAAGGTAGTTGACGAGAAACCTCAGGGCACAATCAAGATCGCCCTCAAGTATCATCCTCAGACCAAGGCTCCGGCAATCAAGAAGATTGAGCGCGTGTCCACTCCTGGTTTGAGACAGTACACAGACGTGGAGAACATGCCAAGAGTACTCAACGGTCTCGGTATCGCTATCATCTCCACCTCAAAGGGTGTCATCACTGACAAGGAAGCCAAGGAGCTCAACGTCGGCGGTGAGGTTGTATGTTATGTATATTAATTTTAATTGTTTATTGAATAATGTCACGAATTGGTAAATTGCCTGTAAACCTTCCGTCCAACGTAAGCGTACAGCTTCTCGATGGCAACGTTATCAAGGTTAAAGGACCTCTCGGAGAGATGACCCAGAAGGTTAATCCTGACATCACCGTTACCGTAGAGGACAATCAGATCAAGTTCACCCGTCCAACAGACCTCCCTCACCACCGTTCAATGCACGGTCTTTACCGCGCTCTCGTGAACAACATGGTTCAGGGTGTTTCCACTGGTTTCGAGATCAAGCAGGAGTTCGTCGGTGTCGGTTACCGCGTAGAGGTCGCCGGTCAGATGATCACTCTCAACCTTGGTTACTCACACAGTATCCAGCTTCTCCTCCCTGCAGAGGTTAAGGCTGAGACCCCACAGGTCAGGAAGGGTGAGAATCCAATCCTGGTTCTCAAGAGCTGTGACAAGCAGCTTGTAGGCCAGGTCGCCGCTAAGATCCGCTCATTCCGTGAGCCGGAGCCTTACAAGGGCAAGGGTATTAAGTATGTTGGTGAGCAGCTTCGTCGTAAGGCTGGTAAGTCTGCATCCGCTAAATAATAGGAGATTGAGTTATGGCATTGAATAGAATTGAAAGAAGAAGAAGAATTCATTACCGTATACGCAAACACGTTAGTGGTACAGCTGAGAAGCCAAGAATGGTTGTATTCAGAAGTAACAAACAGATTTACGTACAGGTTATTGATGACGAGCAGGGCAAGACTCTTTGCGCCGCTGCTTCCAACGACAAGGCACTTGCAGCAGAATGCAAGGGCAAGAGTGGAATCGAGGCTGCTGCCATCGTAGGTAAAGCTATCGCAGCACGTTGCCTTGAGAACGGTATCACCGCTATCGCATTCGACCGCGGCGGATATCTTTTCCACGGTAGAGTTAAAAGTTTGGCTGACGCTGCCCGCGAAGGTGGCCTTAATTTCTAATTGAAAGACTATGGCAAATACAAATGTTAAAAGAGTAAAGACATCTGACCTTGAGCTCAAGGACAGACTCGTCGCCATTCAGAGAGTTACCAAGGTAACCAAGGGTGGTCGCCACTTCCGTTTCGCAGCCATCGTTGTTGTCGGTGACGAGAACGGCGTTGTCGGTTATGGTCTTGGAAAGGCTAACGAAGTTACCTCAGCTATCGCCAAGGGCGTAGAGGATGCAAAGAAGAATCTTGTGAAGATTCCTATCATCAACACTACAATCCCTCACGAGCAGGAGTCCAAGTTCGGTGGTTCACGAGTATTCATGAAGCCGGCTGCCCCTGGTACCGGTGTTAAGGCCGGTGGTGCTATGCGTGCTGTATTCGAGTCTGCAGGTATCCAGAACGTGCTTGCAAAGTCAAAGGGTTCATCCAACCCTCACAACCTCGTGAAGGCTACTATCACTGCCCTCACTGAGATGAGAGACGCCTATACAGTTGCTGGTCTCCGTGGAATCCCTATGAGCAAAGTATTTAACGGCTAGGAGGACGAAGATTATGGCAAAACTTAGAATTACACAGGTAATAAGCAAGAACGGTGAAACCAAGAGACAGATTGCAAATCTCCGTTGCCTTGGTATCCGCAAAATGCATCAGACAGTAGAGGTGGAGAAGAACCCTGTATCACTGGGTCAGCTCGAGAAAGTTCGTCACCTCGTAAAGGTTGAAGAAATTGACTAAGAGGAGGACGAGATTATGAAACTTGAAAATTTGGCCCCAGCTAAGGGTGCAACCAAGAACAGCAAGAGAATCGGTCGTGGACAGGGCTCCGGTAAGGGCGGCACTGCTACCCGTGGTACCAAGGGTGCTCAGGCACGCGCCGGTTACGAACACAAGATCGGCTTCGAGGGTGGTCAGATGCCTATCCAGAGAAGACTTCCTAAGTTCGGATTCAAGAACCCTACAAGAGTAGAGTACAAGGCTATCAACCTCTCTGCTATCCAGGCTATCGCTGATGAGTTCAAACTCGCCGAAATCGGAATCGAGGACATCAGAAAGGCCGGTTACGCTACTAAGAACGAGCTCGTCAAGGTGCTCGGAAACGGTGAGATCACCGCTGCCGTCACTGTAAACGCAGACGCATTCTCAAAGTCAGCAATCTCAAAGATTGAGGCAGCTGGTGGAAAGGCAAATGTAATCGAGTAATACAATGAAGAAATTTTTTGAGACAATCAAGAACATCTTCAAGATTGAAGAGCTGCGCAAGAGGATCGGCTATACTTTAGCTCTGATCCTGGTGTACAGACTTGGATGCCAGATTGTGCTTCCGGGTGTTGACGCCACTCTTCTTGCCTCCTTCCAGAGCAAGACTCAGGACGGTCTCGTCGGCCTCCTGAACATGTTCTCCGGTGGAGCATTCGGTAACGCTTCAATCTTCGCGCTGGGTGTGATGCCATACATCTCTGCATCCATCATCGTCCAGCTGCTGGGTGTTTTCGTCCCTTACTTCAGGAAACTCCAGATGAAGGGCGAAAGCGGACGCAAGGAGATGAACCAGCTGACCAGATATCTGACCATCCTGGTTCTCTGTATCCAAGGTCCTGCATACATGGCCGCTATCCACAACCAGATCCCTGGTCAGGCTTTCATCGCTGTCAATCAGCTGGGCATGAGCAACTTCTGGTTCAACATGGTCAGCACCATCATCCTGATGGCCGGATCATTGTTCGTTATGTGGCTCGGCGAGCGCATTACTGACCGTGGTATCGGTAACGGTATTTCACTTATCATCATGATCGGTATTGTTGCCCGTTTCCCTCACGCAATAGTTGCTGAGTTCAGTGAGAAGCTTTCCACCACTAACGGCGGACTCCTTCTTATCATCGTCGAACTCCTCGTTTGGTTCTTCATCCTCATCGCAGCCATCGCTCTCGTACAGGCAGTCAGAAGAGTTCCTGTACAGTATGCGAAGAGAGTCATCGGAAACAAGCAGTACGGTGGTGTACGCCAGTACATCCCTCTGAAGATCAATGCAGCCGGCGTTATGCCTATCATCTTCGCCCAGGCCCTTATGCTCTTCCCGCTTCTGTTCTCCCGCTGGGATGCTACCAGAGGACTCGCTGCAACTCTCGGAAACTATACCGGATTCTGGTATAACTTCATATTCTTCATCTTCGTAGTTATATTCACATATTTCTACACAGCCGTTACTGTAAACCCTACTATGATGGCTGAGGATATGAAGAAGAACGGTGGATTCATCCCTGGAGTAAAGCCGGGCAAGAAGACCGTCGAGTACCTTGACTCCATCATGTCAAAGGTCACTCTTCCTGGTTCAATTTTCCTTGGCTTCATTTCCATCTTCCCTGCATTCGCAATGATCGCAGGTGTGAACAACTCATTCGCAAGCTTCTTCGGAGGTACCTCTCTGTTGATCCTCGTAGGTGTTGTTCTGGATACTCTCCAGCAGATTGAAAGCTATTTGCTGATGCGTCACTACGACGGTCTCATGAAGACCGGCCGTCTGACCGGACGCTCAGGAATGTAATTTGAAATAATTTTGTAGAAAGATGGTTAAGCCGAAGACTGAGGAAGAAATAGAGCTGTTGCGCGAGAATGCTTTACTCGTCTCGAAGACGCTTGCCGAAGTCGGAAAAAGGGTCGCCCCTGGTGTGACAACGTTAGAGTTGAATAAGGTGGCCGACGACTTCATCCGCGACAACGGTGCTATTCCTAGCTTCCTTGGTTATGAAGGCTTCCCTGCAGCTCTCTGCATGTCAGTGAACGATGTGGTGGTCCACGGATTTCCGTCAGACTACGTCCTCAAGGAGGGCGACATCGTTTCAGTGGACTGCGGTACTTTGTACAAAGGATATAACGGCGATTCAGCATACACCTTCCCGGTAGGGGAGGTGGACGCTGAGACCCGGAAGCTCCTTGACGTTACGAAGGCTTCGCTCTACAAGGGCATTGAAGCGGCTGTGGCTGGGAACAGAACCGGCGATATCGGATACGCGGTGCAAACGTATGTCGAATCATTCGGGTTCTCCGTGGTCCGCGAACTCGAGGGCCATGGACTTGGAAAGGAGATGCACGAGAATCCTGGGATTCCGAACTACGGAAAAAGGGGCAAGGGCACTCACCTGACCGACGGAATGGTTATTTGTATCGAGCCTATGATCAATGCTGGTGGAAGAGGTGTGTATTTAGCTAGAAATGGTTGGGCAGTGCACACATCCGATCACCGCAAGTCAGCTCACTACGAACTTACGGTTGTTGTCCGAAAAGGCAAGGCTGAGCAGCTGTCAACCTACGATTTTATTGAGAAAGATGGAACGATCAATTTTTAAAGTGTTATTTTAATGTCCAAACAAGTAGCAATAGAACAAGATGGAAAAGTCATAGAGACTCTTCCGAACGCGATGTTTAAAGTCGAGCTTGAGAATGGTCACGTTCTCCTCTGCAACATTTCAGGCAAGATGAGAATGAACTTCATCCATATCCTTCTGGGCGACAAAGTAAGGGTTGAAATTTCACCTTATGATTTGACCAAAGGCAGAATATCTTTCAGATACAAATAAAAAATTCGCAATATGAAAGTCAAAACATCCATCAAAAAGCGCAGTGAGGATTGCAAAATCGTCCGTCGCAAAGGCCGTCTCTATGTAATCTGCAAGAAGAACCCTAAGTTCAAGATGCGCCAGGGATAATATTCAGTTGTATAACAAATTAAGTTAGAATAAATTATGGCAAGAATAGCCGGTGTTGATTTACCAAACAACAAAAGAGGAGAGATAGGTCTTACCTATATCTTCGGAATCGGTCGCAGCTCCGCAAAGAAAATCCTTGATAAATGCGGTATTGACGGCGGTATCAAGGTTGGTGACTGGAACGATGCTCAGATCGCAGCCATTCGTGCTGAGGTAGGTGAAAACTACAAGATCGAGGGTGAACTCCGCTCTTCAGTCCAGATGGACATCAAGCGCCTTATGGATATCGGTTGCTATAGAGGAATCCGTCATCGTAACGGTCTCCCTGTACGCGGCCAGAGCACCAAGAACAATGCCCGTACAAGAAAGGGTAGAAAGAAGACTGTTGCCAACAAGAAGAAAGCAACCAAGTAAAAATTGATGAATTATGGCAAAGAAAACTACAACATCAAAGAGAGTTGTCAAGGTTGAAGCTTATGGCGAGGCCCATATTTCATCAACCTTCAACAACGTTATCGTTTCCCTTACCAACGCCCAGGGTCAGGTTATCAGCTGGTCTTCAGCAGGTAAGTGCGGTTTCAGAGGTTCCAAGAAGAACACTCCATATGCAGCCCAGATGGCAGCCGAAGATGCTTCCAAGACCGCTTTTGATGCAGGTCTCCGCAAGGTCAAGGCATATGTCAAGGGTCCTGGTGCAGGTCGTGAGTCCGCTATCAGAACCATCAACAACGCTGGTATCATCGTAACCGAGATCATCGACGTTACCCCGATGCCTCACAACGGATGCAGACCAAAAGGCCGTCGTAAAGTTTAATTGTTCAACATTTAAAAGTAGATTACTATGGCAAGATATACTGGTCCTAGCACTAAGATCGCCCGTAAGTTCGGCGAGCCTATTTTCGGTTCAGACAAAGACTTCGAGAAGAGGAATTACCCTCCGGGACAGCACGGTCTCGCAGCAAAGCGCAAGAAGTCAAAGGAGTATGGTACCCAGCTCAAGGAGAAGCAGAAAGTCAAGTACATGTACGGTGTACTCGAGCGTCAGTTCCACAACACCTACAACAAGGCTTCCCGTATGGCAGGTCAGAAGGGTGAAAACCTTCTCATCCTCCTCGAGTCCAGACTCGACAACGTAGTTTACCGTCTCGGTTTCGCTCCTACCAGAGCAGCAGCAAGACAGCTCGTATCCCATCATCACATCACCCTCAACGGTGTTGTCTGCAGCATCCCTTCAGCCACTGTAAAGGCTGGTGACGTTGTCGCAGTAAGAGAGAGATCAAAGAGCCTCGAGGTTGTTCAGAACAGCATCGCTTCTGCAGCTAAGTACTCTTGGATTGAGGCCGATCCTCAGAACCTTTCCGGTAAGTTCCTCAACGCTCCGGTCAGGGCTGAGATTCCTGAGAACATCAACGAACAGCTTATTGTTGACCTCTACTCTAAATAATAATTAACACCAAAGAAATTATGGCAATCTTAGCATTTCAAAAACCAGATAAGGTAATAATGCTCGAAGGAACCGATACCGTCGGCCGTTTCGAATTCAGACCTCTTGAGCCTGGATATGGAACCACCATCGGCAATGCCCTCCGCCGCATCCTCTTGGCTTCTCTGGAAGGCTTTGCTATCAGTCAGATCAGGATTTCCGGCGTTGAGCATGAGTTCGCCACCATTCCGGGTGTAATCGAAGGCATGCAGGACATTATCCTGAATCTCAAGAGAGTGAGATTCAAGAGAATGGTCGAAAGTGTTGATTCTGAGGAAGTAAACATCGTTATTAGCGGTAAGCAGGAGTTTACTGCAGAAGATATTTCAAAGGGATTGTCTTCCTTCAAGGTGTTAAATCCTGAACTGCACATCTGTTCACTCGAACCTTCTGTCAAACTCGAGATCACCATTTCCATCACCAAGGGACGCGGCTTCGTGCCGGCTGAGGAGAGCAGGGATGAGAACGCACCTCTCGGCACCATCGCCGTGGATGCCATCTACACTCCGATCAAGAAAGTCAATTGGACCGTTGACAACTGGCGTGTCGAGCAGAAGACCGACTATGAGAAACTGAACCTCGAGATCGTTACCGACGGTTCCATTTCTCCGAACGCAGCCCTTCAGGATGCAGCCAACATTCTTATTTACCACTTCAAGCTCTTCACAGACGAGCGTACAGTGACCCTTGGTCCTGCTACCGAGACTGAGTCAAAGGAGCTTGACGAGGAATCACTCCGTATGAGGCATCTGCTTCTCACCAAACTTTCAGACATGGGTCTCTCAGTGAGAGCCTTCAACTGCCTGAAGGCTGCGGATATCGATACCTTCGCTGACCTTGTTTCCTACTCAAGGGCCGAACTTATGAAGTTCAGGAACTTTGGAAGGAAGTCTCTCAACGAGATCGACATCCTTGTGGAGAAGATGAAGCTTTCATTCGGAATGGATGTTACCAAGTATAATATTGAACCTAAGAAAAAGAACGTATAAAAAATGAGGCACAATAAAGCTATCAATCATCTTGGTCGCAAGAGCGGTCACCGCAAAGCCCTCCTCGCCAACATGGCTTCTTCTCTCATCCTTGAGAAGAGAATCATCACTACTGTGGCTAAGGCAAAGGCTTTGAAGAGCTATGTAGAACCTCTCATCACCAAGTCTAAGGATGATTCAACTCACTCACGCCGCGTTGTCTTCAGCTATCTGAAGAACAAGGAGGCCGTCACCGAGCTTTTCCGCACTGTTGCTCCGAAGATCGCTGAGCGTCCAGGTGGCTACACCCGCGTACTCCACGTCGGTTTCCGTCAGGGCGATGCTGCTGAGATGGCTCTCATCGAGCTCGTTGACTTCAATGAGGCAGCTCTCGCAAGCACCCAGGAGAAGGCAGCCAAGAAGACCACCCGCCGCAGCCGCGCAAAGAAGGCTGAGGCTCCGGTAGAGGAAGCTGCAGCACCTGCAGAGGCACCACAGGCAGAGTAATTTGTCAGGAACATATTTTTTAAAGAAGTTCAGCATTTTTGCTGAACTTCTTTATTTTTTATTAAATTTGTAACGATTCAATAAACTGCCACATGAAAAAAATCACCATCAAGGATGTTGCACGCGAAGCAGGGGTTTCCGTTACTTTGGTCTCTTTCGTGATGAATGCCAAGCCCGGCGCGGACGGGCGTCTGGATTGTCCTGTCAATCCTGAAACTGCAGCGAGGGTTCTTGATGTGGCCAAGCGTCTTGGTTATAGAAGGAATGCGGCGGCTGCGTCATTGCGCAGCGGACGTTCGAACACCATCGCGGTCATCACGACCGATATAGCTAACAAGTATTTCGCCGGTATTTCCAGACATATTGAGGACAAGGCCCTGCAGTATGGCTACACCGTTCTTTTCGGAAGTTCCGATGAGAAGGCGGAGAAACTTGAAAACGTGATGGACACCGTGCTGGCTTACAACATCGACGGTGTAATCGTCGCCCCTGTACCGGGCTGCCTGGATTCAATAAACAAGGCGGTGGATGCCAATGTTCCGGTCGTTCTCCTTGACCGTGAGATCGATGGTATCCAGAGTGACGAAAAAGTTGCCAGAGTCCTTTTGAACGATGTCGAGGCCGGAGAAATGGCCACCAGGCATCTTATCGAGAATGGCTACCGCAAAATCGAGATGATTTCCTATGACCTTGCCATCTCAACCATCTGCGACCGCGAGGCCGGTTACAGGACTGCGATGCAGGAGGCGGGACTTGAGGCAAAATTGAACCATATCTCTTACGGAGATCCACAGAACCTCATTCTTTCCATTATCAAGGATGCTGTAGCGCGTGGCGTGGAAGCATTCTTCCTTCCGACATATTCCATCACGGCCCTTGTTATCGGTGCCATGAACAAACTTCAGCTCAGAACTCCCCGCGACCTGGGCCTTGTCGCTTTCGACGAAAGCGATGTCTATACCCTGGGGCCGAGCACCATCGCACATATCGTCCAGCCTCTCAAGGAACTTGGTGAAAAATCGGTGGATGCTCTTCACGCGATGATCGAGAACGAGCCTTTCGAAAGCCGCATCCTTCTGAAACCGGCGCTTGTGCCGGGAAGGTCCGTTGAAAAGAAATAACCTAACTAATTACATACTAACCAAAAACCAACATTATGAGTCTTAAGAACTGTATTGCGGTGGCATTGATGTCTCTTGTCAGTGTCGTCGCTATGGCTCAGAGCAAGGTTTCCGGCAAGGTGACTGACCCTAACGGAGAGCCTGTAATCGGAGCCGGTGTTACCCAAGTGGGGACACAGAACGGTGTGGTGACTGATTTTGAGGGTGCATACTCATTCTCTGCTCCTGTAGGAGCAACGATCAATGTGGAGGCCCTCGGATTTGACACCCAGCAATTCAAGGTTGTAGCTGGTCAGAGCACCTACAACATCATTCTTTCAGAGTCTTCTCTGGAACTTGACGAGACCGTCGTTATCGGTTACGGTACCCAGAAGAAGAAACTCATCACAGGATCTACAATCAACGTTTCCGGTGACCTCATCCAGAAGCAGAACACCACCAGCGCTCTCGGAGCTCTCTACAGCAATGTTCCGGGAGTCAACATCGTGCAGAAGAACGGTCAGCCTGGTGAGGGCTACAACATCACCGTCCGTGGTATCAGCACCACCGGTTCATCCAGCCCTCTCTTCGTAATCGACGGTGTGGCCGGCGGCAACATCGACCACCTCAACCCTGCCGACATCGAGTCCATCGACATCCTCAAGGATGCTGCTTCATCCGCTATCTACGGTGCTCGTGCAGCTTCCGGTGTCGTCCTCGTGACCACCCGCCAGGGAAAGCGTGACTCCAAGGTCAATATCACCTTCGACGGAAGCCTCGGTTTCCAGGAGGCAAATCTCAACGACGTCCACGCTGTCAGTGCTACTGAATATGTCGACCTCGTCAACAGGGCAATGGTAGCAGCAGGTTCCATCAAGGAAGGCGAGTGCTTCCCTGACATCGATCCGAAGCTCTATCCTGTCCAGAATCAGTGGATCCAGCAGGGCAAGTGGAACGGCGCCGACTGGCTCGGAGAGTCCGTGAACCACCACGCTCCTCAGAACAATATGGTAGTGGGCATCAACGGTGGCAACGACCTCGTCCGCTTCTCACTCTCATATTCAAAGTCTTATCAGGAAGGTACCCTCGGATGGCCGAATGTCACATACTATGACAGAAACACTATCCGCGCCAACACTGAATTCACCCTTCTCCGCCGTCACAACAGAGATATCCTCGTGTTCGGCGAGAATGCCACCTTCACCATCTACAAGTCACACGGTGTGAGCACAGGAAACATTTACAGCAACGATATCCACAACTATCTGACCTATACTCCGCTCCTCCCTGTCTATGATCTTGAGGACGGTGACTACTATTCATACGAGGATCAGATGCGTGACAACTGGCAGGCAAAGGACGGCGGTTACAACCTCCTTCAGAGAGCCTCCATCGGCGATCGTGAGAACAGGAACTATCGTCTCAACGGAAATGCCTACATCCAGTTCACTCCGACCCGCGCATGGAGATTCCGCTCAGCATTCGGATTCCGCTTCAACGCTTCCTTCAGCCGTTCATACACTCCTGAGTACAAGCTCGCCGGTACAAACTTCAACGAGTACGACGACGTAAGCCAGAGCGGTTCAGTCGGCAACAACTACACTTGGGAGAACACCCTTTCATGGACCAAGGAGTTCGGCGACCATCACGTGGACGTCCTCATCGGTACTTCAATGGAAGGCACCAGGTGGGGCATGAGCGTAAACGGCTCCCGTCAGCAGACTACCTTCGGGACCTGGGAGTCAGCCAACCTATCTTCTTCCAGCTCCGACATCAATGCGGATATGGTCAGCATCGGCGGTAGCAACACCATCCCTTACAATGACCTCCTCTCATTCTTCGGCCGTGCCAACTACAACTACAAGGACACATACCTCTTCACCGCCATCCTTCGTGCTGACGGTTCGAAGAACTTCGCAAGCGGTCACCGCTGGGGTTACTTCCCTTCAGCTTCCGCCGGTGTGATCCTCACCAACATGGACTGGATGGACTGGTCAAAGGGAACTCTTGATTATTTCAAGATCCGCGCAAGCTGGGGACAGAACGGTAACTGCTCCATCTCCAACTTCCAGTACGCTTCACAAGTAAGCATGGATGCCCGCTATGACTTCGATAACGGTCTTTCAGTTTCTCCGGGTGCATATCCTTCACGTATTCCTAACCCTGACCTCAAGTGGGAGACCTCAGAGCAGACCGACCTCGGTTTCGACGCACGTCTGTTCAGGAGCAGACTCGGCGTGACCTTCGATCTCTATCGCAAGGACACCAAGGACTGGCTCGTTGACGCTCCTTCACTCGGAATCCACGGTGCAAACGCTCCTACCATCAACGGTGGTGCTGTTCGCAATCAGGGTGTCGAGCTCAGTCTCACCTGGAACGACCATATCGGTGACTTCTTCTACAATGTAGGAGTCAACGGTTCTTATAACCACAACGAGGTTCTCTACATCAACAACGCTGACGGTATCCTCCACGGAGGCACCAACGTCATCGCTCAGAACATCGACCGTTACAACACCTTCGAGGCTCGTCCTGGCAAGCCTATCGGTTACTTCTCCGGTATCGCCAGCGACGGTATCTTCCAGAACCAGGCCGAGATCGATGCTTGGAACAATGCAGGCAAGGCCTTCATGGACGGATATGAGAAAGCTCAGCCTGGTGATGTCAAGTGGATCGACCAGAACGGTGACGGCAAGTTCGATTACGACGATATCGTAGAGATCGGCAACCCTCATCCTGACTTCAACCTCGGTTTCAACATCAACCTCCAGTACAAGGGCTTCGACCTCGCAATCAATGGTTCAGGCGCATTCGGCCAGCAGGTCGTACAGAGTTACCGCTCATTCGCCAACTCTGACGTCGAGAACTACACCAACAATTTCGTAGCACGCCTCTGGACCGGCGAAGGCTCCACCAACAAGTTCCCTCGCTTCTCCAACGGTAAGAACAACAACTTCTACTGCGGCGGTTATCTCGGAGACATCTGGCTCCAGGATGCTGACTATTTGAAGATCCGTAACATCACCATCGGTTACGATCTCAAGAAGGCCATCAAGAAGCTCCCTCTCTCATCTTTGAGAGTGTATGCTTCAGGCCAGAACCTCTTCTGCTTCACCGGATATGACGGTATGGACCCTGAGGTCGGCTACGGCTACGGCTATGGCTGGGCTTCCGGTATCGATATCGGTTACTACCCGTCTCCTAAGGTTTATATTTTCGGTGTCAACATCAAATTCTAAAACCTGAGAGCCTTATGAAAAAATCGATATACACTATAGCACTTTGTGCACTTGCGCTTGTAGGATGTGAAAAGCTTGATTCCTTCCTTGATACAAAGAACTATCAGGCTTACGACACCTCATCCTTCCCTACAACTCAGGAAGATGCCCAGAATATCATCACCGGTATCTATTCTCAGATGACCACCTTCTTCATGGACCCTGAGAACTCCAACCTGTTCAGGGATATGATTGCCAGCGACGATCTGTTCGGCGGCGGTTCGACTTCCAACGTTATCGCTCAGGCTACCGACCGTTTCATGGAGAACACCAGTGATGCCAGCCAGGCAAACTGGGGCAGAACTTATGCTGCCATCTTCCGCTGCAACTATGCCATTGAGAGCATCCCTCAGATGGATGATGCGCTCTTTACCACCATTGACAAGAACTATCTTCTCGGTCAGGCTTACTTTATGCGCGCCTGGTTCAACTGGGAGCTTGCCTCCAAGTTTGAGACTTTCCCTCTCAAGCTTTCCACTACCGTAGAGAACCTTCCGAGAGCCAGCGTGGATGATATCTACAAGGCCATCACCGAGGACCTCCTCGAGGCCATCAAGCTCATGCCTGCGAACTACAAGTTCTCCAACAATCCAGGAATGTCCGGCCGTGCCACCAAGTATGCAGCGGAGGCTGTCCTGGGTCGTGTATGGTTGTTCTATACAGGTTTCTATAAGAAAGCCGATATGTGCGATGTTTCAAAGGCAGATGTTGTCAACTACCTGAAGGACTGCCGCGACAACTCCGGTTTCGGTCTTCTTTCCGACCCTCGCGAGGTATGGCCTTATACCAATGAATTTGGTTCAGGTTTCGCTTATGGTTCAGACTTTGGAACATATACATCCAAGGAAAATCTCCACTGGGCCGGTGACCGCTGTAAGGAGACTATCTGGGGTATACATTTCAGTTATGTATATCTGTTTGCAAACCAGTGCAACCGTCTCAGCGAATATATGGGTCTCCGTAATTCGGCTTCTTCACCTAACGCCCTCTGCTACCCATACGGAATCGGTTATTCCAACGGTACCGTCAACTCCAATATGGTCGAGGAGTGGTACAAGGACCCTGACTACGGCCCGGCAGACAAGCGCCTCTTCGGCTCAGTCCTCGTAGTGGACAATGCAGACGAGATCTATGACTGGATCAGCAAGGACGAGGTCGAGCTCCCTGACCATCCTGGAAACGACTCCAAGGAGGTGGAGAAGACCATGTTCCACCAGAAGAAGTACATCGTGTCCACCTGCTGGGCAGACGCTTCCAAGTCATCCCTGTTCGCCAACTTCTATCACGCTGTCAATGCTGCTACCCAGGCACACAACCAGTTCGGTGGCAAGGACGATATCATCTATGTCCGTTATGCTGACGTTCTCCTTATGCTCGACGAGCTTGAGGGCACAGTCGATGGAATGAACAAGCTCCGTGCACGTGCAGGCCTCCAGCCTTACTCAGGATACTCTCTTGAGAAGCTCCAGAAGGAGCGCCGCTACGAGCTCGCATTCGAAGGTGTCCGTTTCAACGACCTTCGCAGATGGTACGGCGATCAGGCCGGACAGGTCATCTTCGATAGCCAGAAGGGTGCTTTCAATGAGTACCGTGGAGCGGAAGTCAAGGGCGGATGGCGTGACGTCGACAAGGGTGACGGTATCGTAGCCCGTTACGCAAAGACCCGTGGCTTCTGGATGGTTTCCCAGACTGAAATCAACCTCTCAGAAGACGTCATGACCCAGACTCCTGGCTTCGGCCCGGATGACAACTGGATGTACAGCAACGGTGACCTCCCTTATTGATCCTTATAGAATCATCATAAATGGAAAAGGCGGCCTGAAAAGGTCGCCTTTTTTGTGCCCGAGGCGGGTATCGAACCCGCACGTCTTTAAAGGACAAAGGATTTTGAGTCCTTCGCGTCTACCATTCCGCCACTCGGGCGATGGTTTGCAAAGGTACGTGAAAATCCAAAAATATCAAAAAATTCTCCGTATATTCGTATTTGGACTAAAAACGCATAATTATGAACCTCAAATCGTTTTCCGCTGCAGCCATCCTGATGGTATCAGCATTCTTCCAGGCACAGGCCACCGACCTCGTAGGGCTGAAAGTCATCGACAAGGACTACCTCTGCGTCCATTTCCGTGACGGAGAAGTCCATTACAAGGAAGACGGGAAGGGTCCTTCCGCATACATCGGACACTCTCAGGCCGGTGTCGACTACGGTCAGATCGACACCCTCGTAGTGTTCGGCGAAAGGCTCGACCCGGCCATCGCGGGAAACGCAGCCGCCTGGAGCATCAGCTCCCGGGACGACAAGTCATTCGGTTCACGCCAGCCCCTGAACGCCTGGCGCAAGTCCAAGCCGATGAACACCGACCACACCCTCACCAGCGAGCTTGACCACTGGATTTTCCTCCAGCTCCCAAGGTCCATGAAGCAGGGCTGCACCTACACGGTGACCATTCCGGCCGGTATCGACTGCGGGGACAAGCAGGCCGAGGTCAAGTTCGACATCTGGAACACCCAGTCCGAGGCTGTCCATGTGAACATCCTCGGCTACTCGCCTTCAGAAGCCACCAAGGAGGCCGACCTTTATCTCTGGCTCGGCGAAGGCGGCCAGAGGGATTACAGGCAGTTCGTCGGCAGAAGGGTCTATCTGTACAATGTCGCCACAGGTAAATCAAAGATGGTGGGTGCCGTCAAGTTCTGGAAATCGGCTGACAAAGCCGTGAACGAGGCCGGAGGCAAGAACCTCACCGGTTCCGACGTATGGAACATCGACTTCAAGGAGAGTGTTCCGGGCCGCTACCGTCTCGTCGTGGACGGCGTGGGCTGCAGCATGGACTTCGACATAAAGGATGATGTCTATTTCGAGCCGTTCAAGTATTCCGTACGCGGCTATTACTATATGCGTCTCGGCGAGCCTGCCGATGCCGGCATCTCTCCGACCCCGCGCCAGCCTATGTTCATCCCTGAGGTCGACCCTGTCGGCTTCACCGTGTACAAGACCGACCTCCAGCCTTGGCATCCCGACTGGCGCAGGATAGGCGGCGACGTCTGGGACGAGCCTCATTTCAAGCCGCTTCTCGCCTCCGCTTTCTGGCAGCACCGCCTGCCAGGCAGCCCGGTGAACACCGAGGTCAAGGGCGGACACTCCGACGCCTTCGACTGGGACCGCCATCTCGCCCACGTCAGCAACATCTATGACCTGATTCTCCCGTTCCTCCTTACTGAAGGAAAGATAAATGAAGACAATCTCGGAATCCGCGAAAGCGGCAACGGCATACCCGACATCATCGACGAAGCCCGCAACGAAGTGGACTTCTTCCTCAGCATACGCGACGGCGAAGGCTACTCCCAGGGAGTGACCAACCCTACCAAGGAATGGTCCGTTATGTTCCAGGCCGGCTGCACCACTATGGCCGCCTGGGCCAATGCAGCCAACTGCGCTGTCCTCGCCGAGAGCTTCCGCGTCGCCGGACTCGACTCCCTCAGGCAGTATTACACAGACGAGGCCGTCAAGGCCTTCCGCTATGCTTCGAAGCAGGAGAACCAGCAGCTCGACGACCTGCAGGACATCGGCAGCGCCAGCATGCGTGGCCGCGATTTCCGCCAGCTCGCCGCAGCGTTCCTGTATAATGTCACCGGAGAGCGCGAGTGGGAGGATGTAATGGCTCAGGAGAGCCGAATCACCGGTCCGAACTCCAAGCTCTTCAGCAAGGCCCGTATGGACACCTTCTACCAGATATGGGCCGCAGCAGCATATCTCACCTGCCCGCAGGAGCGCCACTACCCTGAGCTCTACGCCCACCTCAAGGCCAGCCTCAACGCCCAGGCCGATGAGAACAATGTCAACCTTATGTCAATGCGCCCGTCCCGCCGCGCCGCCAATGACGCCCGCTGGCAGACATCAGAGAACCTCCAGCTCGTGATGATGGCCCACTACATCACCCCTTCAGGAGCCCGCAGGGCCCTTCTCGAGAAGGCGATGTACAGCGAAGCCGGCTGGGGCCTCGGCCGCAACCCTTCGAATACAGTGGAAATGACAGGCCTCGGAGAAAGACATATAGAGAGCTGCTACACCACCGGCCGCAACGACGGCGTTCCTGGAGTGCATCCGGGACAGACTCCGTTCAACGGCACGGAGACCTGGAGCCCCGGCGACGGCGGCGATGCCAGGATCATCCTCAACCGCTGTTATCCTGCCTGGACCGCAGGCTGGCCTGCACAGGAATCATTCTTCAACATCAGATATATGTGGGTCAACGGTGAATTCACCCCGCGCGAGACTATGCGCGGCAAGATGGCCCTTCTCGGATACCTTTACGGTATCAGCAAATAACAGTCGATGAAAGTACCTGAACTTTTCGTAAAGGAGGACTTCTCCTTCCTTCCCGAAGCCCTCGGAGAGGAGAAGGAGGTTTTCCTCGTATATGACAGCAACGTCGAAGGCTTCGCGCAGGAAGTCGCCGCCACAGTCCCGTTGAAGGGGAAGATGGCGATAACTGCAACCGAAGCTCAGAAGACGATGGACACGGTTCTGGCCATCTGCCGCTTCCTGCTGGAAGGCGGAGCTGACAGAGGGGCGCTGGTGCTGGCCCTGGGAGGCGGGGTGACTACCGACATGGCCGGTTTCGCGGCGTGCATCTTCAAGCGCGGAATCCGCTTCGCGACCCTTCCGACCACCCTGCTCAGCCAGGTGGACGCCGGTATCGGCGGCAAGACCGGGGTCAACCTGGACGGCTACAAGAACATCCTCGGGCGCATACAGCAGCCCGAGTTCGTGTACACCGCCAGCGAAACGCTGCGGACATTGCCTCAGGCGGAGTTCCGCTCCGGACTGGCGGAGATGCTGAAGACCTTCATCATCTCCGACGCTCCGCATTACCGCAGGGCTCTCGAGCTGACAGGGTCCGGCAGGCCGGTGGATACCGAGCTCATCCGCGCCGCTGCGCAGATAAAGTGCGGCGTGGTGGAGCGAGACGAGTTCGAGACCGGTGAGAGGCGTGTGCTGAACCTCGGGCACACCGTCGGTCACGCCGTCGAGTGGTGGCAGTCGGCCGTTCCGGGGGAGCGTCATTATTCGCACGGCGAAGCCGTGGCGATAGGGACCATTCAGGCGGCGAAGCTCTCGGAGGCTCTCGGAGTATGCGAAAAGGGGCTTGCAGCGCAGCTGGAGGCTGATTTCCGGGCAGCGGGGCTGCCGACGGAGTGCCCCGTGCCGGCCGGCGTGATGGAAAAGGCTATCGGTAAGGACAAGAAAGCGGTGGGCAGCAGCATCCATTTCGTCCTGATAAAGGACATCGGTAAGGTGGAAGTGCGTCTGATGCCTGTGGAGCAGGTGATAAGCCTTTTGAACGTATGTAATATTTAGACTATGATTTGTACATCCATACAGAACAGGAACCTGGAGGAAATCTTCAGAATATTGGAAGGAGGAAATGTGGAGATGGCCGAAATCCGGCTGGACTTGTGTCCGCAGCTGGATGAGCAGGCCATAGAGGAGCTGTTTTCCGGAACGGACATTCCGCTGATTGCGACCTGCCGCATTGCTGAAAGCTCATGTATGCAGGAGGCTGAGCGGAAGCTCAGGACCGCCATCAGCGCCGGTGCGGCTTTCGTCGATGTGGAGATGGAGGCCCCGGCCCCGATGGGCAAGCGCCTCCGCCGTCTTGCCCGCGACTGTGGCACAAGGCTCATCCGTTCTTACCACAACTATGATGAAACTCCGGGAGCTGAGGAACTTGCCGATACATTGGCAAAGATTTTCAGCTTCGGCGCCGATATCGTAAAGTTCGTGACTATGGCAGATTCCGCGGAGGATGCTTCCAGGGTGATGGCCCTCTACGGGTCAACGCTTCCTGACGGCCAGGTCATCGAGGAGGGGGTCCTGGTGGCGTTCTGTATGGGAGAAGCCGGTAAAGCTTCCCGTCTGGAAGCCTTGAAGCGCGGTGCGCCTTTCACATACGCCTCCCTCACTGAGGAGGAAGCCACGGCGCCCGGTCAGTGGACCACGGATGAGATGTATGAGGCGCTATACAAGCACTCGGAGGGCTTCTACGCCGAGCATCTGAGCATGCCGGCCTCCAAGAGCTTCGCCCAGAGGGCCATCATCGCGGCTGCATTGGCCGAAGGCACATCCCATCTTCGCGGCTACTATCCTTGCGCTGACACTGAGGCTGCAGTTTCCGTCGCCCGTGCGCTCGGAGCTGAGGTGGAGGAGGGCGAAGTGCTGGTCATCAAGGGTATCGGGCCTGTTACCGAGCCGCTCGACATCAGTGAGCTGCACTGCGTGGAGTCGGGTCTTCTGACCCGCCTGATGATCCCTATCCTGGCTCAGACCGGCTCCGGCTCCGTGCTTGTAACGGGAGAGAAGACCCTCGTGAACAGACCCCTGAGCGGGGCTAATGATATAATGGCCGCATTCGGAGTGATGCTCCGCAATGCATCGAAGACCTCCAAGGAGATATTCGTCCCTCTCAAGGTTGAGGGCCGCCTGCTCCCTGGCCGCGCCGAGATCTCCGGCACCGGCGGGTCGCAGCTCATTTCGGGCCTTCTGATGGCCCTGCCTCTGGCGGACAGCCCGTCCACCATCTACGTGACCGACCCGAAGAGCATACCGTATATGTTCATCACCCTGGACGTGCTCCAGAAGTTCGGAATAAAGATTGCCAATGAAATGGAGGGCGACGAGGAGTTCGTGGAGACTCAGGACTGGGGCCGCTGCAGCGGCATCACCTTCAAGATAAAGGGTAACCAGAGCTTCAAGGCCGCCGACTTCAGCCTCGAAGGGGACTGGAGCAGCGCCGCGAACTTCTGTGTCGCGGGCGCGCTCTTCGGCAGTGCCTCCATCGACGGGCTCGACACCCGCTCGCTTCAGGCGGACCTCACCATAATGGACATACTCGTCGAGGCCGGCGCCAGCATTTCCCAGTTTGACAATGACTGCGTGGACGCTGTCAATGAAGCCGCGACCGCTGCGGGCGTGAACACCCACACCGGCGCCGTCAACGTGGTCAAGGCTCCTCTGAACTCATTCTGCTTCGACCTCAACAATGCTCCGGACCTCTTCCCGATAACCGCTGTGCTTGCGGCGTTCTGCCCGGGGGAGAACCGCATAGCCGGCACCGGACGTCTGGCAGGCAAGGAATCCGACCGTGCGAAGTCCATTCTCGAGATGCTGACCCAGATGGGCGTGGAATGCGCCATCGAAGGGGACGAGCTCATCGTCAAGGGTCATTCGCTGACCAGCCGTATCCTTAACGGAAACCTCCTGAAGGGAGGGGAGTATACCTCGCACCACGACCATCGTATGGTGATGGCGCTGAAGGTGGCGGGTCTGGGAGCGGACGGGCCTATCGTCATAGACGACGAGGCGTGCGTAGCGAAATCGTTCCCTGATTTCCTGACTTTGTTCGGTTGCTGATTTTTCCGTGCAGTATTCTTTGCAGCCGTTCGTTAATAGGTCGTAATTACAAAAGAAATAATTGGATCCGGAACTGAAGGAAAGACAGCTGTATGAACGTTATTCCGCCAGCTTGCTTGCCGTGTGCCAGAGGTATCTCGGCGACAGGCAGCAGGCGGAAGACGTGCTTCATGACTCCTTCATAAAGATATTCCAGAGCCTGGACAGTTTCGAATACCGCAGCGAGGCTGCGCTGTTCGGATGGATGAGGAGCATAACCGTCCACAAGTGCCTGGACGTTCTGAGGGCCCGGCGGAGGGGGCCGGTGCCGCTGGACGGGGGGATGGATATCCCCGAGGAGAGCGGCCCTCCGGCGGACGAGGTCCGCAGGATCCCTCAGGAAGTCCTTCTGAAACTGATAGGGGAGCTCCCGGAAGGGTACAGGACCATCTTCAACCTTTTCTGTATGGAAGGCTGGTCGCACGCTCAGATCGCTGAGAAGCTGGGCATAAAGGAAAAAACATCGAGTTCACAATATTTCAGGGCGCGCGCCCTGCTGGCAAAGAAAATCAAAGACCATTTAAAAGATGAACATGAAGACTGATATGGACTGGACCGACGCTCTCAGGGAGACCCTTGAGGGAGCCGAGCTGACACCGTCCGAAGGCGGGTGGCAGCGGCTCAGGGCGGACCTGCATCCACGCAAGTCCGTTCATTGGCCTTATTATCTGTTGTCGGCGGTGGCTTGTGCCGCTGTCTGCGGTGTGTTCCTTTTCAGGGACGCTCCTTCCGGGCAGATGGTTGAGGTGGTGGATTCCTCCTCGCTTGTGGCTGATATGCCTCAGGCTGTTGTGGAGATGGAGCCCGCTCCTGTGGAGGCGGAAACTGCCGGGGAGTTCGTTCCGAGCGCAGTGAAGCCTGCCGCTGTTTTTGTTGCCGGGCCTTCTGCCGGGCCTGTGGCATTGGTTGAAATTGAAACTGTTGCAGAGACGGAGTCCGTGGGGGATGATGGAGCTGCGCTTGTCGGCAATGTGCCGGTGGAGGCTCCGCTTTCCGAGCCGGAAACCAGCGTCGAGGAGGAGACTGGAGGAGTAGTGGAGGTCGCGGAGGTTGCATTGCCTCAAGTGGAGAGGACTCCGTTCGTGGATGATTTTCCTGTTCCTGAGGCGGTTGCGCCGAAGCGGAGCAGGAGGAAGGTGTCATTGTCCTTCTCGGCGGGCGGGGCTTTCGGGTCATCCTCGGGACGCAGTCTGGTGGCGCAGGCCAGCGGTCCCCGCACCAGGGCTGGGGATGTGGTGGATATCACTGAGGTGATACAGCATTCCACTCCTGTGAATGCGAGGATGGAACTGTTCATCCCGCTGTCATCCCGGCTGGGCATTGGGACAGGACTGGACCTGGCGAGTCACAAGTCTTCGATCGGCGACGGCCTTCAGACGATGAAGTGGGTGGGCGTCCCTCTGGAACTGGACTGCTCTGTCTGGAATCAGGGTCCTTGTTCTGTGAGCGTGGGGGCGGGGTTCCGTGGAGAGAAGTGTCTTTCCGCCTCCCTTCTCGGGATGGATTACAATGAGTCTTTCCAGTGGGCGGCGAACGTGGGCGCCGACTGCAGGGTTTCCCTGTTCGGGCCGGTGAGCCTTCTGGTCTCCCCTGAACTGGACTATTATCTTACCGATACGGTGCTTCCGACCTACAGGACGGGAAAGCCGCTTTCGTTCGGCATCAGTGCCGGACTGTCATTCAATCTTTAGGCTATGAAGAAAGTGTATATACTGGCTTTTGCAGCCGCTTTGCTTTGCGGATGTATGAAGGATTTCGATGAGGATATCCATTCTTCGTACAACGAAATGGTATTCAGTAATAAGAACATTGAAGAGGCACTGATCCGCAACAAGGAGCTCAAGGATTACTGTTTGGATTCTCTCGACATTAACCACGACGGGATAATTGCGGAGGATGAGATATCCGGTGTGCTCAGAATCGACTGCAGCGGACGCGGTATGACTTCGCTTGAAGGGATAGAGATATTCCCTTGTCTGACCACTCTGATATGTTCGAACAACTGTCTTGAGAGCTTGAATCTCAGTCAGACTAATGTGAAAGCGCTCTTTGCCAATCCTATGAACGACTCTTCCGGGAAGAATCTCCTGAAATATGTCTATGTCCGTCGCGATCAGGAAATCGAATACGTGACCTCCGACAGGGATGCTGTCACACCATCCCGCATCCCTTCCGAAACCATGGTCATCGCCATTCCTGCTTCCAGGGACGGGGAGTAGCTTCTCCCTTTTTCCACTTTTCCTGTGTCTCCAATTACGCATTGACCTTCGGGAAATGCCCGAAGGTTAACCGTATTTCCCGGATTTTCCTGCGCAACCTTGGGGATAGATGAGGTTAGATGGAAGTGTCAAATCACCTAGGGCACTGATGTGGTGTACAACTATGGCAAGTGGGAATAAGCGGACTAGACGAGGGACAATACCCCTCATCTAGGACAGTCATCATCTCTGCATGCACTTCCAGAGGCTCCGACTGCACTAGGTGAATTCGCGCTTTATTGTGTTGTGCCTCAAGGTAAATCTGCGTTTATTGCATGATGAGGATCTTTGGCACGAATCATGGTCGATAGGTAGTGGCTTATTGTGCTGATAATCAACGGGATGATGGATTGTCTGCCTTTTTGGGAGGCATTTCGTGGATTAATATGTTGACTATGAGGCGATTGAACGAAGGTCTGTCACCGAGGAGAATACAGAGATATGGGTATGGTGCAAGGTATGACGGAAGATGGCTGAGAATGCAGAAATATGGGTATGATGCAGGGAATGGCGGAAACTTGCTGAGAATACGGAGAAGGCATGACTCAGCAGGGGACTACAGGGAGGATGGGGATGGACCTAGAGGAGGTCGGCGAGGACGATGGCGGACATGGCCTCGACGATGACCGGGGTGCGGAGGGCGAAGCAGACGTCGTGACGGCCCTTGACCTGAAGCGTGTCGGACTTGTCCTCAGCGAAGTTCCAGGTCTGCTGGGCGCGGGCGATGCTGGCTGTAGGCTTGAAGGCTACGCGGAAGTGGAGAGGGGCGCCGTTGGTGATGCCGCCGTTCACTCCGCCGGCGCCGTTCTTGACCGGACCTTCCGGGCCGAACGGGTCATTATGCTCCGAGCCTTTCATACGGGCGGCCTTGAAGCCGTCACCGAATTCGATGCCACGGACTCCCGGGATGGAGAATACGGCGTGGGAGATCAGCGACTCCACTGAGTCGAAGAACGGCTCGCCGAGTCCGGCTGGCAGATCCGATACGGCACATTCCACGATACCGCCGAGCGAATCGCCCTCTGCGGCAGCTTCCTTCAGCATATCAGGCCACTTGAGAAGGTTCCCGCAGCCCCCGACTTCCACAAGCTTGGCGTCAAAGGTGATGCCTTCGAGCATTTTCTTCGCCACTACGCCGGCGGCGACGATCGGCAGGGTGAGCCTGCCGGAGAAGTGGCCGCCGCCGCGGGGATCATTGGCCTTGTCCCATTTGAGGGCGGCGACATAGTCTGCGTGGCCCGGGCGTGGGATGGCGGTGAAGTCCGCGTAATCGCCGGAGCGGGTATTTGTGTTCTTGAAGGCGATGGTGAGCGGGGCTCCCGTGGTGTGGCCTTCGAAGACGCCGCTGAGCAGCATAGGCTCGTCAGCTTCGATGCGCGGGGTGGTGCCTGGGGCGCCGGACTTGCGTCTGGCGAGGTCCTCGCTGAAATCGCAGGCCTCAAGCCTTATCCCTGCCGGTACACCGTCCAGAACGACACCGATGGTGTCTCCGTGCGATTCTCCGAAAATGCTGACTCTGAAATTACGTCCAAAACTGTTCATGGCTGTATCTTTATGTTACACAAATATAACATAAAAAAACAACAATCACTTACTCCCCGTCCCTGGAAGCAGGAACGTCCAATACTCTCCCTGCCGTTTCCTGCTGAGCCATGCCATTTCCGCATTTCTCAGCAAGTTTCCGCCATTCCCTGCATCATACCCATATCTCTGCATTCTCAGCCATCTTCCGTCATACCTTGTACCATACCCATATCTCTGCATTCTCCCTCAGCAAGTTTCCGCCATTCCCTGCATCATACCCATATCTCTGCATTCTCCCTCAGCAAGTTTCCGCCATTCCCTGCATCATACCCATATCTCTGCATTCTCCCTCAGCGACAGTCTTTTGTTCAATTATTTGATTATCAACAAACTAAGCTATTGTCTGCCTTCCGAAAAGCGGGGAGATAATTCATCATCTCGTTGATTGTCATCACAATAAGTCTCCATCTATCATCCCCCTTTATCTTCAATCTCCCTGGTGGCAGTCTTTTGCTCAATTATCTAATTATAAGCAAATTAAACTACTATCTACCTCTTGGAAAGCAGGTAGATGCCCCATCATACCGCTGACTATCAGTATAATAAGCTACTGTCTATCGACCGGGGATTACGCCAAAGAGGGGTGGTGGTTTCTGGAATATGCCACAGAGAGCTGTCAGGGAAGGGTGAGTGGAAACCATCGGCCTCTGGGAGGGGGTTGGTTTCCAGAAAGGGCTCTACAGGTCTTTCTGTGAGGGTGATATGGAAAACAAGCCCTCAAAACTGCCCGGTGGTTTCTGTGAGGTGGTGCGGAACTTAAGCAAAAATCGCTATCTTTGCAGTCTATGGACGCAATGGAAGAGAAAAGCCTGCTTCAGGACATCACCGAGCAGGAGTACAAGGAAGGATTCGTCACGGACGTAAAGCAGGATTTTATCCCGAAGGGTCTGAACGAAGACATCATCCGTACCATTTCCGCCTTGAAGGACGAGCCCCAGTGGCTCCTGGACTTCAGGCTGGACGCGTTCCGCAAGTGGCAGAAGATGGAAAAGCCCGAGTGGGGACATCTGGACCTGCCTGAGATCGACTACCAGGACATTATCTACTACGCCGCCCCGAAGAAGGACAGCGACAGGCCGAAGGAGATCGACCCGGCCCTCGCCGAGACCTTCGAGAAGCTAGGCATTCCGCTCAAGGAGCGCGAAGCTCTCGCCGGAGTGGTCGCGGTGGATGCCGTATTCGACTCTGTCTCCGTGAAGACCACCTTCCGCGAGACCCTTTCCGAGAAGGGCATCATCTTCTGCTCTTTCTCAGAGGCCGTCCACGAGCATCCCGACCTCGTCCGCAAGTACCTGGCCACCGTCGTCCCTTCAGGGGACAATTTCTTCGCGGCTCTGAACAGCGCCGTCTTCTCCGACGGCTCGTTCTGCTACATCCCGAAGGGGGTCAAGTGCCCGATGGAGCTCTCCAGCTATTTCCGTATCAATGCCGCCGGCACCGGCCAGTTCGAGCGCACGCTGATCGTCGCCGACGAAGGCTCGCAGCTCAGCTATATGGAAGGCTGCACCGCCCCGATGCGTGACGAGAACCAGCTCCACGCTGCAGTAGTCGAGATAATAGTCGAGCAGGATGCCGACGTCAAGTACTCCACGGTCCAGAACTGGTATCCGGGCGACGCCCAGGGCAGGGGAGGTATCCTGAATCTCGTGACCAAGCGCGGCATCTGCAAGGGCTCCGGCAGCCATCTTTCCTGGACCCAGGTCGAGACTGGCTCAGCCATCACCTGGAAATACCCTTCCACCATACTGAAAGGCGATTACTCCTCATCCGAGTTTTACTCCGTCGCTGTGACCAACAACTTCCAGCAGGCGGATACCGGAACCAAGATGATACATATAGGCCGCGGCACGAAGAGCCGCATAGTATCCAAAGGCATCAGCGCCGGCCACAGCCAGAACAGCTACCGCGGACTGGTCCGCTTGAACCCGGGTGCCGTCGGCGCAAGGAACTACTCCCAGTGCGACAGCCTCCTGATCGGCTCTAGCTGCGGAGCCCACACCTTCCCCCTGATCCAGAGCCAGTGCCCTTCGGCCGTGGTCGAGCACGAAGCCACCACGTCGAAGATCAGCGAGGACCAGCTCTTCTACTGCAACCAGCGCGGCATCGGACCCGAGGACGCAGTCGGCCTCATTGTCAACGGCTACGCCAAGGAAGTCCTCTCCCGCCTCCCGATGGAGTTCGCGGTCGAGGCTCAGAAACTCCTTCAGGTTTCGCTTGAAGGCTCAATAGGATAACGGAACTATGAACTGGACTGAAATAATATCGGCATTGCTCGGACTGAGCTGCGTTTTCCTCGCAGGACGCGGGAAGAAGGCCAATTTCTGGGTGGGATACGTCTACAACGTATTCCTGTTCTTCCTCTTCTGGAGGCAGGACCTGTACAGTGCGATGATACTCCAGCCGGTGGCTTTCGCCATCAATGCATTCGGACATTGGCGCTGGACCCATCCCCGTCAGGACGAGGTCAGCGCTGCTGACGGCAAGTCGCTGAAGGTGAGCAGGATGTCCGCGCAGCACTGGATGATGGCCCTCGGGCTCATCATCGTCTGCGGCGCCGGCTGGGCGCTTTTCCTGAAGGAAACCGCCGACCCGTCACCGTGGCTCGACTCCTATGTGCTGATGGTGACCTTCCTGGCGCAGTACCTCAGCGCTC
This sequence comes from Candidatus Cryptobacteroides sp., assembly GCA_045597895.1. Lineage (GTDB taxonomy): Bacteria > Bacteroidota > Bacteroidia > Bacteroidales > UBA932 > Cryptobacteroides. Next base: position 18,304 of record JAZLLA010000050.1, on the reverse strand, counting down.
AGAAGAAGTGGGAGTGCTGGATCGTGTGGCTGGTGGTGAACGTCGCGAACATTGTCCTGTATATCTCTGCCGGTCTGTATGTCATGCCGGTTGTGAGCCTGCTCTACATCGCTAACGGAGTATGGTCGCTGGTCAGCTGGAGGAAGAAATTTGAAACGGAAGAATAGGATAGAAGATTATGATATTGCTTGACATCAAGAATCTCCACGCTTCAGTCGGTGGAAAAGAAATCCTGAAGGGGATCGACCTTCAGATAGGCCCTGGTGAGATTCACGCTGTGATGGGTCCGAACGGTGCTGGAAAGAGTACGCTTTCCGCTGTGCTCGCCGGCCGTCCGAGCTATACGGTGACGGAAGGGTCTGTGACTTTCCTTGGCCGCGACCTTCTGGCGATGAGCCCGGAGGAGCGTTCCTGGGCCGGACTGTTCCTTTCCTTCCAGTATCCTGTGGAGATACCGGGAGTCAGCATTACCAATTTCATGAAGGCGGCAGTGAACGCCCGCAGGAAGACGCAGGGCCTCGAGGACCTGAAGCCGGCGGAGTTCATCAAGCTGATGAAGGAGAAGATGGCGTTCGTGCAGATGAAGGGAGAGTTCGCGAAGCGCGAGGTCAATGTCGGATTCTCCGGCGGAGAGAAGAAGCGCAACGAGATATTCCAGATGGCGATGCTGGACCCGACCCTGTCCATTCTGGACGAGACAGACAGCGGTCTGGACGTGGATGCGCTGAGGATAGTGGCGGAGGGCGTGAACGCCCTGCACACCCCTGAGAAGAGCGCCATTGTGATCACGCATTATCAGAGGCTTCTGGACTATATCGTTCCTGATGTAGTCCATGTGCTGAAGGATGGCAGGATAGTCAGGACTGCGGGCCGCGAGCTTGTGGACCAGATCGAACAGAACGGTTACGATGCTTTCTAGGATATGAAGGAGAAGATAGTCGATTACGGTCATTATGTGGAGGTTCCGGTGGATGCCGGGGCTGTCCGTATACCTGAGGGTGAGCGCAGGAGCGTCTGTGTGGAGCCGTCGGGGGATGTCCGTTATGTTCTGGAGGCGGGTTCTTCGCTTGACCTTTGTCTGCTGTTCTTCCCCGGTGCGTCCGGTGATGTGAACGTGGACATCGACTTCGTCGGTGAGGGGGCGTCCGCTTCACTGGTGGGAGTGTATGTCTGTTCCGGCAGCGACAGGCTTTCCCTGAACGTTACTGTGCGGCATCGTGTGGGGAACTGTGAGTCGCGTCAGCTTTTCAACGGCATCGTGGCTTCCGATGCGAAGGCTGCGTTCGGCGGGCGCATCGTTGTGGCTCCGGATGCGCAGAAGATAAAGGCGCTGCAGGAGAACCATAACCTTCTTCTGGGCACTGAGGCTCGCGCGGAGACCAGGCCGCAGCTGGAGATCTATGCTGATGATGTGGAGTGCTCGCATGGTGCGACTGTCGGTTATTTGAATGAGGATGAGTCATTCTATATGAGGTCGCGCGGTATCCCTGAGGGTGAGGCGAGGGCGCTTCAGATGATTTCGTTCCTGTCTCCGGTCCTGGAGCATATTCCTGAAGGGTCCCGTGAGGAGGTGGCCGCCCGTATCGAGCAGACTGTCCGTTCGTTATGATCACTTATCCCAATGTCAAGGTGAATCTGGGTCTGAGCGTCCTCCGCAGGCGTCCGGACGGCTATCATGACCTTGAAACCCTTTTTGTTCCGTATTCCGCCATTCACGATACTCTGGAGATTATTCCGTTGGTTGCTCCGTGGGGACAGGGGGGTGGCACAAGTTTTCACCCCCTTGTTCCAACGGAGAAGGTGGAGATAACGATAACTAGGAAGGAGGGGGTGGACTGGGATCCGATGAAGGACCTGACGGTAAGAGCGTATGAGCTGCTGGATGCGGATTTCGACCTGCCGCCGGTGAAGATCAGGCTGGAGAAGACATCTCCTGTGGGAGCCGGACTCGGCGGAGGATCCGCCGACGCCGCTTTCGCACTCCGGATGCTCTCCGAAATGTTCAGCCTCAACCTTGATGACAAGACCCTCGCAGCCTACGCCGCCCGTCTGGGCAGCGACTGCGCATTCTTCATATACAACCGTCCGATGATAGGCACCGGCAGAGGCGAAATACTCGAGCCTTACGACCTGGACCTGTCCGGATATGAACTCAGGGTCATAGTACCGCAGGGCATAGCCGTGAGTACTGCCGAAGCTTATCGGGGGATAACCCCGAGGGCTCTGATGGACAGCCGGCCGGCTCCACTGATGGAAGCTCTTTCCAGACCGGTGGAGCAGTGGAAGGACTGTCTGGTCAACGATTTCGAGACCACAGTGTTCGCCGTGCATCCGGCTCTGGCGGACGAAAAACGCCGTCTCTATGAAGACGGCGCCGTATATGCTTCTATGTCAGGTTCGGGCTCGGCCCTTTTCGGCCTCTTCGCCCGCTGACCTATCTGCTCCACAAAGGCTTGATTATTCTCTTGTCCTCCTTGTGTCTGCTGTTCTTCATCTTCACGAGGTAGATCATGATAATAACAAGGCAAACGGCCACCGTGATGATGGAGCTGTCAAGCCCGGCATCGCCTCCGGTGAGGAGTTCGTTGCCGGTAACAATGACACCGGCGGATGACAGGAACGAAAGGATGAAACAGCTCATCCAGGTGATGCCGATAGGGAAGAAAAGGCTTCCGGAAAACTTGAACGCGGCACCGAGAAGGAATCCTGAACCTATGGCGAGGGCGACACTGCTCCAGATGGTGGCACCCGGTCTGAGATAGCTCAAGGCTCCGAATGCAATGGCCGAGAACAGCAGGCCCAGTGCGAAGTTCCATCTCTGGTCAAGGAATCTGAAAAGGAATCCTCTGAAAACGATTTCCACACATACCGCAACTGCGAATGAGAAGGCGAAGCTGAAACCGGTTCCGGCCCAGTCGATACTGATGCTTCCGAAATCCAGCATACCGCAGGCAAACAGGATACCCGCAGGAACTGCCAGAAGAAGTATGGCTGTCCCGAAACCTTTGAAGATGCCGGGGAGGATGCCGCCTGGATGAAGCTCGTCCACCTGCCTTCCCTCCATAAGACTGCTCAGAAGGAGGTAAAGGAAGAGCATAAGGATGCCTGCGCCGGCATATATGGCGGCGAGGACAGGCTTGCTGTCCTGGAACAGATCACCGACCCACAGGCATGCATAGCCTATGGCGCCGAAGAAGGCTGTTCCGAGAATCAACAGCAGGATCCACTTCAGGAAAGGCATTCTGCTGACTGCATTATCTTTCATAAGAAATGTTTTAGTCTTTAAAGGTATGCAAATTATTCGGGAATATTGCAATTCCGAGCTTCCAAATGTCTCATCGAGTACTCACATCCGCACCACTGCTGGTTGTAGAAGGACATCTCACGGATGATTTCGCCACGCCTTTCCTGAAGTCCGCCCTTTCTCCAGTTCATCTCCCACCATACTACATCACTGCCGTCTCCGACCGACGAGCAGGCCCAGCGGCCGGCCTCGTCTACCTGCGGCAGGGACTTCCATCTGGATGAGGCGAGGGTGGTGGTCAGCACGGAGTAGCCGTGCTCCAGCGCGTATGCAGCAGCGCGGCGGAGCCTGTATTTGAAGCAGGCGAGGCAGCGCGCGCCGCGCTCGGGCTCGTTCTCCAGCCCTCGCGCCGCGGCCTCTCTCCACTCCTCGTGCGAGTAGTCGTCATCGACGATCTCCAGCCCCAGCGACTCCGCATAGCGGGTGCACTCGTCCTTGCGCTTCAGGTACTCCTCATGCGGGAAGATATTGGAATTGGAATAGAATATGGTCGGGGTGATTCCGTTGCTGAGCAAGCACTCGATGATGGCTCCCGAGCAGGGGGCGCAGCAGGTGTGCAGCAGGACCCTGTCGGCGCCTCCGGGCACTTCGAGAATCAGTCCGCTCCTTTTCATTCCTGTCCGGCGAGATGCTTTTCCCAGGCCCAGGCGGCGGCGAGGGTCTCCTCCACGCTGCGCTCAGCCTTCCATCCCAGTTCTTCGTTGGCCAGCGTCGGATCGGCCCAGATGGCGGTGACGTCTCCTTCGCGACGCGGCGCGACGCGGTAGTTCAGCTTCACTCCGTTGACCTTTTCGAAGGCTGTCACCAGCTCGAGCACCGAGACGGGACGCCCTGTGCCGACGTTGAAGATCTCGTAACCGCTTTTCATCTTTCCTTCGACCATACGGCTGACTGCGCAGACGTGGGCCTTGGCCAGATCGACGATGTCGATGTAGTCGCGCAGGCAGGTGCCGTCGGCGGTAGGGTAGTCATTGCCGAAGATGCTGAGGCACTCCCTCTTTCCGATGGCGGTCTGGGTGATGAACGGGACGAGGTTGTTCGGGAGTCCGTTCGGCAGCTCGCCGATCAGGGCTGAAGGGTGTGCGCCGATAGGATTGAAATATCGCAGGGCGATGCCCTTGATTTCAGGATATGCCTTTACAGAGTCGCGAAGGATGTCCTCGCACATCTGTTTCGTGTTCCCGTATGGGGAAGTGGCGCTCTGGCGTGGGGACTGCTCAGTGACGGGCAGCACGTCCGGCTCGCCGTAGACTGTGGCCGAGGAGGAGAAAAGGACGTTGCAGCCGCCGTGGGTGCGCGCGGCCTGGATGATGTTCATGAAGGAAACGAGGTTGTTCCGGTAGTACTTCAGCGGCTCGTCGACGGACTCGCCCACGGCCTTGAAGGCTGCGAAGTGGATGACCGCATCGAACTTGTGCTCGCTGAATAGCTTTTCCACGGCTGCGGCGTCGCAGAAATCCATTTCGACGAACGGAAGTTCCTTTCCGATGATGGCGGTGACCCCGTTGAAACAGGTCCTGTCGCAGTTCGACATGTTGTCCGCTACGACTACGTCATAACTGGCTTCTATGAGCTCCACTGTAACGTGGCTTCCGATGAACCCGGCCCCGCCGGATACCAATACTGTCCTTTTCATGTGTCTGGAATAAAAAGCAGGACAAAGTTACAAATAATTGGTTACTTTTGTAAGTGTATGAAAAGGACGGTATTTTTTTTATTTCTGATATTTTTCTCCAGCGGGATCTTCGCTCAGAACCCCGTGCAGAAGTATGTGGAGCAGTTGAAAACCACTGATGAGCTCAAGGAGGCCGTCTGGGGTATCAAGGCCGTGAAGGTGTCGGGTGAAGTGATAGTGGACTGGAATTCCTCCCGGAGGATGATCCCGGCATCCAACCTCAAGCTCCTCACCACCGGCATAGCGCTTAACGAGCTGGGTTCCTCCCACCGTTTCAGGACGAGGCTCGCATACAGCGGAACGATAGAGGGCGGCACTCTGAAGGGCGACCTCTACATAGTCGGCGGCGGCGATCCCACCATCGGCGGCCGCGATGACATCGGCACCCCTCTCCAGACCACGTTCTCCCAGTGGGCGAAACTGCTCCGCTCCGCCGGCATAACCTCCATCGAGGGGCGCATAATCGGCGACGGGCGCTGGCTGGATTGCGAGATGCAGAACCCTTCCTGGCAGCTGGAGGATGCGGCGACGGGCGACGGCACAGTGATGACAGGCCTGAGCTTCGCCGAAGGTCTGCAGTACTTCACCCTTACCCCGGGAGCAAAACCGGGCGCCCCCGTCAAGGTGGAGGTCAGCTATCCCGAGACTCCGTGGATGACCTGGAGCCACAGCTGCACCACCGGCGCGGCCGGCAGCAAGGAGAACCTGCTCTACACCAGCACTCCTCTGGCCCCATTGGCAGGGTTGTCCGGGTCAATGCCCGCGGGCTCACGCTCTAAGCGCCAGTCCTTCGCGAACAACTTCGGCGCGATGACCTGCGCCTTCTACTTCTACAGATATCTGGAATCCTCCGGATTCAATGTCTCCGAAGGTCCCGCCGACATCGATCCGTTCGGCCACGTCCGCGATTTCAGCGATGAGACCGGCGCTGCCGCCATAGCTCAGACAAAGCTCCATTTCATCGGCGAAACGCTCTCGCCGGCAGTCTCCGACATAGTCAGAATGGCCAATGTCCACAGTGACAACTACTACGCGGAGACCCTCCTGCGCGTCCTTGCCAAGGAGCGCACCGGCTCCGCCTGCAAGGACTCCTGCACGGCCGTGATGCTGCGTGCGTTCAAGGCGATGAAGGTCTCCGGGGCGGAAAGGATGCAGTTCGATGACGGCTGCGGCCTCTCGCGGAAGAACTACGTCTCTCCGGACTTCTTCGTCCGTTTCCTTATGGCCATGCGCTCGTCCGCCCAGTACCCGGCCTTCGAGTCTTCCATCCCTCAGGCCGGGACCGGAACCCTTTCCACCCGTCTGCAGCGCGAGACCGAAGAAACCCGCGCCAGGGTGCATATGAAGAGCGGCTCGATGAACGGAGTGCGCTGCTTCAGCGGCTACATAATGCCGCGCAGCGGGCGACCGGAAGATGTCATCGTCTTCTCATTCATGACGAACAACACCGTCGCCGCATCCTCCAGAATGAACTTTATTATCGACAGAATAGCAGGCCTTCTGGCCAATGAGAACTAGTTATGGCACCAAAAGTCAAATCCGTCTGGTACTGCACGTCGTGCGGAAACGAGAGTCCGAAGTGGATGGGGCGCTGCCCCGCCTGCGGCGAGTGGAACACAATGGTGGAGGAGCCGCGCGAGAGCCGCAAGGCTTCCGCCTCCGGAGCCGCATCCGCCGCTTCCGAGCGGCGCAGGCCGGTGCAGCTCAATGAGATCGCCCCGACAGGGGAGGTCAGGGTTTCATTGAACAGCACTGAGGTGGACAGGCTGCTGGGCGGCGGTATTGTCCCGGGCTCGCTGGTGCTGATCGGTGGCGAGCCGGGCATAGGCAAGTCGACATTGTCATTGCAGATACCGCTGCATTGCTCCCATCTGAGGACCTTGTACGTGACCGGAGAGGAGAGCGTGAACCAGGTGAAGATGCGCGCCGACAGGCTCGGAGGCGACGGAGGGCAGTGCTCCATCCTGTCCGAGACGCTGATGGAGAACATCCTGGCGGAGGCGCGGGCGATGATGCCCGGCCTGATGGTGGTGGATTCGGTGCAGACGATGTACACGGAGACGGTGGAGTCGGCGCCGGGTTCGGTGACGCAGATCAGGGAGGTGGCCGCGCAGCTGCTGCGTTTCGCGAAGGAGACAGGCGTGCCTGTGATTCTGATAGGACATATCACCAAGGACGGCTACATCGCCGGTCCGAAGGTACTGGAACATATCGTGGACGTGGTCCTTCAGTTCGAAGGGGAGAACCGCGGGGCGTACAGGATACTTCGAGGTATAAAGAACCGTTTCGGCTCTACATCCGAGCTGGCTGTGTTTGAGATGACCGGCAGCGGGCTGCGTGAGGTGGCGAATCCTTCCGAGATGCTTATCCCGATGCATGAGCAGGGCCTGAGCGGGACTGCGGTGAGCGTGACGCTGGACGGTTCGCGCTCGTTCCTCTTCGAGGTGCAGGCGCTGGTGAGCTCGGCGGCCTACGGCACTCCGCAGCGTTCGGCGACGGGGTTTGACGTGCGCCGTCTGAACATGCTTCTGGCAGTGCTGGAGAAGCGTGCGGGATTCCATCTCAGCGCCAAGGATGTGTTCCTGAATATGGCCGGGGGTCTTCGCGTGAGCGACCCGGCGTGCGACCTGGCGGTGATATGCGCCGTGCTTTCTTCCAATTTCGATTTCTCCATCCCGTCCGACGTGTGCTTCTCTGGAGAGGTGGGCCTCAGCGGTGAGATCAGGCCAGTGGCCCAGGTCGACAGACGCATCGGCGAAGCGGCGCGTCTGGGCTTCAAGAAGATATTCGTTTCGTCATTCTCTTCCTTCGACAGGAAGGTTGAGGGCATCCAGGTGGTGAAGGTCGCCGATGTCCCCGCCCTCGTGAAGGCCCTGTTCAAATAAGCCGGGCACATTCCCTGCAGTTTCCCCTTATTATGCCTCTGACTGCAAAGAAATGCCCATTTTCTTTGCAGTCAAGGTCTGTATTTCATCCAAACTCCCTCGAATTGCTTTTTGAGTACAAAGATTCGCCATATTCTTTGCACTCACCAATCTTCATAAGAAACCGCCGGGCTGTTTCGATGGGTTGGTTTCCACAACACCCCCACAGAAGGTCTTGCAGAGCCCATCCCGGAAACCATACCCGTTCCTGGACCCCTTGGTTTCCATCCACCCCTCTCTGACAGCTCTCAGTGGCACCTTTCGGAAACCATACCCGTCTTAGGGCCCTATGGTTTCCATCCGCCCCTCCCAGACAATCTTCTGTGGCACATCCCGGAAACCAACCCCGTCCCAGGAGCCATTGGTTTCCATTCGCCCCTCCCAGACAATCTTCTGTGGCACTTCTCAGAAACCATACCCGTTCCTGGGCCCCTTGGTTTCCATCCACCCCTCTCTGACAACCTTCTGTGGCTCATTCCGGAAACCAACCCCGTCCCAGGAGCCCTTGGTTTCCATCGACCCCTCACGGGCAACATTCTGTGGCACTTTCCAGAAACCATACCCGTTCCTGGGCCCCTTGGTTTCCATGCACCCTTCTCTGACAACATTCTGTGGCACTTTCCAGAAACCATACCCGTCTTAGGGCCCTATGGTTTCCATGCACCCCTCTCTGACAACCTTCTGTGGCACCTCCTGGAAACCAGGTGTGCTGGGAGGGCGGAAGCGGGCAGCTCGGAACGAGTGGCGGGCAGTGTCGGCCCGGGCTCTGGACAGCCCGGGCCGGTTACGCTGCCCGACATTCCGGCGGACGGTCGTCCGACGGAACTGCCCGCCGCCTCTCCTCCCGCCTCTGCCTGCCTCCTCCCGCAACCTTCTACCAAAAGGCGAAAGTTATTGGCATTTCACCTCTTTTCCTACGTAACTTTCGGACTTTTCCCGAAGGTTAATCGTGTTTCATTTTGTTTTGCAATTCAGCGGGAACAGAGCGTTCTGTAAATAACTGATAATCAATATGTATTTTCGCCAGCTGTTCCCGGTTAGGCCGTAGAGACCTATGCAGGAACATATCGTTTTGTAACTAGTTGATTATCAATATGCTTTTACCGACAGGCGTTCCCGTTGAATTTCAATTCCGGCAATCTGTCAAGATATCCGCCTAAAACACTTAGGCTTTACCGGCAACGGATATTCTTTTTAAGTATAGTACACGATAGATCTGGCACAAGAATACGGCCAAACTTGTATACTGAGGTTATTTTTGGGCGAACCGGAAAATACCATTAATTTTGCGGGATTTCACGGAACGGGGGCACATCGTTCCGATGCTATGAAGAATAATTACACAATGGAAATGAAACATTCTTACAGATTTCTTCTGCTATCAGTATTGATGGCGCTGCTGGGGATATCATCCTGCTACAATGACGATAAAATCAATTCCGATCCAGATAAAGATGAGGTATTGGACATAGGCTTGGAGGAGATTGTTTCCGATGCCCGGTATTCGATTATCAGTTCCGAGAACCGCACTGTGGAAGAAATGGCCATTCTGCTTTTCGGTTATAGCCTGGAAGACGAGGAAACCAACAATGCGCGTGAAAGATTCCTCAAGGCCAATGAGGAAAAGGCGGATTCATTGCAACGGATCCTCGGCACGGTTTCTCCGATGTATACAACCTGGGAATATGAGTATTATTCTGTAGATCAAGCAGGAAACCCTATCAAGCTTTCCGCCTTCATGTCTGCAGGATCCTATTGGTGGTTTGGTATGGAATATACGGATCAGGACCACATATATCTGATTTGTCCATACACCCACACATTGGAGGGCGAGTGTGCTACAAAGGACGATGGCGGATACGAGTTCGCGTCTTTCCTATCCACGGACAATCTTTTCATTATGCCTGACGGACAGGGATTCGGTTCAAATGCCGGAAATGTCCAGCCCTATATCGACCATAACACACAGGCAAGGCAGATTTATGATGCTCTTGTAGCCGGATATAATATTTATTGCAATGACGGTGGAGAGATGGAGGATGACTGGACCCTCCGCGTTGTCGGAGCTTCTCAGGGAGGCGGTGATGCCATTGCGGTTCACAAATATCTGGATACAAGCGAATATTGTACAGCCCGTATGCCGGGTGGAGCTACCTATAGATTTACATTGGGGGATTACTGGCGTTTCGAGTACTCTTACGCTTGCAGCGGTCCATACAGCCCGGTAGAGACTTTGAAGAATTACTTTTCCTCACGTGAGCTGGAGTTCCCTTGTGTCATACCTATGGTCATCAAGAGTATGCTGGGCTGCAACGCCGAGCTGGCAGCCAAATACAAGGAGTCTGACTTCTACACGGACAAGTATAACGGCGTCAAAGCCAAATATGACGAAATATACAGGAAAAAAACTTTGAACACGAGCGACATAAACGAGTCTCTCGCTGAAGATCTGAATACTGACGGTGATAAGGAGATCCTGTCCGACAAGGATTGCCATGTATTCATCAACAGAATCCTGAATCAGGAAGTGCTCAACGAAAATTCTCAGATATACAAGGATTTCATGGCCTGTCTGGAAAAGCAGGACCTGACATCGGGATGGGTCCCGGAAACCAGGACCTACCTGTATGCCAGCTATGGTGACAAGACTGTACCTCCCGTCAATACGGTAAAACTGGCGAAGTTATTCCAGGATTGCGGCGTTTCTGTGGAAGTGGACTGGGAAATGATGGACAGCGGACACACAGTCACCTGTACCAAGTTCATGGCCCTGTCCTGGTAGCGCCGTTTTTCATCCCATCACAAGGGCGCCCTGGCGGGTGCCGCGCTGTTCCAGTTTTTCATCGAGGAGGTGGAGGATCTGGAAGTTGCGTATCAGGCCCCAGCGGGTCTCCTCGACGAAGCGCGGAGGTTTTTTCGTGCCTGAATAATTTCATATATTTGTCGATGGTTGCTGCAGGATTCTGCTTTTGGCGACGTTATTATTTCGGATGACAAGGACGAAGGACATAGAGGAACTGTTCCGGCTTTACTACAGGCCGCTGTGCCTCTATGCCGCCAAGTACCTGCCGGATACTGGGATGGCTGAGGATGTGGTCCAGGAGTCGTTCATCGCTTTCTGGGACAAGGTCAAGGGCGGGAAGAAGCCCGGTGCGGTAAAGCCGTATCTATACAGAACTGTCCACAACAAGTGTCTGGACGCTCTGAAGGGGATGCCGGATTATGAACGGTGGCAGGGTATGGAGATGGATGCCGTCGATGAAGAGACCGAATCCAGATCCTTCCTGTGGGCCAGGTTGTGGACAGCCATCGGCAAGCTCCCTGAAAAGCGGAGGGAGATATTCCTGATGAACAAGCGTGATGGTATGACATATTCGGAGATAGCTTCACAGCTCGGCATTTCTGAAAACACCGTCCATGCGCAGATCACAAAGGCCCTCAAGGCGCTCCGGGAGGGGTGCAAGAATATTTTTGCATATTTTTTTCTATAAGGCGTAGCCACTTTCTGTGTTTTTTCCGTCATAGCAGTAAAAAAGGATTATTACTATGACAGAATTCGACGACAAAGACCTGCACTATGTATCTTCCATTTATGACAAGGACAGGTTCGATACAAAGAAGGCAATAGCCAGGTTCAATGAACATACAGCTACGGAGACCGCAATGCCTAGGCGCTGGTGGGTGACAGCAGCGGCGGTCGCTGCATCTGTAGTGGTAGTGTTTGCTGCAGGTGCGGGCATCTATTCTGCTGTCAGGCACACAGAGCCGGAAGAAGCACGTCCTGAGACGGTTGTCCTCAACCCTGATGTTTCTATCACCCACGAATTTGTCTACAATGATGCACCTGTGGAGGATGTGCTGCAGGAACTGTCTGCATATTATCACTGCACACTCTCTGCCGGGCCTTCCGGCAAGCATCTGACAGCTACGTTCCCGGATGATGACATTGATTTCATTGTTTCGCTGATAGAGAAGGCGCTTGACATCGAAATCACGGTGGAGCGATGAAAAGGATATTGATATTGGTCCTTGCCTTGTTCCTGGCGGTTCCGGCCATGGCGCAGATGTCGATCAAGGACGGGATGGCCAGGATAAGCGAGAGGTATGGTGTCAACTTCGTGTTCGATACGTCCCTGCCTGTCAATGCGCAGTATAGGGGTAAGGACCTGACGAGGGGGAAGCTGGAAGATAATCTGGAATCCCTGTTCAGAGGCTCCGGCATAGTCTGGGAGCGTCATAAAAAGTTCATCGTGCTGACAGCAGAAAGGCGGAAAACTCCTGTGCCGGAGCCTGCTGTCCCGGTAGAAATAAGCTTTCAGATGGACACTATCACGGCATCCAGGATAACGGTAGGAATAGACCGGAACCTTAACTCCACGCAGACGGGACTGACACGTCTTGACGGCAAAAAGCTGAACAGAGGTTTCGCGCTGTTCAGTACTCCCGATCTGGTAAAGACGCTGCAGCTTCTGCCGGGTGTGGCTTCCGGTACCGAGCTGATGTCGGGTCTGTTCGTACATGGCGGGACCGGAGGTGACAATCTCTTCCTCCTGAACGGATCCTCAGTATATAACACCAGCCACCTCATCGGCCTCTTCTCTGCGTTCAATCCCGACGTTGTCGGCAGCGTTGACTTCTACAAGAGCGGTTTTCCTGCCAGATACGGCGGACGGCTCTCCTCCGTGGTGGATGTCACCACGCGCGACGGAGACCTGTATGATTTCCACGGTGTCTTCTCGTTGGGGCTGATAGACGGGCACTTACAGCTGGAAGGCCCGCTGGTCAAGGGCAGGACGTCATTTCAGCTGGGCCTTCGACGCACCTGGCTTGATGCCATCACTATACCGGCACTGGCCATTATTAACCATGAGAACGGACCTGATGATAGAATCAGGGGAAACTATGCTTTCTGGGACTTGAATGCCGGCATCACGCATCATCTGGATAGTGGAGACATACTCAGGATGGTCTTTTTCAACGGAATGGACCACTTGAAGGCAGGATCGTACCACAAGTCCCGGATGACGGACGGTTCGATTATGCACACCGGCAACGAGAGTTATGCTGGTGCTCTCAACTGGGGATCGACCACAGCCGGCATTATCTGGAATCACAACTTCACGGGGAATGTTGTCTCCAAGGCGGGACTGTACTACTCACATAACGTCTCCAGTGTCAAGTATGGAGGCCGGGTATGGTCTTGGGATGACGGAGACTTCTATACTTGCGCGGAGGAACTGGACCGCTCCGGCGTACACGGCATCCGCGCAGCGGTCGACTTCGACTGGGAACCGTCCGCAGCCCACCATATCCGTTTCGGGGCATCGTGGGAGCATCACGCATATCTTCCCGGGTGCTCTCTTCGTCTGTGGACCGAGTCCGGTCGAAAGGACGAAGACCCCGTACGGTATGACTACGGCAAGCAATATCGCGGTGAGGAACCTTCATTATATTTCGAGGATGAGATGGAACTGCTTCCTAACCTCACGGCAAACCTTGGCTTTCGTGCAGCTCTCTTTATTGTAGAGGGCAGGACCTATGCGCTGCCGGAGCCGCGTGCCGCTCTGCGGCTTGATCTCTCCGATGCAGTTGCGCTGAAGGCTTCATACGTCTGGATGGATCAGTGCGAACACCTTCTGCAGACGACTTATATTGACCTGCCGACCTATCTCTGGTTGCCGGCGACATCAGGAATCCATCCGATGCACTCGCAGCAGGCTGCAGTCGGTGTATATTCCCGCCTGCCTCACGGAATGCACCTGGATGTCGAAGGATTCTGGAAGACGCTGGACCACATCTACGAGTATTCCGGTCCTTCGGTCATATTCCCGCCAGTGAGCAGATGGGAATCGGCATTTACTGAAGGACAGGGCAGGGCGTACGGAGCGGAAGTGGCCTTCGGGTGGGAGAACGACAGGACAAGTGTGGACGTGGCGTACACCCTTTCCTGGTCCGAGCGCTTCTTCAGGGACTTCAGTGACCGCTGGTATCCGGACCGCAATGACAACCGGCACAAGTTCAACATTACTGCGACTCATAAGTTCAGTGAGCGTTTCGAGATATATGGGGGCTGGGTGTACCATTCCGGCAACCGTATGAGTGTCGGAACGCAGGGCCGGTACTATGCTGCGGTGGAGCAGGTTGACGGCAGCGTAGATTATCAGTTCCGCAGAGTATTCACAGGTCCCAACAATATCAAGTTCCCCGATTATCACAGGCTCGATATAGGAATGAACTTCATAAAGCAGCGTTCCGACGGAAAGGTCCGCACATGGAATCTGAGTCTCTATAATGCATACTGCAGGCTCAATACTGTCTATGTCGACATCAGTGTGAAGAATAACGAGTACAAGGGCCGCTCGTACGGCCTCATTCCGATCATTCCTACATTCAGTTATTCAATAAGATTCTAAGTCATGAGAAAAATTATACCGGTTTTGATGATATGTTTGGCGCTGACATCCTGCGAACGCTTCTTCGACATTTCCGAGCAGGTGGGCGGAGGGATCGTCTGGATGACATTCATCCCGTCAAACGACTATGATACGACATTCTTCTGTCTGCAGGCAACCACGCCCCTGGCGGGAAAGGTCGAGCCTGTGCTGACGAGGGATGAATCGGTGGAAGTGCTGGTGAACGGGTCACCGCTGGTGATGAAGAAATATGACAGGCTTCTGCCGCCGGAAAGGATTCAGCTCTATATGACAGATTACCGGTTTTCTCCGGGCGATATAGTGGAGGCCATGGCTGAGGTGCCGGGCTCAGGGGCGGTGAGTACAAAATGCGTAGTGCCGAAGGAGTTTCCGTCTTTCGAATGGACAACTAGGACTATGCCGGGAAAAACAGGTTGGAAGAGGCTCATAGTCGATCTCTCCTATGATGACAATGGGGAGGGAGGCTGCTATGGTGCAGCTATGGTCCAGTATTGTGAGAAGGCGGGGCAGTGGGAAGAGACCGATCCTGAGACCGGGGAGAAGTATTGGGGTGAGCTTGAGTATAGTACACAGACCAGATATCTCTCTCCGGATTCGATGACAGACTCGAACGAGCTTTCTGCTTTCGGGGAGACTCCTGTCACAGCATCTCCGCGGTACTACAACACTCTTTCAGGCAATCATCCTTCTGTACAAATCTGGAGCGACTCACCTCGGAAATCCAATGTATCTGAAAAACACAGCTTTGCTTTCGCTTCAAAATTCTTTGAGAATACGGACGAGTATTCGGAGAAATACGATGGAGTGCGTGCACATCGGTATTTTTACAAATACAAGTACCGCCTGGCCCTTTACCGCATCTCGGACAGTTACTACAGCTATTTGAAAGCACGCTACAACAACGAACATGCTTCAGCTGACTTGTCCAGTACCGGTCTTGCCCCGGCATCATTTGTCTACACTAACGTAGAAGGCGGTGCAGGTGTCTGCGGAGCATATACCGTGACTTACTCTGACTGGATAGAATTGCACTGATGACAGTTGTTGCTTAAATCCAAACAGCTAAGGCGACCATAACAAAAACAATATGTTGCTATTTATATCGAACTATTTCAACATTAATAAATTATGAAGAGAATAACTGGAATTTTCATTGTTGCGTTATCCTTGCTTTTAGGAAGCAACAGGGCCGATGCACAGACTTGGCAAATAGGTGGTGACATGACTTCTTTTTATGTTAGTGCCTTCCGTTATCAGTTTTCAGCATTGGGAGGCTATGAATTCAACGACAAGATTGCAGTTCAAGCTAGTTTTGGAATCACAGGTGTTGAGAATTATTCAAATTTTTTAGCAGGTGCCTATTTTAGATATACTCCTTGGCATAGCGATGTGCTCTATCTTGATTTACGGTTTCGGGCGCTGATCAGGACCGATCTTACTGTAACAGAAGGTGCGGACATAGGAATAACACCTATGCTCCGTTTCAGATGTGATCAGCACTGGGACTTTTTTGCAACAATTGGTTCATTGGGCGCAAGATATGAGGGATTTAACTGGGCTCCTTGTATAGGCTTGATAAATTCAAATACAGACATAGGTGTAATCTATCGTTTTTGAGAAAAAGATTATTTCTGGCTATGAAAGTATATCGCATCCTTAAATCTTTTCTTATGATATTTGCAGCAGTTGCAGCTCTTTCGTGTCAGCGTGAAATCGTTCCTGATCCATTTGGTGTTGCAACTTTGAGCTATGATAATCTGTCAGATCATGCTCTGCATCTGGAAATCGATCAGTTTCATGGAATGAATCTGGATACAGGTAAGCCTTTTGTTCAAGAAAATGTCTTCTGTTTGGACGTTCCTGCACATTCTTCTGCGAGCAAGGATATTGTGATGGGAATGGGCCATATTGACATCTACGACTTCTGTTCTTTTAGGGTGACCTATGATGACGGAAAGTCTCTGACTTTTGAGAGGGAAAGCCGGGAAGACTATGGCTCTACATATTCACCCTTATACGTAAAATACTATACAACGACTACAGTTGACAACTATTTAATCTATTCCTTTGAATTCACGGATGAGCTTTATCAGTTGGCTGAATAATCAGGTCGTAAATTTCGCGCCAATAATCAACCACGTGTAGAATCATATTAAATTTTTATATCATCATGAAAAAACTTGCATTACTTTTTGTCTTTGTTATGATGGCCGCATCATTAAGCGCGCAGACCAGATCCATCAATCTTGAACTCTTCGGCTCGTCGGGCCTGGCCGGCATAAACTATGATGCCCGTTTCAAAGGCAACTCGGGATTCGGATTCAGTGCTGGCCTGGGATACGGCTATGCGAACAGCGGAGTGGATTTCTTCGACACAAAGGGCAATGACGGGGTTACCCACAGCATCGGAGTTCCGGTGGAGTTCAACTATATGTTCGGGAAGAAGAACAGCCACCTTGTCCTGGGAGCAGGCGCTTACGCCGGCATAGCTGTCAACGAGGCGGCAAAAGACCCGCAGTTCGGCGGCACTCTCTTTGCCGACATTTCATACCGGTATCAGAAACCGGCAGGCCTGACTTTCGCGATAGGTCTCAAGCCGAATCTGTCAAATGTTCTTTGGCCATATATCGGTATCGGATATTCGTTCTAAGCATAGAAATCCAAGAATGAAATGGAGTGGCAAAGGCTTGGAACCACATTCCGGAAAGGCACGGTCGGTTCAGACTTCAAGCATTTTGTCAGGAAGTAGAATTCCAGTTGGCGACGGACGTCCTCCCGGCTCACGAACTTCTATGGGATATCGTTCGGTATTGAATCTGTGGAAGGGGGGTTCCGCCGAACAGATTATCCAATCGATCTGTTCGAAGAAACGTGATTGACTATTATTTTTAGGTTATCATTTTATGATAATGAGATATTCTTTTATATCTTTGCAGGTGTAGTATAACAACTGAATATGAGAAATCCATTTATCACCAACGGATATGCCGGTAACGAGTACTTCTGCGACAGGAAGCAGGAGACCGATGATATGCGTTCACTACTTGTCAATGAGAATAATATCGCCATTATTTCTCCGAGAAGGATAGGCAAGACCGAACTGATCAATCATGTATTCGACTGCGACGAATTCCGCGAGAAGTACCATTGCTTTCTTGTTGACATTTACGCAACCCAGTCAGTCAGTGACTTGGTGAACATGCTCGGTAAGGCGGTACTGGAGGAACTCAAGCCAAAGGGAAGAAATGCTTGGGAGAAGTTCGTGACAGCAATCGGTTCCATCCGTTCCGAGATAACATTTGACATCAACGGCCTGCCATCCTGGAGTGTGGGCCTTGGGGAAATCAGGAACCCCATTGCGACCCTGGATGAGATCTTCCGCTATCTGCAAAGTGCCGACCGTCCATGCATTGTTGCTATCGACGAGTTTCAGCAGATAACTAAATATAGAGATGCTACGGTGGAGGCTACACTCCGCACGTATGTCCAGAAGACAACGAATGCCCATTTCATCTTCGCCGGCAGCCAGCGGCACCTGATGAATGGGATGTTCACATCTCCGTCACGGCCGTTTTACCAGTCCGTCACCATCATGAACCTTAACCCGCTGGAGATTGAGAAATACTCCGAGTTTGCAAATGATAAATTCGAGGAGGGTGGCAGGCGTTTCGACCCTGCGGTTCTTGAAGATCTGTTCAATAGATTCGATGGCGTGACAAGTTATATCCATAGAATTTTGAATATCCTGTATTCGAGAACGGGCTACGGGCAGACCTGCTCGGTGGTTATGGTTGAGCCGGCAATTGACTTTGTCGTCCGCCTGTCTTCGGATACATACGAGTCCCTGTTCTATCAGATGCCACAGAAACAAAGGACAGTCTTCCTTGCCATAGCATCCGAGGGGAAAGCTGCTGAAGTTATGAGCGGCTCGTTTGTGAAAAGGCATTCTCTCGTATCGGCAAGCAGC